>NZ_CP101437.1:6157500-6909378 GCF_059133255.1 Pseudomonas sp. FBCC-B1667 | reverse complement strand
CGTCGGCATCCAGCAGGCAGAAATACTTCTGGTTGTCCTGCATGGTGGTGATCAGCGCTTCCTGCGGTACGTCGAGGAAACGCTCTTCGAACGAGCACACCAGCGGCACTGGCCATTCAACCAGCGCAGTCACTTCGTCGAGCAGCGCCGGCGGAACAATCGCCGTGCCTTCCTGACGGGTGGCCAGTTCTTCGGTGCGCTTGCTGATGATGTCGCGACGCTCGTTGGCATCGGCCAGAACATAAGCGGCACGCAAGTCGGCCAGGTAATTGGCCGGCGAAGTAATGCGCACGTTTTCCGGGTGATGGAAACGGTGACCACGGGAATCGCGGCCAGCCTTTTGCGCGAGGATGGTGCAGTCGATGACTTGATCACCGAGTAGCATCACCAGCCATTGGGTCGGACGAACGAATTCTTCCTTGCGAGCGCCCCAACGCATGCGTTTCGGGATCGGCAGGTCGTTCAGCGAATCTTCGACGATGGTCGGCAGCAGGCTCGCGGTCGGCTTGCCGGCGATGCTTTGGCTATAGCGCAGTTTCGGACCGCTCTGATCGATTTCGCTCAGCTCGACGCCGCATTTCTTGGCAAAACCCAGTGCTGCCTGGGTCGGGTTGCCTTCGGCATCGAACGCGGCCTGACGTGGCGGGCCATCGAGGTTGATGCTGCGATCCGGTTGCTGGGTGGCCAGCGAGGTGATCAGCACGGCCAGGCGACGCGGCGCGGCGTAGACGGTTTTGGTCTCGTAGTTCAGGCCGGCGGCTTGCAGGCCCTTGTCGATACCGGCGAGGAACGCCTCGGCCAGGGTGTTCAGGGCTTTGGGTGGCAGTTCTTCAGTGCCCAGTTCAACCAGAAAATCCAGAGCACTCATTGTGCAGCCTCCAGCTTGGCCAGTACTTCATCACGCAGGTCCGGGGTCGCCATCGGGAAGCCCAGCTTGGCGCGAGCCAGCAGGTAGGCTTGCGCAACGGAACGCGCCAGGGTGCGCACACGCAGAATGTATTGCTGACGCGCAGTTACCGAGATCGCCCGGCGCGCATCCAGCAGGTTGAAGGTATGGGAGGCCTTCAACACCATTTCATAGCTCGGCAACGGCAATGGCTGATCGAGTTCGATCAGGCGCTTGGCTTCGCTTTCATAGAAGTCGAACAGTTCGAACAGCTTCTCGACGTTGGCGTGTTCGAAGTTGTAGGTGGACTGCTCCACTTCGTTCTGGTGGAACACGTCGCCATAGGTCACCTTGCCGAACGGGCCGTCAGCCCAGACCAGGTCGTAGACCGAGTCCACGCCTTGCAGGTACATGGCCAGACGCTCCAGACCGTAGGTGATCTCGCCGGTCACCGGGTAGCACTCGATGCCGCCCGCTTGCTGGAAGTAAGTGAACTGCGTTACTTCCATGCCGTTGAGCCAGACTTCCCAGCCCAGGCCCCAGGCGCCCAGCGTCGGCGATTCCCAGTTGTCTTCAACAAAGCGAATGTCGTGGACCAACGGGTCCAGGCCGACGTGCTTGAGGGAGCCCAGGTACAGTTCCTGGAAGTTGTCCGGGTTCGGCTTCAACACCACCTGGAACTGGTAGTAGTGCTGCAGACGGTTCGGGTTTTCGCCGTAGCGGCCGTCAGTCGGGCGACGACTGGGCTGCACATAAGCGGCGTTCCAGGTTTCCGGGCCAATGGCACGCAGGAATGTGGCAGTGTGGAAAGTGCCGGCGCCTACTTCCATATCGTAGGGCTGAAGTACCACACAACCTTGCTCGGCCCAGTATTGCTGGAGCGCGAGGATCAAGTCTTGGAAGGTACGCACGGCTGGCGTAGGCTGGCTCACGAAATTCACCTGTTTCTTGGGCTGCGATTTAAAGAGCGGGAGTATACCCGATTCATTGCTGCGCACGCCCCCTGGAGCCTTATGCCACGCTGCTTTTGGTGTTCCGAAGATCCGCTGTACATGGCTTATCACGACCAGGAGTGGGGCACGCCGCTACGCGATGCGCAGGGATTGTTCGAGTTGCTTTTGCTCGAAGGGTTCCAGGCCGGCCTCTCATGGATCACGGTCTTGCGTAAACGTGAGCGTTATCGCGAGGTGTTGTTCGGCTTCGACGTACAGCGCGTGGCGCAGATGAGCGACGCGGAAATCGATGAATTGATGCTCGATCCGGGCATTATCCGCAACCGCCTCAAACTCAATGCCGCCCGGCGCAACGCCCAGGCCTGGCTGGCGTTGGAAGACCCGGTGGCGTTTCTCTGGTCTTTCGTTGGCGGCACGCCCGTGATCAATCATTTCAAGGATCGCACCGAAGTCCCGGCGGTCACGCCAGTGGCGGTAGAGATGAGCAAAGGCCTGAAAAAGGCCGGCTTCACGTTTGTCGGACCGACCATTTGTTACGCGCTGATGCAGGCCTCCGGCATGGTCATGGACCACACCCAGGATTGTGATCGTTACGCGACCTTGGCGAACGGCGGTTAGAATAGCCGCCTTGCGCACAGCACAAAATCAGGAGTGACCTGTGGATAAGTTTAAAGGCGCCTTGCTGGTAGGCGCTCTGCGGCTGTTTGCCTTGCTTCCGTGGCGGGCCGTGCAGGCCGTGGGCTCGGCGATTGGCTGGGCCATGTGGAAAACCCCGAACCGTTCCCGCGACGTGGTGCGGATCAACCTGGCCAAGTGTTTCCCCGAGATGGACCCCGCCGAGCGTGAACGTCTGGTGGGCCAGAGCCTGAAAGACATCGGCAAATCCCTGACCGAAAGCGCCTGCGCCTGGATCTGGCCGGCCCAGCGTTCCATCGACCTGGTGCGCGAAGTCGAAGGCCTCGACGTCTTGAAGGACGCCCTCGCCTCCGGCAAAGGGGTCGTGGGTATCACCAGCCACCTGGGCAATTGGGAAGTGTTGAACCACTTCTATTGCAACCAGTGCAAACCGATCATTTTCTACCGGCCTCCGAAGTTGAAGGCTGTGGATGAATTGCTGCGCAAACAGCGGGTGCAATTGGGCAACCGGGTGGCGGCTTCCACCAAGGAAGGCATCCTCAGCGTCATCAAGGAAGTGCGCAAAGGTGGTGCAGTGGGCATTCCCGCTGACCCGGAACCGGCCGAATCCGCCGGGGTCTTCGTGCCCTTCTTCGCCACTCAGGCCCTGACCAGCAAGTTCGTGCCGAACATGCTCGCTGGCGGCAAAGCGGTTGGCGTGTTCCTGCATGCCCTGCGGTTGCCGGACGGTTCCGGGTACAAAGTGATCCTGGAAGCGGCGCCAGAAGCCATGTACAGCACCGATACCGAGACGTCCTGCGCGGCCATGAGCCAGGTGGTCGAGCGTTATGTGCGGGCTTATCCCAGCCAGTACATGTGGAGCATGAAGCGCTTCAAGAAGCGTCCACCGGGTGAAGAACGCTGGTATTGATCAGGTTGGCATGATCTGTGGATAATTCTGGGGTCAGGGTTATCCACAGCTGTTCATTAAAGGGCGCAGCAGATGTCCGAACACCGCAAATCATTTCGCATCAAGATCAGCAATGAAAGCTTCGGCGAATGCCTGGGCCAGACCCGTCACCTGTCGCCAACGGGTGTCTACGTCAAGCATCCGCGGCTGTCGTCGTTGACTAAAGGCGCAGTGGTGTATGGACAAGTGCAGGACTTACCCACAGGGGCGCCGCGTGTGCGCATGGAAGTGATTCAGGTCGATGCCGACGGGATAGACCTGCGTTACCTCTGATCAGTGAGCATTGCGCTCCAGTTTCTTCAGAAACACCGCCATTTCCTTCTCTGCCTGTTTGTCGCCATGGGCGCGGGCGGCTTCCAGACCTTGTTCCCATGCCTGACGGGCAGCCGCGAAATCTTCCTGCGCCAGATGGGCTTTGCCCAACAGCTTCCACGCCGCTGAATACTTCGGATCGAATTCAACACAGCGTTGGAAATGCTCGGCCGCTTTGGTGTTTTCCCCGAGATCCAGATAACCCTTGCCCAAGCCGAAGCGCAGCAATGAGTTATCCACACCCTTGGCGAGCATTTTTTCCAGGGATTCGAGCATCGGGTGGATTCCTTTATGAGGTGAATCAGGGGAGGGATTTTTCTCTGGAAGACCGCCTTCGTGAGCAAGCCCGCTTCCACATTGGTTTTGTGGCGATCACAAATCAAATGTGGGAGCGGGCTTGCTCGCGAACGGGCCAGTCTGTCCAGTGCAAATGCCGGATCAGAAGAAGCTCAATCCCACATGAAACAGCTTCTCCACATCCCGAATATGCTTTTTATCCACAAGGAACAAAATCACATGGTCGCCCGTTTCGATCACCGTATCGTCATGCGCAATGATCACTTCCTCATCACGAATGATCGCGCCAATCGTCGTTCCCGGCGGCAGACCGATGTTCTCGATCGCCCTGCCGATGACCTTGCTCGACTTCGCATCACCATGGGCAATCGCTTCGATGGCCTCTGCCGCGCCCCGGCGCAATGAATGCACGCTGACGATATCGCCACGCCGTACGTGTGCCAGCAAGGTGCCGATGGTCGCCAGTTGCGGGCTGATGGCGATGTCGATGTCGCCGCCCTGAATCAGATCCACGTACGCCGGGTTGTTGATGATCGTCATCACCTTCTTCGCGCCCAGGCGCTTGGCCAGCAGCGAAGACATGATGTTGGCTTCGTCATCGTTGGTCAGGGCCAGGAAGATATCGGCGTCGGCAATGTTCTCTTCCATCAATAAATCGCGGTCTGACGCGCTGCCTTGCAACACCACGGTGCTGTCGAGGGTGTCCGAGAGATGACGGCAGCGGGCCGGGTTCATCTCGATGATCTTCACCTGATAACGGCTTTCGATGGCCTCGGCCAGTCGCTCACCGATCTGCCCGCCGCCGGCAATGACGATGCGCTTGTAGGTTTCATCCAGCCGGCGCATTTCGCTCATCACCGCGCGGATATTGTCCTTGGCGGCGATAAAAAACACTTCGTCGTCCGCCTCGATGACGGTGTCACCCTGCGGCAGAATCGGCCGGTCACGGCGGAAAATCGCGGCAACCCGGGTTTCGACATTCGGCATGTGTTCGCGCAATTGGCGCAGTTGCTGGCCCACCAGCGGTCCGCCGTAATACGCCTTCACCGCGACCAGTTGCGCTTTGCCTTCAGCGAAGTCGATCACCTGCAAGGCGCCCGGATGCTGGATCAGGCGCTTGATGTAGTTGGTGACTACTTGTTCCGGGCTGATCAGCACATCCACCGGGATCGCGTCGTTATCGAACAACTCTGAGCGCGTGAGGTACGCCGCTTCGCGCACGCGAGCGATTTTGGTCGGCGTGTGGAACAGCGTGTGGGCAACCTGACAGGCCACCATGTTGGTTTCGTCGCTGTTGGTCACGGCCACCAGCATGTCGGCGTCGTCCGCGCCGGCCTGGCGCAATACCGTCGGCAGTGAGCCGCGGCCCTGTACGGTGCGGATGTCCAGGCGGTCACCCAGGTCGCGCAGGCGTTCGCCGTCGGTGTCGACCACCGTGATGTCGTTCGCTTCGCTGGCCAGATGTTCCGCCAGCGAACCGCCGACCTGCCCCGCACCGAGGATGATGATTTTCATCCAGTCACTCCATCAAATCCGTTTAACACCGCGCAGCGGCAATCTTGATCAGCTTGGCGTAATAAAAGCCGTCGTGGCCACCTTCCTGGGCCAGCAATTGGCGACCATGCGGTTGCTTGATGCCGGCCGCCGTAGCGAGGTCGAGTTCCCGGGCGCCCGGCGTACGGGCGAGGAAGGCTTCGATGACTTCGGTGTTTTCCGTCGGCAGCGTGGAGCAGGTGGCGTAAAGCAAGATGCCGCCCACTTCCAGCGTTATCCACAGGGCGTCGAGCAATTCGCCTTGCAGCACGGCGAGTGCGGCGATGTCGTCGGGTTGGCGCGTCAGTTTGATGTCCGGGTGACGACGGATGACGCCTGTGGCCGAGCACGGCGCGTCCAGCAGGATGCGCTGGAACGGTTTGCCGTCCCACCAGGTCTGGGTGTCGCGACCATCGGCGGCGATCAGTTCGGCGCTGAGACCCAGACGGGCAAGGTTCTCGCGCACCCGCACCAGACGCTTGGCTTCAAGGTCCACCGCGACGACGCCGGCCAGTTTTGGCTCGGCTTCAAGGATATGGCAGGTCTTGCCGCCCGGAGCGCAGCAGGCGTCCAGCACCCGTTGGCCCGGCGCCAAGTCGAGCAGGTCGGCGGCCAGTTGCGCCGCCTCGTCCTGCACGCTGATCCAGCCTTCGGCGAAGCCTGGCAGGCTGCGCACGTCGGCGGCGGCTTCGAGGATGATGCCGTCCTGACTGTAGACGCACGGCGTCGCGGCGATCCCGGCTTCGCTGAGCAAAGCAAGGTAGGCGTCGCGAGTGTGATGGCGACGGTTGACCCGCAGAATCATCGGCGGGTGCGCGTTGTTCGCGGTGCAAATGGCTTCCCATTGCTCGGGCCAGAATGCCTTCAGGGATTTTTGCAGCCAGCGTGGGTGCGCGGTACGCACCACCGGGTCGTGTTCCAGCTCGGCCAGCAGCGCTTCGCTTTCACGTTGAGCGCGGCGCAACACGGCATTGAGCAAGGCTTTGGCCCAAGGTTTTTTCAACTTGTCCGCGCAACCGACCGTTTCACCGATGGCGGCGTGGGCCGGAACGCGGGTGTAGAGCAGTTGATAGAGGCCGACCAGCAACAGCGCTTCGACGTCCGCATCGGCAGCCTTGAAGGGCTTTTGCAGCAGTTTGGCCGCCAACGCCGACAAACGAGGCTGCCAGCGTGCAGTGCCGAACGCCAGGTCCTGAGTGAAGCCGCGATCGCGATCTTCAACCTTGTCCATTTGTGTCGGCAGAGAACTGTTGAGCGAGGCTTTTCCGCTCAGAACAGCGGCGAGTGCCTTGGCGGCGGCCAGACGCGGGTTCATTGAGCGTCCACCGTTTGACCGAGCACAGTGCCGACGGCGAACTTCTCTTTACGGCTGTTGAACAGATCGCTGAAGTTCAGCGCCTTGCCACCGGGCAATTGCAGACGGGTCAGGCACAGCGCTTGCTCACCGCAAGCGACGAGCAAGCCGTCCTTGCTGGCGCTGAGGATTTCCCCTGGCGCGCCCTTCCCTTCAGCGAGGCTCGCGGCCAACACTTTCAGCGCTTCGCCGTTCAGCGTGCTGTGGGTAATCGGCCATGGGTTGAAGGCGCGAACCAGACGTTCCAGCTCAACCGCTGGACGGGTCCAGTCGATGCGCGCTTCGTCCTTGTTCAATTTATGAGCATACGTGGCGAGGCTATCGTCCTGCACTTCGCCTTCCAGCGTGCCAGCGGCGAGGCCGCCAATCGCCTGAATCACCGCCGGTGGGCCCATCTCTGCCAGACGATCATGCAGGCTGCCACCTGTGTCGTCAGCGCTGATCGGCGTGGCGACTTTGAGCAACATCGGCCCGGTGTCCAGGCCCAGTTCCATGCGCATCACGGTCACGCCGCTTTCACTGTCGCCCGCTTCGACGGCGCGCTGGATCGGCGCCGCCCCGCGCCAGCGTGGCAGCAGGGATGCGTGGCTGTTGATGCAACCCAGGCGCGGAATATCCAGCACCACTTGCGGCAGGATCAGGCCGTACGCGACCACCACCAGCAGGTCTGGCTTGAGCGCGGCCAGTTCGGCCTGAGCGTCTTCGTTGCGCAGGGTCGGCGGCTGCAACACCGGGATATTGTTTTCCAGCGCCAACTGCTTGACCGGGCTCGGCATCAGCTTTTGCCCACGACCCGCCGGACGGTCCGGTTGGGTGTAGACCGCGACGATCTCGTAAGGGCTGTCGAGCAGGGCCTTGAGGTGTTCGGCGGCGAATTCCGGGGTGCCGGCAAAGACGATGCGCAGTGGCTGAGTCATGGAAGCTCTCTATTACAAAGCAGTCGCAAAAGAAAAAGGCTTGCCGCAGCAAGCCTTTGAAAGGAGGGCATCAAGCGTTCTGGCGATGGAGCTTTTCCAGTTTCTTCTTGATTCGGTCGCGTTTGAGATTGGACAGGTAGTCGACGAACAATTTGCCATTCAGGTGGTCGCATTCATGCTGGATGCACACCGCGAGCAGGCCTTCGGCAATCAGTTCGTAAGGCTGGCCGTCGCGGTCCAGAGCCTTGATCCTGACCTTCTGTGGGCGATCGACGTTTTCGTAGAAGCCCGGCACCGAGAGGCAGCCTTCCTGGTATTGCTCCATCTCGTCGGTCAGGGTCTCGAACTCGGGGTTGATGAACACCCGTGGTTCGCTGCGATCTTCGGAGAGGTCCATCACCACGATACGTTTGTGCACGTTGACCTGGGTCGCGGCGAGGCCGATGCCTGGCGCTTCATACATTGTTTCAAACATGTCATCGACCAACTGACGCACTTCGTCGTCCACTACGGCCACAGGTTTGGCAATAGTGCGCAGGCGCGAGTCGGGGAATTCGAGGATGTCTAAAATGGCCATAAGCTTGATTGCTGCACATGTGAGGAAAGTCGGGTCGATGGCCTGGCGGGTCCGAAGATGCAGGCTACCGTTGTAAAACGTAGCTCCCTTTTCTTAGTAAAGCACGGGGAGCGAGCCACGAAGGCTCTGGCGTTTTACGCGAACGCACATAATAAAGGGATTCACCGCATGAGGAAATCACTACTCGCCTTGCTCCTTCTGGCTTCGGCCGGTGTGGCGCACGGGCAAGTGCAACTCAAGGAAGGTTTTCCACAGCGATACACAGTGGTTGCGGGGGACACGCTCTGGGACATCTCCGGTAAATACTTGCGCCAGCCGTGGCAATGGCCCGAGCTGTGGCAAGCCAATCCGCAAGTCGAAAACCCCAATATCATCTACCCCGGCGACTCGCTGGCGCTGGTCTACGTCAACGGCCAGCCGCACCTGACGCTCAATCGCGGCGTATCGCGCGGCACCCTCAAGCTCTCGCCAAGTGTGCGCAGCTCCCCGGTGGCCGAAGCCATCCCGAGCATTCCGCTGCGTTCGATCAACAGCTTTTTGCTGAGTAACCGCATCGTCGACAAGGTCGAGGATTTCAACGAGGCGCCTTACGTCGTCGCCGGCGATGCCGAGCGCGTACTGAGCGGCATGGGCGACCGCATCTTTGCCCGAGGTCATTTCGACCCCGATCAGCCGGTTTACGGGATCTTCCGTCAGGGCAAGGTCTACACCGACCCCGAGACCAAAGAGTTTTTGGGGATCAACGCCGACGACATCGGTGGCGGCGAGATTGTCGCCACGGAAGGTGATGTCGCCACCCTCGCCTTGCAGCGCACGACCCAGGAAGTGCGCCTCGGCGACCGCTTGTTCAGCGGTGAAGAACGCTCGATCAACTCGACCTTCATGCCCAGCGCGCCGAAAACCCCGGTCAACGGGCTGATCATCGATGTACCGCGCGGGGTGACGCAGATCGGCGCGCTGGATGTGGTCACGCTGAACAAGGGGCAACGTGATGGCCTCGTCGAAGGCAACGTGCTGGTGGTGATGAAAACCGGCGAAACCGTGCGCGACCGGATCACTGGCCAGCCGCTGAAAATCCCTGATGAGCAGGCCGGCCTGCTGATGGTTTTCCGCACCTACGACAAGCTCAGCTACGGGCTGGTGCTCAACGCTTCGCGCTCGCTGGCCATCATGGACAAGGTGCGAAATCCTTAGCCAGCTCCACAAGTTACCAACAGAGTTATCCACAGCTTATTCCCGTTTGAACGGGGCTCATAACGATCAAGGATGATCCATGTCGCTGCCTGCCGTTACACCGGTTTCCCCTGCGGAGCTGGAAGCACGTTTACGTTTGCACCGTTTGCCGGAACTCGGCCCAGCGCGATTCAAAAAGCTGCTTGAAGCCTTCGGTTCCGCGTCCAAAGCCATTAGCGCGCCGGCCAGTGCCTGGCGTTCGTTGGGTTTGCCATTGGCGTGCGCCGAGGCTCGTCGCGCCAACGAAGTGCGCGATGGCGCCAGCCACGCATTGGCCTGGCTAGAGCGTCCGGGCCAGCATTTACTGATGTGGGACCAGCCTGAGTACCCGGCGTTGCTGGCGGAAATCAACGACGCCCCGCCGCTGTTGTTCGTGGCGGGCGATCCGGGGATTCTGGAAAAACCGCAACTGGCGATGGTCGGCAGTCGCCGCGCTTCACGGCCGGGAATGGACACCGCTGCCGCATTTTCCCGCAGCCTGGCGGGCGCCGGTTTTGTCATCACCAGCGGTCTGGCGCTGGGCATTGATGCGGCCGCGCATCAAGCTGCACTGGATGTGGGCGGGCGGACGGTCGGTGTACTTGGCACGGGACTTGAAAAGTTTTATCCACAGCGCAATCGACGACTGGCCGACGCCATGATTGCGTCGGGCAGTGCGGTGCTTTCGGAGTTCCCGCTGGACGCCGGCCCTACCGCCAGCAACTTCCCCCGGCGCAATCGAATCATCAGCGGTTTGTCGCTGGGTGTGCTGGTGGTTGAGGCGAGTGTGGCGAGCGGTTCGCTGATCACCGCGAGGCTGGCGGCAGAGCAAGGTCGGGAGGTGTATGCGATTCCTGGTTCGATCCATCATCCCGGCGCCAAAGGCTGTCACCAGTTGATCCGGGACGGCGCGACGCTGGTGGAAACCATCGAACATATCCTCGAAGCCTTGCGCGGCTGGCAACAATTGCCGTTGTCCATCGAGGCACCTGCGGTGACCCATCCGCTGCTCATGCTGTTGCACGCGGCCCCGCACACCAGCGAAGCGTTGTCCGTCACCAGCGGCTGGGCCTTGCCCAAAGTGCTGGCGGCGCTGACCGAACTGGAAATGGAGGGCCGCGCCGTTTGCGAAAGCGGTCGCTGGTTTGCGCGGGTGAGCTAGGTTTTATAAGGAAGATCGGTAAACTGCGCAGAGCCTTATTCCGGAGAGTTTTTCATGGTCAACAGTTGGCGTGTGCAACAAGCCGCGCAAGCCGTTCGCGCAGGGGCGGTGATTGCCTATCCAACCGAAGCGGTCTGGGGGCTGGGTTGCGACCCGTGGGACGAAGAAGCGGTTGAGCGTCTGCTGATGCTCAAGGGTCGGTCTGTGGGTAAGGGGCTGATTCTGGTGGCCGACAACATCCGGCAGTTCGACTTCCTCTTCGAAGACTTCCCTGAGCTGTGGATGGACCGCATGGCCAGCACCTGGCCGGGACCGAACACCTGGCTGGTGCCGCATCAGAACCTGCTGCCGCAGTGGATCACCGGGGTGCATGAAACCGTGGCGTTGCGAGTCAGCGATCATCCGCTGGTACGGGATTTGTGCGCGATTGTCGGGCCGCTGGTGTCGACCTCGGCCAATCCGCAGGGACGGCCGGCGGCGCGGACGCGGATTCGCGTGGAGCAGTATTTCCGTGGGCAGCTGGATTTGGTGTTGGGCGGGAACCTGGGGGGGCGCAAGAATCCGAGCGTTATCCGGGATCTGGCGACCGGCCACGTTGTGCGTCAGGGCTGACACCGCGGCGCTGCCAATCGCGAGCAAGCTCGCTCCCACAGTGGTTATGTGTTGATCACAAATACCCTGTGAGAGCGAGCTTGCTCGCGATGGCGTCCGTCAAGGCAACAAAACAGTCGAGCCGGTCGTGCGCCGCGCCGACAACTCGGTCTGCGCCTTCGCCGCGTGAGCCAGCGGATACGTGTGACTGATGTCCACGTGCAGCTTCCCGCTGATGATCATCTCAAACAGCTCATCCGCCATCCGCTGCAGGTTCTCGGCATTGTTGGCGTAAGTCCCGAGCGTCGGCCGGGTCACGTACAGCGAACCCTTCGCCGCCAGGATCCCCAGGTTCACCCCGTCCACCGCACCCGATGCATTGCCGAAGCTCACCACCAACCCGCGGGGCGCTGCGCTATCGAGCGAGGTCAGCCACGTGTCTTTGCCGACACCGTCGTACACCACCGGCACCTTCTTGCCGTCGGTCAATTCCAGTACGCGTTGTGCGACGTTTTCATGGCTGTAATCGATGGTCGCCCAGGCACCATTGGCCTTGGCCAGCGCGGCTTTCTCCGGCGAGCTGACCGTACCGATCAACTTCACGCCCAGCGCCTTGGCCCATTGGCAGGCCAGCGAACCGACACCTCCGGCGGCGGCGTGGAAGAGAATGGTTTCGCCACCCTTGAGTTCATAGGTCTGACGCAGCAAGTACTGCACGGTCAGGCCCTTGAGCATCACCCCGGCCGCCGTTTCGAAACTGATCGCGTCCGGTAGCAGCATCAAATTGGCTTCGGGCAAGACGTGAACGTCGCTGTAGGCGCCCAACGGGCCGCTGCCGTAAGCCACGCGATCACCGACCTTGAAGCGGGTCACTTCGCTGCCCACCGCCTCGACGACGCCCGCGCCTTCCGAACCCAGGCCCGACGGCAGGGCGGGTGGTGGATAGAGGCCGCTGCGGTAATAGGTGTCGATGAAGTTCAGGCCGATGGCCTTGTTGGCGACGCGGACTTGTTGGGGGCCGGGCTCAGCGGGTTGGTAATCGACGTACTCGAGCACTTCGGGGCCGCCATGGGCGCGGAACTGGATTCGCTTTGCCATCAGAACTCTCCTTAGGTCATTTGCCAAGCGCCCTATCGGACTCCTAACCCTGATCTTCGTCAACTGCGGTGGAGCAAGGTGCAGTGTTATCCTACGCAGCAATTTGCCGCCGGCCATTGATGACCGCGTAGCTTTGCCCGATTCAAGGTGATGACATGACAACCCGCACCGAGGCCGTAAAAGCCTACCTGCTCGACCTGCAAGACCGCATTTGCGCGGCCCTCGAAGCTGAAGACGGCGGCACACCCTTCGTCGAAGACGCCTGGATCCGGCCTGCCGGCGGTGGCGGTCGCACGCGAGTGATCGAAAACAGCACCGTGATCGAAAAGGGCGGCGTCAACTTTTCCCACGTCTTTGGCAGCGGTCTCCCACCCTCCGCCAGCGCCCATCGGCCGGAATTGGCCGGCCGTGGCTTCGAAGCCCTCGGCGTGTCGCTGGTGATTCACCCGCACAACCCGCATGTGCCGACTTCCCACGCCAACGTGCGCTTTTTCATCGCTGAAAAAGAAGGTGAAGAACCGGTCTGGTGGTTCGGCGGCGGTTTCGACCTGACCCCTTATTACGGCAATGAAGCAGACTGCGTGCACTGGCACCGCGTCGCCGAGCAGGCTTGTGCGCCGTTCGGTCCGGACGTCTATTCGCGCTACAAAGCCTGGTGCGACAGCTATTTCCACATCAAGCACCGCCACGAGCCGCGTGGCATTGGCGGCCTGTTCTTCGATGATTTGAACGAGTGGGACTTCGACACTAGCTTCGCCTTCATGCGCGCCATCGGCGACGCGTATATCGATGCTTACCTGCCAATCGTGCAACGCCGCAAAAATGACGCGTTCACCGCCAAGCAGCGTGAGTTCCAGGAGTTCCGTCGTGGGCGTTACGTCGAGTTCAACCTGGTCTACGACCGTGGCACCTTGTTCGGCCTGCAATCGGGCGGGCGTACCGAGTCGATCCTCATGTCGCTGCCGCCACAAGTGCGCTGGAGCTACGACTGGAAAGCCGAACCGGGCAGCGAAGAAGCACGCCTGACCGAGTATTTCCTGCAAGACCGCGATTGGTTGGCCGAGGCCTGAACGAGGAGTTCTGATGGACCGTTACGTCGTATTCGGTAACCCGATTGGCCACAGCAAGTCGCCATTGATCCATCGTTTGTTCGCCGAGCAAACGGCTCAGCAACTGGACTACAGCACTTCGCTGGCACCGCTTGATGATTTTTCCGACTTCGCTCGGGGATTTTTCCGCGAAGGTCGGGGCGCCAATGTGACGGTGCCGTTCAAGGAAGACGCCTTTCGCCTGGCCGACAGCCTGACGGAGCGTGCGCAACGAGCTGGTGCGGTGAACACCTTGAGCAAACTCGCCGATGGCAGCTTGCTGGGGGATAACACCGACGGCGCCGGGCTGGTGCGTGATTTGACGGTCAACGCCGGTTTCAGCCTCAAGGGTAAACGCATCCTGCTGCTCGGCGCGGGCGGCGCGGTGCGTGGTGCGTTGGAACCCTTGCTGGCCGAGCAACCGGCGTCGGTGATCATCGCCAACCGCACGGTGGAAAAAGCCGAATTGCTGGCGGAGTTGTTCGCGGACCTGGGGCCGGTGTCGGCCAGCGGGTTCGATTGGTTAAAGGAGTCGGTGGACCTGATCATCAACGCCACGTCGGCGAGCCTGTCGGGTGATGTGCCGCCGATTGCCAGCAGCTTGATCGAGCCGGGCAAGACCGTTTGCTACGACATGATGTATGGCAAGGAACCGACTTCGTTCTGCCGGTGGGCCACGGAACATGGCGCGGCGGTGTCGATGGATGGTTTGGGCATGCTCGCGGAACAGGCGGCGGAAGCATTTTTCCTGTGGCGCGGTGTGCGCCCGGACACAGCGCCGGTGCTGGCCGAACTGCGCCGCCAGCTCGCGCTCTAGGCTTTTTGTGGCGAGGGGGCTTGCCCCCGTTGGACGGCGAAGCCGTCCCTCCAAGAAGTCACGACCGCTTCGCGGCCGAACGGGGGCAAGCCCCTCGCCACAGGTTCTGCTTTCGTCATTACAGCGTTGTTTCAGTCTTCGAACCGGATCGGGCACTTTTCCGCCCCTTCCAGCTTCCTCAACTCCTCCACCACCTGCGGCCGCGCGCGTCGCAACGTCAGGCTGCGTTCCTGCTTCAGCAGCCGGCGCGCTTCCTGGTGCAGCATTTCCACCCCTGAATAATCGATGAAGTTGATCTGCTGCGCCTCGATCACTACGCGCGCACCGTGCAGGCGTTGCAGGCGCACTTGCAGGTAATGGCTGGCGCCGAAAAAGATCGAACCCCCGACCCGCAAAATATCTTCATCGCCTTCGCGAGAGTGCTGCACCCGCGGTTGTGAGGTGCGTTTGAGGTAGAAGAACAACGAGGCGAGCACACCGGCATAAATCGCTGTCTGCAACTCCAGCAGCAACGTGGCGACACAGGTCAGCGCCATGACCAGGAATTCGGCGCGGCTGACGCGCAGCAGCGCACGAATCCCGCGATGGTCCACCAGCCCCCAGGCGATCAGCAGAATGCTGCCGGCCATGGCCGGGATCGGAATGCGAGCGATCAGCCCGGCACCGAAAATCGCGAACAGCGCCACCCACGCAGCCGAGAACACCCCGGCCATCGGGGAGCAGGCGCCGGCTTCATAACTCAAACCCGAACGGGTGAAGGACCCGGCCGACAGCGAACCGGAAAAAAACGCCCCGACGATGTTCGACAGGCCCTGAGCGCGGATTTCCTGATTGGCGTCGAGCAATTGCTGCGAGCGGGCCGACAATGAGCGGGCAATCGACAGGCTGGTCACCAACCCCAGCATGCCCACCGCCACCGCGCTCGGCAGCAGACGCAGGATCAGGTCCAGATCCAGCGGCACCGGGCTGAACGGCGGCAAGCGCCCGACAAAGGTGCTGACTAATTTCACATGACCGAACATTGATGGCCACAGCCACACCAGCAGCCCGCCGAGGGCCAGCGTGATCAACAGGGTCGGCCAGCGAGGCAGCAACATTTTCAGCACCGCGCCGACTGCGACCGTCGCCAGCCCCAACACCAACGATGGTTTATCCAAAGCACTGAGGTGCTTGAACAGCGTCAGGAAACTGTCCAGTGCCGTGGCCTGGCTGGGCAAGTCCAGCCCCAGCAGGTTGGGCAATTGCCCGATGGCAATCACCACCGCCGCACCGAGGGTGAAACCCAGCACCACCGAATGCGAGACGAAATTCACCAGTGCGCCGAAACGCAGTAAGCCGAGCAACCATTGGAAAATCCCGGCCAGGAGCGTCAGCAACAGGATCAGGGTGATGTAGTCCTGAGACGCGGTGACGGCCAGCGGACTGACGCTGGCGAACAAGACAATGGAGATCGCCGCCGTAGGACCGCAGATCAAATGCCACGACGAACCCCACAAGCACGCGATCAACACCGGGATGATCGCAGCGTACAAGCCATATTCCGGTGGGAGACCGGCGATCAGTGCGTAGGCAATGGACTGTGGCAACGCGAGAATCGCCCCGCTAAGACCGACGATCAGGTCACGCCCGATGCTGGCGCGGGTTTGCCGGGGCAACCAACTGAGGAAAGGGAAGAGTGAATGGCGGCTGGGGAAGGCCATGGGTCCTCTCGGATGGGGTTTTGCGCAAGGGTAGCAGGGTGACGCGATAGTTGTGGCGAGGGGCAAGCCCCCTCGCCACAAAGCCCCCCAACACCCATTGGTTCAGAGTTTGGCTTTCACTGCTGGCAACGCTTCCTTGCCATCGGCTGTCTTCACGCCATCCAGCCACTTATCCAGCACTGCCGGGTTGGCTTTTATCCACGCTTTAGCCGCATCCGCGTTGCTGACTTTCTTGTTGACCACCTCGGCCATGATGCTGTTCTCCATGTCCTGGGTGAAACTCAGGTTGGTCAGCAGTTTGCCTACATTCGGGCAGGCTTCGGCGTAGCCCTTGCGAGTCAGGGTATGCACGCTGCCGGTGTCGCCGAAATATTTCTCCCCACCTTTCAGGTAATGCATTTTCAGCTGCACGTTCATCGGGTGCGGGGTCCAGCCGAGGAACGTCACGAATTTCTGTTTCTTCACTGCGCGAGACACTTCGGCCAACATCGCCTGCTCGCTGGACTCGACCAGTTTCCACTGGCCCATGTCGAAGTCGTTTTTCTTGATGATTTCCTGCAAGGAGATGTTCGCTGGCGCGCCCGAGCCGATGCCGTAGATCTTCTTGTCGAACTTGTCGGCGAATTTGTTCAGGTCGGAGAAGTTATGCACACCCGCGTCCCACACGTAATCCGGAACCGCCAGCGTGAATTCAGTGCCGTCCAGGTTTTTTGCCAGTTGCGTGACATCGCCGGTAGCCACGAACTTGTCGTAGAAGCCCTGCTGCGCCGGCATCCAGTTACCCAAAAACACATCGACCTGGCCATCCTTCAGCCCGCCAAAGGTGATCGGCACCGCGAGGGTGTCGACTTTGGCCTTGTAGCCCATGCCATCCAGCAGAAACCCGGTGATGGCGTTGGTCGCGGCGATGTCGCTCCAGCCTGGGTCGGCCATTTTCACCGTTTCGCAGCTTTGATCGGCAAAGGCCGAAGCGCTGCCCAGAGCCAAAAGCCCGACCGTCATTACTGTGGATAACTTTTGCATGGACTTCCCCTTCACATTATTGGTTTTGGCAGGGTTGTGGATAACGTGCTTTGCGCTCCAGATCATCGAGGTCGATGTGGTTGCGCATGTACTGCTGACTGGCGTCCACCAGCGGCTGGTGATCCCAGCTCTTCAGCTTGCCGATGGTCAACGCCTCGGCAACGAAACGTCGGCGCCGCTGGCTGGCGAGCACTTGTTGGTGAATCGCCGGGATATTCCATTTGGCGCGTGCTTCGGTGAGAAATTCTTCGAAAAGAGAACGATGTAGCGGCGATTGGCTGAGTTCTTCCAGTTCTCGTGGGTCGTTGTGTACGTCGAAGAGCAGGCAAGGGTCGTCTTCGCTGTAGATGAATTTGTAAGCGCCGCGACGGATCATCATCAACGGACTAAGGGTGCCTTCGGCCATGTATTCGCCGAATACTTCGTCGTGACCACCCTGCCCTTGCAGGTGCGAAACCAGCGAGCGCCCGTCCAGCGGCAAACCTGGCTCCAGCGAGCCACCGGCCAGTTCCACGAACGTCGGCAACAGGTCAGCGGTGGACACGGCGGCGCTGACCCGTCCAGCCCCGAACTGCCCTGGCGCACTGATCAACAGGGGCACACGGGCGGCCATTTCGTACCAGTGCATTTTGTACCAGAGGCCACGCTCGCCGAGCATGTCGCCATGGTCGCCGGAGAAGACAATGATGGTGTCGTCGATCAGGCCGGTTTCCTCGAGTGTTTTCAGGAGTTTGCCAACGTTGCTGTCGATATAGCTGCACGCTCCGAAGTAGGCACGGCGCGCGTCGCGAATCTTATCCACAGGCAGCGGTTTTTCCCACAGGTCATAAACCTTGAGCAAACGCTGTGAGTGCGGATCGAGGTCGCCTTGTGCCGGGGTTTCGGGTAACGGAATGTCGGCATCGTCGTACATATCCCAAAAAGTCTTGGGGATCGTGTACGGATCGTGCGGATGTGTCATCGAAACGGTCAGGCAAAACGGCTGGTCACCGTCTTCGCGAATGTGGTCGAACAGGTATTGCTGGGCTTTGAACACCACCTCTTCGTCGAAATCCAGCTGATTGGTGCGCACGCACGGCCCGGCTTGCAGCACCGACGACATGTTGTGATACCAGGTCGGACGCACCTCCGGCTCGTCCCAATTCACGGCCCAACCGTAGTCTGCCGGGTAGATATCGCTGGTCAGGCGCTCTTCGTAGCCGTGGAGTTGGTCTGGGCCGCAAAAGTGCATCTTGCCGGACAGTGCGGTGCGGTAACCGAGTCGACGCAGGTAGTGGGCATAGGTTGGAACATCCGCGGGGAAATCAGCCGCGTTGTCGTAGGCGCCGATCTTGCTCGGCAACTGACCGCTGACCAGGGTAAAACGCGACGGCGCACACAGCGGGCTGTTGCAATAAGCGGCGTCGAACACCACGCCTTCAGCGGCGAGGCGGCTTAGATTCGGTAGTTTGATCGGCGAAGGACCGTAGAACGGCAACATTGGCGCGGCCATCTGATCGGCCATGATGAAAAGAATGTTCTTGCGCTTCATGTGATCGCGGCATTCCATAGTGAATATTTATGCGAGAGTGCTGCAATCGAGCATGTTACCCATGCACTTTGAGGTAAAGCCCCTGCCAGGCAATGACTAGGATTAGCCCAGCTTATGTATGACGCCCTTGGTGATTTGTCGTTGGATCTGCTGCGAGCCTTTGAAGCGGCCGCCCGTCATCGCAGCTTCACCGCTGCGGCCGTGGAGCTTGGCACCACGCAGCCGGCAGTCAGCCAGCAGATCAAGCGACTGGAGGAGCAACTCGGCACGCGGTTGTTTGACCGCATCTATCGGGGCATCGAATTGACAGAAGCCGGAACCATTCTTTTCGAGCAGGTTCAGCTCGGTTTGCAGAATATAGACGCAGGATTGAGCGCGATAAGCGCACAACAGCAACATGAGGTGCTGCAAGTCGCCACCGATTTCGCCTTCGCCGCGTATTGGCTGATGCCGCGGCTGCACCGCTTCCACAAAGCCAATCCACACGTGGACGTCAGCCTGGTCACCAGTGAACGCAGCCACAACATGCTGCGTCCCGATATCGATGTGGCGGTGTTGTTTGGCGACGGACGATTCAAACAGGACGATAGCCATTGGCTATTCAGCGAAGAAGTGTTTCCGGTGTGCAGTCCGCTGTTGCTCAAGGATCGTTCCCTACCGTTGTCTGCGCAGTCGCTGCTGGAATTTCCGCTGCTTCATTTAAGGGGTGAAAACAGCAGTAACTGGTTCGACTGGAGCGGTGTCTTTCGCGAGTTAGGAATAACGTCGGCACCTGCACCTGGGCAGTTGCGCTTCGACAATTACACGCTATTGATTCAAGCGGCGATTGGCGGACAAGGCGTCGCGATTGGCTGGCGGCACCTTGTGGATAACTTGCTGTTGCAAGATTTATTGTGTCGGCCAATTGCCGAGACTGTTATTTCCCGGCTGGGTTATTACGTGGTCCTGCCCGAGCGCAAACGACGCAGGGTGTTGATTCAACAATTTGTGGACTGGTTGATGGAGGAGCAGGCCAGTAGCGCGCAATCGCTCAATGGTTTGCCATTGCCCTCTATCGCTGTTTAGTGTCCGCCGAGATGAAACCCACATGCTCGCCAATGTGCAGGTTCAGCTTTAGCTCATCGGCAATCCCAACGGCAACGCGGTTCAACCGTTGCAGGGATTCGGCGAGGCCCGATTCAAGGCTGCTGCTGACATGGCTGAAGTGCTCGATAGTCAGGCCGGCGACGCCGCGCGGCGCATTGACCAGCGTCCAGTGCAACGTGCTGTTTTGCAGCGCTTCGCGGATTTCTTCGGCGGCGTGGCGCTGCAATCGGTCGTCTATTTCCGGATCGTCCAGCAATTCAAAATCACCCACCAGAAACAGCCGCCCAATGCCCGCCGCCTGCATGCCATCGATCAACGCATCCACGGCCAGTACTTGTTCGACCGGGCCCGGTACGATGGTTCTTTCAACGTATGCGCTGTTGAACGGCAATCCTGGTGCGTCCAGTAAACAGATGACCGCCGAGCAGCCCGCCACACTTTGTTTAACGCGTTCCGCCTCGAACAGGTCGCCGGTTTTTGTTCGCAGGCCCGGGCGTGGTGCCAGGGCGGTGAGGTTGTCCAGAATGGCGATTACTTCATGTTGGCGCCGCAGCATTTCAGCCATCAGCGCACTGCCTAGGCTACTCATGGCACCATAAAGCACCACTTTTACCACAGGGGTTTCGGCATTTTTCATGGCTGAAGTTCCTTGTTTCCTACGTATATGGCGTGTGACCTGTAGGAAACGGTGAGGGTTCGACCGGGTTTAGAGGGATTCCGATGCACCAGATCAAGGGTTATCACGCCCATGTGTATTTCGACGCGAGCACCATCGATCAGGCGCGAACGTTATGTGAACAGGCGGCAAAGTTGTTTGGCCTGAAGATGGGCCGCGTACACGAGCGCCCGGTCGGCCCCCATCCGGACTGGAGCTGCCAACTCGCGTTCGGCCCCGAACTCATCGGTGATGTGCTGCCGTGGCTGGCACTCAACCGTAAAGGCCTGGTGGTGTTCCTGCATCCGGACACCGGCGACGATTTGCTCGACCACACCGAGCACGCAATCTGGATGGGCGCGATCCGGCCACTGGACTTGTCTATTTTCTGATCAGATCGTTTCTGCTGCTTCGCCCGGCAGGTGTTCGTCCAGGTGCAGCCAGAGCAAACGGCTGTCGATCCATCTATGCCGCTCGGCTGGCGCGAGCTGCGGATGGTCGCGGTGGCCGCAACCCGCTCCGACGACCGGTCGCCCATCCGCTCAAAGCTTTCACCCGCGAAAGCTGGCTGAAAGCTTCCCCGATTAGGATCGCCTCCACTGCCGGCAACAGACCGGTTGGCCTATGAGTGTTTTATCGCTCGCTCGGTCCATTTAACAACAACAATGGTGATCCTGATGTCCTTTGCTACCCGCCGCTTCGCTGTTACTCCGCCCGTACGCCTCGTGCTTCCCGTTCTGCGCTGACCCCAGCCCATTTCCCCTAGCCGCGCTACGCCTGGAGTATTCCCATGCTGACTTTCCTTGGCTTTGCCATGGTCATCACGTTCATGTTCCTGATCATGACCAAGCGCCTGTCCGCGCTGATTGCCTTGATCATCATCCCGATCCTCTTCGCCCTGTTCGGCGGTTTTGCCCCGAAGATCGGTCCGATGATGCTCGAAGGCATCACCAAGCTCGCGCCGACCGGCGTGATGCTGATGTTCGCCATCCTGTACTTCGCCCTGATGATCGACTCCGGCCTGTTTGATCCGGCCGTGCGCAAGATCCTCAAACTGGTCAAGGGCGACCCGCTGAAAGTTTCGGTCGGCACCGCCGTACTGGCGCTCGTCGTTTCCCTCGATGGGGACGGCGCGACCACTTATATGATCTGCGTGGCCGCCATGCTGCCGCTCTACAGCCGCATCGGCATGAGCCCGCGGATCATGGCCGGCCTGATCATCCTCGCCGGTGGCGTGATGAACATGACCCCGTGGGGTGGCCCGACCGCTCGTGCGGCCAGCGCCCTGCATGTGGACCCGTCGGACATTTTCGTCCCGATGATCCCGGCGATGCTGGCCGGTGTGGTGGCGATCCTGGCGATTGCCTACTTCTACGGTAAACGCGAGCGTGCTCGACTGGGTGAGTTGCACCTGGCCGGCGATGAAATCGACCACAGTGAAATCAGCGTTTCGCAGTTCCCGGACGCCCGTCGTCCGAAGCTGATCTGGTTCAACGGTTTGCTGACCCTGGCCCTGATGTGCACCCTGATTGCCGGCCTGTTGCCGCTGCCGGTGCTGTTCATGGTGGCGTTCAGTATTGCAATGATCGTCAACTATCCTTGCCTGCAACAGCAGAAGGATCGCGTCGCGGCCCACGCCGGTAGCGTGCTGGCGGTGGTCGGCCTGATTTTCGCGGCCGGTATCTTCACCGGTATCCTGACCGGCACCGGTATGGTCGACGCGATGTCCAAAAGCCTGCTGGCGGTCATCCCGGATTTCCTCGGGCCGTACCTGGCCGTGATCACCGCGCTGGTGAGCATGCCGTTCACGTTTTTCATGTCGAACGACGCATTTTATTACGGCGTGTTGCCAGTTCTTGCCGAAGCTGCCAGTCATTACGGTATAACCGCGGTTGAAATGGCACGTGCCTCGATCGTCGGTCAGCCCGTCCACTTGCTGAGCCCGCTGGTACCATCGACCTACTTGTTGGTGGCCCTGGCCGGGATCGAATTCGGTGACCACCAGCGCTTTACCCTGAAATGGGCAGTGCTTGTGTGCATGTGCATACTGGTTGCTGCTCTGCTGTTGGGGACTTTCCCGCTGTTCAGCACTCTATAAGCCCAAGACTCGCCACAACGGGTCCCGGCTTCGCGATTTGAAGTCCGGGCCCTTTGTGGTTTAACACTCGCTCAAAGGAATACACATGGAATGGCTGACCAACCCTGAAATCTGGGTTGCCTTCTTTACCCTGACCGCCCTGGAAATCGTCCTGGGTATCGATAACAT
Source organism: Pseudomonas sp. FBCC-B1667 (assembly GCF_059133255.1). NCBI lineage: Bacteria > Pseudomonadati > Pseudomonadota > Gammaproteobacteria > Pseudomonadales > Pseudomonadaceae > Pseudomonas > Pseudomonas sp. FBCC-B1667. Next base: position 6,886,735 of record NZ_CP101437.1, on the reverse strand, counting down.
CATCATGATTTCGATCCTGGTCAGCCGCATGCCCAAGCACATGCAGGCGCGCACCCGGATTTTCGGTCTGGCCCTGGCCATGGTCACGCGGATCCTGTTGCTGCTGTCGATCACTTGGGTCATGCGCCTCACGGCCGACCTGTTCGAGGTGTTCGGCCAGGGCATTTCCGGGCGAGACCTGATCCTGTTTTTCGGTGGACTGTTCCTGCTGTGGAAGAGCTCGCAAGAGATGTACCACGCGCTGGAAGGTGAAGACGAAACCAACGAGGAGCCTTCGGGCAAGGGCGGCAACTTCCTCTATACCATCATCCAGATCGCGATCATCGACATCGTGTTCTCGCTGGATTCGGTGATCACCGCCGTGGGCATGGTGTCGCACGTTCCGGTCATGGTCGCCGCCATCGTCGTGGCCGTGCTGGTGATGATGTGGGCGTCCGGCACCATCAGCGAGTTCATCGACAAGCACCCGTCGCTGAAGATGCTGGCGCTGTCGTTCCTGCTGATCGTGGGTACCGTGCTGATTGCCGAATCCTTCGACGTGCACGTGCCAAAAGGCTACGTCTACTTCGCCATGGCGTTCTCGCTGGCGGTTGAAGCGATCAACATCAAGATGCGCACCGCCATCGCGAAAAAGAAGAAACAGCAAGATCCGGTGAAACTGCGCAAAGACGTTCCTGGCCAATAACCTCAACGTCACCGCAAAACCTGTGGGAGCGGGCTTGCTCGCGATAGCGGTCTTTCAGTCAACATAAATGTTGCCTGACACTCCGCCTTCGCGAGCAAGCCCGCTCCCACATTTTTTTTGCGCAAGGTTCAGGGGTTAGGGGCTGGCGGGCGGATCGAGGTTATCCAGCACTCGATTCACTGCCAATTCCCCAAGCATGATCACCTGCTGAATCCCCAGCAGGGTGTCGCGTTGCGGGCCCCCCAGAAACCCGGCGAGATCACTCGCCATCACGCTGGCTGACGCCAACGATTCACAGGCATGTGCAAGCAGGGTTTCGTTATCGACCTTGGGGTCTATGAGGAAAATGGTGCTGGGTTTGCGCGGCGGGAAGTCGTGGGGGACCGGATCGGTGTCCGGTGGGTTGGGCGTTACCTTGAACATAAATAGAACTCCAGTACTGGTTACGTGGAGCCCTCACACTCGCTACCAAACGAAGGTGGTGGCCATACACAGGTTGGTAGACCGGAGTACTGGAACCGGCGCCCCCGAAGGGGCCCTGCGCATGGCCACCATAAAGCTGCGACCTGAAAAAAGCGTCCGCAAGAAGTGGCTATGCGCCAGAACTCCGGGCTACCAAACCCGATCACTGTTTTCAGCGAAAAAAATCGACTTCAGACCAAACGCTTCGATCAACTGGACGGGGTAATCCTGTTGATCCCGCACAAGTACAGCTTGATCCTTCATATCAAATGCTACGCCCGCTGCGATCAGCGAAACCCCGAGACAGCGAAGTATCTGATCGACATAAGACTGGGTAAGGATCATTTCAGCGATTGACCCCCTCCGGGTCGGTGGATCAGTCCCTATTGGTGATGAAAGCAATGCCGCCATCACGAGTAGCCCCGATCCCACAAGGGCGGCGCAGTTTTCATGACAGTTCTGTTTCATTCACCTCTTTAGCTGTGCAATGCTGGCGCCCAGACCGTTAGCCAACTACAGCTTAAGTACAGAACGTAGAAGAACGCGCGGTACCGTCAATTTGCCCCTCTGGGGCGCGACCATCACAGGGGGCCTTTATGCTCACCCTGCTCAATTTGTTATCGGCCGTGGCCTTGTTGATCTGGGGCACGCACATCGTCCGAACCGGCATCCTGCGGGTTTACGGCACCAACCTGCGCCATGTGATCGGCCAGAACATGTCCAAACGGTGGCTGGCGTTTATCGCCGGCATCGTGGTGACAGCGATGGTCCAGAGCAGTAACGCCACCGCCATGCTCGTCACCTCGTTTGTCGGGCAAGGCCTGATGGCGTTGACCCCGGCGCTGGTGACCATGTTGGGGGCCGACGTCGGTACGGCACTGATGGCGCGGGTGCTGACCCTGGACCTTTCCTGGCTGTCGCCGCTGCTGATTTTTGTCGGGGTGATTTTCTTCCTGTCGCGCAAACAGACCCGGCTCGGGCAGATGGGCCGGGTCGCCATTGGCCTTGGGTTGATCATTCTGGCGCTGCAACTGATCGTCGAAGCGGCTGCGCCGATCACCCACGCCAAAGGGGTGAAGGTGATCTTTGCCTCGTTGACCGGCGACATTCTGGTCGACGCTTTGGTCGGCGCATTGTTCGCGATGATCTCCTACTCGAGCCTGGCCGCGGTGCTGCTGACGGCGACGCTGGCCGGGGCCAAGGTCATCAGTTTGCCCGTGGCCATCGGTCTGGTGATCGGCGCCAATATCGGCAGCGGCATTCTCGCGTTTCTCAGCACCAGCATGCAGAACTCCGCCGGGCGTCAAGTGGCGTTGGGCAGCCTGTTGTACAAACTGATTGGCCTGGTGTTGATCATTCCGGCGCTTAACCCATTGGTACACTGGCTCGATGGCCTGGACTTCAGTCCTCAGGAAACGGTCATCGGCTTCCACCTGCTCTACAACACCGTCCGATGCTTGATTCTGGTGCCGACTGTCGCAGGCATGGCCAGGCTGTGCGCCTGGCTGTTGCCGGAGCGGCCGGTTGCCAACGGAATGGCCAAGCCCCGACACCTCGACCCGACCGCGCTGGACACGCCGAGCCTGGCGCTGGCCAATGCGGCGCGGGAAACCCTGCGCATGGGCGATCTGATCGACAACATGCTCGAAGCGATGCTCGATGTGCTGCGCGGCAAGCAAACCGCCGTGACCCAGGAAATGCGTCGTCTGACCGATGATGTCGAAGCTCTTTACAGCGCGATCAAGCTCTATCTGGCGCAAATGCCCCGTGAAGACCTCAGCGACCAGGACAGTCGGCGCTGGGCAGAAATCATTGAATTGTCGATCAATCTGAAACTCGCCAGCGATCTGATCGAACGCATGTTGCGCAAGGTTCAGCAGCAGAAAACCTCACAGCGCCGGTCTTTTTCCGACGTGGGTCTGGAGGAGTTGGCTGGGCTGCACAGTCAGCTAATCTCCAATCTGCGCTTGGGGTTGTCCGTATTCCTGAGTGCCGACAAGGAAAGTGCCCGTCAGTTGTTGCGCGAAAAACGTCGCTTTCGCGCACAGGAACGGCGTCTGGCCCATGCCCATGTCAGCCGCTTGCAACGTAAGATTGTGCAAAGTATCGAGACCAGTTCGCTGCACCTTGAGCTGATTGCCGACATGAAACGGTTGAATTCGCTGTTTTGCAGCAGCGCGTATGTGGTGCTGGAAACGTCCGATACCGGGGCATTGTCGGTCGACGATTTCGCGGACATCACGCATTCGCCTTGAACGTCTGGCAGTGTGATCAGTCAGTTACATGGGCTCCGGTTCAAATCATCGTCGGAACGCCGCCCGGAGTAAGCTCGCTCCCCCACTGGATCTTCGGTGAAACGGTGGGCGCGAGTTTGCGCGCGATGGCTGCCCGGAAAGCGACACGGATCTCCAATCAGCCGTATGGAAACCTGTTATGCGTTGTCTGTTCTTCGCCTGTCTGTTGCTGGGTTCATTTCCTTCGTTTGCCCTGGATCGTTTTCAGGTCGAGGGCTATACGCTGCCCAATGGCCTGCAATTGCTGCTCAAGCCGGGCGCTGACCGCGGGCATGTGGCGATTCGTCTGGTGGTCGGCGTAGGCCTGGATGATTTCAGTTGCGACGACAAAGAACTGCCCCATCTGCTCGAACACTTGTTGTTCAGCGGCATCGACGCCACTGGTGAAGGGGGGCTGGAGGAGCGCATGCAGGCGCTGGGTGGTGAGTGGAACGCTTACACCAGCAACGCCGACACCACGTTCGTCATCGAAGCCCCGGCGAAAAACCAGCGCAAGGTCCTCGACCTGTTGCTGGCGCTGCTGACCCAGACCCGCATCGACGACAACGCTATCGACGCCGCCAAGCAAGTGGTCGAGCGCGAAGATGGCGGTCATTACACTCACCTGCAGCGTTGGCTGGATCGCCAGGACCTTGGTCACACGGCCAGTAATCAGCTGGCGGTGGAACTGGGCCTCAAATGCCCACAGCGCGCCGAAGTCGACCACCTGACCCGCGAACAATTGGAGAAGGTGCGCAAGCTCTGGTACGCGCCCAACAACATGACCCTGATCGTGGTCGGCGACCTCGACCGGTTGCTGCCAGCCTATCTGGAACGGGCTTGGGGCGAGTTGGTGGCGGTCGATCCGAGCGAACACTTGCCCCTTCCGGACATTCGCTCCAGTGCCGCCCACGAGCGCACGTTGAGCAGTGGATTCGTCGGCGATGGTGCCAAGTTGCACTGGCTGGTGCCGGAGCCGGTGCTGGAGGATGAGCACGACCAGACGTTCGACCTGCTCAAGGACTATCTGGACTGGGCGCTGTATCGCCAGATGCGTCTGGTCCATAGCCTGTCTTACGGGCCATCGGCGGAACGCGAGCTGTTTGGCGGTGTGGGTTTCGTGAGCCTGAACGCCGACCTTGAGCGCGACGATGTGCCGGAGGCCAAGCAGGTTCTTGAAGCGTTGAAAGCGCAGCTGCTCAAGGACGGTCTCGACGCCGACACCTTCAACCGTCTCAAGCAGGCGGCCATCGCGCGCCAGGCCTGGGCCGTGCAAGGCAATAGCGCGCTGGCGGATTATTACTGGAGCGCCCTTGGCGACTATGAGGACGGGCGCTTCGCTGACCCTGCGAGGGAACTGCAAGGCGTGACGCTGGAGGAAGCGAACAAGGCATTGCGTGAGTTGCTGCTGCAGCCCGGGTATTTGCGGATCGAGAAACCGGTGATGGGCGATGACCAAGTGATGTGGGTGATTGCCGGGGTGTTGGGACTGCTGATGTTCGGACTATTGGGCTGGCGTTTGCATCGCAGACAGTAGCGAGTCCCTGTGGGAGCCAAGGCTTTTGTGTTGAGGTGGGCTGGTGTGGCGAGGGGGCTTGCCCCCGTTGGGCTACGCAATAGCCCACTCCTGCTGCATCCACCGCATTTGGCGTGACGGGACGAAGGCAAGCCCCCTCGCCACAGGGGCCCACGGCGGGTAACCTGTCGAGGAAATTTCCTACGACGAATGTGAACCGCCGAATGCCGATCCTGACGCAATACGTCCAGCGCATCCTGGAATTGATGAAGCGCTATCCAGGGGTTATCGCGCTCGGTGGTTTCATCTCCGGTGTCGGCAGCTTCATCCTCGTGGATCGCCAACAAGGCCTGGCGACCTGGATCACCATCATCATGGTGCTCAGCTGGGTCTGGCTGATGCTGGAAAACAGCCTCACCCAGCTGTTCACCAAAATCTTCAAGCGCGAGATTCCCCAGCCGCTGCTGCGTTACGCCACGCAGATGATCCACCAGGAAAGCCTGTTCTTCGTTCTGCCGTTCTTTTTCATCACCACCACCTGGAACAGCGGCCAATTATTCTTTACCGGGCTGCTGAGCATTGCGGCGCTGATTTCCATCACCGATCCGCTCTACTACAAATGGCTGGCGCCCCGGCGCTGGGCGTTTCTGGCGTTGCATACCCTGACGCTGTTCGCGGCATTGCTGACCGCCCTGCCCGTCATCATGCACCTCACCACGTCCCAGAGTTTCAAACTGGCGCTGGGGATCGCCGTGCTGCTGTCGTTCCCGAGCCTGGCGTCGATCTTCCCGATCCGCACCGTGCGCAATGCGTTGGCGATCCTGAGTATCACGCTGGGCATCGGCGCGCTTGGTTGGGTTTTGCGTTCGTGGGTGCCGCCGGCGACGCTGTGGATGACCGACGTGGCGATCAGCACGCAAATGCAGGACCGCACCCCCGGCGAAAGTCTGGATGAAGTCACTGCCGAGCAGATTCGTGGCGGCGGACTGTATGCCTACACCGCGATCAACGCCCCGCGCGGTCTGGATGAGCGGATTTATCACGTGTGGCAGTTCAACGGCAAAGAGGTCGACCGCATCCCGCTGGATATCCATGGGGGACGCAAGGAAGGCTACCGCGCCTGGACCCACAAACAGAATTTCCCGGGCAACCCGTCGGGAAAATGGCAGGTCCGGGTATTGACCGAAGATGGCCAGGTCATCGGCGTGCTGCGCTTCATCGTCACGGACAGCACACCGACCAAAGAAAAGTAGCGCGGTTCATGCTATTACGTAGCTCTGTGTATTATCCGAACAAGCACGGAGCTTATGACCAGCAGCACAATGGCCGGCAATGCCCAACTGGACGCCTCTCACTCCCCTGCTCAACTGCGGGTTTCGGGTGACTGGACGCTTGCCCATTACGCCGATCTCAAGACCTTGTGCGAAAAGCTTCGCGGCCAGTACGACGACGACACCCACATCGATCTGAACAGCCTGGGCGCCCTCGACACCGCCGGTGCCTCGCTGCTGGTCGAGCTGTTGGGGACTGAGCGCCTCGGTCGATCCGCCGAACACCCCGGTTGCACGCTGACCGCCGCCGATCGCGCGTTGTTGCAGACCATTTACCGCTCAATGACCGATTTCTGTGTGCCGATCAAGGAACCGGAAATCAGCGTCAGTCTTCAATTGCTGACCCGCATTGGCCGCGCGGTGGACGCGGTCTGGCAGGACACCCTGCAACTGTTGGGCTTCGTCGGGCTGATTATCGAAACCATCGGCCGTGGTCTGTTTCAACCCAAGCGTTGGCGCATCACGCCGATGGTCGCGCACATCGAACAAACCGGTCTCGACGCTGCGCCCATCGTCGCCCTGCTGACCTTTTTGGTGGGCGCTGTGGTGGCGTTTCTCGGGGCGACGGTGTTGGCCAGTTTCGGCGCCACGGTGTTCACCGTGGACCTCGTGGCCTTTTCCTTCCTGCGCGAATTTGCGGTGTTGCTGACGGCGATCTTGATGGCCGGGCGCACCGCCAGCGCATTCACCGCGCAGATCGGCTCGATGAAGGCCAACGAAGAAATCGACGCCATCCGCACGTTGGGCCTCGACCCGATGGAATTGCTGGTGGTGCCGCGCGTCCTGGCCCTGCTGGTAGCGTTACCGATGCTGACTTTTCTGGCGATGCTCTCCGGGATTATTGGCGGCGGCGTGGTCTGTGCCGTGGCGCTGGATATTTCGCCGGCAATGTTCCTGTCGCTGCTGCAATCGGACATCGGCGTTCAGCATTTTCTGGTGGGGATCGTCAAAGCACCGATTTTCGCGTTCCTGATCGCCTCGATTGGCTGTCTTGAAGGGTTCAAAGTCAGCGGCAGCGCCGAGTCGGTCGGTGCGCACACCACGTCCAGCGTAGTCCAGTCGATTTTCGTAGTGATCGTGCTCGACGCCGTGGCAGCGCTGTTTTTCATGGAGATGGGCTGGTGAGTCGTATACCCCGAACGCCTTCCGAGGCGGTGATTGAAGTCCGTGGGCTGTGCAATCGCTTCGGCAGTCAAAGCGTGCACGAGCACCTCGACCTCGATTTGTACAAAGGTGAAATTCTCGCCGTGGTCGGCGGTTCCGGCAGCGGTAAGTCGGTGCTGCTGCGCAGCATTGTCGGCCTGCGTCGGCCCAATGAAGGGGATGTGAAGGTCTTCGGTCAAAACCTGCCGACCTTGTCCGAGCAGGAACGCTCGAAGGTTGAGCGGCGTTTCGGTGTGCTGTTCCAGCAAGGCGCCCTGTTCTCTTCGCTGACCGTGACTGAAAACGTTGCCCTGCCCTTGATCGAGCACGCTGGCCTTAGCCGTGACGACGCCGAGCATCTGGCGGCGGTCAAACTGGCGCTGGCCGGGCTGCCGCTGTCGGCCGCCGACAAGTACCCCGCTTCGCTGTCTGGCGGCATGATCAAGCGGGCGGCGCTGGCCCGTGCGCTGGCGCTGGACCCGGACATCCTGTTTCTCGACGAACCTACGGCCGGCCTCGACCCGATTGGCGCGGCGGCGTTCGATCAATTGATCCTGACCCTGCGCGATGCGCTGGGGCTGAGTGTTTTCCTGGTGACCCACGACCTCGACACGCTCTACACCATCACCGACCGGGTGGCGGTGTTGGCGCAGAAGAAAGTGTTGGTGGCGGACGCCATCGACAAGGTGTCGGAAACCGACGACGCGTGGATTCACGAATACTTCCATGGCCCTCGCGGCCGCGCGGCGCTGACGGCCGCTCAACAGTTGAACGAGGTCTGACATGGAAACCCGAGCCCATCATGTATTGATTGGCCTGTTCACCGTGATTGTGGTGGCGGGCGCCCTGCTCTTCGGCTTGTGGCTGGCCAAGTCCAGTGTCGACACCGAGTTCAAGGATTACGAAGTGGTCTTCAACGAGGCGGTCAGCGGCCTGTCCAAGGGCAGTTCGGTGCAGTACAGCGGGATCAAGGTCGGTGACGTGGTGACGCTGCGTCTGGACCCGAAAGACCCGCGCCGGGTGCTGGCGCGCATTCGTCTGGGCGGTGACACCCCGGTCAAGGAAGACACCCAGGCCAAACTGGCACTGACCGGCGTCACCGGGACTTCGATCATCCAGCTCAGCGGCGGCACTCCTCAGAGCCCGGCGCTCAAGGGCAAGGACGGCAACCTGCCGACCATCGTCGCATCACCCTCGCCCATCGCGCGCTTGCTCAATGACAGCAATGACCTGATGTCCGGGGTGAACACGCTGATGCAAAACGCCAATCTGTTGTTCTCCACGGAAAACGTCGAGCACATCAGTAAAACCCTGGAGCACTTGGAGCAAACCACCGGGACGATTGCCGATCAGCGCGGCGATATTCGTCAGGCGATGCAGCAACTGGCGTCGGTGGGCAAGCAAGCCAACAACATGCTGGAGCAGACCACGACGTTGATGCGCAATGCCAACGGCCTGCTCAATGATCATGGCAAGGACGCGTTGGGCAGCGCCGAGCAGGCGATGAAGTCACTGCAGCAGAGCACCGCGACGATCAACAAGTTGCTCGCCACCAACCAGGACTCGCTCAACAGCGGCATGCAGGGCCTGAATGGCCTGGCCCCAGCGGTGCGCGAACTGCGTGAAACTTTGACCTCGTTGCGCGCCATCTCTCAACGTCTGGAGGAAAACCCCAGCGGTTACCTGCTGGGCAGTGACAAGCACAAGGAATTCACGCCATGAAGCTGACTCGTATCGTCCTCCTCGCCGGCTTCACGTTGATCAGTTCCTGCTCGATCCTGCCCAAGCCCGAGCCGTTCGATGTGTATCGATTGCCGTCGGCCCAGAGCAACGTGTCGGCCAGTCATGGCGCGCCGCAGCGCTGGTCGCTGCGCCTGACCAAACTCCAGGCCAGCGACGCGCTGAATGGCCCGAACATCGCGGTGATTCCCCAAGGCAACGTGATCAGCAGTTACAAAGGCTCGCGCTGGAGCGATCCGGCGCCGGTGCTGCTGCGTAATCGCCTGCTCGACGGCTTCCAGCATGACGGCCGGGTGCCGCTGTTGAGCACCGATGACAGCATTTTTCAGGCGGATCTGGAACTGGGCGGTCATTTGCAGGCGTTCCAGACGGAGTATCAGGGCCCGACCGCCACTGTGGTCGTGAGTCTGGATGCCTTGCTGGTGCGTGGTTATGACCAGCGCATCCTCGCCAGCCGCCGCTTCGAAGTGCGCCAGCCATTGAGCGATGTGAACGTGCCCGCGGTGGTCGCCGGGTTTGGTCAGGCGAGCGACCAGTTGACGGCGCAAGTGGTGAACTGGGCGGTTGAGCAAGGGCAGAAAGTCGAGTTGCCCGCGAGACCTTAAACCCAACGCAAACCCAAATGTGGGAGCGGGCTTGCTCGCGAAAGCGGTGTGTCATTCAACGTTGATGTTGCCTGACACTACGCCTTCGCGAGCAAGCCCGCTCCCACAGGGGATATGTGGTTAGCCGAAGAACCAGTAGCACACCCCGATGGCGCCCAGTACGCCGGCCAGTTCTGCCAGCAACGCACACCCTACCGCATGCCGCGCGCGCTGGATGCCCACCGAACCAAAGTACACCGCCAACACATAGAACGTCGTTTCGGTACTGCCCTGGACCGTGGCCGCCACTAGCGCCGGGAAGCTGTCTACGCCGGACGTCTTCATGGTTTCAATCAGCATCGCCCGCGCGGCGCTGCCGGAGAACGGTTTGACCATCGCCGTCGGCAACGCGTCGACGAAGCGTGTGTCCCAACCGGCCCACTCCACCAGGTGCCGAATCCCGTCCAGGCCAAAGTCCAGTGCGCCGGACGCCCGCAATACGCCTACCGCGCAGAGCATCGCCACCAGGTACGGCAGCAGGTTCTTGGCCACGTCGAAGCCCTCTTTGGCACCTTCGACGAACGCTTCGTAGACCTTAACTTTGCGCAGCGCGCCGATGATCAGAAACAGCATGATCAGCCCGAACAGCGTCAGGTTGCCGAGGATCGATGACAGGCCGGCCAGCGCGGTGGCTGAGAGCGTCGCCAGCAGCGCCATGAAGCCACCGAGGGCGAGGGCCCCGGGAATCAGGTACGCCAGCACCACCGGGTCCCAGATGCGCAGGCGTTGCATGAACGCGACTGACAGGAAGCCGACGATGGTCGAGCAACTGGTGGCGAGCAGGATCGGCAGGAACACCAGCGTCGGGTCCGGCGCGCCTTGCTGGGCGCGGTACATGAAGATCGTCACCGGTAGCAGGGTCAGGGAGGAGGCGTTAAGCACCAGGAACAGGATCTGCGCGTTGCTGGCCACGGTGGCGCTGGGGTTGAGCTCCTGCAGGGCCTTCATTGCCTTGAGTCCGATCGGTGTGGCGGCGTTGTCCAGGCCCAGGCCGTTGGCGGCGAAGTTCAGGGTGATCAGGCCGATGGCGGGGTGACCGGGCGGCACTTCCGGCATCAGGCGCAGGAACAACGGGCCCAGCGCCTTGGCCAGCCATTCGACGATCCCGGCCTTCTCGGCGATGCGCAGAAAGCCCAGCCACAGGGTCAGGGTGCCGAACAGCAGGACCATGACTTCGACCGACAGCTTGGCCATGGCGAAAATACTCTCCACCATCGCCGCGAAGATCCCGGCGTTACCGCCGATCAGCCATTGCGCCAGCGCCGAAACGGCCGCCACGATGAAGAAGCCAAGCCACAGGCCATTAAGCATCAGTCAAATCCCCCGGAAGATGCGGCGAATGATAGCGGGGTGGCCAGAAACGACAAACCCCGGATTGCTCCGGGGTTTGTTTGTTCGGCTTGCGCCGGGCCTTTGTTGGCGTGAGCTGGCTCCGGGCGGCGATCCGACGATGAGGGCGGTACATCCAACATCTCTGTTGTTTGATACACCGCGATCGCGAGCAGGCTCACTCCTACAAGGTTTGCGTTAGTTCCTGGAAACTTCGCCAGCCGGCAGCTTTTCCTTGCTGCGCCAGTGCGGCAGGGAGTTCCAGTAGCGCTGACCCTTGGCGTCGTCGTACATGCCTTCCCAGCGCGAGATGACCAGCACGGCCAGTGCGTTACCGATCACGTTCAATGCGGTACGGGCCATGTCCATGATGCGGTCGACACCGGCGATGAATGCCAGGCCTTCCAATGGAATGCCGACGCTGCCCAACGTGGCCAGCAGCACCACGAAGGACACCCCCGGTACACCGGCGATGCCTTTGGAGGTGACCATCAAGGTCAGCACCAGCAGCAATTGCTGGCTGATCGACAGGTCGATGCCGTACAGCTGGGCAATGAAGATCGCCGCGATGCTCTGGTACAGGGTCGAACCGTCGAGGTTGAACGAGTAGCCGGTCGGCACCACGAAGCTGCAAATGGCTTTCGGCGCGCCGTAGGCTTCCATCTTCTCGATCACGCGCGGCAGCACGGTTTCGGAGCTGGCGGTGGAGTAGGCCAGCACCAGCTCATCCTTGAAGATGCGCATCAGCTTGATCACCGAGAAACCGAACATTTTGGCGATCAGCCCCAGCACCACAAAGGCAAAGAAGGCGATGGCGAAGTACACCAGCACCACCAGCTTGGCCAGCGGCAGCAGGGAAGCGAAGCCGAAGTTGGCCACGGTCACCGCGATCAGTGCGAATACGCCGATCGGGGCGTAGTTCATGATCATGTGAGTGACCTTGAACATGCTTTCCGAGACGCCCTGGAACATCTTCACCAGCGGCTCGCGCAGGTCCGATTGAAGGCTCGACAGACCGAGGCCGAACAACACGGAGAAGAAGATGATCGGCAGCATCTCGCCGCGGGCCATGGCCGCAAAGATGTTCGACGGGATCAGGTTAAGGATCGTTTCGATGAACGCGTGTTCATGCTGAACCTCGGCGGCAGTCGCCTGGTACTTGGAAATATCCACGGTACCCAGGGTGCTCATGTCGATGCCGGTGCCCGGATGGACCACGTTGGCCAACACCAGACCGACCAGAATGGCGATGGTGGTGACGATCTCGAAGTAGATGATGGTCTTCAGTCCGATGCGACCGAGTTTCTTGGCGTCACCAACGCCAGCGATGCCGACGACCAGTGAGGAGATCACGATCGGGATCACGATCATCTTGATCAGACGGATAAAGATATCGCCTGCCGGTTGCAGGACATTGCTGATCCACCAGGCTTTTTCGGCACTGAAATGGTTGAGCAGCGCACCGATTGCAATCCCCAATACCAGACCGATGAGGATCTGCCAGGCGAGGCTAAGCTTTGCCTTCTTCATATCATTACCCTTACTTGCGTTTGACTCAGGCAGACGCAGTCACTGGTTCGCTTGTGGCGAAAAGTGCGTGCATCTGCCCCCGTATAAGGAGCCCCGGAGCGCTTGTTAGTGGCTCTCTGGCAGGCGAAAAAAGGCGCAACTATTCCGATGCAAGGATGCGACGTCTAATGCCGTAAACGCCTACCCTATGCCGAATCGGCATGAGCTTTTCCAAATGAAACAGGCGTCCCAACCGGTTCGAATACGCCAATTCGGCAGCCATAAGTGCCGTTAACCGGCCATTTCAGAGGAGGTTGGTTGTTTTTGAAGCGGAGGATTCTGGGTTAAATCTTCAGATAAAACCTACGTTTAGCTGCGCAAAATCGTCGCTGTATTCGGTAGGCTTCTCGATATACGGTCGCGAAGAAACACCGCGAAATGTATTTGCGGTGGATGTATCGCAACTGGCATACGGATAAGTGAGCGGTCCGCTCTGAAAGAATGTCTGGCGAAGGAAGCTCTCCGCAAATTCGCCGAGCCCCTGATGGCCCGGCGAACTTGCGTCGCAGCTTTTGCCTGACCCGGCCCTTGCGCAGGCACTCCCTGTACCCGTAGGTCACTCCGACCCTGTAACAGTCAGAACGTCCCGGCCCCATGGTCATGCGTCTACCTTCCTCGGGTAGCGCAGTAGAGAGAAGCAGGGTGCTTCTCTCATGTGACAAATTCAGTACCAGTTCGGATCTTTTTTAAGCTGCTCCATCAACAGGTCCTGCATGCTCTGGTCCGGTTTACCCAGGAAGCGGTACGTGGCATGTCGTGTGGGCGACTTGTCGGCCGGCAGTCCTTCGGGCACTTCGACCAGCATGGCGTAGGCATCTTCCTTGTCGAAACTGAAAGCCACGATCAAGCGCTCGTTCAGGCAGGTGGGCTGTGATTCACACAGCGGTCCGACCAGATACTTGTGGCCATCCTCCTCAACAGCAGTCATTTGCTCGGCGTCGCCGGACAGGTTCATCACCCATTCCGGCAGGCGTTCTTCCTTCCTCACCACGCCTTGCCACGTTTCACGGTATTGCGGGTCGGTGGTGAGTAACTCGTTGGCCCGCGTTTGGCCATCATTGGCCGCCATTGCCATGGCACTACCGCCCAAAAGCAGGGCGGCTGCCAGTGTCTTGTACGAAACGCTCATGTTCAGCCTCGGCCGCGACGGCCAAAGAAGAAGGAGGCAATGAACATCACCAGGAATACGACAAAGAGAATTTTGGCGATACCCGTGGCGGTGCCCGCGATACCACCGAAGCCCAATACTGCAGCGATGATGGCAATGATCAAGAAGGTGATTGCCCAGCTCAACATGGTGATTCTCCTTACGCTTCATTATTTAGGGGGTAGCTTGTGGTGCTTGTCCCGGCGCAGAGATCACGCCAAGTTAGTTTAGAAAACCCAACGCTCCTGTCTTGGCCTCTCGTCCAAGGGCTGCGCCTGGTCGACGTCCATCATCCGCATTGGGGTGAGATCGGCCTCGATGTTGCTGGCAGCGCTGAAATGGGTTTGGGCTGCATGGTGAATCGATACGTGCGGCGCTTCTGGCTGTTGGCTCTGCTCCCAGCGCAGGAACTGTTGGCCGGCGATCAATGTGATCAGCAAGGCCAGAACAGCAAACAATCCTTGCTGGATATGCAGTGGCGAGATTCGCAGTTGGGCGGCACGGTAGCGATTCATCCTGAAGCTCCTCCCACGTTGGTGGTGATCTTGTGAGTCGGCATACATAAATGCCCTTATTACCTAGACCATTGCAGCCTGCATGCCAGCTTTTTTATATGAATAAAAGCCAATAAAATCAATAGGTTAGCCAGAGCATGAAAATCGTTTGCGACGCATCCTGCACGATGGCCTCTCCAGGGTCGTGCGAAATGCACGATGGATTCGCCAGCACTTTGAATATTATTGAATTGAGCGACGGGGGCAGATGTCAGAAAGGGAGGCAGGTAACCGCCAAAAAACCGGTTTTTTGATAAAAAACCATAAAAATCAGCTCATTAGGCAGGTAAGCCTCAGATAGCTACCCTGCGAGCGCTGGAATGGATCAGAATCGACCATGCAACTTGCCCGATTTATCCGGGACTAACCAAGATCAATCATCAAAGGAGGGCGGGAACATGGAATCAGCCACGGTGCATCAAGGCCGCATTCTGTTGGTAGACGATGAGTCCGCTATCCTGCGAACCTTCCGCTATTGCCTCGAAGACGAAGGCTATAGCGTTTCCACCGCGAACAGCGCGGCGCAGGCCGATGCCTTGTTGCAGCGTCAGGTCTTCGATCTGTGTTTTCTGGATTTGCGCCTGGGTGAGGACAACGGTCTGGATGTGCTGGCGCAGATGCGTATACAAGCGCCCTGGATGCGAGTGGTGATCGTCACCGCGCACTCGGCCGTGGACACCGCAGTCGATGCGATTCAGGCGGGTGCTGCCGATTACCTCGTCAAACCGTGCAGCCCGGATCAATTGCGCCTGGCCACCGCCAAACAGTTGGAAGTGCGGCAACTGTCCGCTCGCCTGGAAGCGCTTGAAGGTGAAGTGCGTAAACCCAAGGATGGCCTGGACTCCCACAGCCCGGCGATGAAAGTGGTACTTGAAACTGCCCGCCAAGTGGCCGGGACTGATGCCAACATTCTTATCCTGGGTGAGTCTGGTACCGGTAAAGGTGAGCTGTCTCAGGCCATTCACGGTTGGAGCAAGCGTCAGAAGAAGTCCTGCGTCACGATCAACTGCCCGTCGCTGACCGCCGAACTCATGGAAAGTGAACTGTTCGGTCACAGCCGTGGCGCTTTCACCGGTGCCAGCGAAAGCACACTGGGGCGAGTCAATCAGGCCGACGGCGGCACGCTGTTTCTTGACGAGATCGGCGATTTTCCGCTGACATTGCAACCCAAGTTGTTGCGGTTCATTCAAGACAAGGAATACGAGCGGGTGGGGGATCCCGTGACCCGCCGCGCCGATGTTCGCATTCTCGCGGCGACTAACCTGAACCTTGAAGACATGGTGCGTGACGGTCGCTTCCGCGAAGACTTGCTCTATCGCCTGAACGTCATCACGTTGCACCTGCCACCACTGCGCGAACGCCGCGAAGACATCCTGAACCTGGCCGACCGTTTCCTCGCTCGTTTCGTCAAGGAGTACGCACGCCCGGCCCGGGCCTTCAGCGATGAGGCCCGCGAGGCGCTGCTGGGTTATCGCTGGCCCGGCAATATTCGCGAATTGCGTAACGTAGTGGAGCGGGCGAGCATTATCTGCCCACAGGAACGGGTCGAGATCAGCCACTTGGGCATGGCCGAAACCCCGGTTAACAGCGCGCCGCGCATTGGCGCGGCGTTGAGCCTGGATGAATTGGAAAAAGCCCACATCGGTGCAGTACTTGCCACGGCGGATACGCTGGATCAAGCGGCCAAGACCTTGGGCATTGATGCCTCTACCCTGTACCGCAAACGCAAGCAATACAACTTGTGAGCTGGCTCCGATGAAACTGGCGATGAAGCTGCGTACTCGGCTGTTTCTGAGTATCTCCGCACTGATCACCGTGGCGCTGCTCGGGCTCATGCTCGGGCTGGTCAGCGTGATGCAGATGGCCGGGTCCCAGGAGGCGCTCGTTCGCAATAACTTCGTCACGCTCGATCTGGGATTGAAATTACGCCAGACCCTCGGCGATCAATTGATGATCATGGCCAACGAAAAACCCGACCCAGTCAAGTTCGAGGCGGCCAGGCAACGCTACGTGCAGTTGCTCGATGAGGGCATCGCCCTCGAGCAAGCCGGTAATGGTGGGCAGTACGGGTTCAAACAGGCCAAGGTTGATTATCTAGAGTTTCTTCAGGCCTACGCTCAGGCCGCTGAGCCCACCAAGGTACTGAGTGGCAGCGAAGCCCTCACGGAAAAATTCAATACCTTGCGCAACGGTCTGCTCTCAGAGCACAAGCGTGCGCTGGATGACATCAGCATCACCGAACGTCAGTCCCGGGAGCGCGCGTTGCTGGTAGCTGGCCTGCTGGGTCTGGTGGGATTGGCGGTGCTGATCATCGGCTTCGTGACGGCCCACGCGATTGCCCGACGTTTTGGCGGACCGATCGAGGCCTTGGCCCAGGCCGCCGATAATATTGGCCAAGGCAATTTCGAGGTGACCCTGCCGGTGTCCTCCGCCGTGGAACTGAACCTGCTGACCAAGCGCTTCGGGATCATGGCCGAGGCATTGCGTCAGCATCAGGCCACCAACATCGATGAGCTGCTCGCCGGTCAACAACGGCTGCAAGCGGTGCTCGACAGTATCGACGATGGGCTATTGATGATCGATCGCGACGGCCATCTCGAACACCTCAATCCAGTGGCGCAGCGTCAGTTGGGTTGGGACACCGATCGGCTCGGCCAAGGGCTCGGCGCGGCGCTTGAGCGTCCCGAGCTGGATGAACAGCTGAATCTGGTGCTACGGGGCGGCACGCTGGAGCGTGCGCCGGAAGACTTGAGTATCGAGGTCGACGGCGAATCGAGGCTGCTGACTTACAGCCTGACGCCGGTCAGCCATACCCAGGGCCATATCCTCGGCGCGGTGATGGTGTTGCATGACGTGACCGAACAGCGGGCGTTCGAACGGGTGCGCAGCGAGTTTGTCTTACGCGCTTCCCATGAATTGCGCACGCCGGTGACCGGCATGCACATGGCTTTCGGTCTGTTTCGAGAGCGGGCGAAATTTCCACAGGACTCTCGCGAAGCCGACCTGCTGGATACGGTTAATGAAGAAATGCAGCGCCTGATGCAGTTGATCAACGACCTGCTGAACTTCTCTCGCTACCAGAACGGCTTGCAGAAACTGACCCTGGCCCCATGCTCCATCGAGGAACTCTTGGCGCAGGCCCATGCCCGCTTTGCCGAGGCGGCGACTGAGCAGGGCATCGAATTGCGCTTAGAGGTGCAAGGGCCGTTGCCCCGATTGCAGGCCGATCAACCGCAGCTGGACCGGGTGCTCGACAACCTGATCGACAACGCTTTGCGCCATACCGCACGGGAAGGCCTGATCCGGTTGCAGGCCCGGCGCCATGGCGAGCGGGTGATTATCAGTGTCGAGGACAACGGCGAGGGAATTGCCTACGGCCAGCAAGGGCGAATCTTCGAACCCTTTGTCCAGGTCGGCCGCAAGAAGGGCGGCGCGGGACTTGGTCTGGCGCTGTGCAAGGAAATCGTGCAGCTGCACGGCGGACGGATGGGCGTTTATTCGCGGCCGGGGCAGGGTACTCAGTTCTACATGGCGCTGGCGGTGTAAGGCGTTTTCACGCCTCGTCATCCAGGCGCCGGCCTTTCATTCGTCGGCCGCGGGTAATCAGTTCGATGAACTGCACGGAGCTCAAGGCATGCGCGAACAGCCAGCCTTGACCGAACTTCACCCCTTCACTGCTTAAAAACGCTGCCTGCGCTTCATGCTCGATGCCCTCGGCAATCACTTTGAGTTGCAGCGCTTGAGCCATGTGGATGATGTGCGGTGCCACGCCACTGCTGGCGGCATCATGCCCCAGTGCGTCGATAAACGCCTTGTCGATCTTCAGGCAGTCGACCGGCAGGGTTTGCAGGTAGGCGAGGCTGCAATAGCCGGTGCCAAAGTCATCGATCAGCACTTGATGCCCGACATCGCGTAACGCTTGCAGGTTTTCCCTGGCCACCACCACATCGATCAATCCCCGTTCGGTCACCTCAAAGGCAATTTGTTTGGCCGCGACGCGGTGCAGCGTCAGCAGGCGGGCCATCACTTGGCCGATACGCGGCACCATTACATCGCACGCTGCCAGGTTGACCGAGATGTACAACTGAGGATTGGCGCGTAGCAGTTGCCCCAATTGTTCGAGCAAGCGCTGCAGGACGAAATCGGTCATCTGGCGGATCTGGCCAGTGTTTTCTGCCATTGGAATAAACAGGTCGGGGCTGGTCAGCGTGCCATCAGGCCTTCGCCAGCGCAGTAACGCTTCGGCACCCACGCAATTGCGACTGTCGAGATCGAAAATCGGTTGATACAACACCTGCAACTCTCCACGTCGTATGGCGCCATGCAACTCGGCATCCAGTGACTGCCGCTGGCGAACCAGAAGAAACACCAGAAATCCGACAATGATGCCCAGCACCAGACTGGCCGGAAGCAGCCACCACCAAACCGCTGGCACGTGCATGCCAGTGCGCGGCGTGATTAATACCAATTGGTATTCCGGGTTGTTGGTCGGCATGCGGTAAATCAACCGGCTTTGCGTGACTTGCAGTGCGTCGCGGCTTTTGGGGGCCCAGGATTCCGTCGGTGGCCAGACTTGGGCGGCGCCCAGTACGGGAATGGCGCGAGTGCCGTGGTCCAGCACCACCAGCAGGCTGCTTCCGGGCGTCAGGTCGACCATGTCCGTCAAATGCCCTCGAGACGTCGCCACCCGGAAATTGCCTCTGCCGAGCATCAGGGCAGCGCGGTTTTCATCCGGTTCTGTGGTGGTGTTCAGCCAGTAGCTGTAGGTGGGGCCTCGAATGTCGGGCGGGCGCAGCAGCGAAAGTCCTTCCTGGCGAGGACGATTGGAGCACAGGCGTGATGCATCGATGTAGGCCGCTTCGTAAACGAAGCGGTAGTTGAAGCTGACCTGTTGCAACGTGGCGATCATTTCGGCATCGCAGCCTCGAAGCGGTTGGGCTTCGAGGTCGTCCAGGCTTTCGCGCAGTTGGCCGAACAGCTGTTCCAGGCGGGCTAGAAAGCGCTCGCCTTGAGCATTCATCTCCCCGCTTTCGTTCTGTTCAACCTGGTGCATCGCGACGAACAGGCTGCCGGTCATCAATAGAGTTGCGCTGAGGGCAGCAGCCAGTATCGCCAGAAACCAGGGGCGATAGAACCAGCTACGGAGGGTCTCTCGTGCGGCAGCCATTATTGATATCCGAAGAATTACCAATGAGTTATAGCTGCTGATTGAGAAAAAGCTCTTACTGTCGGACGGGTGTCATTATTTTGTCTGATTCAGGACCTGCAGGATCGCAGCGGTTTCTGCATCCGGCGTGCCGTCGAATCGGGCAGGGCGGAAGTGCATCTGAAAAGCCGCCAACACATGACGCGTCGCTACGTCCAGCTCACCGGTTTGTGGCGTGGCGTAACCCAGTCGTGCCAGTTGCCCCTGAAACCAGCTGATGCTCGGCAGTTGTATCGCGAATTGGGCCTGCTGGCGCGCCACGGCCTGCTCGTTGGGCCAGACACCCAGTCCTTCGGCGGCCAGGCGTTTCCAGGGGAACAGCGGACCGGGATCGAGTTTGCGCAACGGCGCGATATCGCTATGGCCGATGATCGCGTGTGGATTGATGTTGTAGCGCTTGCTGATGTCCTTGAGCAGGACGATCAACGATTTCACCTGGTCTTCGCTATAGGGATACCAGAGGCGCCCGGTGGGGGTGTCTTTGAAGCCTGGGTTGACGATTTCGATGCCGATGGAGCTGGAGTTCAACCAGGTCCGGCCTTGCCATTCGCTTTCGCCCGCGTGCCAGGCGCGAAAATTTTCGTCCATCAGCTTATAGATAGTGGCGCCCTTGTCGTCGCCAATCAGGTAATGACTGCTGACTTCGCCGTGGGTCAGCAGTTGCAGCGAGCGCTCGAGCGAGGCATTGGTGTAATGCACCACCACGAACTGGATGCGGCTGTCGTAGTTGGCCGAGGGGTGGCTGGTGTCGATACGCGGGCCGCTGGAACAAGCGGCCAACAGCAGCAGTGACACGATGAGAGCAAGATATTTCATGGCAGGAGACGTACACGCAAGACAGTAATGCAACAGTGTAACGTACTGTCTTGCGTGCCGACGGCAAATGGCCGGTTTTAAACAAAATGGAACAATTGGCCGTCAGCCAGCTTCCACCCGATTGCGCCCGGCATGCTTGGCGCGATACAACGCCTGATCGGCTCTTTTCAGCGTCATATCGCTATGTTCGCCGGGTTTGAACGCGGTAAAGCCCATGGAAATGGTGATGATGACCCGTTCACCTTTAAAGTGGAAAGGGCAGGCTTCGATTGCCGCGCGCAACGTTTCCAGTAGTTTTTCACCGACTGCCGGCACCGTGCCGGGCATCAGGAGCACAAATTCCTCACCGCCAAATCGCGCGATGAAATCCGTCCCCCGCAGGCGCTTGCGCAACACATTGGCAATGATTTTCAGTACCTTGTCGCCCGCCAGATGGCCGTAGTTATCGTTGATGCTTTTGAAGTGATCGAGGTCCAGCATGGCCAGCAACAGCGTATTGCCGTGCCGCTGCCATTGACCGATTTCGTGATCCAGGCGTTCGCTCCAGGCGGCGCGATTGGCCAGGCCGGTGAGAGGATCAATCAGTGCTTTCTGGCGTTGTTCTTCAAGATGTTCACGGTAGCCCAGCGCCTCTTGCTCCATATGCGCCACCCGTTCGGCCAAACTGTAAAGGCGTGCCGCCACTTCCTGCTCACGCTCATCGCGCTGCTTCTGGTGGTGATCCATGGTGCCGAGCAGACCTTCCAGGTGGTTCTCCAGAACGACTTTCAGGTCTTCCAGGTTTGCAGCTTCTTGCACGCTGCTTTGCAGGCCGTCGACCTGTTCGCGGATCTGCGTATCCATCTGGCGCGCCGCAGAACGGCTGTCGGCGTGGCCTTCGCTGGCCGCCTGCAAATTATTCTGGAAGGACTCAAGGCGTTCATTGAGTTGCTGAAGATAGACTTCGAATTCATGCTGGCCGCTGTCATTGATCGCCAGCATCAAGGTCGCCAGATCGTCGAGTATCGGGATCAATTCGTACCAGTTCAGACCATTTTGCAGGCGATCGCGCATCGCTTCGGCTTGCGGGCGGTGACGTTCCGGTAATGTCAGGTCATCGAGCAGGCCCAGCAAGGTGTCTTCGATGTGCTTGGCGACGGAGCTATAGGACGGCTCTGGCGAGTCGGGCAAGGCGTAGAAGATGTCCTCGTGTTCGGTTTGCTCCGGATCAATAGGCGTCGATGACCGGGTCAGTTCATCAGGATTGATGGCTGGTTGAACCGGAGTGGCTGGCGAAAGAATCGGAAGGGCGGGCGCTTCCAGGTGTTCACCGTTCGGCGGTGTTGGTGATTTTGGCGCGGGCACAGGGACGATGTCGGGCTGAAGTACAGGCGGGACAAACGCTACCACCTCCGGAGCGGGCGCCGGTGCGTGAGTCTCTAGAGGTTCAGGGGTGACCGCCGTGGGATGGATGCTGTGCGCCGCTGGCGGTGCGACTGGCAGCTCGTCCTCTTCCTCATCGGCGTCATCCGTGTGCGCCATCTCGACAACCCGTTCCACAGCCTGTGCAGCCGATGCGTGAACGACAGGAGCGACGACCTGCGGCACTTCCTCATCCGTTTCGTGGCCACCGAACAGTCTCTGCAGAAAACCGGGCCGCCCAGGCTCGACGGGGTTCTCCAGTTGCCTCAAGGCTTTGCCTTGCAGGCTACTCAGTTCGCTGAGCAGAAGCGGAATCTCACGGGCCTGACTGACTCGTCCATCGAGCTTTTTGGCAAAGCTCTTGAGCGGCCGGCTGACTTCCCGAGGCAGCGGCAACGATTGCAGCTGGGCGACCAGCGCAGTCAGTGCTGCGCTGGTTTGATTGACACGGGTTTCACGGCGCTGTTCGGAATCGAGCACGGCTTTTTCGAGTCGCGGCAGCAGGGCTGCCAAGCCGGCATCCATGTCATCGGTGCGCACGACTTCGCGCATCTCTTTCATGCATTGGTCGACAGCGCGGTCGGTGCCCTCCGCCGCCAGCGTACTGCGCACCAGCCCACGGCGCAGCAGGTCGAGCCGTGCATCCCAGCGACGCTCAAGCTTTTCCTGTTGTTCGATGCTTTTGAGGTATTTCTCTTTCCAGCGCTGTGTTTCGTCGCTCATTCATGGGATCCGCGAAGGGCAGGACTCAACGCGGGCAATGCATCAGCCGTGAGCGAACCCGGCAGACGAATCTCTACCGCGACCGGCAGGTGATCGGAAATGGGCTGCGCCAGCACTTCGACCTTTTCGAGGGTCAGTGTCGGGCTCAGCAGAATGTGATCCAGACAGCGCTGCGGGCGCCAGCTGGGAAAGGTCGCTTCCAGTTGCGGCGCGAGCAGGCCGAGGTCACGCAACGGAGAGTTTTGCAGCAAATCACTGGCATGGGTGTTCATGTCGCCCATCAGTACCTGGTGTTTATAGCCGCCGATCAATTCGCGGATGTAGGCCAGTTGCAGGCTGCGCACGCGAGCGCCCAGCGCCAGGTGCATCATGACCACTACCAGCGCCTCCGGACCTTCGCCAAAGCGCACCAGAATCGCCCCGCGGCCCTTGGGCCCTGGCAGCGGGTGATCTTCAATCGCCCACGGACGCAGGCGGCTGAGCACGCCATTGCTGTGCTGGCCGAGTCGTCCGAGGTTGCGGTTGAGTTGTTGATACCAGTAGGGGAAGGCACCGAGTTGCGCCAGGTGCTCGACCTGATTGACGTAGCCTGAGCGCAAGCTGCCGCCATCGGCTTCTTGAAGGGCGACCAAGTCGAAGTCGCCCAGCAGGTTGCCGATTTTTTGCAGATTGTCGGCACGGCCGGAGTGCGGCAACAAGTGTTGCCAGCCCCGGGTGAGGTAGTGCCGATACCGCTCGGTACTGATGCCGACCTGGATATTAAAACTGAGCAAGCGCAGACGACTGTCTGCGGGCAGGCCCGTGGATTCCAGGTGATGTTCGTTGACCCTTGGATCATGCAGGCCAACAACGCGGTCAGTTCCCCAGCGGCGCATGGTAGTGCTTCGCTTAGTTGGCGGCAGCCTTGTTAGCCGCTCGCTCTTTGTCGACCAGTTTATCGGCCAGTTGCAGGGCTTGCTCGGCACCGCCGGCAGAGCCCACGTCAAAACGATACTTACCGTTGACGATCATGGTGGGTACGCCAGAAATCTCATATTTCTTGGCCAGCTCTTTGGCCTGGACAATTTTGCCCTTGATGGCGAAGGAGTTGTAGGTGGCCAGGAACTTGTCCTTGTCGACGCCCTGGGTGGCAAGGAATTCAGCCATCTCTTCCGGGGTGGTCAGTTTTTTGTGTTCTTTCTGGATCGCTTCGAACACTGCTGCGTGAACCTTGTGCTCGACGCCCATGGCTTCCAGGGTCAGGAACATCTGGCCGTGTGCGTCCCAAGGGCCGCCGAACATGGCCGGAATGCGCACGAAGTTGACATCGGATGGCAGCTTCTCGACCCATGGATTGATCACTGGCTCAAAAGCGTAGCAATGCGGGCAGCCATACCAGAACAGCTCCACGACTTCGATCTTGCCAGGCACGGCAACCGGAACCGGATTGGTCAGTTCGACATAAGGGGCGGCGGGTGCTTCGGCGGCTTGGGCAGTCATGCCGAACAGGCTGGCAGCGACGAGTGCGGCGCTGATGATCAGATTACGCATGCTTTACTCCTGGACAATTTTGGTCGCCTCGCGCGACCTGTTTTCAGACAGGTCCTGGCGGGCTTGAGTTCTGTAGTGTAACGGCAGCGGCCACAAAAAAGGGCGGCCTAAGCCACCCTTTTTATACTTGCTGCGACGGATTAATCGAGCGTTAACGTTGCAGGAGATGTTCATCGCACGCAACGCTCGATCAACGGGCCTTAGTGCAGGCCTTGAATGTAGCTGGACACGGCGGCGATATCTTCGTCGCTCAGTCGTTTGGCGATGGTCTGCATGGTTTTGGCATCACCATCGTTGGTGCGTCCGCCTTCTTCCTTGCGGAAGTCGGTCAGCTGCTTGGCGACGTATTGAGCGTGCTGGCCACCCAAGTGCGGGAAGCCGGCAGCGACGTTGCCTGCGCCATTCGGCGAGTGGCAACCGGTGCAGGCAGGCAAGCCTTTGGCCAGGTCGCCGCCACGGAACAGTGCTTCACCGCGAGCCACGATTTTAGGGTCGGCGGCGCCAACACTGCCGTTCTGCTTGGCGAAGTAGGCGGCGATATCAGCCAGGTCCTGGTCACTCAGGTTGGTCAGCAGGCCGGTCATTTCCAGAACGGTGCGCTTGCCCGACTTGATGTCGTGCAATTGCTTGGTCAGGTAGCGTTCACCCTGACCCGCCAGTTTCGGAAAGTTAGGCGCCATGCTGTTGCCATCCGGGCCATGACAGGCGCCACATACTGCGGCTTTCGCCTGACCAGCAGTCGCATCACCTGCAGCATGGGCAATGCCGGAGATCCCCACGGTCAACAGCAGACTCACGATCAATTTGTTCATCAGCTAATCCAACTACGGCTAAGGGTTAAAGAGTTATGGACCGGGATCACTCGCTCATCCAGTGGATGATGGCCTGGTAATCCTCGGCACTGCAGTCCATGCACAAACCACGCGGCGGCATCGCCTTGAAACCCTGGGTCACGTGTTGCACCAGCGTCTCCATACCTTTCGCCAACCTCGGCGTCCAAGCTTCCTGATCGCCTTTTTGGGGCGCCATGGGGAGTTGGCCGGAATGACAGGCACCACAAACACGGTTGTACACAGCTTCCGGATCCTGTGTAGCCTGAGCGCTGTAAAGCGGTATCAAGACACCGGCAGCTAGCAGCCATTTCGTCATAAAACGACCTTTTCAGGGTTGAGAGCGTTCTGCGTTCTAATGCGCAATCAAGGTCAATCGCTCTCGTGAACTTCATCCTACGCTGGGACAAAGCGCACACAAAATCTGCGGCATTATATACTGGCGTCACTGAAACGGAAACGACACCGCTTGCCGCGTCCATTCCCGGCGCCGCCCACATCGGAAATCCCATGCAACTCAAGAATCCCATCCTCGGCCTGTGCCAACAGTCCACCTTCATGCTCAGCGCTGCCAAAGTCGACCAATGCCCGGACGATGAAGGCTTTGAAGTGGCCTTCGCGGGCCGTTCCAACGCCGGCAAGTCCAGTGCGCTGAACACCCTGACGCACGCCAGTCTTGCGCGAACCTCGAAAACGCCGGGGCGCACGCAGCTCTTGAACTTCTTCAAGCTAGACGATGATCGTCGTCTGGTCGACCTTCCGGGGTACGGTTACGCAAAAGTACCCATTCCGTTGAAGCTGCACTGGCAGCGTCACCTGGAAGCGTACCTGGGCGGTCGCGAGAGTTTGAAAGGCCTGATCTTGATGATGGACATCCGTCATCCAATGACCGACTTCGACCTGTTGATGCTTGATTGGGCCGTCGCCGCCGGCATGCCGATGCATATTTTGCTGACCAAAGCCGACAAGTTGACGTACGGCGCAGCGAAAAACGTCTTGCTCAAAGTTCAGGCAGATATCCGCAAGGGCTGGGGGGATGCGGTCAGTATCCAGTTGTTCTCGGCGCCAAAACGCTTGGGCCTGGAAGACGCCTACACTGTACTGGCGGGCTGGATGGAGCTGGCGGACAAGGGTTCCGAGATTGCCGAGTAAGGCGTTCAGGCAAATCGCGGGCAAAAAAAACCCCGGACTTCTATGGGGAGGGGGAAGTTCCGGGGTCCAAGTTCCGGACCGCTAGGGCGGGGTCCAGATATCTGCCAACACTTAACACAACATAGGAGCATCGAAGGGCTTCACCAGCCATTCAGTAACTCTGAGTGGCGGTTGACGGAATTAGTTCCGAAGAAGTTCCAAATCCATTGGAAATAAGGCCAAGCATTTTTCGACATAATGGTGCTCCCTGTTTTTCTGCCGCGGCACTATGCCGCAGCAGAAAACGCCTGTTTAGACGGCTCAGTGAGCCTCATCCCAGTTATTTCCGACCCCAACCTCAACCAGAAGCGGCACGTCCAGCTTCGCCGCATCGCTCATGTGGACACGAATTTCTTCGCGAACCTGATCCACCAGGTCTTCACGCACCTCAAGCACCAATTCATCGTGCACCTGAAGGATGACTTTGGCGTCGAGCCCTGATGACGTCAGCCAGTTATCCACAGCCACCATGGCTTTCTTGATGATGTCCGCCGCCGTGCCTTGCATCGGGGCGTTGATCGCGGTGCGCTCGGCCCCTTTGCGCAAGGCCGGGTTTTTCGCGTTGATTTCCGGCAGGTACAGGCGACGGCCGAAGATCGTTTCAACGAAACCTTGCTCGGCCGCCTGGGCGCGCGTGCGCTCCATGTATTGCAGCACGCCTGGATAACGGGCGAAATAACGGTCGATGTAGGCCTGAGACTGTTTGCGATCCACGCCGATCTGCTTGGCCAGGCCAAACGCGCTCATGCCGTAGATCAAGCCGAAGTTGATCGCCTTGGCACTGCGGCGTTGATCGGTGGTGACGTCGGCCAGTTCCACGCCGAAAACTTCGGCGGCGGTGGCTTTGTGCACGTCCAGGTCATTGCGGAAGGCGTGCAGCAAGCCTTCGTCCTTGGCCAGGTGGGCCATGATCCGCAGTTCGATCTGCGAGTAGTCCGCCGCCAGCAATTTGTAGCCTGTAGGTGCAACAAACGCCTGACGAATACGACGGCCTTCGGCGGTGCGGATCGGAATGTTCTGCAGGTTCGGATCACTGGACGACAAACGTCCGGTCGCCGCGACAGCCTGATGATAGGACGTGTGAATCCGCCCGGTGCGCGGGTTGATCTGCTCCGGCAGCCGGTCGGTGTAGGTGCTTTTCAGCTTGCTCATCGAGCGGTACTGCATCAGCACCTTAGGCAGCGGGAAATCCTGCTCGGCCAGTTCCGCCAATACTGCTTCGGCTGTGGAGGCCTGGCCCTTGGCCGTTTTGCTGAGCACCGGCAGGCCGAGTTTTTCGTACAGGATCACGCCCAATTGCTTGGGCGAGCCGAGGTTGAACTCTTCCCCGGCGATGGCGAATGCCTCACGCTCGAGTGCGACCATCTTCTCGCCCAACTCCACGCTCTGAATGCCCAGCAGGTTGGCGTCGACCAACGCACCCTGGCGTTCGATCCGCGCCAGCACCGGCACCAGCGGCATTTCGATGTCGCTCAGGACTTTGCTCAGGCTCGGGATGGCGTTGAGTTTTTCCTGCAGGGTTTGGTGCAGGCGCAGGGTCACGTCGGCGTCTTCGGCGGCGTAAGGCCCGGCCAGCTCCAGAGAAATCTGGTCAAAGGTCAGCTGCTTGGCGCCTTTGCCGGCGATGTCCTGAAAACTGGTGGTGGTGTGATTCAGGTACTTGAGCGCCAGGCTGTCCATGTCGTGACGGGTCGCGGTGGAATCCAGCACGTAGGATTCGAGCATAGTGTCGAAAGCGATGCCCCGCACGGTGATGCCGCAGCTCTGATCACCGCCGATGGCGCAGTTGGCCAGGATGTTCATGTCGAACTTGGCGTGCTGGCCAACCTTGAGCTTGTTCGGGTCTTCCAGAATTGGCTTCAGCGCACGAAGTACGGTGTCACGGTCCAGTTGATCCGGCACGCCCATGTAGGAATGGGTCAGTGGGATGTAGGCCGCTTCGTTGGCTTGTACAGCGAAAGACAGGCCAACCAATTGCGCCTGTTGGGCATCGATGCCGGTGGTTTCGGTGTCGAAGGCGATCAGTTTGGCGTCGTTGAGCTTCTTCATCCACAGGTCGAAATCGGCCTGAGTCAGAATAGTGGTGTACTTCAGTTCGGTCTCGGCGGCGACTTCTTCAACTACCGGCGCGGTCACTTCCTGCCCGGAGCGCTTGGCGTCGCGCTGGTTGTCTTCGAACCAGCTTTTGAACTCCAGCAGGGTGTACAACTCAGCGAGCTTGTCATGATCCGGCTTGCCCATTTGCAGGTCATCGAGTTCGATGTCGAGCGGCACGTCGATCTTGATGGTTGCCAGTTGGTAGGAGAGGAAGGCCATCTCCTTGTGCTCTTCAAGCTTGGCCGGCAGGGTTTTCGCGCCGCGAATCGGCAGGGTCGGGACGATGTCGAGCTGTGCATACAGCTCGGTCAGGCCGCCATTTACGCCCACCAACAGGCCGGAAGCGGTCTTCGGGCCAATGCCCGGAACGCCCGGGATGTTGTCGGAAGAGTCGCCCATGAGGGCCAGATAATCGATGATCTGCTCGGGAGCGACGCCGAATTTCTCCTTCACGCCCTCCACGTCCATGCTGCTACCGGTCATGGTGTTGACCAAGGTAATGTGGCCGTCGACCAGTTGCGCCATGTCCTTGTCGCCGGTGGAGATGATCACCGGGCGATCCGCTGCCGCGCTGCTGCGGGCCAGGGTGCCGATCACGTCATCGGCCTCGACACCTTCGACGCACAGCAGCGGGAAGCCCAAAGCGATCACGCTCTGGTGCAGCGGCTCGATTTGCACGCGCATGTCGTCGGGCATACTTGGGCGGTTGGCCTTGTACTCGGCGAACATCTCGTCGCGGAACGTCCCGCCTTTGGCGTCGAACACCACGGCAAAGGGACTGTCCGGGTACTGCTTGCGCAGACTCTTGAGCATATTCAGCACACCTTTGACCGCACCGGTCGGCAAACCTTTGGAAGTGGTCAGCGGCGGCAGGGCGTGAAAGGCGCGGTACAGGTAAGAAGAACCGTCCACCAGGACGAGGGGGGCTTGGCTCATGAGCAGGATCAACCTTTTCGGCGGGGCCGGCGCTAGAATAGCGGGACCGTTGACGACAAAGGGACAAGGTTATCATGCGCACACTAAATCGCCTGTTGCTGGCTGGCTTGTTTGCAACTGTTCCATTGACTGTCATGGCGGCGGGCGATGTTTCAAAGTCCGAGCCAGAAGTCACGATCCACACGGAAGGGGACAAGGTCATTCAGGAGTACCGTCAAAACGGTTTCCTGTATGCGATCAAGGTCACGCCGAAGGGCGCACCGCCGTATTTTCTGGTGCGCGCGGACGGGACGGACGCAAACTTCATCCGCTCGGATCAACCGGATATGCTGATTCCGGCGTGGAAAATTTTTGAGTGGAAGTAGTTTCTTAATTTCAATCGGCGCCGGCTCACGAGCAGCGCCCGTACTGGCAGTTTAAACATGTCTGTGTTCACCCCCCTGGCTCGGCCCGAGCTGGAAGCTTTTCTCGCCCCTTATGGCCTCGGCCGCCTGCTTGATTTCCAGGGGATTGCTGCCGGTAGCGAAAACACCAATTTCTTTATCAGCCTGGAGCAGGGCGAATTCGTCCTGACCCTGGTCGAGCGCGGTCCGGTCGATGAAATGCCGTTCTTCATTGAGCTGCTCGACGTCCTGCACGAGGCCGATTTGCCGGTGCCTTACGCCCTGCGCACCACCGACGGTGTTGCCCTGCGCGAACTGGCCGGCAAGCCTGCACTGCTGCAACCGCGACTGGCCGGCAAGCACGTCAAACAGGCCAACGCGCAGCACTGTGCGCAGGTCGGCGAGTTGCTTGCCCACCTGCATCTGGCAACCCAGGCCAACATGATCAAGCGCAAAACCGATCGTGGCCTGGACTGGATGCTGGAGGAGGGCACGCAGTTTCTCTCCCATCTGAATGCCGAGCAAAGCGATCTGTTGAAACGGGCGCTAGATGAAATCGCCGAGCAGAAGGAAAAAATTCTGGCGTTGCCGCGGGCCAATATCCACGCCGACCTGTTTCGCGATAATGCGATGTTCGAAGGCACGCACCTGACCGGGTTGATCGACTTCTACAACGCCTGCTCGGGGCCGATGCTCTACGACGTGGCGATTGCCTTGAACGACTGGTGTTCGGACGACGACGGGTTGATCGACGGGCCGCGGGCGCGGGCATTACTGGGGGCTTATGCAGCGTTGCGTCCGTTCACGGCGGCGGAAGCGGAGCTGTGGCCGACGATGCTGCGCGTGGCGTGCGTGCGGTTTTGGTTGTCGCGGTTGATCGCGGCAGAGTCTTTTGCCGGGCAGGACGTGTTGATTCACGACCCGATGGAGTTTCAGTTGCGGTTGGCGCAGCGGCAGAAGGTCAGCACACTGCTGCCGTTTGCCCTTTAAAGACAGAACTGCAAATCCCCTGCGGGAGCGAGCTTGCTCCCACAGGTTTTGTGTTGGTTACAACGACTCCAGACACCCAGCCAAATCATTTCCCAGCTTCTCCAGCACCTGCTCATACCCCTGAGCGGTCGCTGGCGTGTACCCGCCCAGCGCATCCAGTTCCGCCAGCTTTACCGGCAAACCCGCGACCAACGTCTCTGCCAGACGCGGGCGCAACGGAGGTTCGCTGAATACGCAGGTCTTGCCGACTTCCTGCAGCCGCGCGCGCATGGCTGCGACGTGTTGGGCTCCCGGCTGGACTTCTGCCGCGACACTGAATACGCCGGTGTGTTTCAGGCCATAGGCGTCTTCAAAATAGTCGAACGCTTCGTGAAACACGAAGTACGGTTTGCCCACGATTCCTGCCAGCCGCGTTTTTAAACGCAGGTCCAACGCATCCAGACGTTCATCGAACGCCTTGAGGTTGCTCTGATAACGCTCTGCATTGGCCGGATCTGCCGCACTCAAATCAGCGGCCATTTTCGCGGCAATCACCCGGGCATTCACCGGGGACAGCCACAAATGCGCGTCCAGGCTGCCTGGGCGGTGATCGTGGTCATGCTCATCGGCTTCTTCTGCATGGGACTGACTGTCTTCGGCGAATCGACGCAATGTCAGGCCCGGCAAATCCTGCACCGCGATGCTCGGCAGCGTACGACCCTTCAGCACGCGCGGCAGGAAACCTTCCATGTCCGGACCGATCCAGTACAGCAGATCGACCGATTGCACTTTCCGTACGTCGGAAGGGCGCAAGGCGTAGTTATGCGGCGAAGCTCCCGGCGGTAGCAACGCTTCCGGAATCGCTACGCCATCCTGCACCGCAGCGGCAATCAACTGCAGGGGCTTGATGCTGGTGAGGACTTTGACCTCGGCGTGGACCGAACCGATCAGCAGAAAACTGGCGACAAATGCAACAAAGATAGAAAAAAGTCGGGACACGATGACCACTCGAAGAGGCGAGAACGGGTAACATAATAACGTCTCTCACAAAACTCGTCGCCGCTCATGCCTAAAACACCGATTGCCAGCCGTCCCCACGACCACTCTCATTGCGTGCATAGCGCTCTGTCTGAGGCGGATGCCCTGTGCGCACGTCAGGGGCTGCGCCTGACCGCTTTGCGCCGACGGGTGCTGGAACTGGTGTGGCAAAGCCACAAACCGCTGGGTGCCTACGACATCCTCGCGGTGCTCAGTGAACAGGATGGCCGCCGCGCCGCGCCGCCCACCGTGTACCGCGCGCTGGATTTCCTTTTGGAAAACGGCCTCGTACACCGTATCTCGTCGCTGAACGCCTTCGTCGGCTGCAATCACCCAGGCCATGCCCATCAAGGGCAGTTCCTGATTTGCCGCGAATGCCACGCCGCCATTGAGCTCGAACAGCAATCCATCAGCGACGCCATTGTTGGCAGCGCCAAGGATGTGGGATTTATCGTCGAAGGCCAGACCGTCGAAGTGGTCGGTCTCTGCTCGGGTTGCCAGGGGGCTTGATGAGCAACGCGCTGATCCGCCTCGAGCAGGTTGCCGTCACGTTTGCCGGGCAATCCGTGCTGGATAACATCGCCCTGAGCGTCGAGCCGGGGCAGATCGTTACCCTGATCGGCCCTAACGGCGCCGGCAAGACCACGCTGGTGCGCGCGGTGCTTGGGCTGTTGAAGCCGGACAGCGGCACGGTTTGGCGCAAGCCGAAACTGCGTGTGGGTTACATGCCGCAAAAACTTCACGTCGACCCAACCCTGCCGCTCTCGGTGCTGCGCTTCTTGCGTCTGGTGCCAGGCGTGGACCGGGCCATGGCCTTGTCCGCGCTCAAGGAAGTCGGCGCCGAACAGGTGATCGACAGCCCGGTGCAAAGTGTTTCCGGCGGTGAAATGCAACGCGTGCTGCTGGCCCGGGCGCTGCTGCGCGAGCCGGAGCTGCTGGTGCTCGACGAGCCGGTGCAAGGCGTCGACGTCGCCGGCCAGGCTGAACTCTATAGCCTGATCACACGGCTGCGCGACCGTCACGGCTGCGGCGTGCTGATGGTTTCCCATGATCTGCACCTGGTGATGAGCACTACCGACCAAGTGGTTTGCCTCAATCGCCATGTCTGCTGCTCCGGCCATCCGGAGCAAGTCAGTGGCGATCCGGCTTTCGTCGAGCTGTTCGGCAAGAACGCCCAAAGCCTGGCGATTTATCACCACCACCACGACCACGCCCACGACCTGCATGGCTCGGTGGTGACTGCGGCCTCGGCGGCCCAACCCCACGTACACGGAGATAGCTGCAAGCATGGCTGATTTTCTGCTCTACGCCCTGCTTGCAGGTTTAGCTTTGGCGCTGGTGGCGGGCCCGCTGGGTTCGTTCGTGGTCTGGCGGCGCATGGCTTATTTCGGCGACACCTTGTCGCACGCGGCCCTGCTCGGCGTAGCGCTGGGATTCTTGCTGGACGTCAGCCCGACCGTTGCGGTAACCGTAGGCTGCTTGCTGTTGGCAGTGCTGCTGGTGACGTTGCAACAACGCCAACCGCTGGCGTCTGACACCCTTTTGGGAATTCTCGCACCGAGCACGCTCTCTCTGGGCCTGGTGGTACTAAGCTTCATGCACGAAGTGCGGATCGACCTGATGGCGTATCTGTTCGGCGACTTGCTGGCGATCAGTCCGACCGACCTGGTCTGGATCCTCGGCGGCAGCGCGGCGGTACTGGCGCTGTTGGTGGCGCTGTGGCGGCCGTTACTGGCCATCACGGTGCACGAAGAGTTGGCCAGGGTCGAAGGGTTGCCGGTGGCGTCGCTGCGCCTGGCGCTGATGTTGCTGATCGCCGTGGTGATCGCGGTGGCGATGAAAATCGTCGGCGTTTTGCTGATTACGTCGCTGTTGATCATCCCCGCGGCTGCGGCACAACGTCACGCCCGGTCACCGGAACAGATGGCAGTGGGCGCGAGCCTGCTGGGCATGCTCGCGGTCTGTGGCGGGTTGGCACTGTCGTGGTTCAAGGACACACCGGCCGGCCCCTCGATTGTTGTGACGGCGGCCGCACTGTTTCTGCTGAGTTTTGTCCTGCCCCGTCGAGGGGTGTAGACTTGCTCGTTTTTTGCGCAAATAGAGAGTCGCAGGAATGAAGCCGTTCGCCTCACGTTATCTGCTCCTTGTCGCATTTTCCTTGCTGCTGGGCGCCTGCCAAAGCACGCCACCGGCGACCACCGAGTCCACGGATGCGCGCGCTACGGCCATCGCACAGCTGCAACAAAGCCTCGCCAGCAACGAGTTGGCCACCGCCGAAGATCAACTGGCCGCCTTGCAGTCCCTGTCCCCCAACGATCAATCCCTTGAGCAATACCAACGGCAACTGGCCGAAGCCTATCTGCGCCGTAGCCAGATCGTGTTGCAAAAAGGTGATGTGAATGCCGCCGCCACTGCGTTGAGCCGTGCTCGGGTCCTGATGCCGAAAGCACCGGCGCTGACCGGTGGAGTGAACAACGCCATCGTCACGGCTCGCAAAGCCGAGCTGGATAAAGCGGAAGCCGATCTGAGAGCCGCTGAAGCCAAACCTCAGGCGAAGGTAATTGATCCGACGGCTGAAAGCACCACGGTTGCGTTAAATCTCAACGATATGGCGAAACTTCGTCGTCAACTGGATGCCATCGCCGCCGATGTGGTGAACTATCAGTGCGACGTGAGCATTCAGGCGCCACGCACCGATGATTACCCTTGGCTCGCCACGTTGCTGACCAAGCGGGTGAAGAAACTCGATCCCGACTTCGATCTGAAGCTGGAAAAGCAGATCCTGCGCAACATTCCGGCGCAAATGGTTCTGAGTCCCCGTAAACCCTAAAAGCATCGCGAGCAGGTTCACTCCTACATGGGTCACAAAACTCCTGTAGAAGTGAGCCTGCCCGCGATAGCGTTCTAACTACTGATACCAATCCTCAAGCCGGAATCGCTTTAGCCTTAGGCTCCCGATCCCAAACCCGATGCTGCCCGATCGCCGCAAAAAACGGCTTGATCAACTTCGCATCCGCCCCAACGATCAGCCCCGCATCAACCTCCAGCTTCAACACGTCCAGCAACTGCTTCGCCTCGCCATGCAGCGCAATGGCCTTCAAGTGCTTGTACGCCTCCAGCAGGTAATGCAACGCCACGCCATCACCGCTCAATGCCTTGATCGACGCTGCACCACCCGGCACAAACACCGCATCAAACGCCACTGAAGGCAGACCTTCCATCGACGCATCCACCGGCAACGTTTTCCCATCGGCGGTTTTTACGGGTGCGGAGGTCGGCCCCAGCAATTTGGCGTGCGCGCCTTCGGCCTGCAGTGCCTTCTTCATCGCATCAATCGCTGCACTATCGACACCGTTGGCTGCAAGAATCGCCACTTTGCGGGTTTTGATGTTGCCCGGCAGCAAATTGGCCTGACTCAGGGCCGGCGATCGCTCCAGAGATGTTTTTGGCACCTCCACCGTCCCGGCTTTTGGCGCGGGCAAGCCAAGATTGGCGGCCACGCGTTTCGCCAGTTCCAGATCGATGTTGGCGAGGATCTCGTTCACCTCGCGCGCCCGAATGGCCTCACGCTCCACCTTGCCGAGCTCAAAGCTGTACGCCGAGATGATGTGTTCCTGCTCGTGCTGGCTCATGCTGTGGAAAAACAGCCGCGCCTGGGAGAAGTGGTCGCCGAACGATTCGCTGCGCTGGCGGATCTTGTTGGCGTCGATCCGCTCCGGATAACTCTCGAAACCGCCATCTTGCGCGGCGGGCGGTGTTTCTTTCGGCCAGCCGCCGTCAATGGAGTTCGGTTCGTACGCTGCGCGCCCCTTGTCGATGGTGGTGCGGTGCATCGCATCGCGCTGACCGTTATGGAACGGCGCCACCGGCCGGTTGATCGGGATCTCGTGAAAGTTTGGCCCGCCAAGTCGGCTAATCTGCGTATCGGTGTAGGAAAACAGCCGACCTTGCAGCAATGGATCGTTGGAGAAATCGATCCCCGGCACGATATGGCCCGGGCAGAACGCGACTTGCTCGGTTTCGGCGAAGAAGTTGTCCGGGTTGCGGTTGAGCACCATTTTGCCCAGCGGCGTGATGGGAACGGTTTCTTCGGGAATCAGTTTGGTGGGGTCGAGGATGTCGAAATCGAAACTGTGTTCGTTTTCCTCTTCGATGATCTGCACGCCCAGCTCCCACTCCGGGTAATCGCCCATCTCAATGGCTTCCCAGAGATCGCGACGGTGGAAGTCGGTGTCTTTGCCGGCCAGCTTCTGCGCCTCGTCCCACACCAGCGAACACGTGCCGGCAGTAGGGCGCCAGTGGAATTTGACGAAGCGCGATTTGCCTTCGGCGTTAATCAGCCTAAACGTGTGCACGCCGAAGCCCTGCATGCTGCGCAGGCTTTTCGGGATGGCCCGGTCGGACATGGCCCAGATCACCATGTGCGCCGATTCCGGCACCAAAGAGACGAAGTCCCAGAATGTATCGTGAGCCGAGCCGCCAGTAGGAATCTCGTTATGCGGCTCCGGCTTCACGGCGTGTACGAAGTCCGGAAACTTGATCGCGTCCTGGATGAAGAACACCGGCATGTTATTGCCGACCAGATCGAAGTTGCCTTCGTCGGTGAAGAACTTCACGGCGAAACCTCGAACGTCCCGCACCGTATCGCCTGAGCCGCGTGGACCCTGCACCGTGGAAAAGCGTGTGAATACTGGCGTCTTCTTGCCCGGATCCTGCAGGAAACCGGCCTTGGTCAGCACAGAATGGTTTTCGTACGTCTGGAAGTAACCATGCGCCCCGGTCCCGCGGGCATGGACGATGCGCTCGGGAATGCGCTCATGGTCAAAGTGCGTGATTTTCTCACGCATGATGAAGTCTTCCAGCAGCGAAGGCCCGCGGGCGCCGACTTTCAGGGTGTTCTGATTGTCCGAAACCTTTACGCCCTGGTTGGTGCGCAGGGCCTGTTCAGTGGCGTCGGAGCGAAATTTCTCCAGGCTGTCGAGCTTGGTATTGGTGTTGCCGCGGTCCAGGGTGTCGGTACCGGCCAATGCGCTTTTACCGGGGGCAGGCTTCTTGATACTCATCAGGCTAAACTCCTCGTTGCGATTCCCGCCGTAGCCAGGATTCTTGTGCATTCCCCAGGCACGGCACCGGGGGCGTTTTCGAGTTGCCTTATTAGTGACTGATGGGGTTTTTAGCCGTTCCTTTTTTATGACCTTTGATCGCGTTATTGCCAAATCGAAGGTTGAATGCGGAATAAATGCTAATAACCTCTATACGGACAGGCTAAAATGCGCGCCCGGCTAACCGCTGATCCTTTTCTAACGCGCCCCACAAGGTTCGCTACGTGATCGAGTTTCAAAACGTCCATAAAACCTACCGCGTTGCCGGTAAGGATATTCCCGCCCTGCATCCGACCAGTCTGACGATTGAGAACGGTCAGGTCTTCGGCCTGATCGGCCATTCCGGCGCGGGAAAAAGTACCCTGCTGCGTCTGATCAATCGCCTGGAGAACTCCAGCGGCGGCAAGATTTTCGTCGACGGCGAAGAAGTCACTGCGCTGGATGCCAACAGCCTGCGCCGCTTCCGTCAGCAAGTCGGGATGATTTTCCAGCACTTCAACCTGTTGGCGTCCAAGACAGTGGCCGACAACGTCGCATTGCCGCTGACCCTGGCCGGCGAACTGTCGCGCAGCGAGATTGATCTGCGGGTGGCCGAGTTGCTGGCGCGGGTGGGTTTGTCCGACCATGCCAGGAAGTACCCGGCGCAGTTGTCCGGTGGCCAGAAGCAGCGCGTCGGCATTGCCCGCGCCCTGGCGACCAAACCAAAAATCCTGCTGTGCGACGAAGCCACCAGCGCCCTCGATCCGCAGACCACTGCGTCGGTCCTGCAATTGCTGGCCGAGATCAACCGCGAGCTGAAACTGACCATCGTCCTGATCACCCACGAGATGGACGTGATCCGCCGTGTTTGCGATCAGGTGGCGGTGATGGACGCCGGTGTGATCGTCGAGCAAGGTTCGGTGGCCGAGGTGTTTCTGCACCCGAAACACCCGACCACCAAGCGCTTTGTGCAGGAAGACGAGCAGATCGACGAAAGCGAGCAGCGCGATGACTTCGCCCATGTGCCGGGCCGCATCGTGCGTCTGACCTTCCAGGGCGAAGCGACCTACGCGCCGTTGCTGGGTACCGTCGCCCGGGAAACCGGTGTGGACTACAGCATTCTGGCCGGTCGTATCGACCGCATCAAAGACGTCCCTTACGGGCAACTCACTTTGGCCGTCACCGGTGGCGACATGGACGCGGCGTTTGCCCGTTTCACCGCGGCTGATGTCCACATGGAGGTGCTGCGCTAATGGAAGCCCTGACTGCGTTCTTTGCCAATATCGACTGGTTCGAAATCTGGCTGGCCACCGGCGACACCTTGCTGATGCTCGGTGGTTCGTTGTTGTTCACCGTGTTGCTCGGCTTGCCGCTGGGCGTGCTGCTGTTCCTGTGCAGCCCGCGGCAATTGCTGGAAGCCAAAGGCGTCTACGCGATGCTGTCGCTGGTGGTGAACATCCTGCGTTCGCTGCCCTTCATCATCCTGCTGATCGTGATGATTCCGTTCACCGTGTTGATCACCGGTACATCGCTGGGTGTCGCCGGTGCGATCCCGCCGCTGGTGGTAGGCGCTACGCCGTTCTTCGCCCGCCTGGTGGAAACCGCGCTGCGTGAAGTGGATCGCGGCATCATCGAAGCGACCCAGGCCATGGGCGCGACGACGCGCCAGATCATCACCAATGCCTTGCTGCCAGAGGCCCGTCCGGGCATCTTCGCGGCGATTACGGTGACGGCGATTACACTGGTGTCCTACACGGCCATGGCCGGTGTGGTCGGCGCTGGTGGTCTGGGTGACCTGGCGATCCGCTTCGGCTACCAACGTTTCCAGACCGACGTCATGGTGGTGACGGTGGTGTTGCTGCTGGTGCTGGTCCAGGTGCTGCAAACCGTTGGTGACAAATTGGTTGTCCATTTTTCCAGAAAATAAACAGTACCCGTAAATAAGTCATGAGCCGGCCATTCGCTGGCAGGCGCCAAACGGGCGCCGCAAGCGGGTGGCTCATATGGAGTTAGCTGAATGAAGAAACTACTCGTCGCGTTCGCTGCCGTTGCAGCCTTTTCCGCCCACGCCGACACCCTGACGGTCGCGGCGACCCCGGTCCCGCACGCAGAAATCCTCGAATTCGTGAAACCGGCCCTGGCCAAAGAAGGCGTGGACTTGAAGGTTAAAGTCTTCACCGACTACATTCAGCCGAACGTGCAGGTGGCGGAAAAACGTCTGGACGCCAACTTCTTCCAGCACCAACCGTACCTCGATGAGTTCAACAAGGCCAAGGGCACCCACCTGGTTGCGGTTGCCGGTGTTCACATTGAGCCGTTGGGCGCTTACTCCAGCAAGTACAAGGCACTGACCGAATTGCCGGGCGGCGCCAACGTGGTGATCCCGAACGACGCCACCAACGGCGGCCGTGCGCTGTTGCTGCTGGCGAAGGCTGGCCTGATCAAGTTGAAGGATTCGAACAACATCCTGTCGACCACCAAGGACATCACCGAAAACCCCAAGGACCTGAAATTCCGTGAACTGGAAGCCGCGACCATCCCGCGCGTGCTGACCCAGGTCGACCTGGCGCTGATCAACACCAACTACGCGCTGGAAGCCAAGCTCGATCCGTCCAAGGACGCATTGGTCATCGAAGGCAGCGACTCGCCTTACGTGAACATCCTGGTGGCTCGTCCGGACGACAAGGACAGCGATGCGATGAAGAAACTGGTTGCTGCGCTGCACAGCCCGGAAGTCAAAGCCTTCATTCTTGAGAAGTACAAAGGCGCGGTATTGCCGGCGTTCTGATCTGAAGCTTTAACAAAAATGGGGCGCATTGAATGCGCCCCATTTTTTATGCCTGCAACACGGACCCTGTGGAGCGAGCTTGCTCGCGATGGCGGCTTAACAGTCGACGAAGATATTGAATGGACCGGCCCCATCGCGAGCAAGCTCGCTCCCACAGGGGTATGTGTCGTGCCGAGCTATTTGCGGTTCAGCATCACCGGCAACTGCGCCACCAATTTCACATTGTTCAACGGTGCCCGAATAAACCCGCGCTGCGTCCCGTCCGGCCCGATCACCGCCAGATTGCCGCTGTGATCCACCGTGTAATTGGGCTTGCTGGTGTCCGCCGGAATGAATGGAATGCTCACTGCATTGGCCAGCTTCTGAATGTCATCCACCGACGAGGCGGTCAGGCCTTTGAACTGCGGATCGAAGTAGCCCAGGTATTGCTTGAGCTGAGCCGGGGTATCACGGTTCGGGTCGACGCTGACCAGGATGACCTGCATCTTGGCCGCCGCTTCCGGTGGCAACTCGCTCTTGATCTGGCGCAATTGGGCGAGGGTGGTCGGGCAGATGTCCGGGCAGAAGGTGTAGCCGAAGAACAGCAGGCTCCACTTGTCTTTCAGCTGATTGACCGTCACCGGATTGCCGTCCTGATCGGTCATCTTCACGTCCGGCAGATTGCGGCTTTGCGGCAGCAGGATAATGCCCGCATCGATCAGCGCCGTCGGATCACCCTGGCCTTTACCGGACAGCACTTTGTTGATGGTCAGGCCCAGGACCAGTGCGATCAGGGCCACGAGAATGAAGACGGTTTTCTGGGTTCGAGTCATAGGTTCAACAGTAAGTAGTGGTCTACGAGCAGCGCGATAAACAGCAGGAACAAGTAGTAAATAGAGTACTTGAACGTGTTGATCGCCGCGTGCGGCCGAGTGCCACGGTACAGCACCACGGCCCATTGCAGAAACCTTGCGCCCAGCCCCAGCGCGCAAATCAGGTACAGCATGCCGCTCATGTGGATCACGTAGGGCATCAGGCTGACGGCCAGCAAGGCGAAGGTATAAAGCAGGATGTGAACCTTGGTGTAGTGCTCGCCGTGGGTCACCGGCAGCATGGGAATGTCGGCCTTGGCGTATTCCTCTTTGCGGTGGATCGCCAGGGCCCAGAAATGCGGCGGGGTCCAGGCGAAGATGATCAGCACCAGCAGCAGCGGTTCGGCACTGACATGCCCGGTGGCGGCAGTCCAGCCAAGCAGCGGCGGGGCAGCCCCGGCCAGGCCGCCGATGACGATGTTCTGCGGCGTCGCGCGTTTCAGAAAGCCGGTATAGACCACCGCATAGCCGAGCAGCGAAGCGAGGGTCAGCCAGGCCGTCAGCGCATTGGTGAACGCGAGCAGCACGGCTTGGCCCAGCACGGCCAATACCAACGCAAACGTCAGTGCCGCCGCCGGTGACACGCGGCCTTCGGCCAACGGGCGTTTATGTGTGCGGGCCATCACCGCATCGATGCGCCGGTCCACCACATGGTTGACCGCCGCCGCGCCACCGGCACATAACGCAATCCCCAGATTGCCGAACACCAGCACCGTCCACGGCACTCCGGCGCGAGTCGCGAGGAACATGCCGACCAGCGAGGTGATGAGCATCAGCACCACCACTTTCGGCTTGGTCAGCTCCAGATAGTCGCGCCAGATTGCCTGACTGTGACGTTCGCCGATCAGAGTCGCCATGGCATCTCTCCTTTTATTGTTATGGGCCCGGCCGAGTGTTTACGCGCCCTGAACCGCCAGCGCGCAGGGGATTGCTGCTTGACCCGAACCAGACTGGTTCGTGCGTGATAATTGACCAGCACCATCGTCAGCAAGAGGGCTGCACCGCCCGCATTGTGGGCGACGGCCACCGGCAGCGGCAGATGGAACAGCACGTTGCTGATCCCGAGGGTGACTTGAGTGGCGAGTGCAATCAGCACCAGCCCCGCGAGGCGTGTCATGCCGACAACTTTCAGCTGCCAGGCGAGCCCGAGCAGCACGAGGGTCACCAGCAGCGCGCCGATTCGGTGGGTGAGGTGAATCGCGGTGCGGGCGTCGCTGTCCAGTTGCCCGCCGAGATAGTTCGGGCCGATGTGCTGAGTCAGGTGGAAGCCGTTGGCGAAATCAGCCGGTGGAATCCACTGTCCATGGCAGGTCGGGAAATCGATGCAGGCCACGGCGGCATAGTTGGAGCTGACCCAGCCGCCGAGGGCGATTTGCAGGATCACCAGCAACAACCCGGCCGTCGCCCAATACTGCAAACGACGTGGCACGGTCAGCGCCGGCAGCACGCCGGACAACCTCAAAGTCAGTAGAAACAGCAGACTCAGCGTGGCAAAGCCGCCGAGCAAATGCCCGGTCACCACCTGCGGCCAGAGTTTGAGCGTCACCGTCCACATGCCGAACGCGGCTTGGGCGAACACCACCGCCAGCAGGAATAGCGGCAGCTTGAGCGGCTGCCCCGGATGACGACGATGCACCCAGGCGCGACCGGCCAGCACGGCGATCAGCATCCCCAGCGTGCCGGCAAAGTAACGGTGGATCATCTCGTTCCAGCCCTTGTGGGCCACCACGGGTGTATCGGGAAAATGCAGTTCGGCATGGGCCAGTTGGGCTTCGCTTTTCGGCACGCTGATAAAACCGTAGCAACCCGGCCAGTCAGGGCAGCCGAGGCCGGCGTGGGTCAGGCGAGTGTAGGCGCCGAGCAGCACCACAATCAGTGCCAGCAAAGTGGCAAACAGCGCAAGGCGAAATCCAGGTTTGGCCATGACGATGCCCTTATCCGATGTTCGACAGTTTCAGCAGATGACGCAGGTCGTTGAGCAGGTCTTTACCCTTCACCGTCGGGTCATAGCGCAGCACCAGATTGCCGTGCGGGTCGATGATCCACAGTTGCGGGACAGTGTTGTCGCCCATCGTCTTGCTGAACGTGGTGAGGTCCATGGGGTAGCGTTGCAGTTGCGGATATTCGCGGGTCAGCTTGGCGTCGTAATCCGCCGTCAGGGGTTGCGTGGTGGCCAACGCGTGGCTGGCACGAGAAGCATCGCGGCCGAGACCGATCTGAATCTGCCGCGCGAGGTACACCAGTTGCTGGCAATCCACGGAACACTCTTTCGGCGCCGTCACCAACATCTGCCAGCGATCCTCCTGAGCCTGCACACCGAGGTCGGTCCGGGTCTGGCCGTTGCCGATCAGTTCGCCGTGGTAGCTGCGCCCGTCCGGCACCCAGAACTGCAATTTGTACATGCCGGTGGCGAGGATCATCGGACCGATGACCCCGAGCAAAATCAGCAGCAGCTGCAAGCGACCCTTGCGTCGACTCGCCGGCGTTTTCGCCTCAGACATGCTGGGTGGATTCATGGCCGCTCCCATGGTGTTTCTCCTTTGCGTTGTGCCAGCCGAGATAGAGATAGAGGCCGAACAGGGCGATCGACAGGGCGAACCACTGCACGGCATAAGCGATGTGTTTTTCCGGGCCCATGGCGACGACGGGCCAATCGGCCTGGTATGTCACGGGACCCGTTTCTGCGCGTAATTCGTATGTAAACCCTTCACGGCCCAGCGCGGTCCAGAGTTTCGATGGCTCGACGGCAGTGACTAACTCTGGCCATGTGGTGACGCTCGGATCGCTCTGTAATTGAAAGGTCGCGCCGGGGGAAACGTAGACCCAGGCATCCAGGCTCAACGCCTGAGTCGGCGTGGTGAACTGCGGCGGCGTGCGCCGGTCCGGCCAGGGCAGCCAGCCGCGATTGACCAGCAACCAGAGTCCGGTCGCCTGGTCCTGAAACGGTTGCAGCAGCTCGACGCCGACCTTGCCGTCGCGCTGACGGTTGTCCAGCAACAGACTGTGCGCGGCGTCGAACTGGCCATGTAGGCGAACGCGGCGAAAGGCCGGGTCTTCGGTGTGCTGCAGTTCGGTGCTGGCCATCGGCTCGGCGGCACGGCGCTCGGCGTAGCTTGGCAGCAGCGCGCTTTTCTCCGCGCCCCGGCTCAGTTGCCAGAACCCGAGCGACACCAGCAGCGGCAGCAACAGGGCGACCACCAGTGTCGGCACGATGCCCGGCCGAAAGCGCTTCATGGCGTGGCCAAAAAGTCGTGAGTCGCGATAGCTATACTCAAGTGCATCGCCTTTCCCCCCGGAGTCTCACCATGCTCAAAGCAGCCATCGTCCTGATGCTGATTGCCACGGTTGTCAGCCTGTTCAGCGGCCTGTTTTTTTTGGTCAAGGACGACAGCAGCTCAAACCGCCTCGTCATTGCCTTGAGTGTTCGTGTTGCCCTGGCCGCCACCACCGTCGGCTTGATCGCCTGGGGTTTCTACAGCGGCCAGTTGGTCTCTACGGCGCCTTGGTAAGGCCTCAAAGCACGTAGACGAAAACGAACAAACCGATCCACACCACGTCCACGAAGTGCCAGTACCAACTCGCCGCCTCGAAGCCGAACTGGTGCTCGTTATCGAAGTGCCCGCGCATGATCCGCATCAGCATCACGAACAGGATGATGGTGCCGATGGTCACGTGGGCGCCGTGGAAACCGGTGAGCATGAAGAACGTCGCACCGTAGATGCCCGAACCCAGGGTCAGGCCCAGTTCGTGGTAGGCATGCATGTACTCTTCAGCCTGGAACCCGAGGAATGCGCAGCCCAGCAATACGGTGATCGCCAGCCAGATTTTCAGC
Organism: Pseudomonas sp. FBCC-B1667; assembly: GCF_059133255.1. Taxonomy (NCBI): domain Bacteria; kingdom Pseudomonadati; phylum Pseudomonadota; class Gammaproteobacteria; order Pseudomonadales; family Pseudomonadaceae; genus Pseudomonas; species Pseudomonas sp. FBCC-B1667. The sequence goes on along the minus strand of NZ_CP101437.1, from coordinate 6,842,670 downwards.
GCGCCGCGATGACCTTTCTTCAGCGCGTGGTGGGCAATGGTTACGGTCACGCTGGAGCTCACCAGCAAAATGGTATTGAGCAGCGGAAGGCCCCACGGGCTGATGACTTCCTTGGGCGGCGGAAAGAGTTTCGGGTCCGGGGTGTGCAGCAGCGGCCAGGTGAACTGGAAGTTCGGCCACAGCATGTGGGCGATGCCTTTCGGGCCTTCGCCGCCGAGTGCGGGACCCGAGATGTGCCGTACATAAAACAGCGCACCGAAGAAGGCGATGAAGAACATCACTTCCGAGAAGATGAACCAGCTCATGCCCCAGCGGAAAGAACGGTCCATCTGTGCACTGTACAACCCCGCGCGACCTTCCTTGATCACCGTGCCGAACCAGCCGAACAGCATGTACGCCAGCAACAGGCCGCCGACGAAAAAGATCAGCGGGCCGTGGGATTCCGGGCGTGCGGCTTTCAGATCATTGAACCAGGTGGCCAGGCCGAACACGGTGGTGAGCATGCCGAACGTGGCGATGATCGGCCATTTGCTCTGGGCCGGTACGTAATAGTGTTCATGAGTTGCCATTTATTGTTCTCCTTATCGGGCACGCATTGGCGCCTAGCCACCGGTACTGGCGGCAACCGCCACGGGTGGATGGCGTGCGGTGATATCGAACAGCGTGTAAGACAGCGTCAGGTGCTTCACATCCTTGGGCATGTCACGGTCAACGATGAAACGTACCGGCATCTCGATCCGTTGACCGGGCTGCAGCACTTGCTGGGTAAAACAAAAACATTCGGTCTTGTGGAAGTACGCCGCCGCGGTGCTGGGCGCGATGCTCGGCACGGCCTGGGCGCTCATCGGCTTGTCGGTCGGGTTGTGCGCGATGAAAATCATCTCGTTCACCGCTCCCGGATGGGCCGTCAGCTCTTCACTCTTTGGATAGAAATCCCAAGGCATGTCAGCGGTGTTGGTCGACAGGAACTGCACGCGCACTTGCCGCGACGTGTCGACCGTTTGCTCGCCCTCGTACTGCCCGGCAGTCTTGCCGTTAATGCCGAACGCCTTGCACATCACGTCGTAGATCGGCACCAGGGCAAACCCGAAGACAAACATCGCCACCACGACCAGCAACAGGCGGGTGACCAGTTTTTTCATCGAAATCGAGTCAGCCATGGTTTCCAACCTCAGCGCCAAACCCTGTGGGAGCGAGCTTGCTCGCGATAGCGGTGCATCGGGCACACCGCGTCGCCTGAATCGCGAGCAGGCTCACTCCTACAGAGGTCGGGGCGTTCATTTCACTTCCGGCGGCGTGGTGAAGGTGTGATACGGCGCCGGTGACGGAATGCTCCACTCCAGGCCTTCCGCCCCATCCCACGGTTTGGCCGGTGCTGGCGGGCCGCCGCGAATAGTCTTGATCACGATGAACAGGAAGAAGATCTGCGTCGCACCGAACATGAACGCGCCAATCGACGACACCATGTTGAAGTCGGCGAATTGCAGGTTGTAGTCCGGAATCCGTCGCGGCATGCCCGCCAGCCCCACGAAGTGCATCGGGAAGAACGCCATGTTCATGCCGATGAACGAGAGCCAGAAGTGCAGTTTGCCGAGCGTCTCGTCGTACATGTGGCCGGTCCACTTCGGCATCCAGTAATACGCTGAGGCGAAGATCCCGAAGATCGCCCCCGGCACCAGTACGTAGTGGAAGTGCGCGACCACGAAGTAGGTGTCCTGGTACTGGAAGTCCGCCGGGGCGATGGCCAGCATCAACCCGGAGAAACCGCCGATGGAGAACAGGATCACGAAGGCCACGGCAAACAGCATTGGCGTTTCGAAGGTCAGCGAGCCTTGCCACATGGTGCTGGCCCAGTTGAACACCTTCACCCCGGTCGGCACCGCGATCAGCAGCGTCGCGTACATGAAGAACAGCTCGCCCACCAACGGAATGCCGACCACAAACATGTGGTGCGCCCAGACGATGAACGACAGGAACGCGATGCTCGCCGTCGCATAGACCATCGAGGTGTAGCCGAACAGCGGCTTGCGCGAGAAGGTTGGGATGATCGAGCTGACGGCACCGAAGGCCGGCAGGATCATGATGTACACCTCGGGGTGACCGAAGAACCAGAACACGTGCTGGAACAACACCGGGTCACCGCCACCGGCGGCACTGAAGAAACTGGTGCCGAAGTGGATGTCCATCAGCATCATCGTCACGCACCCGGCCAGTACCGGCATCACCGCGATCAGCAGGAACGCAGTGATCAGCCAGGTCCAGACGAACAGCGGCATTTTCATCAGCGTCATGCCGGGGGCGCGCAGGTTGAGGATGGTCGCGATCACGTTGATCGCACCCATGATCGAACTGATCCCCATCAAGTGGATGGCGAAGATGAAGAACGTCACGCTTTCCGGCGCGTAGGTCGTCGACAGCGGGGCGTAGAAGGTCCAGCCGAAGTTCGGACCGCCACCGGGGGTGAACAGGGTCGACACCAACAGGATGAACGCCGCCGGCAACAGCCAGAAGCTGAAGTTGTTCATCCGTGGCAGGGCCATGTCCGGCGCGCCGATCATCAACGGGATCATCCAGTTGGCGAGGCCGACGAAGGCCGGCATCACCGCACCGAAGACCATCACCAGGCCGTGCATGGTGGTCATCTGGTTGAAGAACGCCGGCTCGACGATTTGCAGCCCTGGCTGGAACAGTTCGGCGCGGATCACCATGGCGAACGAGCCGCCCAGCAGGAACATGGAGAACGCAAACCACAAGTACAGCGTTCCGATGTCTTTGTGGTTGGTGGTCAGCACCCAGCGCATCAGGCCTTTGGCGGGGCCGTGGGCGTGGTCGGCGTGACCGTGGTCATCGATAACAGCGCTCATGGCCTGTCTCCTGCAAACAGATGGGCTGGGCAGGCCGGGGCGCGCTGCCCCGACCGGTTCCTTGATTGCGCAATAGACCGGGTCATTTGCTTTCCGCCTGTTTCAGCTCCAGCACTTCTTTAGGAGTGACCATGTCGCCTTTGTTGTTGCCCCAGGCGTTACGTTCGTAGGTCACGACCGCCGCGATATCGACTTCCGAGAGCTGCTTGCCGAACGCCGCCATGGCGGTGCCGGGTTTGCCGTGGAACACCAGGCTCAGGTGACCTTCTTTCGGTCCGGTGGCGATTTTCGAACCCTTGAGTGCCGGGAACATCGGCGGCAAGCCCTGACCTTCGGCCTGGTGACAGGCGACACACGTGGTGTGATAAATCTTGTCGCCGCGCTCCTTGAGCTCGTCGAGGGTCCATTCCTTGCTGGTCAGCTCTTTGAGTTGCAGGGCTTCAGCCTTGCGCTCGGCGAGCCATTTTTCGTAGTCGGCCTTTTCCTTGACCTCGACCACGATCGGCATGAAGCCGTGGTCCTTGCCGCACAACTCGGCGCATTGGCCACGGTAGATGCCGGGCTTGTCGATGCGGGTCCAGGCTTCGTTGACGAACCCTGGTATCGCATCGCGCTTGACCGCGAAGGCCGGCACCCACCAGGAGTGAATGACGTCGGCGGAGGTCACCAGGAAGCGCACCTTCGCGCCAATCGGCAACACCAGCGGCTTGTCGACCTCGAGCAAGTAGTGCTCGCCCTTGGTTTCCTTGTTGTGGATCTGGTCGGCGGGGGTGGCCAGGTTGCTGAAGAACTCAACGTCCTGGCCCAGGTATTTGTAATGCCACTTCCACTGATAGCCGGTGACCTGGATATCGATATCCGGCTCACTGGCGTCGTACATCTTGATCAGCGTTGCCGTCGCAGGAACCGCCATGGCCACCAGGATCAGGAATGGCACGATGGTCCAGAGTATTTCGACGGTGGTGCTTTCATGAAATTTTGCGGCCACCTGCCCGGTCGAGCGGCGGTGGACCATCATCGACCAGAACATGGCGCCGAAGACGATGATGCCGATCACTACACAGATCCAGAAAATGGTCATGTGCAGGTCAAATACTGCGTGACTGATTTCAGTCGCTCCTGGCGCCATATTCACAGTCCAGGCCGCTTGCGCCTGACTGAAAATCGACCACAACAGGAGGCCCATCCAGACGTGTGGATGTCGCATCATTGCGGGTTCCCCTTATCGTTCTTGTTATCCCGCCGGCTTTCACCTGCGGCAAGGGAGCGGCTGTTTCAGACTACGAACTTGAATCGCCGGGCCTTGCTGCGTGTGCAGTCGGGCGTCATCAGCTAACTCCATTTCCAACCCGAGTATAGACAGCGACTGCGACCTCGCAATGTGATGGCGTAAATGATCTGAAACAGCTGGGACTTGCGTTCAAGGTCCCGAATGGAGAAGGATGCAGACGAGTGGTGGCAAATCGATATAACGGAGGCGTCTCAAGGATGAAACAATTATGACAAATGCGTCTTAGCATTTTTCATAAGGCAGCTAAGTTATGTCTTCCCTATTTCATTGCCTTTGTTTCCTGGAGTTTTCATGAACACCGCCGCATTGCGCGAGCAGATCCAAAAAGCCCAAACACATGAAGCCGAGACCGGCCTGCTGACACGTCAGCTGGAAAGCAAACTGCCTCATCTGCATCCTTCGATCCAATTGCCGGAGGCGGACGCCAATGGCGTGCTGACACGTTTTGTCGCTGCCTACATCGACGAAGTACCTGATCTGCTGGAAGCAGCCAATGAAGTGGCCAGGGAAGCCGGTATCGAGTCACAGATCAAACCGGTGCTGACCATTGCCGAACAGTACTTCCTTCAGCCGCCGACGATCATGGCGGGGCATGTCGGGCTCGACAGCCTGCTGGACGAAGCCTACCTGGCGCACCGTTTTGTCGAAGAGGTCAACGACCTGTACATCAAGCATCTGGGCCAGCCATTGATCCCCTTGGACATGACTGTCGCCAACCTGATTGCCCACCAATTGATCGGTGAGGCGTTTGCCAACCAACTGGATGAAGTGGTGCATCACGCCCTGGACGAGATGCTCGACGACCAGAGCTTTGCATTGGAGTCGGTGGAAGCCTACCGCGAGAAACTCAGCAGCCCTGACACGGGCGCCGCGTGGAAGCGCTGGCCGTGCATGTCGCGCCGTTTGGGTGTCGGCCTGGAGCTGGACCAGCCGGCGGCTTGATCCAACGGTTAACATAAAACCCCTGTGGGAGCGGGCTTGCTCGCGAAAACGGTAGGTCATTCGATATCAATGTTGAATGATTGACTGCTTTCGCGAGCAAGTCCGCTCCCACATTGCCTTTGTTTAACCCGCAGCACCCACGCCGGATGTCGTTCGCAACCGCCCCTCCAACCTGCGCTTCAACCCCCGCGCTTCAATCAGCAGCGTCGAACCCTTGGCCGCATTCGCCCGACCCCATTCCTCCAGCAACTCCAGACACGAGTGATCGATGTAACTCAGGTTATTGAGCGGCACATGCACCGTCGCACCGGCGGGAATGGTGCCCAGCACCTGGGTCAGCGCCGGCACCTTGAGGAAGGTCGCTGCACCGGTCAGCCGTAACTCCATTTCGCCGTCCGCCGGGAGGTCGATCAGGCTGATTTTCAGTCGCGAAGCCTTCCACGCCAGTTTCGCCAGCGTCAGGCCGAAGCCAATCAACACACCCGTGAGCAGGTCAGTAAAGATAATCGCCAGCGCGGTCGCGGCGTAGGTGAACATCGGCATCCGCCCATATCGGCCCAGGCCGCGAAAGGCCTTGAGGTCGACCAGTTTGAAGCCGGTGTAAACCAGCACACCCGCCAGGCTCGCCACCGGAATGCTTTGCAGCGCGCTCGACAGCAACAACACAAACGCCAGCAGCCACAGACCGTGGAAGATCGCCGACAGTCGCGTGGTGGCGCCGGCCTGTACGTTGGCCGAACTGCGCACGATCACGCCCGTCATCGGCAATGCACCCAATAGACCGCAGAGCATGTTGCCCACGCCTTGCGCCGACAATTCCCGGTCGAAATCTGAGCGCTGGCCGCTGTGCATGCGGTCTACCGCAGCGGCCGACAGCAGCGTTTCGGCGCTGGCGATAAACGCCACGGCGAACGCCGCGACCAACAGCGTAGGGTCTGCCAGATTGAGCAAGTCCGCGGGTTTCAGCCAGTCGATGGCCTCGGCCAGGTTGGCGGGGACTTCCACGCGTTTGACCTGAAGCGCCAGCATCAGGCTGGCGACTGTCGCCAGACCTACGCCCAGTAGTGCACCCGGAACGAATCGCAACGAATGAGGCCGAAATTTTTCCCACAGCCACATCACTGCCATCGTCGACAACCCGAGCAACCCGGCTTGCCAGCCCAGCGATGGCAGGGCTTGCATCACCGCGGCTGGAAAGGCTGCCAGATTATCCAGCCCGGAAGGCTTGGGCACCCCGTCGAGCATGACGTGCACCTGGGACAGCACGATCAGCACGCCAATCCCGGCGAGCATGCCGTACACCACCGCTGGCGCCGTGACCCGAAACCAGCAGCCCAGCTTCAAGCGCCCGGCCACCAGTTGCAGAAAACCCGCGAGCAGCAGGATCGGCCCGAGCATGGCGACGCCGTGCTGGCGCACCAGCTCGAACACCAGAACCGCCAGACCCGCTGCCGGGCCGCTGACTTGCAGCGGCGAGCCGGCCAGCCAGCCCACGACTAAACCGCCGATAATCCCGGTGATCAAGCCCTTGGCGGGCGGCAACCCCGAAGCGATGGCGATGCCCATGCACAAGGGCAGGGCGACCAGAAACACGACCACCGAAGCCAGGAGCTCCCGTGGCAAAACAGCTTTCAGTTGCGCAGCACGCATAGTGAAGCTCCCGACATTTTTCAGGCATGGCGAAGCCGGACTGCTGGATCAGCAGCCTCGACTCAACCACACGGGTATTTAGGAGGTTTTAAAAACGCGCTTTGGGCGTTGCCACCGGAATTGGATGGCTGCCATCGAGCGGAAGGAAACACCCTTGGTCCGCGTCGTACGCTTTGATTTCGCTGGTTTCGATGCTGTAGACCCAACCATGGATAAATAGCTGACCGTTGGCCATGCGCGAGGCCACCGATGGATGCGTGCGTAAATGCTGTAGCTGAGCGATCACATTCTCTTCGGTGAGTATGTGCATGCTTTCGTTTTCGTCAGCGCAATGGCAGTTCTCCTGGACCATGGTTTTTGCCACTTCGGCGTGACGCAGCCAGGCTTTGACCGTCGGCATCTTTTCCAGGCTCTGCGGGTTCAGTACCGCGCGCATTGCGCCGCAGTCGGAGTGCCCGCAAATGATGATGTGTTGCACGCCGAGGGCCAGGACCGCGTACTCGATGGCGGTGGACACGCCGCCGTTCATTTGCCCGTAGGGCGGCACAACGTTGCCGACGTTACGGGTCACGAACAGATCGCCGGGAGCGCTTTGGGTGATCAGCTCAGGAACGATGCGCGAGTCAGCGCAGGCGATGAACATCGCCCGGGGGCTTTGGGCCGTGGCCAGTTTTTTGAAGAGCTCTTCCTGCTGTGGAAAGACCTCGTGATGAAAATGCAAAAAGCCGTCAACGATATGCTGCAGCGCTGCATCGGCGGTTTCCGCCTCGGGTTGGGCTGAAGCCGACGCAGCCAACGGCTGTTTATCCTTGTCACTCATGAATTCATCCTCATAGGCGGAGTCAGGAAAGTGTCCTGTTTTGTCCTGTGTGAAGCCAGTGGCTGTTTGAAAAACATCCAGGTCGCAAAATCCGACCTGTCAGTCACTCGATGAACAAGGTAGCGGCTGAAACTTAACTCAAACTGAATCAAGCGCTCTAGAACGCGTGTTCCAGTTCACAAAAAACGTGACCGGCCCGAATGGTCCGTGCGTTTCCCACTACTCAACCATAGGCCAATTGTCCTCAAATCAACGACATCTGGCGACCCGGCGGACAGAAGGCTTCACAGTCCAGATCAAAACCTTCCCGGCGATTGAGCCCCAGGCGTTTGATGGTTTTAGCAAACCGTTGCGCCAGCAGGTCGGCAAATGGCCCTTCACCGCGCATCCGGGCACCAAACCGGCTGTCATAGAGTTCCCCGCCACGGCTCTGGCGGATCAGGCTCAACACATGTGCGGCGCGCTGCGGATAGTGGGCCGCGAGCCATTCTTCAAACAGCGGCGCAACTTCCAGTGGCAGTCGCAACATCATATAGGCCGCACTCTGCGCCCCGGCGGCATGGGCCTCGGTCAGCAGGCTCTCGAGTTCGCTGTCGTTGATCATCGGAATCATCGGCGAGCACAACACGCCAACCGGAATACCCGCTTCACGCATCACGCGGATGGCCCGCAACCGGGCCATTGGCGCAGCGGCGCGTGGTTCGAGGATGCGTTTGAGTTCGTCGTCCAGGGTGGTGAGGCTGATCATTACCGCGACCAGTCGCTGGCTGGCGAGCTCGGCCAGTAGGTCCAGATCCCGAAGAATCAGCGAGCCTTTGGTAATGATGGTCACCGGATGGCGGTAACGCAGCAGCACTTCGAGGGTTTTTCGGGTGATTTTGTACTCGCGCTCGACGGGTTGATACGGATCGGTGTTGGAGCCGAGGTTGATCGGCGCACATTGATAGCCGCGTTTGTTCAGCTGTTCTTCCAGCACGTCGGCGGCGTTGGTCTTCGCGATCAATCTGGTTTCGAAATCCAGCCCCGGCGACATGTCCCAATAGGCGTGGCTGGGCCGCGCATAGCAATAGATGCAGCCATGCTCGCAGCCACGGTAGGGATTGATCGAGCGATCGAAGGGCAAGTCCGGCGAGTTGTTACGGGTGATGATGGTTTTCGCCGTTTCGATGCGCACCTCGGTCCCCCGGGTGAGCGGCGCTTCCTGATACCAGCCGTCATCCTCGGCCACCGAACGATTCGGCGCAAAGCGGTTGTGCGGGTTGGTGGCGGTGCCGCGACCGCGCGGGGGCAAGGGGGTAGCCATCGACAAGATCCTTTAGCTGTATGCGCATACAGTATACGGCCTTGACACCCTCGGCCAGTGCCGTTCGGCACCTGATAACCTTCGAGCCTCGTCATTATGAGAAACATAAAGTGCGTGGCACTTTATTCGCTGTTGTCAGTATTCTTCGCTGCACACGAAGTTATCGTGTCCTCACTATTAAAAGGATTTAATAAATGTCAGGCTACAATCAGCGTGGTGTTTTCTTACAACTATTGCCACCTTCTATCGTTAGTCCAAAAGAAGTTCGGGTTTCGATGCAGTTTGCATTAAAGGAGGAAGGTTATGATCCCGTAAACCGGGCACTCACCTACTCCCTGCTGGATACCAGCACGCGCGAGGCCGTGTCGAATGATGGCGGCGTTACCTTTGCGATGGCCAGCACGCCTGATGTCAACGGTGATGGTGCAATCGACGCGCAAGACAAAGTTGTTTTGATTGCGTTAGCGAAGGCGTATGCAAAGATTATTAATCCTTGAAGGCAGCTAACGTCTGCGCTCAATGAACACTTCTAAAACGACACGGAACTTATCCGTGTCGTTTTTTATGAGTTGAATTTACAGGCAACAAGAAGAAACCGGGGGCGTGGTTCAATTCACGATTCTTTGACGGATGGCTCACAGGCCTTTGACTGCTCACAGCAGAAGCTATGCCGTACTTATTCAACAGGGTTGTCCAAGCATGTCCCGACTGCGCCTCTTGCCTGCGACGTTTCTGCTGTCAATGGTTGCACTTTTTAACCTGACCTTGGCCCATGCGGATGACAGCGCTTCACCCCGCCCGTCTGAGTGGGCGCAATCGGTCGAGGTGCAATACAACCTCTTTCGGATGTCCCCGACGCTCTACCGCAGTGCGTTGCCTGACCGCGGAGCCCTTCCACTGCTGGAAAAACTGAAGGTTGGAACCGTCATCAATTTTCTGCCTGAATCGGATTCAAGCTGGTTGTCTACGCCGGGTATCAATCAGGTCCAGCTACCCTACCGCACCAATCACGTGGATGACGCGGATGTACTCACGGCCCTTCGCGCCATTCAGACGGCGGAGTCCCATGGCCCGGTGTTGATGCATTGCAAGCACGGGTCGGATCGTACGGGGTTGATGGCGGCCATGTATCGGGTCGTGATCCAGGGCTGGAGCAAAGAAGACGCACTGAGCGAAATGACTCAAGGCGGCTTCGGTGACAGTACCCACTTTAAAGATGGTGTGCGCTACATGATGCAGGCCGACGTCGACAAGCTTCGCACCGCATTGGCCAATGGCGATTGCAGCACCAGCCCGTTTGCCACCTGCTCGATGAAGAGCTGGTTCAAATCCGCTCATGTCGAGTAAGTAAGGCCAGGAGGGCCGCCACCTTGCGCATGGTGAAAGGCGCAAGGTGGTGGTCAATCAGTGTTGCTCGTCCGGCTTTTTCTTCAGCTTGGGGTTCGGAAAAAACTGTACGGCCTGAACCTTGGCGTCCGGCACCTTCAGCGCCGAGGTGTTGACCCGAGTGCCCAACTCCTTGGGCACGGACAGACCTTGTTCATTCAACGTGTCGGAATAACCGCAGGCCACGCACTCGCGGTGTGGGACCTCGTCTTCGTTCCACATCATCAGTTTGTCCGGCTCGCTGCAGGCCGGGCAGACTGCCCCGGCGATAAAGCGTTTTTTGGTAATCACTGGTCCCTCGCTCATGCTGCCGCGTCCTCACTCAGGCCGCTGTGGCGCAAGAGTGCGTCAATCGACGGTGCACGGCCACGGAAGTCGACGAACAACACCATCGGCTCCTGGGAACCACCGCGTGCCAGGATGGCTTCGCGGAACGCGCGACCGGTCTCGGCATTGAGCACGCCGTCTTCTTCGAACTTCGAGAAGGCGTCGGCCGACAGTACTTCGGCCCATTTGTAGCTGTAGTAACCCGCCGCGTAACCGCCAGCGAAGATATGCGCAAAACTGTTCGGGAAACGGTTGTAGGCCGGTGGACGCATGACCGACACCTCGTCACGCACGCCTTCGAGCACTTGCGCCACGCTGCGACCGTCACCGTGGGTGGCGTGCAGTTCGAAGTCGAACAGCGAGAACTCCAGCTGACGCACCATCATCAGGCCGGACTGGAAGTTTTTCGCCGCGAGCATTTTCTGCAGCAGGTCTTGAGGCAGGGGCTCGCCGGTTTCGTAATGACCGGAAATCAGTGCCAGGCCTTCCGGCTCCCAGCACCAGTTTTCCATGAATTGGCTCGGCAGTTCGACGGCATCCCAGGCTACGCCGTTGATGCCGGAAACGCCGGCGTGTTCGACGCGGGTCAGCAGGTGGTGCAGGCCGTGACCGAACTCGTGGAACAGGGTGGTGACTTCATCGTGGGTCAGCAGCGCAGGCTTGCCGCTGTCGGCCGGGGTGAAGTTGCACACCAGGTTGGCCACCGGGTTTTGCAACACACCTTCAACCGTGCGGCGACGGTCGCGAGCGCCGTCCATCCATGCACCGCCGCGTTTGTTGGCACGGGCATAGAGATCGAAGAAGAAGCGGCCGACGTGCTGGCCGTTTTCCTTGATTTCGAACAGGCGAACGTCCGGGTGCCAGGTGTCGAAGCCTTTCTGTTCGGCAATTTCGATGCCGTACAGACGCTGGACGATGGCGAACAAGCCGCTCAACACTTTGTCGATCGGGAAGTAGGCGCGAAGCGCTTCCTGGGCAACGCTGTAACGCTGCTCGCGAAGTTTTTCGCCGTAGAATCCGCTGTCCCAGCTTTGCAGGTCCGGGCAGCCTTGTTCGGCCGCGTAGGCTTTGAGCTGATCCAGGTCCTGTGCGGCAAACGGCTTGCTGCGCTTGGCCAGGTCGCGCAGGAAGCTGAGCACCTGATCGCTGGACTCGGCCATTTTGGTCGCGAGGCTCAGTTCGGAGAAGCTGGCGAAACCGAGCAGTTTGGCCAATTCCTGACGCAGATCGAGGATTTCTTCCATGACCGGGCCGTTATCGTTCTGACCGGCATTCGGGCCTTGGTCCGACGCGCGGGTACAGTAGGCGGCGTAGACTTCTTCGCGCAGGGCACGGTCGTGGGCGTAGGTCATCACCGCGTAGTAACTCGGGAATTCCAGGGTGATCAGAAAGCCTTCCAGGCCCTTGGCCTGTGCGGCGGCGGCCATCTGCGCCTTGGCCGAATCGGTCAGGCCGGCGAGGGTGGTTTCATCGGTGACGTGTTTGGTCCAGGCTTGAGTGGCGTCGAGCAGTTGGTTGGAGAAGCGGCTGCCCAATTCCGAGAGCTTGCTTTGCACTTCGGCGTAGCGTTTCTGCTCGGCTTCCGGCAGATCAATACCCGACAGACGGAAGTCGCGCAGGGAATGTTCCAGGATAGTTTTCTGCGCCACATCGAAACCGGCGGCTTCCGGGCTGTTAGCCAGGGCTTCGAAGGCTTCGAACAGTTCGCGGTTCTGGCCCAGCTCGGTGGAGTAGGCGCTCAAGGCTGGCAGGCAGGACTCGTAGGCTTCACGCAATTCGGCGCTGTTGCACACGGCATTCAAGTGGCTGACCGGGCTCCAGGCGGCGCCCAGGCGATCATTGAGCTCGTCCATCGCCAGCACCAGGCCGGCCCAGGTCGGTTGTTTGCCCTGGGTCTTGAGGATCTCGATAATGGCCGCGCGGTTGTCAGCCAGGATCTGTTCAATGGCCGGTTGCACGTGTTCGGCACGGATCGCCGAGAACGGCGGCAGGTCGTAGGACTGCAAAAGAGGGTTGTTCACGCTCACGGTTGGCACCTTGGCTGGAAGAAACATGCGGCCATCTTAATTACAATCGACGCTCACCGCAGCTATCAGCAACAGAGAGAAACCCTATCGTGAACCTTCGCAAGTACCAGAACCACACGCCGCTGTTGGGCAAAGGCGCTTTTGTCGACGGATCGGCGGTGGTAATCGGCGACGTTGAAATCGGCGAAGACAGCTCTGTCTGGCCGCTGACAGTGATTCGCGGCGACATGCACCGCATCCGTATCGGCGCGCGCACCAGTGTTCAGGACGGCTGCGTGCTGCACATCACTCATGCCGGCCCGTTCAATCCCGATGGCTTTGCGTTGCTGATCGGCGACGATGTGACCATCGCCCATAAAGTCATGCTTCACGGGTGCAGTGTGGGCAGCCGGGTTCTGATCGGCATGGGCGGCATCGTCATGGACGGTGCGGTGATCGAAGATGAGGTGATCATCGGTGCTGGCAGTCTGGTACCGCCGGGCAAACGCCTGGACAGCGGCTTCCTGTATGTGGGCAGCCCGGTGAAACAGATCCGCCCGCTGACCGACAAGGAAAAGGCCTTTTTTACCTACAGCGCGGCGAATTACGTGAAGCTCAAGGATCTGCATCTGGCTGAAGGTTACGACCAGCTCTGACCCGTCCCGTTATTGCCCAGGAATATCCATGCATTACCAAACCGTTTTATTCGACCTCGATGGCACCCTGACCGACCCGCGCGAGGGCATCACGCGTTCGATCCAGTTTGCCCTGAGTAAATTGGGCATCGATGAACCCGACCTGACCAAGCTGGAACACTTCATCGGCCCGCCGTTGCTGCAGGCATTTATGCAGTTTTACGACTTCGATGAATCCAAGGCCTGGGAAGCGGTGGATTTCTATCGCGAACGCTTCAAAGTCACCGGTCTATACGAGAACCGTGTGTTCGATGGCGTCACCCCGCTGCTGGAAACCTTGGGTGGGCAAGGGCGTCAGTTGTACATCGCGACCTCCAAGCCATGGGTGTTCGCCCGGGAAATCGCCCGGCACTTCGACTTCGCCAAACATTTCAAAGTGATCTACGGCAGCGAGCTGGATGGCACGCGTACGAACAAGGTCGAGTTGATTGCGCATTTGATGGCTGAAGAAGGGCTGGACCCTGCCAATACCCTGATGATCGGCGATCGTAAGCATGACCTGATCGGTGCGCGCAGTAATGGGCTGGATGCAGCGGCTGTGGGTTACGGGTTTGGTAGCCACGAAGAGTTGAGTGCTGAAGCGCCGACTTATCACTTTGAAACGCTGGATGAGATGCATCAGGCGTTTTTGCAGCGTTGATCAAATCCATTCGCGAGCAAGCCCGCTCCCACAGGGGATTTTTGAACACAGGTCCATTGTGGGAGCGGGCTTGCTCGTGAAGCGGCCGCTCAACCAGCGGAATTTTTTGATTCTGCCAATGCCTTCAACGCCGCCTTCCGCTCCTCAGCCGGTAATGCCCCCAGCTGCTCGACCGCCTCATAAAACTTCACCCAATCCCCTCCCACCTGCCGAAACAACGCCGCAAACCCCGGCACCCATTGGTCATACAACCCAAACGGCAACAGCCGGGCATTGTTCATCGGGGCATTGACCCAGGCGTCATAGCGCCTGTCCCCCGCCCATTGGCTGTCACGCAGCTGCCGGTATTCGCTGCGCAGTCGCTCGAACTCAGCCGCCTTGCGCTGGCGCATCTGATCCACCGGCAAGGGCAGAGCGTAAAGCGTCTCAAGGCGCGTGCGACTGTCCAGCACCAGTTGGGTGAATTGATCCCGGCGCCGCACCTGTGCGCCGTTGTCCGGCGGCAGACCGCGGGATGCGCGCCATTGGCGCGTGCCTTCCTGCTCGACGAAGCTGGCGAAAGACTCATTGAACTCAGTATCGTCCTTCACATAATCACGTTGATGCGCCAGCTCATGAAAAATCAGCGTCGCCAGCCGCTCGTCGCCCCAGCCCATCATTGAGCTGAGGATCGGATCGTCAAACCAACCGAGCGTCGAATACGCCTCGACGCCGCCAACCGACACGTCCATACCTTGCAGTCGCTCTACAGCGGCCTCACCGCGGGCGGCGCTCTGGCTGTAGTAGCCGCGATAGGCGACGCAACCGGCGATCGGGAAGCAATGGTTCTGCGGCTTCAGGGAAAACTCCGGGGTGACGAAGACGTTCCAGACCACGTACGGCCGGCCTATGTCGGCATACAGGCGGTAGCTTTGATTGTCCGGAAGATGAAGGTGTTGGCTGGCGAATGTACGGGCTTTTTGCGATTGGGCCAGGTGCGCACGAAGTTTCTGATCGCGGGATGGATCGGCAATCACCTCGGCAACCGGCTCACGGGCCCGCAGCAATTGCAGCTGGCCATTGGCCAATTGACCGTAATAACTGACAGTGGCGCAACCGTTGAGCAGCAAGAGCAACGCACCCGGAAACAAAACGCGCAAAACGCGATCAAGTAACCCAAGGCTTGGAAACGGCCTGATCAAAATAAAATCATCCTTGGAAAGTCTGCCCGCAAGACTATCCCGCCTGACTGGAGCTGCGCTATGCACAAGTTGATGCTGACGGGGGGCCTGTTGTTACTGACGGGCTGTGCTGGATTCGGATTCCCTCACCACGATCCGGCGCAAGCGTGGATTGACCTGGAATCAAAACAGCAAGACACGGCACTGCAAGCGGTGGAAGTCGATGACAAAGCCTCCAGTGACAAGCGCTATTTCCAGGTCCAGCCCGGTAGCCATGAGCTGACCGTGCGTTACCAGTTTGCGGTCCAGCCGACCAATATCGGCCCTGACGCCGAGCCACTGTGGCGTGACTGCCAGTTGAACGTGAAATTCAGTGACTTCAATGCCGGTGAGCGCTACCAGCTGCAAGCGGGGAATATTGGTTTTCGGCCGTGGGCGAAGCTGTATAACCAACAGCGCGAAGTGATTGGCCTAGGCACACCGACCGGCTGCCAACACACCTGATCAGCGTTATGCTGAATGTCCGAATCAGTGGGACATTCATCATGCGCAGGTTGATGCTGTTGCTCGCCGCCAGTGTGGTGGCGGGCTGTCAGAGCCCGTTGCCGGCGGTTAATCCGCAGATGGCCTGGGTCGATTTCTCTGTGCCATTCCCCAACGACAAGTTGTTGATGGCCGAACGACTGGACAATCAGCGGTTGAACGACGGACGCTTTTTTCAGGTCATGCCCGGCAGCCACGTGCTGCTCGTTCGATTCGACTTTGAAATACCCGGTGGAGGCGGTTTGGGCGTCATGGACGGTCCAACGGAACGGCTGTGCTATCTGACGATCAAGTACGATCATTTCGAAGCCGGTCAGCGTTATGTGCTGGTCGGCCAGTCGATCGTGTTCACGCCCGGCGCCCGGTTGTACAACGCCAAGCGCGAAATCGTCGCTGAAGACAGTGAATCCTATTGCCTGATGTGAGGCGAATCAGCGGTCGTTTTTCTGATAGATGATTTTCTTGGTGCCGCCGTCGCAGGTGCCTACGACCATATTTTGATCGTGCACTTCTTCGTTGGTGACGATTTCCAGGGTGTAGGACGAGACGTTGTTGGCCTGAATCTTGGCTTCGATTTCGGCCTTCAATTCTTCACAGGATTTCGGTGCGGCAAGGGCGGATGTGGCCAGTGCGCAACAGATAACCGCCAAGGCAAAACGTTTCATGGTTGAAGCTCCTTTGAAGCAGCACGCAGGGTAATGCGCTTTCACTGCTGTCATTTATTCGACCACAATTTCGCTGGTCAGGTTTTGTCCCCGCGCAAAAAAAGACCGCAGCCTGCCTGAGACTGCGATCTTTTATCCGTTGCTGCGAAAAGCTCTGCTCAGCTGAGCAGTGTCGCATCCAGACTGATTTTCGCATTCAGCACCTTGGAAACCGGGCAGCCTTCTTTGGCTTTGTTGCTCAGTTCCTCGAATTGCGCCTGAGTCGCCCCAGGGATTTTCGCCTTGAGGATCAACTTCACGGCCGTGATCGCGAAACCGCCGTCCACCTGGTCCAGGGTGACTTCAGCCTGGGTATCGATGCTGTCAGCCTTGAGACCGGCATCGCCGAGAACCATTGAAAACGCCATGGAGAAACAGCCGGCATGAGCCGCGCCGATCAGCTCTTCCGGATTGGTGCCCTTGCCGCCTTCGAAGCGTGCCTTGAAGCCGTAAGGCGCTTCTCTGAGTACGCCGGTTTCCGTGGAGATCGAGCCGATGCCGGTTTTCAGGTCACCTTCCCAATGAGCCGATGCTTTCTTCGTAATAGCCATATCTGCCTCCTCAAGTTCCCGGCACGAACGTCGCGCCTTCATGGTTTTCGCTTGCTAAGGGTTCTGAGGATAGCCGGCGGTGCAAAGTTCACCCGATCTGGTTAAATCCTACTATTTTCCTAGGTTTTTTTGCCTTGGCTATTGAAACTCGGGTATATGCCCTTATTGATGAAACACGCTTATGGATTCGGCAGGTTTTCGTTTATGAGAAAAAACCTGCGACCTCAATTGGAGAAGCAGGTTTATGAAACGACTGTCCGACATCAAGTTTTCAACCCTTGATCTGGTGCCCGTGCGTGAAAACGGCAGCGCGGCCCAGTCGCTGCGCAATTCCCTGGACCTGGCGCAGCACGTGGAAAAGTTTGGCTACAACCGCTTCTGGGTCGCCGAACACCACAACATGGACGGTATCGCCAGCTCGGCGACATCCGTATTGCTGGGTTATCTGGCGGGCGGGACCTCGACCATTCGGGTCGGTTCGGGTGGGGTGATGCTGCCTAACCATGCGCCGCTGGTAATCGCCGAGCAGTTCGGCACCCTGGAAAGTCTGTATCCGGGGCGTATCGACCTGGGCCTGGGCCGCGCGCCCGGATCCGATCAAATGACCGCCCGCGCGTTGCGCCGTGAACGCTCCGGCAGCGCCGATGATTTCCCGGAAGACGTGGCCGAACTGATGCGTTACCTCGGTCCGCGCACCCCGGACCAGCGGATCATTGCCATGCCCGGCACCGGCACTAACGTCCCGGTCTGGTTGCTGGGCTCCAGTCTGTTCAGCGCACAACTGGCCGGCGAGCGCGGTTTGCCCTACGCCTTCGCCTCTCATTTCGCACCGCGTTTCATGCATGAGGCGATTCGCGTCTACCGCAATCACTTCAAGCCTTCGGCGGTATTGGATAAGCCTTACGTGATGCTGGGTGTGCCACTGGTGGCGGCGGATACCGACGAGCAGGCCGAATATCTGGCAACGTCGGTCTATCAGCGGATTCTCGCGTTGATGCGTGGCCAAAGCCTGGTCCAGCGTCCGCCGGTGAAAACCATGGACGGGTTGTGGTTGCCGCATGAGCGCGAAGCGGTCAGTGATTTCCTCGGATTGGCCATGGTGGGCAGCCCGCAGAAAATCCGCGCCAAACTGGACGTGCTGGTTGAGCAGACTCAGGCCGACGAACTGATTTTTACTTGCGACCTGTATGAACACGCCGACCGTGTTCATTCCTACAAACTGCTGGCGCAAGTCATGAAGGGCTGAGGTTTGAAGCGCCCATAAAGAAGCCGACGCAGTACGTCGGCTTTTTGTACGGGACGGAATCAGACTACTTGGTGTAGACGATTACCTTGGCGCCCTTTTCACAGGTGCCGACAACCTTTCCGGTGGCGGCGGCGCCTTTATCGAGGATCTCCAGCGAGTAACCGGCAACGCCCTTGGCATCCAGTTTCGCGGCAATTTCGGCTTTCAGATCTTCGCACGACTTGCCGTCAGCAAACGCTGTACCCGCAAGGCTCAACAAACCTAGTGCCACTATCAATTTCTTCATCGGTCGCATTCCCTGGTCGGATCATTAGGGGCATCCGGCAATCTGCCAGATGCACACATGTAGCGCTTTGCCATTCCCTATGGCACTCGGCCAGCGCGCAAGTTCAGAAGACTAGCTCAAACTCAGCTGCTGGCAATCCGAAACCCGACCTTGAGCGTCACCTGAAAGTGCGCTGCCTTGCCGTCCTTGATGTGCCCGCGGGTTTCGGTCACTTCAAACCATTCCATGTGCTTGAGACTTTTGCTGGCTTCGGCCAGCGCGTTATTGATGGCGTCTTCAATGCTGCTGGTGGACGAGCCGACCAGCTCGACTTTTTTGTAGGTGTGATGGTCAGTCATGGCGTTCTCCTCAGGGTGTGATTTACAGACTAGCAGTGATTTTTCGTCTTACTTGCGACGCCCAACCTGAAGGAGATGTTCAGATTTTCTGCACTTTCTCCAACCCCTGAAGTCCCAACCAACACACGCCACTCAATCAATGCAGGAGAGCCACCATGGCCAACACTTCATTACGTAAAGCCTCATTGCAAAGCATGGAAGCCGAAATCGAGAGTCTGCTGAAATCGTTGGAAAGCCTTAAAGACGATGCGTCGGACGAGTCGCGTAGAACCCTCAAAACCCTGAAAGCCAACGCTGAAAGTGCGCTGAAACATTCGCGCCATCTGCTCAGCGATGCGTACGAAGACGTTAAAGTCAAAACCCGTGAAACCGGGATCGCCACTCGGGACTACGCTCAGGAACACCCTTGGACGACAGCCGGTGTTGCCGTGGGTGCGCTGGGTCTTCTCGCCGCCTATCTGTTGTGCAAACGTGGGGACTGATCCGCTGGGTGCAGTTCGTTCTTGAGCCACTGCGCCAACTGCCGAGCCCGCCCGTCCGCGGCGCGCTTGGGCAGCCACAACGCCAGTTGCGCCGGGGTTTCACTGAAACCCCATGGCGCAACCAGGCGACCGGCCTTCACGTCTTCGGCCACCAGCGGCTCCGGTGCAATCGCCACTCCAAGGCCGGCAACTGCGGCTTCCAGCAAGTAATACAAATGTTCAAAACCCTGTCCGTACTTCAACGCCTTGGCGTCGAGGCCGCTTTGCTGTGCCCAACTTGGCCACGCCTGAGGGCGTGAGGTGGTGTGCAGCAACGGTTCGTTCAGCAGCGCGGTGGCCGGCGCGCCTTGATACTGGTCGAAGTTGGCGAATCGCGGGCTCATGACCGGGCCGATCCGTTCGCTGGTTAATTCATAGACTTGCATGTCCGCAGGCCATGGCGGCTCCGCAAACAACAGCAATGCATCGAGCCCCGGCCGACGTGGATCGAGATCGCCTTCGCCGGCGGACAGGTGCAGGCGCAGGTCAGGCAGGTCCGCATTCAGCCGTCCCAGACGTGGAATAAACCAGCGTGCCAGCAGACTTCCCGAGCAGCCGAGCACGAAGGGCGCATCAGCGGTGCTTTGCGTCAGCTCTGCACACACGGTGCGTAACCGCTCGAACGCTTCGCCGCTGGCATCACGCAGTCGAATGCCGGCATCTGTGAGTTTAAGGCCTCGACCGTCCTTGACGAACAGACTGACCCCGAGGTGCTCTTCGAGCACCTTGAGCTGCCGGCTGACCGCGCCATGGGTGACGTGCAGCTGTTCGGCAGCCTGACTGACACTGTTCAGGCGGGCAGTGGCTTCAAAGGCACGAAGGGCGTTCAGCGGGGGAAGGTCGTGGCTCATGGGATCTGTGAGTTTTCCTGACAGGTTGCGGCGATCTTATCGGTTTTCAGGTGGGGGCGTCAGGGGTAGAGTTAAGCCCATTGTCATTTCACGCATTCACTGGAGCGACCCATGACCCAGACTAATCTGCGCAACGGCCCCGATGCCAACGGCCTGTTTGGCGCGTTCGGCGGCCGCTACGTCGCTGAAACCCTGATGCCGTTGATCCTCGACCTGGCCCGCGAATACGAAGCGGCCAAGGAAGATCCTGCGTTCAAAGAAGAATTGGCCTACTTCCAGCGTGATTATGTCGGACGTCCAAGTCCTCTTTACTACGCCGAACGCCTGACCGAGTTCTGCGGTGGCGCGAAAATCTACCTCAAGCGCGAAGAGCTGAACCACACCGGCGCGCACAAGATCAACAACTGCATCGGCCAGATCCTGCTGGCGCGGCGCATGGGCAAAAAACGCATCATCGCCGAAACCGGCGCGGGCATGCACGGCGTGGCGACTGCCACCGTGGCCGCGCGTTTCGGCCTCGACTGCGTAATCTACATGGGCACCACCGACATCGAACGTCAGCAAGCCAACGTGTTCCGCATGAAGCTGCTGGGCGCCGAAGTGATCCCGGTGGTTGCTGGCACCGGCACCCTTAAAGACGCGATGAACGAAGCGCTGCGTGACTGGGTGACTAACGTCGACAGCACCTTCTACCTGATCGGCACCGTGGCCGGCCCGCACCCTTATCCAGCCATGGTTCGCGATTTCCAGTCCGTGATCGGCAAGGAAACCCGTACCCAACTGCAGGACCAGGAAGGCCGCCTGCCGGACAGCCTGGTGGCGTGCATCGGCGGTGGTTCTAACGCCATGGGCCTGTTCCACCCGTTCCTTGACGACAAAAGCGTCGAGATCATTGGTGTTGAAGCGGCCGGTTACGGTATCGAAACCGGCAAGCACGCGGCCAGCCTCAATGGCGGCGTACCGGGCGTGCTGCACGGCAACCGCACTTTCCTGTTGCAGGACGACGATGGCCAGATCATCGACGCCCACTCGATTTCCGCCGGCCTCGACTATCCGGGGATCGGCCCGGAGCATGCGTGGTTGCATGACATCGGCCGCGTTCAGTACACCTCGGTGACCGACGACGAAGCCCTCGATGCGTTCCACAAATGCTGCCGCCTGGAAGGGATCATTCCTGCACTGGAAAGCGCGCACGCCTTGGCCGAAGTGTTCAAACGCGCACCGACCCTGCCGAAAGATCACCTGATGGTGGTCAACTTGTCCGGTCGTGGCGACAAAGACATGCAAACCGTGATGCACCATATGGAACAATCTAAGCAGGAGAAACACTGATGAGCCGCCTGCAAACGCGCTTTGCCGAACTCAAGGAACAGAATCGCGCCGCTCTGGTGACCTTCGTCACCGCTGGCGATCCGAGCTATGACACGTCACTGGCGATCCTTAAAGGCCTGCCGGCGGCTGGCGCCGACGTAATCGAATTGGGTATGCCCTTCACCGATCCGATGGCCGATGGCCCGGCGATCCAGCTGGCCAACATCCGAGCCTTGGGCGCCAAGCAGAACCTGGCGAAAACCCTGCAAATGGTTAGCGAGTTCCGTGAAGGCAATACCGAGACACCGCTGGTGTTGATGGGTTACTTCAACCCGATCCACATGTACGGCGTGCCACGCTTTATTGCTGACGCCAAGGCGGCCGGCGTTGATGGGCTGATCGTGGTCGACTTGCCGCCGGAACATAACGGCGAATTGTGCGACCCGGCTCAGGCTGCGGGCCTGGACTTCATTCGTCTGACCACCCCGACCACCGATGACGTGCGCCTGCCGACCGTTCTGAACGGTAGCTCCGGTTTCGTTTATTACGTGTCCGTTGCGGGTGTGACTGGCGCTGGCGCGGCGACACTGGAACACGTTGAAGAGGCGGTTGCCCGCCTGCGCCGTCACACTGATTTGCCGATCAGCATCGGTTTTGGCATTCGGACTCCAGAGCAAGCCGCATCCATTGCGCGTCTGGCCGACGGTGTTGTGGTGGGGTCGGCATTGATCGATCACATCGCCAATGCGTCGACGCCAGATCAGGCAATTGATGGCGTACTGAGCCTGTGCGCAGCACTGGCAGAAGGCGTGCGTAAGGCTCGCGTCAGCTAAAGGTAAAGTTCCTGATACAGAGGAATTTGCACCTCGCGGCACAGACTTAACAGCAAGACCGAGGGCTTCAGGACTGCATTCCGAAGCCCTTTTTGCTGTGGGTGCCGTGAGGAAAAACCCGATGAAATTGCCCAACCGTGTGATTGCCAGGCTGGGCGTGTTGATGCGGGCAGGCAAAAAAAGGGCTCCGCGGACTCTCCAGCGGGCCCTTTTTTCTTATGGCAGTTCCAATCCGCCGGCTGCTTTGTGCAGTTTGCGTAGATGTTCGCCAACTTGCTTCAGGTTGGCTTCATTGGCGGCCATTTCCGCTGCGCGTTCAGGTTCTAGCAGCGCGCGCACTTCCTTGTCCAGATCGCCCGTCAGCACCAGCAATTGCTTTTGGCGCAGGCTGCTTTCTGATTCCAGGCGTTGCCATTCACTCGGTTGGGGCAACCCATAACCGCCGCTGCCGAGCAGTTCAGCCGGGCGACTGAGGTAGCCGCTGTTGGCAAGAAGCTCCTGCAAAGTCGCATTGGCCTTGTCCATGCCGCCGTTTTCCAGATTCCGCGCACCGAGGTAGCGTTGCTTTACTTCGTCCTGAGCCAGCAGCAATTGTTGGCGCAAGGCAGCTTGTTCCAACAATAGCAGTGCCGCGCTGGTGCGCAGGTCAGCCTGCTCGAACCATTGCCGGCGCTCGACTGCTTTCATTGCCAGCCAGTCTTCGACGTTGTCTTGCTTGATCGGCAAGCGTTTTTTCAGCACTTCGAACATGGCTTGATAGCGATCACGGAAGGAGTCGAAGCGATAGCCTAGTCGTAGCGCTTCACGTGGATCATCCAACACGCTGGTGTCGGCCAGTCCCCGGCCCTTCAGCACCGCCAGCAAGCCGTTGGGCATGATGTTGTCGAGCCCGACCAGTTTTGGGTTGTTGGTGCCGCCTCGCAGCAGTTTCAGTTCTTCCACCGCGCAATTGTTGGAGAGGAAGAAGTAGTTGCCGTCGTAGCTCCAGTGCATCTCGGCGGCACGTTCCACTACATCTTCGATCTCGTTGCGCGACAGGTTCAGCGGCACCGAAGCCAGGCTGCGCAGTTCGGTCTTGGTGTACTCGTCAATAACCTGGGCGAGCGGCAGGACGAACAGACGCGACGGGTATTTGCCGACCAGTCCGTCCCAGCTCGAAAGCTGTACATCACCGACGAAGGCGCGGTAGGACAAGACCAGATGCTGGTCCAGATCGAGACGACAGTCGGGGCCTCGTGGTCGTCCCGGTGCACAGATCACCAGCCGCAACATGCTGTGACCCCAACGACTGACCCAATTCTGATTGGCTTCGGCCAACAGGTAGTCGATGGCATAGACCCGTTCCGGATCAACCTGCCCAAGGGGTGTTTTGGCAAAGTCATTGCCGGCGTTCAGGAAGGCAAAGGTTTTGGCGCAGATGTCTTTCGCCGCTGGCGCCCAGCCGAAATGTTCCTGGTAGTAGCGATACAGCGCCGGACGGCGACAGGCGTAGCTCGGGTCGAGAAGGAAGTACTCCATGTTGACCGCAACGAACTCTTTGGGGCTGTCCGTTTCATAAATGTCCGGGCTGCGCGCGATCTGCCGGTTGTGCTGTTCACGTTCACCGCGACGGCCGACGTATTGTTGCCAGCCAGCGAGGTCGAGCAGGCGCGGATCGTCGCTGAGGGTGAAGCGACGATCATTCTGGCCACGGCACTGATCGGGAATCCCCACCAGTCCGGCGCTGTTGCTGCGTCGGGTGCAGTGTTGAATCAGTTTGCGCTCGGCATCTGGCCAAAGGCGCGAACGATCATAGATGTGAGTCAGTTCGTGCAATACCGTGGCGAGCATTTCGCGGCGGACGGTGCCGTGGGGGCGATCGGTTTTGCGGGTCGCGGCGCTGCCGTCCGTGAGGCTGGCGAGCAGGTTGCGATTCAAGTCGAGTTCGGACACCAGCGTTGCCTGGCCGTAGGCGTTGCTCGGCATGTCGTCGGTCCAGCCGACATCGATACGCCGGTCCAGTTGCTCGATGAACCGTGGCGGCAGCGCCTGCATGGCTTCATCGAGCAATGCCTGGCTGGCTTGCTGTTGTGCGGGGCTGAGGCCTTCAGTCTTGAGCTGTAATTGCAGGCTGGCGTGGGCCGTGCTGCCGATTAGCATCATGACCCCGGCCAGCAGCCAGGCGGCTGACGGCCTCACAGTGCGAGGATGGCTTCGGCGAGTACCTGATCACTGGCATTCCGGGCTTCCGGCACGCGAATGCGTAGGGTATTGAAAGCCGCTTCGAGGTGCGCGCCGCGGATATCGCCGTCGCTGGCCACGAAACTGGCTGCGTCGTCGTGGGCCTCGCGAATGATTTTCGAGTCACGGATGGAGGTGGTGGTGTCCGAGGTGAAATCAAGCGTGCGCTGAGTGGCACGAATGAGCATGTTACTGGTGGCAACCAGGGTATGAGCCTGGGCCACGTCAGCCAACAACAACAGGCCAAGGGTGGCGGCAATCAGCGTGTTACGCATGGAACAACTCCGGAGAAACAAGGATAACTATTGGACGAGAATTGCTTGTGCCAGTTCAAGGTCGCTTGCATGAAGTTTTGGCCAGGCATGGCGCAGGTAAATCAGGGCTGATTCCAGTCGTGCTCCACGCAATTGGCGGTCACTGGCGATGAACGCCGCGGCATCATCGTACGCGGCGAGCAGCAGTTTACGGTCGAAGGGCGCAGAGGTCACCAGACTGGTGCCATAACCACTGGCGGCTGTGCCTTGCGTGGAAAGATTGAAGGCATCGAAAGCATGTGCCGAGACCGACCAGCAGGCCAAAAGCAATAGTGGAGTGAGCAACAATTTTGAATGAAAACGCATGAGACTCGATAGCTGAAAGCGAGTCCCAAGGCTAGCGCAACACGCGGGTTAGAGCCAGTGCCGAAACATGGGGACACGTTGGACGTGTCCCGCGAAGACTGTCGCTTAGATGGTCAAAATGGCTTGTGCCAGTTGCGCATCGGTTGCGTTCAGCTGTGGCGCCTGGTGGCGAATGTAATCAAGTGCACTTTCCAGTTTTACCCCGCGGATGGAACCTTCACTGGCGACGAAGCTGGCGGCGTCATCGCGAGCTTCACGCACAATCTTGTTGTCTTTAAAAGAAGAGGAAACTACGTTGGTGGTCGCGTCGGACGTGGCTTTGAGGGCATTGACGACCGCATCGGTGGTCACGATAAAGCTGGAGGCTTGGGAATTAGCCGCCACGGCAAGCAGGGCTGCAGCGCTGAGCAGGCGAAGACGGGACATGGTGTAACTCCTTTGGATAACCGATTGAGAGGTGGCGATGTATCTGCATATCAGACGTCTGCCCTACAGCGCTCGCCACGTTCTGATTGGATATTAGGCGCTTTTGCCCGTTAGAACAGTCCCGTCTGTGCCGGCAGGACATTATCGCCAGAATGGTTTATCCAGTTCGTTGAGACGATCCGCGTGGCTGATGCCCAGGTCTGACAGCTGCTGCGTGTCGAGTTGCCCCAACAGGCGCCGGGTTCTGATCCGTTCGAGACACCGGGAGAGCGCTGTCCACGCTCGTTGGAGCCTCGGGGAACGAAATTGCGATTGCGGCGCGGGAACGGAAACATCTTGTAAGTGATTCATGGCGCGATCCTTGTGCTGGGAAATGAGACCCCATGGTGATCTCCTCTGTTTTTGTGAAACAGGCACACTCCGCCAAAATTGTACTTGTACAGTGTAAGAAATTTTATAACTGTACTGGTGTTGTAGAGCTCCGTTGTTTTTCGGGTTTCACGGAGCCACAACGACAAAGCCCGTCGTGGTTTCCCACGACGGGCTTTGTTTTTTCAATCTGGGATGCTGGCAGTGGACCCGATGGGTCAGGGCCAGCGACGCTAAATTAGCGCCAGAACGGCTTGCTCAGCTCTTCGTAGCGTTGTGCTTCGCTAATCCCGGCGTCAGCCAGCAGACGCGAATCCAGGCGAGCCAGTTGGTGGCGGCTGGAGATGCGGCGCTGCCACAGCATCAGGTTGGCGATAACGCGCAGAGGCATGGAAGCCTGGGTTTTTGCAGCAGTGTCTTCGAAGAACAGGTCGGAACTGAGTGTACGTTCCATGATTGACATCCTTCCGCTTGTGGCGGGATTAGGTAGTGGTTTAACTGGTGCCCATGATCCTCTCGTTTGCCTAGTCTCTGTAGATACAGTTCACCTGTATTGTGAGGGACCAGTTAACTGTTAATTGGGGGTGTACTGGTCGAAATTGAGGCAACTGTACCTATCCGCACCGATATAGTGCATTTAAGCGAGTTTTGTCTGTAGGGGTAGGCAATTACCGTAGGAAACGACCGGTACAGAAGTACAGTTTTAAACATATTTTTTGCTTGTAACAGCAGGCTGACGAAAATGTGTTTGCGTCAGCCGCCATCTGTACCAATTACGCCTTGAGCATGCGCCCGGTTTCTTCCAGGTTGATGTGCCAGCTCAGCGCGTCACGCAGGATATGCGGCGTGTGCCCGCCAATCGCGCAAGCCGCGGTGAAATAGTCGTTCAGGGCCTGGAGATAGTCCGGGTGTACGCAGTTGTCGATAATGAGTCGAGCCCGTTCCCGGGGTGCCAGCCCGCGCAAGTCGGCGAGGCCGATCTCGGTGACGAGGATGTCGACGTCATGTTCCGTGTGGTCGACGTGGCTGACCATCGGCACGACACTGGAGATCGCACCGCCCTTGGCGATCGATTTGGTGACGAAGATGGACAAATGCGCATTGCGCGCAAAGTCGCCCGAGCCGCCAATGCCGTTCATCATCCGTGTGCCGCAGACGTGGGTGGAGTTGACGTTGCCGTAGAGGTCGAACTCCAGCGCCGTGTTGACGCCGATGATGCCCAGTCGACGCACCACTTCAGGGTGATTGGAGATTTCCTGTGGGCGCAGGACCAGTTTGTCCTTGTAGCGCTCGAGGTTGCCAAACACGTCGGCGTTGCGGCGACTCGACAAGGTGATCGAGCTGCCCGACGCGAAGCTCAGTTTACCGGCATCGATCAGGTCGAAGGTCGAATCCTGCAGGACCTCGGAGTACATGGTCAGGTCTTCGAACGGCGAATCAATCAGGCCACACATCACCGAGTTGGCAATGGTGCCGATACCGGCCTGCAGCGGGCCGAGCTTGTTGGTCATGCGCGCGGCAGCCACTTCTTGCTTGAAGAAGTTGATCAGGTGGTCCGCGATGGCTTGGGTATCGGCGTCGGGCGGCAACACCGTAGACGGCGAGTCCGGTTGATTGGTGATCACGATGGCGACGATTTTTTCCGGCGGGATCGGGATAACGGTGCTGCCGATACGGTCATCAACCTTCACCAGCGGAATCGGTGTGCGGGTCGGACGGTATGTCGGGATATAGATGTCGTGTAGGCCTTCCAGATTCGGGTTGTGCGCCATGTTGATCTCAACGATCACGTGTTTGGCGAAAATCGCGAAGCTGGCCGAGTTGCCAACCGACGTGGTTGGCACGATATGGCCGTGCTCGGTGATCGCCACCGCTTCAATCACTGCGATGTCGGGCAGTTTGAGTTGCTGGTTGCGCAGTTGCTCCACGGTTTCCGACAGATGCTGGTCGATGAACATCACCTCACCCGCATTAATCGCTTTGCGCAGAGTGCTGTCGACCTGAAACGGCATGCGTCGGGACAGTACGCCGGCTTCGGTGAGCTGTTTATCGAGGTCGTTGCCCAGGCTGGCGCCGGTCATCAGGGTGATCTTCAGCGGCGAGACCTTGGCGCGCTCGGCCAGAGCCTGGGGGACGGCTTTGGCTTCGCCGGCGCGGGTGAAGCCACTCATACCGACGGTCATGCCGTCCTCAATCAGAGCGGCGGCGTCGGCGGCGCTCATCACTTTATCCAACAAGGACGGCAGGCGAATACGGTCACGGTACATGGATTGTTATCTCGGGCAACGGGTAGCAGGATGCGCAGTCTAGTGAATTACACCGACTCCTGTCCCGCTACCAAGGTCGCAAACGAGGCGTCTATTTCGGGCCTTTGACACAAAACACCGTTACCGGATCGGTAACAAAAGCGTAGTTTTGTACCAACGATTTGAGCAAACAAAAACGCCCCGACGAGTCGGGGCGTTCTGTGTGCCGCGGAGAGTTACTCGACGGCTTTGACCATGTCTTCGATGACTTTCTTGGCGTCGCCAAAAACCATCATGGTCTTGTCCAGGTAGAACAGTTCGTTGTCCAGACCGGCATAGCCGCTGGCCATCGAGCGCTTGTTGACGATGATGGTCTTGGCCTTGAACGCTTCCAGAATCGGCATGCCGGCAATCGGCGATTTCGGATCGTTCTTCGCGGCCGGGTTGACCACGTCGTTGGCGCCCAACACCAGCACCACGTCGGCCTGACCGAACTCGGAGTTGATGTCTTCCATCTCGAACACCTGGTCGTAAGGCACTTCGGCCTCGGCCAGCAATACGTTCATGTGGCCAGGCATCCGACCGGCAACCGGGTGGATCGCGTACTTCACGGTCACACCGCGATGGGTCAGCTTCTCGGTCAGTTCTTTCAGCGCGTGCTGCGCCCGCGCTACCGCCAGGCCATAACCCGGAACGATGATCACGGTGTCGGCATTGGTTAGCAGGAAGGTCGCGTCGTCAGCCGAACCGGATTTCACCGGACGGGCTTCCTTGGCGCCGGCCGGGCCTGCATCGGCTGTGTTGCCGAAACCGCCAAGCAGCACATTAAAGAAGGAACGGTTCATCGCCTTGCACATGATGTACGAGAGGATCGCACCGCTGGAGCCCACCAGCGAGCCGGCAATGATTAGCATCGAGTTGTTCAGCGAGAAGCCGATACCCGCCGCCGCCCAGCCAGAGTAGCTGTTGAGCATCGACACGACGACCGGCATGTCCGCGCCGCCAATCGGGATGATGATCAGCACGCCAAGCACGAAGGCCAGGGCGAGCATCAAGGCGAAGGCACTCAGATTGCCCGTCAGCATGAAGGTCACGCCGAGGCCCAGTGTCGCCAGGCCCAACAGCAGGTTTAGCTTGTGCTGGCCGCCGAACTGTACCGGTGCGCCCTGAAACAGGCGGAACTTGTACTTGCCCGACAACTTGCCGAAGGCGATCACCGAACCGGAGAAGGTGATTGCACCAATGGCCGCGCCGAGGAACAGCTCCAGACGGTTACCCGCCGGAATCGAGTCGCCCAGTTGTTTGACGATGCCCAAGGACTGCGGCTCAACGACAGCAGCAATGGCGATGAACACGGCGGCCATACCAATCATGCTGTGCATGAAGGCGACCAGTTCCGGCATCTTGGTCATCTCGACGCGCTTGGCCATGATCGAGCCGGCGGTGCCGCCCACCAGCAGGCCGACGATGACGTAACCAATACCAGCGGTGGCAAGCTCGGCGCCCAGCTTATAGATGAGGCCGACGGTGGTCAGGATCGCCAACGCCATGCCGAGCATGCCGTACAGGTTGCCGCGCCGGGACGTGGTTGGGTGCGACAGGCCTTTAAGGGCCTGGATGAAGCAGATCGACGCGATCAAGTAGAGCGTCGTGACAAGGTTCATGCTCATTACTTGGGCGCCTCTTCTTTTACGACTTTCGGGGCTTTTTTCTTGAACATCTCAAGCATCCGGCGGGTCACCAGGAAGCCACCGAACACGTTCACCGCTGCCAGAGCCACCGCGAGGGTGCCCATGGTTTTGCCCAGTGGCGTGACGGTCAGCGCCGCCGCCAGCATGGCGCCGACGATAACGATGGCCGAGATGGCGTTGGTCACGGCCATCAATGGCGTATGCAGTGCAGGTGTAACGTTCCAGACCACGTGGTAACCGACATAAATCGCCAGCACGAAGATGATCAGGTTGTAGATACCGGGGGAGATAAGCTCTTCCATCGTCTGAATCCCTGCTTAGGCGTTTTTGCGGATGACTTGGCCGTCGCGGCACATCAGGCACGCGGCGACGATGTCGTCTTCGAGGTTCACTTCGAACTGTCCTTCTTTGTTGAAGACCAGCTTCAGGAAATCCAGCAGATTGCGTGCATACAGCGCCGAAGCGTCTGCCGCCACTGCACCGGCCAGGTTGGTCGGCCCGCAAATGGTCACGCCATTCTCGACCACAACCTGATCGGCCACGGTCAGCGGGCAGTTACCACCCTGGGCTGCCGCGAGGTCGATGACTACCGAGCCCGGCTTCATCTGCGCCACGGTTTCCGCGCTCAACAGCGTCGGTGCCTTGCGGCCCGGGATCAGTGCGGTGGTGATGACGATGTCAGCCTGCTTGGCGCGTTCGTGCACGGCCAAGGCCTGACGCTGCATCCAGCTGGCGGGCATTGGCCGCGCGTAACCGCCGACACCGACGGCGCATTCGCGCTCTTCATCGGTTTCGTACGGCACGTCGACGAATTTCGCACCCAGGGATTCAATTTGTTCCTTCACCGCCGGACGTACGTCCGAGGCCTCGATCACCGCGCCCAGACGCTTGGCCGTCGCAATCGCCTGCAAACCGGCCACGCCCGCGCCGAGAATGAGCACGCGCGCCGCTTTCACGGTGCCCGCAGCGGTCATCAGCATCGGCATGAAACGTGGATAGTGATGAGCGGCCAACAATACGGCTTTATAGCCGGCGATGTTCGCTTGCGAGGACAGCACATCCAGGCTCTGCGCACGGGAGGTACGTGGAGCGGCCTCCAGGGCGAAGGCGGTGATGCCGCGGTCGGCCATCTTGGCGATGGTTTCATTGCTGAACGGATTGAGCATGCCCACCACAACGGTGCCGCTTTTAATCAGCGTCAGCTCGCTGTCGCTGGGAGCGACCACCTTGAGAATCAGCTCGGCACCAAACGCATCGTTGGCGCCGCCAATCGTTGCGCCTGCCGCTTCATAAGCACTGTCGACAACGCTGGCATTAATGCCAGCGCCGCTTTGCACAGTGACTTTATGACCTTGGCCGATCAGCTTCTTGATGGTTTCCGGGGTTGCAGCAACCCGTGTTTCACCCGTCTGGGTTTCGAGAGGAACACCAATGTGCACGTCAAATCTCCTGCGTGATCTTATTGAGTAAACCCAGGCACTTCGGATGGTGCGGCTGGGGCGGCCGATCAGCACGGTCCCGCCAAATCAGGGCGGGGCGCGGCATTTTGCAGGCGAACTTTGTGCCCTTCAAGGGATTATGACGGGTGACGGAAAATTAACTACAAGTCACCCCGTGACCGAATGTCGCAACTAACCGGTTCAAGACCTTGCAGGCCGTGACTTGTAAGGGATTTTGCCGAAAATTGGCAAATTGAATATCGTTGTCGTGAATGAGGCGCCATCGCCTGCTGATAGCGGCGCAAAGCCACGTTATAAGCCGCTTGTGGGACGGATGTACTGCTTGTCGGTACAGTCTGCGGAAATGCGACATATAGTTATATCTGTAGCGCTTTCATTTTGCTGACTACGGGGTCAACTAATCTGCTGAAGCCTTTAATCTTCTAGGTTGTAGCTGTGCGCTTGATTGAGCAGCCAGTCGCGAAATGCCTTTAAAGACGCGGATTCGACCTTTCGCTCGGGAATCATCAGGTAATAGGCCTTGATGCTCGACAATGCCTGCGGGTTGGCAATCACCAGACGCTTCTCCGCTAATTCGCGCTGTATCAGGAACGGAGGAATCAGCGCGATACCCATGTCATGCATGGCCGCCTGGGCCAGCATGGAGAATAGCTCGTAGCGAGGTCCTGTCATGTCGCGAGGGATATTGAGGTGCTGCGAGTTGAACCACTGACGCCACGCATAAGGGCGGGTGGTCTGTTGCAGCAGGTGGTGTTCGGCGATCTCGGCGGGTGTCAGATTTGTCTTCTTGCCCAGTAGGGCGGGGCTGCACACCGGCATCGGGTTTTCACCCATCAATCTGTGGGATTCGGTACCTGACCAGTCGGCGTCACCGAAGTAGATCGCTGCGTCGAAGTCAGTGTCGGCAAACAGAAAGGGCCGAGTACGGTTCGTAAGGTTGACCGTCACTTCCGGATGCTTCTGCTGGAAGTCCTTGAGTCGCGGCAGCAGCCACTGAGTGCCGAAGGTCGGAACCACGGCCAGTTCGATCACGTTGGCGCCCTGTTGCCCCATCACAGACAGCGTATCCCGCTCCACCGCATCGAGTTGTGTGGCGACGCGACGGCTGTAGGAAAGTCCGGCTTCCGTCAGCTTCACACCACGCCGCGAGCGTCGGAACAACTCGACACTGAGGAACTCCTCCAGGCTGGCGATCTGTCGGCAAATGGCGCCCTGAGTCAGTGAAAGCTCTTGGGCCGCTTTTGTGAAGCTTTCATGGCGCGCGGCCGCTTCAAAGCTGATCAGAGCCGTTGTGCTGGGGATTTTCCTGCGCATGTACGTCAACCTCACTAATCCATCGCATAAAGCCACTTTTGCGATGTTACGGAGTGAGAAAATAGCACAACAGTATGCAAAATCCTCGTTTGCCGTAAGGGCAAACCCGGCCTAGGATCAGTCCACGCAATTTGACCCCGATTCGAGAGGACACACTCATGGGCGGTAAAGCTAGCTTCAACTGGATCGATCCACTGCTGCTGGATCAACAGCTCACTGAAGAAGAACGCATGATTCGCGACACTGCCGAGCAATTCGCTCAGCAGAAGCTCGCACCGCGTGTTCTCGAAGCTTTCCGTCATGAGCAGACTGATCCAGCAATCTTCCGTGAAATGGGCGAAGTCGGCCTGTTGGGCGCGACCATCCCTGAGCAGTACGGCGGCAGCGGCCTCAATTACGTCAGCTACGGTCTGATCGCTCGTGAAGTCGAGCGTGTCGACTCCGGCTACCGCTCGATGATGAGCGTGCAGTCCTCACTGGTGATGGTGCCGATCAATGAATTTGGCACTGAAGCCCAGAAGCAGAAGTACCTGCCGAAACTGGCGACCGGTGAATGGATTGGCTGCTTCGGTCTGACCGAGCCTAACCACGGTTCCGACCCGGGTGCGATGATTACCCGTGCGCGCAAAGTGGAAGGCGGCTACAGCCTGACCGGCAGCAAGATGTGGATCACCAACAGCCCGATCGCTGATGTGTTTGTGGTCTGGGCCAAGGATGACGCCGGCGACATCCGTGGTTTCGTTCTGGAGAAGGGCTGGAAAGGCCTGAGTACTCCGGCGATTCACGGCAAGGTTGGCTTGCGTGCGTCCATCACTGGCGAAATCGTCATGGACAACGTGTTTGTCCCTGAAGAGAACATCTTCCCGGACGTCCGCGGTTTGAAAGGCCCGTTTACCTGCCTCAACTCCGCACGTTACGGCATTTCCTGGGGCGCACTGGGCGCTGCCGAGTTCTGCTGGCACACCGCTCGCCAGTACACTCTGGATCGTCAGCAGTTCGGTCGTCCGTTGGCCGCTACTCAACTGATCCAGAAAAAGCTCGCTGACATGCAGACCGAAATCACCATGGCGCTGCAAGGTTGCCTGCGTCTGGGTCGTATGAAGGATGAAGGCACTGCGGCGGTCGAGATCACTTCGATGATGAAGCGCAACTCCTGCGGCAAGTCCCTGGACATCGCTCGCATGGCGCGCGACATGCTGGGCGGCAACGGCATTTCTGATGAGTTCGGTGTCGCGCGCCATCTGGTCAACCTGGAAGTGGTGAATACCTATGAGGGTACGCACGACGTCCACGCACTGATTCTCGGTCGCGCGCAAACCGGCATCCAGGCGTTCTATTAATAGGAGAACGTCCATGGGCGCGCTTTCGCATCTACGGGTACTGGATTTATCGCGGGTACTGGCCGGGCCTTGGTCCGGGCAGATCCTGGCGGACCTTGGC
Source organism: Pseudomonas sp. FBCC-B1667 (assembly GCF_059133255.1). Taxonomy (NCBI): domain Bacteria; kingdom Pseudomonadati; phylum Pseudomonadota; class Gammaproteobacteria; order Pseudomonadales; family Pseudomonadaceae; genus Pseudomonas; species Pseudomonas sp. FBCC-B1667. The sequence continues at coordinate 6,808,616 of NZ_CP101437.1, read as the reverse complement.
GCTGAAGTGATCAAGGTCGAGCGCCCCGGTAATGGCGATGACACACGCGCCTGGGGGCCTCCTTTCCTGAAAGACGCCTATGGCGAGAACACCAGCGAGGCCGCCTATTACTTGTCGGCCAATCGCAACAAGCAATCGGTCACCATCGACTTCACGCGTCCGGAAGGTCAGAAGCTGGTGCGTGATTTGGCGGCGAAGTCGGACATCCTGATCGAGAACTTCAAAGTCGGCGGGTTGGCGGCTTACGGGCTGGACTATGCGTCGCTTAAAGCCATCAATCCGAATCTGATCTATTGCTCGATAACCGGGTTCGGTCAGACCGGTCCCTACGCCAAGCGTGCGGGTTATGACTTCATGATTCAGGGCCTGGGTGGCCTGATGAGCCTGACGGGGCGACCGGAAGGGGATGAGGGGGCCGGGCCGGTGAAGGTCGGTGTCGCGCTGACGGACATTTTGACCGGGCTCTATTCGACGGTGGCGATTCTGGCGGCGCTTGCGCACCGGGATCACGATGGCGGCGGTCAGCACATCGACATGGCGTTGCTGGATGTTCAGGTCGCCTGTCTGGCTAACCAGGCGATGAACTACCTGACGACGGGCAATGCGCCCAAGCGTCTGGGTAACGCCCACCCGAACATCGTGCCTTATCAGGATTTTCCTACGGCGGACGGCGACTTCATCCTTACCGTGGGGAACGATGGTCAATTCCGCAAGTTTGCTGAAGTGGCCGGGCAACCGCAGTGGGCGGACGACCCGCGCTTTGCTACCAATAAGCTGCGAGTGGCGAACCGGGCGGTGTTGATTCCGCTGATCCGTCAGGCGACGGTGTTCAAGACCACTGCTGAATGGGTCTTGCAGCTGGAGCAGGCTGGAGTCCCCTGTGGCCCGATCAATGACCTGGCGCAGATGTTTGCTGATCCTCAGGTCAAGGCGCGTGGGTTGGCGATCGAGATGCCCCATGCGTTGGCGGGGATGGTGCCGCAGGTGGCGAGTCCTATTCGTTTGTCCGAGACGCCGGTGGAGTACCGCAATGCTCCTCCTTTATTGGGCGAGCATACGCAGGAGGTGCTTCAGCGAGTGTTGGGTCTTGGGGCTGGTGCCGTGGCTGCTTTCAAAGAGGCTGGGGTGCTCTGAGGGTTCTTCTATATAGAGGAGGGCTGTTTCCCTTCTATATAGAGAGGTATCAGGTGGTTTTGCACCGTTCGGCAAGTTATTGATGGATAAGCCAAATCAATGCTTGACGGCAGATTCTGGATGTCTATAATTCGCCCCACTTCCGGCGCAGTCGAAACGGAAAACTCCTTCGAAAACAAAGAGTTAAGAAGTTTTCGGCAGTGAGTGGCTTCAGTTCATCGAAGTCCGAAAGGAGTTGAAAAAGAGGTGTTGACAGCAGCGTGTAACGCTGTAGAATTCGCCTCCCGCTACCGAGTGATCGGAAGCGCAAGTGGTTGAAGTTGTTAGAGATTTCCAAGCGAAACTTTGAAAACTTCTGAAAATAACCGCTTGACAGCAACGGAGGCTGCTGTAGAATGCGCGCCTCGGTTGAGACGAAAGATCTTAACCAACCGCTCTTTAACAACTGAATCAAGCAATTCGTGTGGGTGCTTGTGGAGTCAGACTGATAGTCAACAAGATTATCAGCATCACAAGTTACTCCGCGAGAAATCAAAGATGTAACCAACGATTGCTGAGCCAAGTTTAGGGTTTCTTAAAAACCCAAAGATGTTTGAACTGAAGAGTTTGATCATGGCTCAGATTGAACGCTGGCGGCAGGCCTAACACATGCAAGTCGAGCGGTAGAGAGAAGCTTGCTTCTCTTGAGAGCGGCGGACGGGTGAGTAATGCCTAGGAATCTGCCTGGTAGTGGGGGATAACGCTCGGAAACGGACGCTAATACCGCATACGTCCTACGGGAGAAAGCAGGGGACCTTCGGGCCTTGCGCTATCAGATGAGCCTAGGTCGGATTAGCTAGTTGGTGAGGTAATGGCTCACCAAGGCGACGATCCGTAACTGGTCTGAGAGGATGATCAGTCACACTGGAACTGAGACACGGTCCAGACTCCTACGGGAGGCAGCAGTGGGGAATATTGGACAATGGGCGAAAGCCTGATCCAGCCATGCCGCGTGTGTGAAGAAGGTCTTCGGATTGTAAAGCACTTTAAGTTGGGAGGAAGGGTTGTAACCTAATACGTTGCAATCTTGACGTTACCGACAGAATAAGCACCGGCTAACTCTGTGCCAGCAGCCGCGGTAATACAGAGGGTGCAAGCGTTAATCGGAATTACTGGGCGTAAAGCGCGCGTAGGTGGTTCGTTAAGTTGGATGTGAAATCCCCGGGCTCAACCTGGGAACTGCATTCAAAACTGACGAGCTAGAGTATGGTAGAGGGTGGTGGAATTTCCTGTGTAGCGGTGAAATGCGTAGATATAGGAAGGAACACCAGTGGCGAAGGCGACCACCTGGACTGATACTGACACTGAGGTGCGAAAGCGTGGGGAGCAAACAGGATTAGATACCCTGGTAGTCCACGCCGTAAACGATGTCAACTAGCCGTTGGGAGCCTTGAGCTCTTAGTGGCGCAGCTAACGCATTAAGTTGACCGCCTGGGGAGTACGGCCGCAAGGTTAAAACTCAAATGAATTGACGGGGGCCCGCACAAGCGGTGGAGCATGTGGTTTAATTCGAAGCAACGCGAAGAACCTTACCAGGCCTTGACATCCAATGAACTTTCCAGAGATGGATGGGTGCCTTCGGGAACATTGAGACAGGTGCTGCATGGCTGTCGTCAGCTCGTGTCGTGAGATGTTGGGTTAAGTCCCGTAACGAGCGCAACCCTTGTCCTTAGTTACCAGCACGTTATGGTGGGCACTCTAAGGAGACTGCCGGTGACAAACCGGAGGAAGGTGGGGATGACGTCAAGTCATCATGGCCCTTACGGCCTGGGCTACACACGTGCTACAATGGTCGGTACAGAGGGTTGCCAAGCCGCGAGGTGGAGCTAATCCCAGAAAACCGATCGTAGTCCGGATCGCAGTCTGCAACTCGACTGCGTGAAGTCGGAATCGCTAGTAATCGCGAATCAGAATGTCGCGGTGAATACGTTCCCGGGCCTTGTACACACCGCCCGTCACACCATGGGAGTGGGTTGCACCAGAAGTAGCTAGTCTAACCTTCGGGAGGACGGTTACCACGGTGTGATTCATGACTGGGGTGAAGTCGTAACAAGGTAGCCGTAGGGGAACCTGCGGCTGGATCACCTCCTTAATCGACGACATCAGCTGCTCCATAAGTTCCCACACGAATTGCTTGATTCATTGAAGAAGACGAAAGAAGCAGCCTGTATCGGTTTGTAGCTGAGTTGGTTAGAGCGTACCCCATGCTTTGTGGTTAAGAGCAGGGTGAGGTCGGCCTTAGTAGCTCGAAATTGGGTCTGTAGCTCAGTTGGTTAGAGCGCACCCCTGATAAGGGTGAGGTCGGCAGTTCGAATCTGCCCAGACCCACCAATTTTGTGTGGGAAACGCCTGTAGAAATACGGGGCCATAGCTCAGCTGGGAGAGCGCCTGCCTTGCACGCAGGAGGTCAACGGTTCGATCCCGTTTGGCTCCACCACTACTGCTTCTGTTTGTATAAAGCTTAGAAATGAGCATTCCATCGTTGAGATGGTGAATGTTGATTTCTAGTCTTTGACTAGTTCGTTCTTTAAAAATTTGGGTATGTGATAGAAAGATAGACTGGACGTTACTTTCACTGGTAACGGATCAGGCTAAGGTAAAATTTGTGAGTTGCTCTTAATTGAGTATTATCGAATTTTCGGCGAATGTCGTCTTCACAGTATAACCAGATTGCTTGGGGTTATATGGTCAAGTGAAGAAGCGCATACGGTGGATGCCTTGGCAGTCAGAGGCGATGAAAGACGTGGTAGCCTGCGAAAAGCTTCGGGGAGTCGGCAAACAGACTTTGATCCGGAGATGTCTGAATGGGGGAACCCAGCCATCATAAGATGGTTATCTTAAGCTGAATACATAGGCTTAAGAAGCGAACCAGGGGAACTGAAACATCTAAGTACCCTGAGGAAAAGAAATCAACCGAGATTCCCTTAGTAGTGGCGAGCGAACGGGGACTAGCCCTTAAGTGGCTTTGAGATTAGCGGAACGCTCTGGAAAGTGCGGCCATAGTGGGTGATAGCCCTGTACGCGAAAATCTCTTGGTCATGAAATCGAGTAGGACGGAGCACGAGAAACTTTGTCTGAATATGGGGGGACCATCCTCCAAGGCTAAATACTACTGACTGACCGATAGTGAACTAGTACCGTGAGGGAAAGGCGAAAAGAACCCCGGAGAGGGGAGTGAAATAGATCCTGAAACCGTATGCGTACAAGCAGTGGGAGCCCACTTTGTTGGGTGACTGCGTACCTTTTGTATAATGGGTCAGCGACTTATTTTCAGTGGCGAGCTTAACCGAATAGGGGAGGCGTAGCGAAAGCGAGTCTTAATAGGGCGTCTAGTCGCTGGGAATAGACCCGAAACCGGGCGATCTATCCATGGGCAGGTTGAAGGTTGGGTAACACTAACTGGAGGACCGAACCGACTACCGTTGAAAAGTTAGCGGATGACCTGTGGATCGGAGTGAAAGGCTAATCAAGCTCGGAGATAGCTGGTTCTCCTCGAAAGCTATTTAGGTAGCGCCTCATGTATCACTGTAGGGGGTAGAGCACTGTTTCGGCTAGGGGGTCATCCCGACTTACCAAACCGATGCAAACTCCGAATACCTACAAGTGCCGAGCATGGGAGACACACGGCGGGTGCTAACGTCCGTCGTGAAAAGGGAAACAACCCAGACCGTCAGCTAAGGTCCCAAAGTTATGGTTAAGTGGGAAACGATGTGGGAAGGCTTAGACAGCTAGGAGGTTGGCTTAGAAGCAGCCACCCTTTAAAGAAAGCGTAATAGCTCACTAGTCGAGTCGGCCTGCGCGGAAGATGTAACGGGGCTCAAACCATACACCGAAGCTACGGGTATCACTTAGGTGATGCGGTAGAGGAGCGTTCTGTAAGCCTGTGAAGGTGAGTTGAGAAGCTTGCTGGAGGTATCAGAAGTGCGAATGCTGACATGAGTAACGACAATGGGTGTGAAAAACACCCACGCCGAAAGACCAAGGTTTCCTGCGCAACGTTAATCGACGCAGGGTTAGTCGGTCCCTAAGGCGAGGCTGAAAAGCGTAGTCGATGGAAAACAGGTTAATATTCCTGTACTTCTGGTTATTGCGATGGAGGGACGGAGAAGGCTAGGCCAGCTTGGCGTTGGTTGTCCAAGTTTAAGGTGGTAGGCTGGAATCTTAGGTAAATCCGGGATTCTAAGGCCGAGAGCTGATGACGAGTGTTCTTTTAGAACACGAAGTGGTTGATGCCATGCTTCCAAGAAAAGCTTCTAAGCTTCAGGTAACCAGGAACCGTACCCCAAACCGACACAGGTGGTTGGGTAGAGAATACCAAGGCGCTTGAGAGAACTCGGGTGAAGGAACTAGGCAAAATGGCACCGTAACTTCGGGAGAAGGTGCGCCGGTGAGGGTGAAGCATTTACTGCGTAAGCCCATGCCGGTCGAAGATACCAGGCCGCTGCGACTGTTTATTAAAAACACAGCACTCTGCAAACACGAAAGTGGACGTATAGGGTGTGACGCCTGCCCGGTGCCGGAAGGTTAATTGATGGGGTTAGCTAACGCGAAGCTCTTGATCGAAGCCCCGGTAAACGGCGGCCGTAACTATAACGGTCCTAAGGTAGCGAAATTCCTTGTCGGGTAAGTTCCGACCTGCACGAATGGCGTAACGATGGCGGCGCTGTCTCCACCCGAGACTCAGTGAAATTGAAATCGCTGTGAAGATGCAGTGTATCCGCGGCTAGACGGAAAGACCCCGTGAACCTTTACTATAGCTTTGCACTGGACTTTGAATTTGCTTGTGTAGGATAGGTGGGAGGCTTTGAAGCGTGGACGCCAGTTCGCGTGGAGCCAACCTTGAAATACCACCCTGGCAACTTTGAGGTTCTAACTCAGGTCCGTTATCCGGATCGAGGACAGTGTATGGTGGGTAGTTTGACTGGGGCGGTCTCCTCCTAAAGAGTAACGGAGGAGTACGAAGGTGCGCTCAGACCGGTCGGAAATCGGTCGTAGAGTATAAAGGCAAAAGCGCGCTTGACTGCGAGACAGACACGTCGAGCAGGTACGAAAGTAGGTCTTAGTGATCCGGTGGTTCTGTATGGAAGGGCCATCGCTCAACGGATAAAAGGTACTCCGGGGATAACAGGCTGATACCGCCCAAGAGTTCATATCGACGGCGGTGTTTGGCACCTCGATGTCGGCTCATCACATCCTGGGGCTGAAGCCGGTCCCAAGGGTATGGCTGTTCGCCATTTAAAGTGGTACGCGAGCTGGGTTTAGAACGTCGTGAGACAGTTCGGTCCCTATCTGCCGTGGACGTTTGAGATTTGAGAGGGGCTGCTCCTAGTACGAGAGGACCGGAGTGGACGAACCTCTGGTGTTCCGGTTGTCACGCCAGTGGCATTGCCGGGTAGCTATGTTCGGAATAGATAACCGCTGAAAGCATCTAAGCGGGAAACTAGCCTCAAGATGAGATCTCACTGGGACCTTGAGTCCCCTGAAGGGCCGTCGAAGACTACGACGTTGATAGGTTGGGTGTGTAAGCGCTGTGAGGCGTTGAGCTAACCAATACTAATTGCCCGTGAGGCTTGACCATATAACACCCAAGCAATTTGACTACTCGAACGAGCATCAGATTGTGGTGTGTGAAGACGAAATGAACCGAAAGTTCGACGCTCACAAAACACCGAAAGCTGTCACATACCCAATTTGCTGAAGCGCGGCCAACTGGCCACGACTCAGTACCCGAATTTCTTGACGACCATAGAGCATTGGAACCACCTGATCCCATCCCGAACTCAGCAGTGAAACGATGCATCGCCGATGGTAGTGTGGGGTTTCCCCATGTGAGAGTAGGTCATCGTCAAGATTAAATTCCGAAACCCCTATCTGCGTATGCAGGTAGGGGTTTTGTTTTGTCTGCAGGAAAGTTCGAACAGCAGTGCACCATTTGAACAGCACGCAGATCTGATGCTGTAGCGGAAGGTTATGACGGCGCCGTTAGCCAGTTCATGGCTCTCGCCACGGCAAGGCGCGTGGCAGGCCCTTGAGACTCGGTCAGAGCTTGCGTCGCGATAATGCCCCTGACGCCCTCGCAAGCCTCAGAGCGCGCTCCCTAGGGTGTTGCGCTGCCCAGTTCACGCCCAAAACAACGTCATGCCTGAGGTTGATTAATCATCACTCACAAAAAAGCCCCAGACCCTAAGGCCTGAGGCTTTTTTCAATTGCAGCGTATGGTGCACCAGGCGGGATTCGAACCCACGACCCCTGCCTTCGGAGTCCTAAAAGTCGACGTTTAGAATCAACACGTTAGCGCGGATTAGCTGGGAAATCAAAGGATTGTGGTAGCTGGGGTTAGCGAGTTTTCGCCCCGGTTAGCGGGGCGAGTGTGGCAAATTTGTGGCATCGCAGTCTATTGGCCGCGTGGGAAGCTACAGTCGAATTCGTCGCGATTGGCCGAAAGATGTCTACCCGAACAGGCCGGTTTCGGTGAATATCAGACGAACCTAAGCCGCATAAAACAGCGGCTCGGTATCGGAGTCAGCAGCTTTGCGGTTGAGAGCAATCTGGATACCGAGCTTTGGGTTTGCAGAAAGACCCCGATAGCGAGACGTTGTTGGCAAGCCATGTCAGCACAAAGAGGAGCAGAGCGAACGCGACCCCAAACCTGGTTTTGAGTTATAAAAAAGCTGTGTCTGAAAAGGTACACAAGAAGCCGGAGCAAAAATTGTCATTCCGTCAGGGCTCTCATAGCCGGGGCATACATGTATTGTACTGTGGTGTCGGGCCTGCTCCGATTGGCCTACGAACGCAGCTCAACACCCCCCATGAAGACCAGCTTTTCACCATCTTAGCCGGAGCAATAGGCTTTGTTGGATTAAAATAATCTCTGGAGCAAGGACGTATATGGAAGCTCGACTTTTACCCCCAAGAGAGAATTACTTAGGCAATCTCGTGTGGCGTAAAGAAACGTCCATAGAAAAGCCCACAGAAATATCAATATCTCTTGAAAATATTAGAGCTCTAGGTTATTGGGCAAGTGCATTTCCGGAAGGAGACGGTGTCGCTTTTAAGTATGAGGGCGAAACTTGCAGCAAGAATAATATTGAAATTCTTGCAGATTTTCGAGTTTGCTTTGCATGGATTTGTATAGAACTCGCAAGTTCAGCGGATTCTAACTCAGAGCTAGCCAAGCTTGAGACTGAAGACATCGAACTGAACTGCATCGTGATAGTTCCGATTGAAAAAATATTCATTCAAGAAACATTGACAATTGGGAAGTACATTTTTTTCTGCGATCTCCAGTTTGATCCGAAACCATGGGAAAGGTTAAGTGAGCACAAGGGCGCCTACATTCAATTTAATTGCCAACTAGCCTATCCTGATTTGCTAAAGCTTAACCAGACAATTGATCATAATGACTACGTAATTGGCAAATGTCTGTCACTAGCCGAGCACGCCCTTGATCTTGTACGATACTCCCACAGCTCTTTTATGGTCAAAGAACTTACCCCCAATCCGGCCGGGCAAAGAGAGGACGGATTCTATGACGTGGAGATCATCCCCCTAAGCCAAACGCACCTTAAACCACTAAGATTAAGCGGAATATCAAGACCGCTCTCCGTAAGCAATAACTGGCTAGGCCCTCAGGTGGACAGCTTTTACTACCCGGGAATACAATATTTATCCGCAATTTACGACAATACAATACAAAATGAGCTTTCATCGTCTGTAATAGGCGCGCTACGATCTTGCAGGCAGTCATTTTACTCCATCGGTGAGGAATCCCAGTTCTTAAACCTCATATTTACATTAGATGGGCTCGCGAATATTGAGAAAAGCTGGATGGGATGGAAGCACCGCACATACATCGCTGCTCTTGTATGTAGTAGCTCTCTAACCTCTTTTAAAAAAATACTAGAAGACTACGATAGTCTATACGTAGATGTTCGCAACAAGCTAGTCCACGAAGGAAAAGACTTTTACGAAATAACAGCAAACTCTGGCTCTGCGTCCGAGAAAATTTTCACATACATAAAAAATATTGTTGAGTTAATTGAAAAAAATCACTTTACTACTAAAAGTGAGATGACAACTCATACAGTCAACCTTCTGAAGCAGGAGCAATATCGTTTAGCGTCTAAAGAAGTTATTGATCGTGTATGTGCAGCAAGGGGAAAAGCTCCGCAATACCCTTCGTGGTAAAATCCCGGAGCAGAGTCAAACACCACGTCCGCGTGCCACGGGGGCATCTTGGATGTCTTATAGGCGGATGGAAGGACCCAATTAGACCTGTCCACCCACACCTTTAAATTTCTCAACAAAAGCAGCGATTTTCTGGAAGACAGCCTGCTTTTTTTTCAAGTATTGCGGGTTCAGCGGGCTCATCTTGGGGAGAACGGCATTGAGCTCAGTGCCGCTGTCACTGGCAAACTCCCGCTTTAGTGAAGTGGTGATATAGCGCCTAGCCGCCTCTGCATTCAAGTTCTCTGTGCTGATTAGCACTTCTGCCTCACTCTGTTGTTCCGCTTGGGCAAAGGTGAAGAAGGCGTCAATCACACTAGCCTTGTCACCAATTTGATCTAGGTCGGTTTGGTTAATAAAGTCGACCAACAAGCCTTCTTTGGCACGATTTTCTAGGCTGGCACGAATCACCCTACGCACGTCTTCAACCAGTGATGCTTTGTTTTTGGCTTTTTTATTGTTCTCAAAAATCAGTTCTAGAATGTAGTCTAGATTGATTTCTTGTGACTTGAGCAGGTCTACCTCAAAGACGACGTCATCCCAATCGACGGTGGACTTTTCCATTTCGGCGGAAGACTTTTCCCGGCGCAACCAATCACGAACATCGTTATAGGTTGAGCGGTAGTCCTGGATTTTTCGTTCAGCTGGTATCCTAATCGATTGCAATGCAGTTAGATCATCATCGCTTAAGTAATGCTGAGCTTTGAATGCTTCAACCGACACCGGATCATTCATATCGACGGTTTGTAAGGTCTTCAGGCTGGCAAACTCATCGTAGTTTTGCAGTACGCTCTCAACTCGCAAATACTCGCCAAACAGTTTTGCGAAAGCTTTTTTATCCGACTCTTTTTCAATGGCAGAGGGATCAGGGAAGCGCTGCTCTAACTCTCGAACTACGTCCACAAACCCACGCCGCGCCTCACCGGTCACTGCATCGGTAAAGCCTTCCATGTATTCTGTATAGCTCTTCTCCAGCACTACATTCTTGGTGTTCTTATCACCAAACAAGGTAATTGCGTCTATGGTCGCCTGCTCCAGGTCGCGGAAGGTGACGATGTTGCCGAAGGTTTTGGTGGCGTCAAAAATGCGGTTGGTGCGTGAGTAGGCTTGCATCAAGCCGTGGTAGCGCAGGTTCTTGTCGACAAACAAGGTGTTCAGCGTGGGGGCATCAAAGCCGGTCAGGAACATGCCCACCACAATGAGCAGGTCGATCTCCTTGGCTTTGACTTGTTTTGCCAGATCGCGGTAGTAGTTCTGGAAGCCATTGCTGTCTACGCTGAAGTTGGTTTTGAACAGTGCGTTGTAGTCTGCAATGGCAGCGCCCAAAAATTCTTTGGCGCTGCTATTCATGGCAGAAACATCGAAGCTTTCGTCCTGAATCTCGCCGACCGCGTCCTGCTCCTCGTTGGCCGCATACGAGAAGATGGTGGCTACCCTCAATGGCCTGTCGTTGCCCTTCTGTAGGTCCCTGAAAGACTCATAGTACAGTTTGGCAGCGTCCACGCTGCTTACCGCGAACATGGCGTTAAAACCTTTATTGCCCGCTTGCAGGCGATGCGTTTTCTGTCGAAAATTGTTAAGAATGTACTGGGTTATCTCGCGGATACGGTCGGGGTGCAGCAAAGCATGCTTATTTTCAGCCGCACTAAGCTTTTTCTCATCCTGCTCAGTTTCAATAGCCTTGAACTGCGGCCGCACATCATTGTAGTCGACTTTGAATTTAAGCACCTTTTCATCGCGAATTGCATCGGTGATTACATACGAATGTAATTCACGGCCAAATACACTTGCAGTATCTTCCGCGCCCAAAGCGTTATAGCCTGTAAATATTGGTGTACCAGTAAATCCAAACTGATAAAACTTCTTGAACCGCTTCTTTAGGTTCTTCTGCGCTTCACCAAACTGGCTGCGGTGGCACTCATCAAAAATGAAGACCACTTGCTTGCCGTAGATAGCTAGGTCGGGCTCACTCTTCATCAGGTTGTTGAGCTTCTGGATGGTGGTGACGATGATTTTGTTGTCGTCCTTATCCAGATTACGCTTCAGGCCAGCCGTGCTGTCAGAACCATTCACGCTTTCCGGTGAGAAGCGTTGGTATTCCTTCATGGTCTGGTAATCCAGATCCTTGCGGTCCACCACGAAGAACACCTTGTCAATGAAGTCCAGCTCAGTAGCGAGTCGCGCAACCTTGAAGCTGGTCAGGGTCTTCCCCGAGCCGGTGGTATGCCAAATAAAGCCGCCGCTTTCGGTATTGCCCCAGTTCTTTGCCAGATACGAGCTGTTAATCTTCCATAGAATGCGCTCCGTAGCGGCGATCTGGTAAGGGCGCATCACAAGCAATGTATTGCTAACATCAAATACCGAGTAGTGTAGCAACACATTGAGAAGAGTGCGTTTCTGAAAGAAAGTGGCGGTAAAATCTTTCAGGTCTTTAATCAGGCTGTTATCCGCTTTCGCCCAATTCATAGTGAAGTCGAAGCTGTTCTTGTTGCGTTGGGTAGTGTTAGCAAAGTAACGGCTATCGGTGCCGTTAGAGACCACAAAAAGCTGCATATATTTAAATAAAGAGTGCTCGCTGTTAAAGCTCTCCTTACTGTAGCGGTGTACCTGGTTGAAGGCTTCGCGAATCGCAACACCTCGTTTCTTTAGCTCCACCTGAACTAGCGGCAAGCCGTTCACTAGAATAGTTACATCGTAGCGGTTGGCGTGGCTGCCCTTTTGCTCAAACTGCTTGATCACCTGCACCTTGTTTCGGGTGATCTTTTTCTTGTCTAGCAGATAGATGTTCTGGATTCGGCCGTCGTCAAAAACAAAGTCATGAATGTAATCGTCATGAATCTTCCGGGTTTTTTCGACAATGCCATCGCTGGGCTTGTCTAGCCAGGTCTCGACAAAGCGCAACCACTCGCTATCAGAAAACTCCATATTATTGAGAGTTTGCAGTTGCACGCGTACATTGGCCAACAAGGCCTCCGGCGTATTCAGGCCGCTTAGGTACTCATAGCCCTGATCGACCAGATCCTGAATAAACTCGCGCTCCAGATCACCTTCGCTCTGGTAGCTCTCGGCAACCTGCCATTCCTTGCTGTATTTATCCAAAACAATGAAGTTACTGGACTCAGCTATGGGCTTGGAGTAATCAACCATTTTGTGGCTCCTGCTGCCAGTAGCCATAAGTATTCAGGTTCCTAAGCAGTAGACCAACCATCTCTCTCTCGGGCGGTGTCGGTTCTGCAATCTCTTCGTTGGATAAAGTATTGTGAGGATAAAAATTCATAATCCGGCTGGCGTACGCTTTCTTGTCTTCCGGCAACAGGTCAGACCATCTCCGATATCCAAGAAAGTTTGCGGTTTTTTCATACAAGTTGCGCAACAGCGCAAAATGGTAGCGCTGCACGCTATTGGTAGCGATAGCTTGCTCGATAAGGTTTTTAATGTGCAGGTGATAAGAAAAACTTTTGTTCGAATCACCTTGCTTTTCTTCATGCTCAAAGGTGCCATCGTCCAAGCGACTTAGGATATACCCGCTTTTGGCACCTACTTCATTGTAAAGCACGTTGTAAAACAGCGCGCTATGTGTGGATACAACAAATTTTACACCCGATGCACTCGAATTGATCAATTGCCCTAGGTTTACCGCAAGTTGAATCAGGTGGTTCTCATCCAGCGAACTGACCGGATCATCAATAAACACATATTCCAGTTGATTGAACTGGTCGGTTTCTCGATCAGCCGGCTCAGCAACGTTGAGTACGCCAATCACCTGCTCAAGCAGCGTGTAGAAAATACTCCAGATGAAGTTGCTTTCTTCACCCTTGGAAATTTTCAGATTTCCCGAGTGCGTCGCATCACCGCGCTCCATCGAGAAAGTGACCTCCGAGAAGGCTCTGACGGTGAAGTCTTTACCGTCTTTGTCTTGTTCTTTTCTTTCCGCATTGAACCTTGGCGTGAGCTTGTCATTGGTGTAGCGCTGAAAGGTCGTGATGATATTCTGATCTTGGCCCTGGTCCATCAACACCCAATCCGTAAAGGTGTTGGGCTGAATTTTCAGCTTGGGATCGAGGTCATCGGCCAAGTCGTTGTCCCAATAGAACAGGTCTTCAGTAAAGGCGTTGTAATACAAAATTTTGTTGCGCGACAACCCGGGTTGATCCGTCTCATCGCCGTCTTCATTACCATTCTCTTTTGGAGCGATTAGCTGCTTGAAATCACGCGACAGACGCGTTTTACCTGTGCCATTAAAGGCGTAGATCAGCTGCACCTTTTTTTGGGTCTCTTGTAGCTGTCGGGCGATTTCCGTTAGCGCCTTGCTCATGTTATGCCGCTACCTTTTCTAGTCTGGGGAAATTCAACAGCAAGTCACGGTAATGCTCGTAATATTTTTGGTGCAAAGCAATTTCACGCGGAAAAAATTCAGCGAGAGAGTTATTGAGAGCGTCGAATCTATCAAGAATGGAAACGATGCGAACCTGTTCTGCAAGGGATCTATCTGGATCCCCTGGATACGGAACGGGAATTTTAATCTTTGAAAACCCATTAATCAGCAGTGTGTTGACTTTGGTTCTGGCGATATATTTTGCCTTGTCAGCAACGAAAGATGACGTTTTCATGCAGTAGGAAACAAATCTCGGATCCATTGAATGCCGAAAAGCATAGCAATGATCGTGAATAGCGACCTTTTCATCTCCGAGCCATGCAACGGCCTTACCGACATCCTCAACTGTCTCGCCTACGTCGGTTATCACTACGTCGCCTGGCTCTGCATAGCGCAGTGACCCAGCCATATCATTTCTAACCTGAGAAAAAGCTTGTGTCGTAAAAGCGCCGTAACGCGTGTATATCTCGCCGTAATGGATAGCGCTGATACCATCTTCAACAAAATCAGCTTTGGTAAAACGCTTCCCACGAATAAATTCGCCAATCTCTCCCAGCGCCTTCCACTCCACTTCTCCGTCTTTAAAACTCATCAACTCATCGCGGTAGTGCTCGTATTGTTTTTTGCGAGTAGTCAGCTCGGCGGTTAGCTCGGCTTTTACTTCGGCGGTCAGCTCGGAAAAGGCGTCCAATATGCGGACGATTTCGGATTGGATTTCAATCGATTTATTCGGCGTTCCTGGGCAGGGGATGGGTATTTGGAATTCTTCAAGCATGGGCTTTCTAATCGAGGAAGCAGTTGCTCCCACGCTTTTCGTCAAAATGTACTGCTTAAACCTAGAGGACATGAAGTGGAACAAAAACTTCGTACTCACGACATCTGATTTAACATGAATCCTGTAAGCCCTCTGGTGTAGAGCGTACTTTCCTTCTACATAGTGAAATATATCGCCAATCCCGCCCTCGCCGGGAATGATTATTGCCACCTCATTAAATTGAAAAATATCTGACTTTAAGATTTTCTTTGAGCGAACATAGAACGGGTAGATTCCATTTTCGCTTTCATCCTGACGGTTTGAGCTTCCGGTACCAATATCCGCCACAGATCCAAGAGTCACCCATTCCACTGCCACACCATCCAGCAGTTTTTCCATGAAATTCACGCTGCTCATGCCTCGATCTCCGCGACGATGGCATCAATCTCCGCTCGCAGTTGATCGATCTTGGCAACCGTGGCTTTTAGGTCGGCGTTGAGCTGGGCAATATCCACCACCTCACGGTTGTCCTTGGCGTCGATGTAGCTGCTTACAGACAGGTTGTAGCTGTTGGCAGCCACCAGCTCAAAAGGGATGGACTGGGCAAAGTGATCCACGCTCGCCTTGCTATCGAACACCTGCATGATCTGGTTGATGTGCGTGTCCAGCAGCATGTTGTTGTTGGTTTCTTTCTTGAACAGGCCGCTGGCGTCGATGAACTGGGTGGTGGTGTCGGTCTTGTGTTTGGACAGCACCAGAATGTTCACTGCGATGGTGGTGCCATAGAACAAATTGGGCGCGAGCGAGATCACGCTTTCCACATAGTTATTGTCCACCAGGTACTGGCGGATCTTCTGCTCAGCTCCGCCCCTGTAGAATATGCCGGGAAAGCAAACGATGGCGGCGCGACCTTTGGCCGAGAGGTAGCTGAGTGCGTGCAGCACAAAGGCGAAGTCGGCTTTGGATTTGGGCGCGAGCACGCCGGCCGGGGCAAAGCGGTCGTCGTTGATCAAGGTGGGGTCACCCGCCCCCTTCCACTTGACCGAGTAGGGTGGGTTGGAGACGATGGCATCAAAAGGTTTGTCATCGCCAAAGTGTGGCTCGCACAGAGTGTCGCCCAGCTGGATATTGAATTTGTCGTAGTTAACGTTGTGCAGGAACATGTTCATCCGCGCCAGGTTATACGTGGTGTGGTTGAGTTCCTGGCCAAAAAAACCGTCTTCAATGATGTGTGCATCGAAGTGCTTCTTTGCTTGCAGCAGCAGTGAGCCCGAGCCACAGGCCGGGTCGTAAATCTTGTTGACCGTGGTTTGCTTGTGCATGGCGAGCTGGGCAATCAGCTTGGACACATGCTGCGGTGTGAAAAACTCACCACCGGACTTGCCGGCGTTGGCGGCGTAGTTGGAGATGAGAAACTCATAGGCATCGCCAAACAGGTCGATGTGACTGGCATCAAATCTACCAAAGTCCAGCCCAGCTACGCCTTTGAGCACGGCGGCGAGGCGCGTATTTTTGTCTTTGACGGTGTTGCCCAGACGGTTACTGGTGGTATCGAAGTCGGCAAACAGGCCTCTGATATCGCGCTCGGAAGGATAGCCGTTAGCCGAGCTTTCAATGGCGGCAAAGATGGCAGCCAGATCGATATTCAGGCTCTCGTTGCTGTGGGCACTGGCAGCCACCTTGGCGAATACCTGACTGGGATATATGAAGTAGCCCTTGGTCTTGATAGCGTCGTCTTTGATGTCCGGGGTGATGACGCTATCTGGCAGCTCTGCGTAGTTGATACTGTCGTCACCGCCTTCGATGTAGCTGGCGAAGTTTTCGCTGATGAAACGGTAGAACAAGGTGCCGAGCACATACTGCTTGAAGTCCCAGCCATCGACTGCGCCACGAACATCGTTGGCAATTTGCCAGATCTGGCGTTGCAGTGCGGCGCGTTGTTGGGTGCTTGTCATACTGTTGTGCCTAATCCCTTCGGGTTACTTGGTCACTCCATCGTGTGGAAGTGACTGGGTGGTGTTGGTGGGCTTGGTTAGCTAGCGCTGCGGTGTATCGGGCTGGTGTGCTTGGGTGTGGTCATCAGCGGGGTCGTCTTAAGCTCCTTCGTGCCCGTTAATGGACCGGTCATCAATTGCACTGGCAAAACAATGCAATCTTCGGCGATTTCGTCCCAGACTCGTGGTTTTGCTGGTTACTGACCGTAAGAGTTTCTTGTCCAGGAGGGGCCTTCCTGGCTCACGATACTTCCCTCGCTGGATTCACTTTTGTACGCTCCCGTTCCGTATCGTCATCGGCACCACCCGCGCGCACTGATTCAGCAAACTCGGATAGCTGAAATTTCCACAGTCTCTCGATCTTGTGCGCGGGTAGACCCTTTGTGCTCCTGCCAGCGGTAAACCGTGTCCTTCACTACGACCAGATGCCGGACAACATCGATGTCGGTAACCCAAGGTTCGGCAATCATGGCATTGATGCTCAATGACGTCTCAAATCGCTTTAAATCGTTGTGAGTCTGCCAGATAGCCGCATCTGCAGCTATCTTCAAATGCTCATGATTGCTTGGTCGAATTTGATCGAAATAGCCTTCCCACAGCAGGAAGGATCGTGGCGATTTATGCCTTTATCACTCTATTCTTGAAGGCTGTTACCCCCAATAGCGTGGCGTCATAATCATTTAGGAAAGTCGAGGACAGACCGCGATATTGATTCAACCTAGCTTCGCCTCCCCTAATATCTGATCGCTTATGGCTGATTTTCTGCCAGTCATGTCATGTGGACTTGCCCCTACAAAACCGGACACCAACTCCCCGTTAAATTGATGCTGCTGCCAAGCGCCTGAACTCCCTAGGCGAGCGATAGCTCAAGGCGCTGTGCGGATGCTGCTCGTTGTAATGCTCGAAGGCAATTGCCAGGTTACGCAGCGCCGTTTCTCGATCCGGCTTGGGCATGTGCGCCACGTAATCCCGCTTCATCGTCTTCACGAAGCTCTCGGCCATGCCGTTGCTCTGCGGACTGCGCACTGGGGTGGTCACCGGCTGCAAACCGATCTGCCGAGCAAACAGGCGTGTCTGTTCGGCGGTGTAAGCCGAGCCGTTGTCGCTGAGCCATTGCACCGGGATGGCGGGTAGTTGATCACCGAAGCGCTTCTCCACACTTTCCAGCATCAAGTCGCGGATATCATCACCGCTATACCCGGTCGGGCTGGCGACCCAGCCGATGGCTTCGCGGTCGCAGCAGTCCAGGGAGAAGGTCACGCTCAGTTTGGCGCCGTCCTCGCAACGGAATTCAAAGCCGTCCGAGCACCAACGCGTATCGCTGGTTTGCACCGCAATACGGCCTTCGTGTCGACGCGGCACGCCGGGTTGTTTGATCCGGCGTTCAAGCAGTAGGTTGTGATCACGCATAACCCGGTAAACCCGCTTCACGTTGATCGCGGGTAGCAACTGGGTTTCACGGGCGCGACGCAGCAATCCCCAGACTCGACGGTAGCCATAGCTGGGCAGTTCGCTGACCTGTTGCTGGATTTCGGCCACCAACTCAGCATCGTTCACAGGCCTGCTTCGCCGTGTCTTGGGCGATGCCGATTGCTTGATTCGAACCGTTAATTGCGAGCGCGCCACACCGAGACATTCGCTGACCAGTTTCACTGGTCGTCCCCCGGCAACAAGGGTGAGTGCGCAATCCATTTTCGCGACCGGGCGATCTCCACGGCCTCTTTGAGGATTTCTGCTTCCATCGTTTTCTTGCCCAACATCCGTTGCAGTTCACGGATCTGCTTGAGCGCATCGCTCAGCTCGGAGGCCGGTACCACGGCTTCGCCAGCACTGACCGCCGAGAGGCTGCCGCCCTGGTACAGCTTGCGCCACAGGAACAACTGGTTGGCATTGATGCCGTTGCGCCGAGCCACCACTGAAACGCTTTGTCCCGGTTCAAGGCTCTCTCGAACCATGGCCAGCTTTTGCTCTGGGCTCCAGCGACGACGCCGCTCCTGGCCCAAAAGCTCACCACTCTTATCGTTGCTATTAGTCATAAACATAACCGTTTGCCTATCCCTTATCGTAAGAGGGAAACGGTGTCCTGTCTTTCATGGGGCTCGTTCACAGGCTTGGGATACATGCATTACCCTTTGTTAAGGGCTTGTTCATACGTTTTGGAAAAGCTTGAGAGATCAGTCTTAAGGACGAGACAAAGATCTCGAAGCTGAACAATATCGAGCCTTCTGACTCCTCTCTCCACATCACTCATGAATGACTGCGGTCTACCCAGGGCAGCAGAGCACTGTGCTTGAGTCATTCCGGACTCGACGCGCATGCGTTTGAGCACTTGAAGAAGAATCTCATGCTCACGTCGATAGATTGCTTTGGTCATTGCCGCGTATCTGTAGGGTCGGCTGACCAAGCTATATCTGCTTTTAAGATATCTGATTATCAGATATTTTGTGCTGAACATTGGCGTGAGTAAAAGTGATGAGGCAGATTTGGGAGCTATTCCGGGTGCTATGGATTGTTGGAAGTCTGCCGGTTGGAGTGTTGCTGCTGATTGTGGTGGTTTTGTGCGGTTTCAACCTACCGTTCTTTTTGGGGTTTGCTGGCGGTGCTGATCCTGCCATTCGATGGTTGTTCTGGGTTTTGGCTTTCTACTTCGTCGGTGGGGGCTGGTTGTTTTGGCTTGTTAACCAACGCTACGCAGAGAAGCTGAAGCGACTGGTAGCAGGTTTCCAGAACGCAGGTTTTCAACCGCAGCTCGAAGTATTCGCAAAGATTAACGATGCCTACCTGGGGATCGATGGATCTGCACGTAGGCTGTTGGCGTACCCAGTCAAAGGAGCTGAGCATTTTTTCAGGTTCGATGAAATTAATGCTTGGCGGATCGTCCCGGTAGGGAAGCACAATCATCGGTTGGAGGTATTGACCAGCAATCTTGATGTTCCCGTGTTCAGCCTCGTTTTGAAGTCGACAGAGGTACTCAATACTGAGGCTCGACTCGTTGCGTTGCTTAGTAAGTAGTGGCGGCGCTGTACTACCATTCTTGAGCGTCAGCTCATCATTCAGTAGGAGCAATCTATGAGCAATCCCATCAGAAGCATTCCTGCGCTTACAGATATCATTCGACTGGAACAGGCGAATGCGATGATGCGCGGGGCTAATCTGGCCCTTGCCCGCGATGATTTCGCCACCCTTTCTACTCTCGGATTCTCCCATCAGCACATCGGAGAGCTTAAGCAAAAAGGCGGCTTCCGGCCTTCCTCTATCGCGCAAAACACTAGAATGATTACACGTCTTCGCCAGATGGGGGACGGATATGTTCAGTGACAACCCGCCGCTATGGATCGCTGCCAACGTGTTGACGCGAGCGACTATTGAATCTGTTCTCCGCTCTCCGTCTTATCACGCCCGCGGCTGGCAGATACTCGACCGCTGGGCGTTCAACTGTCCCGAGCGGCTTCGTAGCCTGGAAGCGGAAGGCGAAATACTTCTGTTGGGAAGGCTGTTGGAGCAGCAAGGCATCGAACATCAGATGGTGAACTCAACTGTTGGGTTGGAACTGCGTAGCCGTGGCCTTGCAGAGCATGAAGTACTCGCGTTACATGACGTAAACATGCAGCTTTAAACCAGCAGAGTGTTAACGTTTTTTCAACACCCGATACGCTTAATGGACTCGGTTATCTCAACCAAGACATTTGCGTACTCCTTGGAAAGCTCGCCGTTGCCCTCTGTGAAAAGATGCTTCTGAAGGCCACCTAGGCGCCGCAGCTCATTGATTACATAGGAGTCAATTTTGCTTCTGGTCAGTCGCTTCAATGCGGCGGCCAGCACGAACTAACCAACGTTCATTCCGCTGTCGTGGGCTTTCTCGCGTACCAGTGCTTCTTCTTCCTCGAATTGACGAATTGCCGGTAGCCATCCTGTGTTGCTACGGCTCATGAGCTTTCCTTTTCAAGGTGTTGGGGTCTCGGGGCTTGCCCTGAGCAGGGAAGGTAGGCAAAGCAGAGGGAGTGGAACGACTGGTGCGCGCCGGTTGTGATGCGCCAGGTACTGGCGGTATAGCAAACCCTACCTTGTCCTAGTCTTTCCTCTCAGAATTTAGATGAGTTTTGCACTACCCGGTTACATCCGGGAAGTAAGAGGCGTTGGCATTGAGGGGAATGCCATGGGTACGAAAAAAAGACGAATTCAATACGTTTACATAAGCGAAAAATGCATCATCCATCAGCGTTTGAGGATACGACGATTGGACGGCGAGAAAGACGGTAGAGCGACAGCTAGGATTTACCGAATTGCCCTAGCCTTGAGTGGCTTTCTGATACAAAACTGGGGGATAAGCAGCACGCGTGCACACTTGACGTTGATAGGCGTGAGACGATTTTTGGGCGGTTGTGGTGATGCGGAAGCACAAAGACTAAAGTGACGAATCTGAGAGAGCTATTTGACACTGCCGTGTAGTTCTCCGGTGATGCTCTCAAGATGCCTTGGAGGTTGTTATGGAACAATCCAGTGACGATGAAAGTAGCTTCGCCGAGATTATGGATCTGAAGCGCTCCAATCGTGAGCGGTTGATTTGTGCTATCCAGAACGCCTCCCCCGAAGAACTCGAGATTTCTGCTCAGCGCATCAAGGAAGTTCTGCTTGACTCTGTCAATCCAAGCCAGCGCCGACAGCGTATTGCCCCGCCAGCGTTCGCTAAGAGCAAATAGCTCCCCACGTATCGAACGATTCTTGCGAGAGTGGTGGCATGCGGGTCGTCGTTTTCATTGCGGAGTTCGCAGGTTTCACAGAGTAGTGCGAGGTCATTATCAATTAGTGATCAGGCTGGCTGCTACTGCCCAGGCTCTGCATGGGTGGTCGTAGGCAGCAGCTGTCTTTTGGATTCACTCCACGATCATCAGGCACAGACCTCAAACATAATTTGCCAAACTCCGGCTTACATGCGGCTTACCACATTTGCCCACGCTGGCAACCTTGCGAAGGGAATCCTGATGTCAGTTCCAACATACGACAAATTCATTGAGCCGATCTTGCGCTACCTGGCGGCGAATCCGGAAGGCGCGACAGCACGCGACGCGCATGAAGCTGCGGCCCAGGCTTTGAATTTATCTGAACCACAGCTTCAAGAGCTGATTGCGAGTGGGCAAGCGACCTATAAGAACCGCGCTGGATGGGCTCACGACCGTCTCAAGCGCGCAGGGTTATCCTCCAGTGCCAAACGAGGTTATTGGAGGCTCACCGAAGCTGGCACTACTTATTCCACACAGCACCCGTCACCGCTCACGGCGAATCAGGTTGAACAACTCGCCATCGGCTTCATGGACGTGAAGCTTAGGAGCCCCACAGATGCCGTCCCGCTAGATGGGCTAGAGCAGGGTGCAGATACACCGGTATCAGCAACTGTGAGCCCAGACGATCGGTTGGAACAGGCTCTGCGTGAGCTACGCGATGCAACAGCAGCAGATCTATTGGATAACCTGCTACAAGTCAGCCCCAACCGCTTCGAAGTTATTGTGCTCGACGTGTTGCACAGCCTTGGCTACGGGGCTAGCCGAAACGATTTGCAGCGTGTTGGTGGTAGCGGAGATGGCGGAATTGACGGGGTAATCTCGCTTGATAAGCTCGGGCTGGAAAAAGTCTATGTCCAAGCAAAACGCTGGCAAGGCACTGTAGGCCGTCCTGAGTTGCAAGCATTCTATGGAGCACTTGCAGGGCAAAAGGCCAAGCGAGGGGTATTTATCACTACGTCGGGTTTCACTGCCCAAGGCATCGACTTTGTCCGCTCAGTGGAAGGCATGGTGCTGGTGGATGGTATCCGACTGGTCAACCTGATGATGGACCACGAGGTTGGGGTAACGTCCCGGCTTCTAAAACTACCGAAACTGGATAGCGATTACTTCGACGAGGAATGAGGATTTTGAGCCTCGTCATTCGGTGCTCGGCACCGGGAAGGTCTAGTAAGCGAGAATTGGGCCCTAGCGCCCCTATGATCAAAAGAACCATTACCAATCAGACTCCAGCTCGGTGCTTAGGTGGATACCCATCACCTTTGCCTTGCGATATCTCAGTGGCTCCGCATTGATCTCCAGGGCGACAAGTCGACTTGCAGCGATGACTAAGCTGTTGAAGCGGTCATTGTGAACGGCGACATATACTATGAGTTTTTTGCCAGTCGCCTGCATGGAACCGATGCAGCGAGGAACCGACTTGTCGCTTAGGAGTAATGGGTCAACGTATAGGTAGCATTCTAGGGCTGGGTATTTGAATGCTTCAGGATATCGGACGGAGCCGTAAAGCTTGATCGCAGTATGCTCTGAATAATGGTGACCGATTGGCCTGGTATCGGTCGGCGTGGCCATGCTGAACGACCAGGACATATCCCACCCCCATATCCGGGCTTGAAGGATTATTCGCTCAACGGTGGTACGACTCCGGTTAGCCATAGCATTCATCTTCCGCGTTTGAGCCGGCTGCGGACGATCCCTCGACTGCTCATAGGGGCTGAACTTCCGTCCGAGATCCGATTAGTACTGATTAAGTTGAGATTAGTTTTTTGAGGGGCAGATGCTGCGGCCTTTGTGCTATCAGGCATACGGGCACTATTGCCTGTGGATAGCCTACCTGTTGGAACGAGCTACGCTACCCGCCGTAACGGTAAGCGTTACCTGCTAGAACGGTATTCTCTACCCGCTAGAACGGCACGCATCCTTTTTGTTCTTTCCACCCTCAAGATATGTCGGCACTGTGTCTGGCTTTCCTGTCTTTGGACGTGTACCAAATCGCCTCGAATGGCGTACTCGAATGATTTACCGTGTTTGTTGTAGGCAGCGCTCAAAGCGTCGAACGCGCGACATAACGTTTGGGTAAATTTCCAGATTTCGCGGGCTTCGCTTCCACAGAGCTGGTGCAGCGTGCTTACTTTAAGTCCGTAAGCTTTTGCATGGCTCGAATAAAATCCATGAAGCCATTGGGCGAGTGGCTGGCCATCCAATGCAGACCGAATACTCCAATCGATGTAGCTGAAGCCAGACTTGGAGAACAGTGCGTTTAGCCTGGCGTCAAGGATTACGACGTATTCCAAGCTATTCTCGTCCTTATAGAAGTGCTTGATCAGGCCGCCGGTGTAGGAAATATCACCCAGCACTACATCAACGGTGCACGCTGCCAATCGCAGCAAGCGATCGTGCAGCAGCTTCCTATTCTTACCCGTGTCGGTCTTTTTCATGAGTTTAAGCACTCCGTAAGCCTTGTAGCGGAGCTCCTGACCTAGCATTTTGTAGTGGTCAACTAATCCCGGACACGACGTTAAGTTTTTCTTCGGCCCGAGCTGGCGCCAGCCCACCGTTGAATTGATGGGGTCGAACCCAGTTGTACCGATGCATCAAGAAGTGGCTGATATCGCGCTGGGCTTCTTGAGCCGTTCGGTAACCCGTGGTCGGTATCCACTCCGTTTTCAAGCTGCGGAACACGCGCTCCATTGGCGCATTGTCCCAGCAATTTCCCCGACGACTCATGCTCTGGCGCATGCGATATCGCCACAGCCGCTGGCGAAATAAACGACTCGCATACTGCGACCCTTGATCCGAGTGAAACAGCAGACCCTGAGGTCTTCCTCGTTGCTCGTAAGCCATATCCAGCGCCTTGATAACCAGATCGGCGTCCGGCTTTTCCGACAACGCCCAGCCCACCACCCGGCGCGTGCAAAGATCCAGCACGACAGCCAGGTAATGCCATTTCCCCTGGGCCCAGATGTAGGTGATGTCGCCGCACCACACCTGGTTGGGTGCTGGAACATCGAACTCTCGATTCAAGAAGTTCGGGATATCCAACCGTTCAACCGTCGCTCGTTTATAGGCATGTGATCCGGGCTGTTTACTGACGAGGTCAAGCTCGCGCATCAGGCTGCGCACTTTGAACCGACCGAGCTGCTCACCGTCGTCACGCATCAGCGACAGGATGCTGCGGCTGCCCGCAGCACTGCGACTTTGCGAGAACAGCTCGCTCACCCGGCTGCGTAACCGAAGCCGTTCGACATCCGGTGTGCGGCGCTTAAGACGCTGGGCGTAGTAGCACGAACGGGTGACCTCAAACACCTTGCACAGCCAATCAATCGGCTCATGGACGCTCAGCTGATTGATCAGCGCGTACGCTCGTGATCTTCCGACATCAAGAGCGCGGTAGCCTTTTTTAATATCGATTTTTCCCGTTCAAGGCGGGCGATCCGGGCTTCCAGCTCCTGGATTTTCTGCTGTTCCGGGGTCAGCGCTTTGCTCTGCGGAGTGACGCCTTGGCGCTCCTGCTGAACCTGATCAACCCAGCGGCGCAGGGCCGACTCGCCGACGCCGAGCGAACGGCTGGCTTCGATGTAGCTGTAGTTTTGCTTGAGCACGAGGTCGGCAGCCTCGCGTTTGAATTCAGCAGAAAAGGAACGGCGTTGTTTGGTCATCTGACACCTCGATCTGGCGAGCATTCTCGCCTAAATGGGTGTCCGGTTTCATTAGACCACTACATTTGCCGTCGAGAGAGGTGCAACACGCTTAGCCATACGGAAAGGTCAATCTGGTCGAGACGCGTTCCTGTATAAGAAATTTGCACGCCCCCGATTGAGTTAATCGCCACCATTTTTAGATCAGTCCGACTGCCCTTCCTTACTGCTCCGAAAAGCGCCGACCGCAAGAACGCATTCGGTACGCCGCGAACCTCATCCGGCCATGTTCTCAGCGTTGGGGTTGTAATCGCAGGCTTTGGCTTGAGCTGCGCCTTGTTAGCAGCTCTTGCTCGAGCTTCAAGTTTGGCGAGTTGTGCAAGACGCCTGCTCCCTGAATTCGTGATGTCATTCGTACGGAGCTCTGGCGGCATTAGCGGCTCGTTTATAAACGAAGTGACCACTGCTTAATTTTGAATGGAGGCAGGTGTGCGAGTGCTCATTTTCTAGCCTCTACTTGCTCTTTTTTTGTAGGGCGGCCAACTCGATTTTCTGGCGTAGTTTTTAACACTGCCTTGACTGGCGAAGCCGAAGCGCATTCGGGACCATGGCGCATCCACTGGCGAAGATCGCCGAGACGCCAGCGTAGCCGCGATAGTCCCGGAAGGGGATCAAGCCCCGGCAGTTTGCGCTGACGCACGGTTAACACGCTGAATCCTGTTAGCGCCGCGACCTCGGCTACGCCTATCAGCACGTCATCTGAAAGCTTCTGGATTTTTTGAATGGTTTCGTAATCGACGCTCATCACTACTGTCGCTCGGTTGCTATGGAGTACGTGCAGCTTTCGCCAATCGAGGACCGATCAACTAGGACACCTTTTTGACAGATGCGGCTGTTAGCCAAAGAATGGGTACATGCAGCCATCATCCTTTGAATCCGATATCAATCCTGAAGAAGTCTTTCAGCTCGTTTTCCGTGAGATTGAAAGTCAACAGGAAACTGGTCGGAAAAACTTTGTTGTCCGTGTTCCGGTGGATCTGGTGGAGTACCTGTTCTCCGCGATATTGCAGAAGTCGGGTATGTCGAAGGTCGCGCTTGAGCGATTGCTTACGGACCTCGGGATTTACGGTTTCAAGGACGCTGATGGGCGGATTCTGCGGCGGTATCTGAGTGGCCAAACGCGCATGGGCTGGGATACCTACCAGCGGCTGTTGTTTTGGGCTTTATCGAAGGCGTGGGTCAGCGATTGGGTTTTTCGCGACTTGCTGTTGAGGACGTATCTGCGGGAGGCGGCTCAGCTCAGTGCGCGCAATATTCTGAACACCCTCAAGCGCCGGGTATCGATCTCGGACTTAACCCGTGAGCAGGTTATCGAGTGTTTCAACGAGGTTTATCTGCTCAAGCAGCGGGAACGCGAGGAGACGGCGCTAAACCGTGTGCGAACGGATTCAGAAACCAGAGAGCTGGCTCGCTCCCTGGGGCTTGAGATTATCGACTTACCATCAAGCTAGCTTCGCCGCGAGTTCTTCTGCGGTGATGTTGTAGTAACGCTTCAGCATGTTCACCTCGCGGTGTCCCGTTACGCTGGCCAGCTCAATCAGATTGGGAAGTTTGGTGGCCAGCCGGCAGGTGGCCTCATGGCGTAGGTCGTGGAAGCGCAGGTCGAGCAGAAAGTCTTCTTGGGGCGTTACCAGAGCGCGTTCGCAATCTCCTAAGTATTTCGTTCTTGCTCGCTCCAAGCCGCGTGTGAAGGCCTTCTTGAGGGCGTCTGCGGTGGTGGGGAAGACTCTGCCGCAAAGTGAGCGTGGCAAATCCTTTAACAGCTGAATAGCTCGCGGGGAGAGTGGGACGGTTCTTGGTAGCCCGTTCTTGGTCGCTGGAAGATGAGCGGTTTTGCGGTCCAGATTCACATGCTTCCAGCGCAACTCGAATAACTCGCCACGGCGCATGGCTGTCTCAATTGCGAGTTGCACGATGGACCGTATCCAAGGGTTGTGCGAGGCGTCCGCATAGGTTCCATCGGCACGGCGCTCCCGAAGCTCCAAGGCGCTGAGGATGTATTGTTCTTCAATCGGGTCCAGGCGTCGCGAGCGTTCGTCGTTATAGCTAGGGCGGCTGACCATCCGCACCGGATTTTCGGCAAGATGGATTCCCCATTCGCGGCGAGCGACCTCAATCACGCATTGAAACAATGCCAGCTCACGCTTGACCGTATTGCCCTTGCGGATTTTCAGGCGCTCGTCACGGTAGCGGGCAAAGTCGGAGGAGGTGAGGGTGGCAACGATGCGCGTAGCCAGCGGATGACGCTTGAGCGCTTCCAGGCGTTTGATTTCCGAATACGCACCTTTATGCTTCGGAGCGATCTCGGAGATATAGCGATCAATGAGTTGATGAAAGGCGGTGCGTTCAGCCTCGACACGAGAGACAAAAATGCCTCGGTCGATTTCGCTTTCGATCATGCGCGCCCAGGCTTGGGCATCGGCTTTGGTTTCGAAGGTTTTTCTTTGGGCTGGATAGCCCTTACGACGGATTTGCGCTTCCCACTGATACTCGCCGCGATTCCTGATTGTTGCCATTTCGACCATTCCCGCCACGTTCAAGTGTGGCAAATTTGTGGCAAAAACGACTTTCAGGACTAGGACAGGTTTCTGTCAGGAGCGCTATCCCCTTGTAATACAAGGGAAAGAAGATGGTGCACCAGGCGGGATTCGAACCCACGACCCCTGCCTTCGGAGGGCAGTACTCTATCCAGCTGAGCTACTGGTGCAAGCGGGCGCCATGATACTCATATGCGCTGCGCGCGTCCATGCTGCTGAATCGACTGTGTTTTTCGAAAGCGTAACCCGCGATTGCTACGTTGATCAGAAAAACCAGGCAAATGCGGCGTTTTCGTTCTTTTTTTCGAACAGGCTATTGTCCTTTACCCCCTTTGATCCTAGGATTCGTTTGAGATTTCAAACGCTCTTGTCTGGGTGCTGAACCGCACGATATCAATCAGTGCGCTATTTATGTGCTTCAGCCCAGTGAATGATTTCCCTGACGGCAGCCTATAGGGCGCCTTTCTACAATCATAATTTGCTCCGCGCCTGCCGCGGTGCTGTTAAGGAAAGCCGACATGCAGCTTAAAGACACCCAGTTGTTCCGCCAGCAAGCCTTTATCGATGGCGCTTGGGTTGACGCGGACAATGGTCAGACGATCAAAGTGAACAACCCGGCCACCGGCGAAATTCTGGGTACTGTGCCGAAAATGGGCGCTGCCGAAACCCGCCGTGCGATCGAAGCCGCTGACAAAGCGCTGCCGGCCTGGCGTGCACTGACCGCCAAGGACCGCGCGAACAAGTTGCGTCGTTGGTTCGAACTGATTATCGAGAACCAGGATGACCTGGCTCGTCTGATGACCCTTGAGCAGGGCAAGCCATTGGCCGAAGCCAAGGGCGAAATCGTTTACGCCGCTTCCTTCATTGAATGGTTCGCCGAAGAAGCCAAGCGCGTCTACGGTGACGTGATTCCGGGCCACCAGCCAGACAAGCGCCTGATCGTGATCAAGCAGCCAATCGGCGTGACCGCAGCCATTACCCCGTGGAACTTCCCGGCCGCGATGATCACCCGTAAAGCCGGCCCAGCTCTGGCTGCCGGTTGCACCATGGTGCTCAAGCCTGCCTCGCAAACTCCGTTCTCCGCCTTCGCCCTGGCGGAACTGGCTCAGCGTGCTGGCATTCCAGCCGGTGTGTTCAGCGTTGTTTCTGGCAGCGCCGGCGACATCGGCAGCGAGCTGACCAGCAACCCGATCGTTCGCAAACTGTCCTTCACCGGCTCAACGGAAATTGGTCGCCAGCTGATGGCTGAATGCGCCAAGGACATCAAGAAAGTGTCCCTGGAACTCGGCGGCAACGCACCGTTCATCGTGTTTGACGACGCGGACCTGGATAAGGCCGTCGAAGGCGCGATCATTTCCAAGTACCGCAACAACGGCCAGACCTGCGTCTGTGCCAACCGCCTGTACATTCAGGATTCGGTCTACGACGCGTTCGCCGAGAAACTGAAAGTGGCCGTGGCCAAACTCAAGATCGGTAATGGTCTGGAAGAAGGCACCACTACTGGCCCGCTGATCGATGAAAAAGCCGTTGCCAAGGTTCAAGAACACATCGCTGACGCAATCAGCAAAGGCGCAACCGTTCTGGCCGGTGGCAAGGTCATGGAAGGCAATTTCTTCGAGCCGACCATCCTGACCAACGTGCCGAAGAACGCTGCCGTGGCCAAGGAAGAAACCTTCGGTCCATTGGCGCCGCTGTTCCGCTTCAAAGACGAAGCCGAAGTGATTGCGATGTCCAACGACACCGAATTCGGTCTGGCCTCGTACTTCTATGCTCGTGACCTGGGCCGTGTGTTCCGTGTGGCTGAAGCCCTGGAATACGGCATGGTCGGCGTCAACACCGGGTTGATTTCCAACGAAGTTGCGCCGTTCGGCGGCATCAAGGCGTCTGGCCTGGGCCGTGAAGGCTCTAAGTACGGCATCGAAGATTACCTGGAAATCAAATACCTCTGCCTGGGCATCTAAGCTCGCAAGACAAGAGCCGGGCAAGGCATTGCTTCAAACGCAAAGGGCACGAGAGCGCTGCCCCTTTGCGTGCTTCAAACGAAATTTATCTGCAGCCGGGAAAGCTGTGGCAGTCGATCATCGCATGCTGCCGTAGTTGCCTCCCCGCTGCATTTTCCTTGAGCCACGCCGCCCGATGAGCGGCGAATGAGGACTTTATGAGCAAGACTAACGCATCCCTGATGAAACGCCGCGAAGCCGCTGTACCACGCGGTGTTGGCCAGATTCACCCGATCTTCGCCGAGTCCGCGAAGAACGCCACCGTGACTGACGTTGAAGGTCGCGAGTTCATCGACTTCGCCGGCGGTATCGCCGTGCTGAACACCGGTCACGTACACCCGAAAATCATCGCCGCCGTGACCGAGCAGCTGAACAAGCTGACACACACTTGCTTCCAGGTTCTGGCCTACGAACCGTACGTAGAACTGTGCGAAAAAATCAACGCCAAGGTGCCTGGTGATTTCGCCAAGAAAACCCTGCTGGTGACCACCGGCTCCGAAGCGGTAGAAAATGCCGTGAAAATTGCCCGCGCCGCCACGGGCCGTGCCGGTGTGATCGCGTTCACCGGCGCCTACCACGGTCGCACCATGATGACCTTGGGCCTCACCGGTAAAGTCGTGCCTTACTCGGCCGGCATGGGCCTGATGCCAGGCGGCATCTTCCGCGCGCTGTACCCGAACGAACTTCACGGTGTGAGCATTGACGATTCGATCGCCAGCATCGAACGCATCTTCAAGAACGACGCTGAGCCGCGTGACATCGCTGCCATCATCATCGAGCCGGTTCAGGGCGAAGGTGGTTTCTACGTTGCTCCTAAAGAGTTCATGAAGCGTCTGCGTGCACTGTGCGACCAGCACGGCATCTTGCTGATCGCTGACGAAGTACAGACTGGCGCTGGGCGTACCGGTACTTTCTTCGCCATGGAACAGATGGGCGTTGCTGCCGACCTGACTACCTTTGCCAAATCCATCGCTGGCGGCTTCCCGTTGGCCGGTGTGTGCGGTAAGGCCGAATACATGGACGCCATCGCTCCAGGCGGTCTGGGCGGCACCTACGCCGGTAGCCCGATCGCTTGCGCCGCGGCCCTGGCCGTGATGGAAGTGTTCGAAGAAGAGCACCTGCTGGATCGCTGCAAGGCTGTCGGCGAGCGTCTGGTCACTGGCCTCAAGGCTATCCAGGCCAAATACCCGGTAATCGGCGAAGTCCGTGCCTTGGGCGCAATGATCGCTGTCGAGTTGTTCGAAAACGGCGACAGCCACAAGCCAAACGCTGCTGCGGTAGCCTCGGTTGTGGCCAAGGCTCGCGATAAGGGCCTGATCCTGCTGTCCTGCGGCACCTACGGCAATGTTCTGCGCGTCCTGGTGCCACTGACTTCGCCGGACGAGCAACTGGACAAAGGTCTGGCGATCATCGAAGAGTGCTTCTCTGAGCTGTGATCCTCTAGTGTGACCTGATGGACAAAAAACCCGCTTCGGCGGGTTTTTTACGCCTCTTGAAACACATTCAAGTCATTTGAACTGTCTCGAATCGCCAGTGTTGACTATGGTTCATAACATTGCGAGGGAGCGTGCTGCATGACTGTCGTTGATTTACCCGCTGCACCGAGGGTGTTGATTGCCGAGGCCGACCCGTGGTCTCGAGACTTGCTCAAGCAGGTGTTATTGAAAGTGCGCTGCGATGCGCGAGTGGACCTGTGCGCCGATGGTCAACAGGCAATCGACCGGCTGGCGGAAATTCCCTACGACCTGGTGATCGTTGACTGGGAGTTGCCCGGTGTCGATGGCCTGAATGTCTTGCGTAACGTGCGTCAGCGCCGGCGCAATCCACCGCTGCCGTTCATTCTGATGAGCAGCCGCAACGACAGTGGCAGCGTGCACGAGGCTTTGCCTTTGGCGCCCACGGCGTACCTGACCAAACCCCTGAATATGGAAAACCTCACCCAGCGTCTGCAGGAGTTGCTGCTGAACGCCGGTGAAGAAGTGTCGTGTGAGGTGCCGAAGTTGGCGGCTGGCATGACGTTATCGGTGTATCTGGAGCGTCGTCGAGAACTGACGGACGGTGCACCGTTGATGACTGACGTACAGATAGCAGTGCAACGCAGCCTCAATCCGGGCGGGCTCGATCTGAAGCGAATGGAAGACGAAATTCGCACCGACCCGCAGATCACCGCTGTGCTGATCGCCGCCGCGAACAGCGCGGCGCACCACCTTGGCGACCCCGTGCAGACCCTGTCCCAGGCTTTACACCGTTTGGGCGCCGGGCAAAGCATGAACCTCATTCTGGGGTTGGCCCTCAAGCGCAGTGCCCGACTCGACGATCCGCTACTGGCGGACTATGCCGAGCGTAACTGGGAGTTGTCGCTGCACACCGCCGAGTACGCCCGCACGCTGGCACGCTTGCTGGATCTGGAACAAGAGCGCTGTTACTGCGCAGGCATGCTGCATCGTCTTGGTGACCTGGCTCTGCTGCGTTGTTTGCAAGAGTGGAAGCAGGGCGGAGGTGATCTGGATGAATGGGAGGAAGTCGGTGACGCGCTGGCCGAGTTTGGCGCAGCCTACGGATCGGCACTACGCACTCGCTGGCGGCTGCCGCTGGAACTGCGAGAGCTGATTGCGGCGGTCTATCAGCTTGGTGGCGGGGTTTATTCGCGCGAAGCGTTGGTGATGAACATGGCGGCGCAATTGGCGCGCCTGACCGAACATGAGGGCGTGGAAGAGTTGGCGAAAAGCCGAACGGCACGGTTGCTTAAGATTGGTTTGCCGGAACTGATGCGATTGCGCAAAAAGTGAGCCTGCCGACGTGTTTGGCGGATCAACCGGAAATGATCCGGTTCTTGCCTTGCCGCTTCGCGTCATACATCGCTGCATCCGCCCGGGCAAACAGGCTGTCGAGGCTTTCGTCCTCGTCGGTGAGGCTGGTCAGCCCTTGGCTGACAGTAATGCCAAACGTCTGGTCGTCATGGCTAAAGTTCAATTGCTGAATCTGCCGTTGTAACCGTTCGGCCACTTGCAGGGCCATGTCGGGCGCGCAACCGGGAAACACAGCTGCAAACTCTTCACCACCGATCCGCCCGAACACATCGCCTCGGCGTAACGCTGCGCGACCGCTCTCTGCGATCTGCTGCAGCACCACGTCACCTTGTGGATGGCCGTACGTATCGTTGACCGCTTTGAAATCATCGATGTCCAGCAGCAGGAAAGCCAGCGGGGTACCGTGCTTGCGTGCCTGGGCAAACTCGCGCTGTGCGCATTCGAAGAAGTGCCGGCGATTGCTGCTTTGAGTCAGTACATCGGTAGTGGCCAGGCGTTGCAGTTCGGCGTCCATCCGCTTTTTTTCGGTGATGTCTTCGGCAATGCCGACAATGATCACGGGTTGGCCGGGCTCGGCCTGACGGTTGATGAAGCATTTGTCGCTGAGCCAACGCACCTGCCCATCGGCATCGATGATGCGGTATTCGCGGTCTTCAACCGCACCTTTGACCAGTACGTCGGCCAGGCTGCGCTCGGCATAGTCCAGGTCGTCGGGGTAAATGCTGTTGCGCCATTCGTTGTAGTCAGACAGCAAACTGCCGGCAGAGCGGCCGAAAATTCGCTCATAGGCCGGGCTGACGTAAAGCATCTGACGGGTTTCCCAGTTGAATGCCCACAACACCGCGTTGACACTCACCAGCAGCGAACTGAACAGCTGTTCGCGTTCGCTCAGGCGCGCCACTTCACTTTGGGCATGCATCAGCGCCATCAAGGTTTGAGCCGTGTCGGGCGATTGCGCAAAGGATGAGTCGTGCAGGTATTTTGGGACCATCGGGACAAATCTCAAAGGGCGTGCGCTGTTCTGGATTCGAAAGCTGCGACAACGAAACCTGCCGGGGGTGGCGAAGTGTCTTTGAGATAGGGGATTTGGAGCTTAGTTCCGAAGGGTGCGCCCTCTGGCGGGGCGCACCGATCAACGGCATCAGACAGTGGCAGGGCGCAGGGAGTAGGTCTTCAACTGGTCGGCGAAGTCGCGCAGGGATTGAATCCCGCTGGCCTCAGCTTCATGCACCCAATCCTTGATGGCGGCGAGCATGTCGTGACCATTTGAGCTGGTCTTGACCCAGATCTGCTGCAAGGCCAGGCGTTTCTCGTAAATTACCGTCAGCGCTTGGCTGTGTTGGAGCATGGTCTGGATGCGAACGTGGTGTTTTTCGTCCAGCAGGCTGGTTTCCCGCGAAAGCAGGCGCTTGGCGCGATGGAATTGATGGCGAACCGAGTGGTCGACCTTTTCCAGCTCTTGCTTGACCAGAGGCGCGATCACCAATTTGCGGTACTGGGCCATGATCTGGAAGCGGTTGTTGAGGATCGCCATGGCGGTGTCCATGTCCAGGCTGCCTTTGCCTTCAACACGGTGAGCGATGGGAGCCACCCGCTGAACCTTGGCCAGACGGAAGAAACTGAAGACCTGGATCCAGGCCCAACCGAGGTCGAACTCCCACTTCTTCACCGACAATTTTGCCGAGTTAGGGTAGGTGTGATGGTTGTTATGCAGTTCTTCACCGCCGATCAGGATGCCCCAAGGCACCAGATTGGTCGCTGCATCGCGGCATTCGAAGTTGCGGTAGCCGATGGCATGACCAAGGCCATTGACCACGCCGGCTGCCCACACCGGGATCCACATCATCTGGACGGCCCAGATGGTGATACCGATGGTGCCGAACAGCAGCAGGTCGATGACGCCCATGATTGCCACACCCAGCAGCGGGAATCGGCTGTAGAGGTTACGTTCGATCCAGTCTTCGGGGCAGTTCTTGCCGTAGATGCGCAGGGTCTCCGGGTTTTCCGCTTCGGCGCGGTACAGCTCGGCACCTTTGCGCAAAACGGTTGAAAGCCCTTTGACGACCGGGCTGTGCGGGTCATCGACAGTTTCGCATTTGGCGTGATGCTTGCGGTGGATAGCGGTCCACTCACGGGTGTTCTGCGCCGTGGTCAACCACAGCCAGAAGCGGAAGAAATGTTTCAGGCCAGCATTGAGCTCAAGCGAGCGATGGGCTGAATAACGATGCAGATAGACTGTGACGCCAACGATCGTAACGTGGGTCATCAGCAGGGTGACTGCCACCAGTGACCAAGGCGACAAGCCGAGTAAACCTTCGTACCACATAGGCTGTAGGGCCCTCGATAAAGAAAAAAACAGCCGTTGCATTATCACTAAGCCCACGGATAAAACCAGTCGCCCTTTCAGATAAGAGTGGCTGAATGTGTCCTTGACCTATAATTCCAACCTTTCTGTAGGGACATGGACGCTCTAATGTCTGCCACCTCTCGCGATGCCTTGCGTGCAGCGCTGCTTTACCTGTTGGTTTCAGTCGCCTGGATGACCGCTAGCGGCTATTTATTGAACAGTTTCTTCGATAGCTCTGCTGAGCTATTGCGGTGGCAACTGATCAACGGTTATTTCTGGGTGGTGCTTAGCGCCGCGTTGATTTTCATTGCCCGGGCCCGACTGTTCACGTGCCTGGGGATCGGCGCCAGACTGCGCGAGCGCCAAGCCGATCGTGAGCGTTTGCGCCAGGCCGCCGCCGTGTTCGATTGCACCCGTGAGGGTGTGTTGGTCACTGATAGCAACGGACTGATTGTCCATGTGAACCGGGCCTTCATGGCGATCACTGGTTATCAGTGCGATGAGGTGTTGGGCCAGCAACCCAGTCTGTTCAAATCCGGCCATCATCCGCCAGCGTTCTACCAGTTGATGTTCGCGACACTCAACAGCACCGGTGAGTGGAGCGGGGAAATCTGGAATCGACGCAAAAGCGGTGAAATTTACCCGCAATGGCAAACCATCCGCATCATTCATGATGATCAAGGTCGGCGTAGCCACTACGTGGCGGTGTTTTCCGATATCAGTGCGATCAAAAACTCCGAGCACGAACTCAAGCACCTGGCTCACCACGATCCGCTGACCGATCTGCCCAATCGTCTGTTGTTGACCGACCGTGTCGAGCAGGCGCTCGCATCGGCGCACATCCACAAGAGGGGTTGCGCATTGCTGATGATCGACCTGGATCACTTCAAGATGATTAACGACAGTCTCGGGCATACCGTCGGTGATCAACTGCTGAAGGCAGTGGCCGAGCATTTGAAAGCCATGTTCGGTCCAGGCATGACCCTGGCGCGTCTGGGCGGTGACGAATTTGCAGTGCTCGCCGAAAGCTGTCCGCAAGTGGCACAAGCCGCGGTGCTGGCTCAGCGAATCATCGATGGCCTGCGGGAGCCGTTCCACATTGACGGGCATCGACTGTTTATCAACGCCAGTGTCGGCATCAGTCAGTTTCCGAGTGATGCCTTGAGTGCCGAGCAGATGCTGCGCAACGCCGACTCGGCTTTGTTCAAGGCCAAGAGTGCGGGCCGTGACGGCTACGCGCTCTATACCGAAGAGTTGACCGCCCACGCGCAGCAGCGGGTGGAAATTGCCTTCGAGCTGCGCCGTGCGCTCCAGCAACAAGAGCTGCGCGTTTATTACCAACCCGTGCATGACCTCAAAACCAGCCGCCTGATCGGCGTCGAAGCACTGGTGCGTTGGGCGCATCCGCAGCGCGGGCTGGTGTCGCCGGCAGAGTTCATCCCCATCGCCGAGCGTACCGGGCTGATTGCCGAGATCGATGCCTGGGTCATGCAGCAGGCCTGCCAGCAGATGTGCCAGTGGCGAGCGGGGGGAGTGGGGTTGGAGTTTGTGGCGGTAAATGTCTCATCGCGACTGTTTGCCCGGCGCGAGCTGTATCAGCAGGTGGCTCAGGTGCTTGATGCGACGGGGCTTGATCCGGCGTATCTGGAGCTGGAAGTGACTGAAAGTGCAGTGATGGAGGATCCGGAGGTGGCGCTGGAGCAGATGCATCGTCTTCGCGAGTTGGGTGTGCGGCTGGCCATCGATGATTTTGGCACGGGTTATTCGTCGCTGCTGCGGCTCAAGCGATTGCCGGTGCAGAAACTCAAGATCGACCAGGGCTTCGTCGCCGGATTGCCGTGTGATGAAGATGACGCGGCAATTGTACGAGTGATCATTGCCTTGGCGCAGAGCATGGGGATGCAGGTGCATGCCGAGGGGATCGAGCAGGTCGAGCAGGCCGGATTCCTGCTCGATCATGACTGTGATTTGGGGCAAGGCTATTGGTTTGGGCGGCCGGTGCCGGCTGCGCAACTGGATTGGATGTGCGCGCCGATTATCCGCTAAACCGTCGCTCGATCGTTCTCATGCTCTGCATGGGAACGCCGCCCGTGACGCTTCGCGTCCTCCCAAAGCCATGATGCAGAGCGTCATCGGATGCATCCCCACGCGAAGCGTGGGAACGATCACCTTTTCGGTTATATAAACATTCTTAAATAGTCTTTTTAAGAATATCTACTCCTCACTACTATTGCTCTCACGCCGCAAGCAGTGCCGCCACTGCCAGGCAACCTCTCAGTTGAAGGAGCAGCACCATGAGCGCATCCCTACGTAGTGTTGATGGCCAAGACGAAGCAACTATTTTGCGTGAGATCCAGAGCGCATTGCGCGATCTGCGCTTTGGGGCTGTGGAGATCACTGTGCATAACGCCCAGGTCGTCCAGATCGAACGCAAAGAAAAATTTCGTTTGCAGAACCCGGGCAACAAACCGAGCTAAGCAACCGGCAATCCGCTTCCCGTATCTATAACAAAAGCCAATACAAACAGAATTCCAGGAGCTTTCACCATGTCGTCGATTCGTCATTTTGCTTTGGCCGCCCTGGCCAGCGCCCTTTTTGCGGGTTCCGCGGTTGCCAAGGATTACGAGCTGCTCAATGTGTCGTATGACCCGACGCGTGAGCTGTACCAGGACTACAACGCCGAGTTCATCAAGTTCTGGCAGGTGGATCACGCTGGCGACAATGTGAAGATCCAGCAATCCCACGGTGGTTCGGGCAAACAGGGCCGTGCGGTGATCGACGGTCTGCGTGCCGACGTCGTGACCCTGGCCCTGGCCGGTGACATCGACGAAATCGCCAAACTGGGCAAGACCCTGCCGGCTGACTGGCAAAAGCGTCTGCCAGAAGCGAGCACGCCTTACACCTCGACGATCGTGTTCCTGGTGCGCAAAGGCAACCCGAAAGGCATCAAGGACTGGGGCGATCTGGTCAAAAATGATGTTTCCGTCATCACCCCGAACCCGAAAACCTCGGGCGGCGCACGCTGGAACTTCCTCGCGGCCTGGGCTTATGGCCTGAAAGCCAATGGCGGTGACGAAGCCAAGGCCAAGGAATACATCCAAACCTTGTTCAAGCATGTGCCAGTGCTGGACACCGGCGCTCGCGGTTCGACCATCACCTTCGTCAACAACGGTCAGGGTGACGTGTTGCTGGCCTGGGAAAACGAAGCGTTCCTGGCGCTGAAAGAAGACGGCGGTGCCGACAAGTTCGAAATCGTCGTGCCTTCGCTGTCGATTCTCGCCGAACCTCCGGTGGCCGTGGTCGACAAGAACGCCGAGAAAAAGGGCAACGAGCAGATCGCCGAAGCGTACCTCAAGCACCTGTACAGCCCGGCCGGTCAGGAAATTGCCGCGAAAAACTTCTATCGTCCACGTGACAAGGACGTGGCTGCCAAGTACGCCAAGCAATTCCCGACCCTGGACCTGGTGACCATCGACAAAGACTTCGGCGGCTGGAAAACCGCGCAACCGAAGTTCTTCAATGACGGTGGTGTGTTCGACCAGATTTATCAGGCGCAGTAGTCTTAAATAGCCATCAACGAGCCCCGATTTAACCGTCGGGGCTTTGCGCGTTCTCAACCAAGGACTTTTATGTCGCGTCGTATCTCCCCCGTCATACCCGGCTTCGGGCTGACGCTGGGCTACACCTTGGTGTACCTCAGCTTGATTGTGCTCATTCCACTGGCGGCCATGTTCGTCCATGCCGCCCAACTCACCTGGGATCAGTTCTGGGCAATTATCTCGGCGCCAAGGGTGCTGGCGGCGTTGAAGCTGAGCTTCGGCACCGCGCTCTATGCCGCGATCATCAACGGCGTCATCGGCACGCTGCTCGCCTGGGTGCTGGTGCGCTATACCTTCCCCGGTCGCAAAATCATCGACGCCATGATCGATTTGCCCTTCGCGTTGCCGACGGCGGTAGCCGGTATCGCGCTGACGGCGTTGTACACCCCCACCGGTTTGGTCGGTCAGTTTGCAGCGGACCTGGGTTTCAAGATCGCGTACACCCCCCTCGGCATCACCCTTGCCCTCACTTTTGTGACCCTTCCATTCGTAGTACGTACGGTACAGCCAGTATTGGCTGATATCCCGCGTGAAGTGGAAGAAGCAGCGGCGTGTCTCGGGGCAAAACCGTTACAGGTTTTCCGTTACATTCTGGTGCCCGCATTGCTCCCGGCGTGGCTGACGGGGTTCGCTTTGGCCTTTGCCCGCGGGGTCGGCGAGTACGGATCGGTGATTTTCATTGCCGGCAACATGCCGATGAAAACCGAGATCCTGCCGCTGCTGATCATGGTCAAGCTCGACCAGTACGATTACACCGGCGCCACCTCCATTGGTGTACTGATGCTGGTGGTTTCCTTCGTCCTGTTGCTGCTGATCAACTTGCTGCAACGTCGCATCGAAACCCCATAAGGAGGCGCGAACCATGTCCCAATCGTCTATTGCTGCCGCCTCTTCGGCCAACGCTGCGCGCCGTGGCAGTGCCACCTCGCGAAGAATCCTGATCGGCCTTGGCTGGCTGATTTTTGCGCTGTTTCTGCTATTGCCCCTGTTCATCGTGGTGTCCCAGGGCCTGAAGCTCGGCCTCGGTGCTTTCTTCACCGCGATCTTCGAACCGGACGCGTTGTCGGCGCTGAAACTCACGGTGATCGCGGTGCTGATTTCGGTGCCGCTGAACCTGGTGTTCGGCGTCAGCGCCGCGTGGTGCGTGAGCAAGTACTCGTTCCGCGGCAAGAGCATGCTGGTCACGTTGATCGACCTGCCGTTCTCGGTCTCGCCGGTGATCGCCGGCCTGGTCTACGTGCTGATGTTCGGTGCCCAAGGCCTGTTCGGTCCGTGGCTGCAGGATCACGACATCCAGATTGTCTTCGCCTTGCCCGGTATCGTGCTGGCGACGATTTTTGTCACTGTGCCATTCGTGGCGCGTGAACTGATCCCGCTGATGCAGGAACAGGGCACGCAAGAGGAAGAGGCCGCGCGCCTGCTGGGCGCCAATGGTTGGCAGATGTTCTGGCACGTCACCGTTCCCAATATCAAATGGGGCCTGATCTACGGCGTGGTGCTGTGTACTGCGCGGGCGATGGGTGAGTTCGGTGCGGTGTCGGTGGTTTCCGGGCACATTCGCGGGGTGACCAACACCTTGCCGCTGCACGTCGAGATCCTCTACAACGAATACAACCACGTGGCCGCGTTCGCAGTAGCGAGCCTGTTGCTGATCATGGCGCTCTTCATCCTGCTGCTGAAGCAGTGGAGCGAAAACCGTATTAACCGCCTGCGCGCCAGCGCCGCGGAGGAATAATTCATGTCGATCGAAGTGCGTAACGTCAGCAAGAATTTCAATGCGTTCAAGGCGCTGAATAACATCAGCCTGGACATCCAGAGCGGTGAACTCGTGGCGCTGCTCGGCCCGTCGGGTTGCGGTAAAACCACGCTGCTGCGGATCATCGCCGGCCTGGAAACCCCGGACCAGGGCAACATCGTGTTCCACGGTGAAGACGTCTCCGGCCACGATGTGCGTGATCGCAACGTCGGCTTCGTGTTCCAGCACTACGCGTTGTTCCGCCACATGACCGTGTTCGACAACGTCGCGTTCGGCCTGCGCATGAAGCCGAAAAACCAGCGCCCGACTGAAAGCCGGATCGCGGAAAAAGTCCATGAACTGCTGAACATGGTGCAGCTCGACTGGCTGTCGGATCGCTACCCGGAACAACTCTCCGGTGGCCAGCGTCAGCGTATCGCCCTGGCCCGTGCCTTGGCGGTGGAACCGAAAGTCCTGCTGCTCGACGAACCCTTTGGCGCCCTCGATGCCAAGGTCCGTAAAGAATTGCGTCGCTGGCTGGCGCGGCTGCATGAAGACATCAACCTGACCTCGGTATTCGTGACCCACGACCAGGAAGAAGCGATGGAAGTCGCTGACCGTATCGTGGTGATGAACAAAGGCGTGATCGAACAGATCGGTTCACCGGGCGACGTTTACGAAAACCCGGCCAGCGATTTTGTTTATCACTTCCTCGGTGATTCCAACCGACTGCATTTGGGCGAGGACAACCACGTGTTGTTTCGTCCGCACGAAGTATCGTTGTCGCGGCATGAACTGGAAGATCACCACGCGGCTGAAGTGCGTGATATCCGTCCGTTGGGCGCGACGACTCGGGTGACGCTGAAGGTTGAGGGGCAGAGCGAATTGATCGAGGCAGAAGTGGTGAAGGACCATGACAGCCTGATCGGGCTGGCGAAGGGTGAAACGCTGTTCTTCAAGCCCAAGGTCTGGCAAAAACTCGCCAACCTCTAAGATCAAGAGGTTCGTCGGAGCGCCGCCCGGAGCAAGCCCGCTCCCACAGTGATTTGCGTCGTTCACAAATTCCCTGTGGGAGCGAGCTTGCTCGCGATGGCGTCCTACGCCGCAGCGCGATTTGGATTGATCCGTACACCCCCGGCCCGCGACTCAATCTGCTCTTTGAGGTCATGCCGCAACCCCAACAAAAACGCCAACTCCGCCACCACAAACAACGGCCCGACAATCAGCCCCGTCACATCATCGACAAACGCAGGCTTACGCCCTTCGTAATGATGACCGACAAATTGAATCGCCCAGCCCACTACAAACATGCCGACGCCGCTCGATAGCCAGACCAGCGTGCTCTGCTGCGCCAGCACTTGCCCCGCCCAAACGGACAGTCCCAGCAGCACCGTCATCAACACCCCGAGGCGCACCTCCAGGCGCAGGTAAAACCACGCAGACGCCAACGACACCAGAACCGCCGGCGACAGCCAGCCTCCGGCCCATTGCGGCCGCGACAGCAACACCGCAACGGCCACCACAATCAAAGGAATACCGATAAAGTGGCTGGCAATGTTGCGCGGATCACGGTGGTAGGCGGCGTATTGACTGAGATGGTCAACGAGGCTTTTCATTGTTATTCCTCCTGTAGGGTGATTGATCATGCCCCGGGTTCACTTTCCGCTCTGTCAGGCAGGCGACAATCTCCAGGAGTTTCCATGGACATGCAGGTTTGGCGCTCGTGCTTGATGAGCGGCCAGTGGTTCAGTCATCTACCTGTTCCCTTTCAGGATAGTCTGCTGGCCGCGGCCCGGCTGCGGCGCCTGTCGTCCGGGCAATCACTGTTCAAACGCGGCGATCCGCCGTGTGGGTTGTATGCGGTGCTCGAAGGCTCGGTGCGCATCGGCGCGGTCAGTGAGCAGGGCAAGGAAGCGTTGCTCAGCCTGGTGGAGCCACCGCACTGGTTCGGCGAAATCTGCCTGTTCGACGGCCAGGCGCGAACCCACGATGCCTTCGCCGTGGGGACATGTACGCTGTTGCACATCCCGCAAGCGGCGCTGCTGAAATTGCTCGACGAACAACCGGTGTACTGGCGGCAACTGGCGTTGCTGATGAGCCACAAGTTGCGCCTGACCTTTATCAACCTCGAACAGCTGAGCCTGATGCCCGCCCCGGCACGTCTCGCCCATCGCTTGCTGATGATCGCCGCAGGCTATGGCGAAATCGATCCGCCACGCCGGGTGCTGCAATTGCCACAGGAGCAATTGGCGTCGCTGCTGTCGCTGTCGCGCCAGACCACCAACCAGTTGCTCAAGGAATTGCAGGGCCAGGGAATCCTCAATCTCAAGTACGGCGAGATCGAAATTATCGATGCCGAGCGGTTGCGAGCACTGGCGATTTTTTAAAGCACGACGTTATTGGTGGGCTTTGCCCGCGAAGGCGCCTAGCCTGTGACGACGATAATCGAGGTGTGCCATGCGTGTACTGCTAGTAGAAGACGAACCGGAGACCGCCAAACTCCTGGCCAACGGCCTGAACGAGGCAAGCTATTCGGTCGATATCGCGCTCAACGGCATGGACGGCCGGCGCTTTATCGAGACCGGCGAATACGAGCTGATCATCCTCGACGTGATGCTGCCAGGGCTCAACGGCTGGCAGCTGCAACAACAGATCCGCAAGCTCGGCGAGACGCCGGTGCTGTTCCTGACGACCAAGGATGGCATCGAGGATCGACTGCGTGGGTTGGAGTTGCATGAGGACGATTATTTGCTCAAGCCGTTTGCGGTGAGCGAATTGGTGGCGCGGGTGCGCAAGTTGTTGCGGCGGGATCGCGGGCGCTGAAGCTTTTTTGAGGTGTCTGATCTGGCCTCATCGCGAGCAAGCTCGCTCCCACAGTGGATCTGTGTGAAACGCAGTGCTGCGTTCAATCAAGAACCCTGTGGGAGCGAGCTTGCTCGCGATGAGGCCGAACGAGGCGACCCAGGGACTGGAACAGTCAACGCGACCCATCCCGAAACTGCCCCGGCGTCATCCCCGTCCAGCGCTTGAACGCGCGACTGAAGCTGCTGGTATCGGCGAACCCCAGCAAATAACTGACCTCACTCAATGAACATTGCGGGTCGCGCAGGTGCAGCAGCGCCAGGTTTTCGCGACTTTCATTGAGCAGCGTGTCGAATCGACAGCCTTCGTCCGCCAGATGCCGTTGCAGGCTGCGCAAGCTCAGGTGCAAGGCCTTGGCGATGTGTTCGGCGCTGGGCTCGCCTTCGGGCAATTGTTCTTCGATGGCGTCTCGGACTTTGCGCTCCCAGGTCAGCGGCTTGAGTTGCGCCAACGTGCGCTTGAGCACCGCTTCGTTGTGTTCGGCCAGCTCCGGGTTGGCATCGTCAAGGTGACTGTCGAAATCCACCAGGGAAAACTCCACGCGGTCTTCTTCCGCCGAAAAATACACCGGTGAGCGGAAGACTTTGTGCCATTGATGCGCATC
Organism: Pseudomonas sp. FBCC-B1667; assembly: GCF_059133255.1. Lineage (NCBI taxonomy): Bacteria > Pseudomonadati > Pseudomonadota > Gammaproteobacteria > Pseudomonadales > Pseudomonadaceae > Pseudomonas > Pseudomonas sp. FBCC-B1667. The sequence continues at coordinate 6,765,124 of NZ_CP101437.1, read as the reverse complement.
GGCGGGTTCCGGGCGGCGCAGGTAAACCGCCATCGGCGCATAGTCGCGACCGAGGCGATTACGGCAGGTGCGCACGTAAATCGCCGTGAAGGCGTCGATGGCTTCGAACGCAGGCGCCGGGTTGCCCGCAGGAATTTTCAGGCGAAAGCGGTAGCGATCCTCAGTGCGGATCAATTCCAGTTCCAGGGCATCGCTGACCACTTGGTGATAGCGCACGATGCGCTCGAACACCTCGCGCAAACTGCCGCTGGCCACCAGCGCGTAACCGAGCGCATGAAACGTGGTGGGGCTGACGAAACGCGACACGCGCAGGCCGATCGCCGGGTCGCCGCTGACCTGCACGGCGATTTCCCACAGGCGCGTGGTGCCGGACAACGGGTAACGGGCGTTCGGGTCGTCCATCAGTTGCGGATCAAGCCCCGCCTGATGGCACAGCGCGGTGCTGTCGAGGCCCAGGGCATCGAGTTGCTTGCGCAGGGCGCGGGTCCAGCTGGCGAGGGAGGTCGGTTCAGTCATGCTGATTGGCGCTTCCGGTCAACAGGTTGGCGTTCATGGCTACCACCTTGTAAACATTCACAAGGCAGGATGCGAACATCAATAACCAGAGGATGGAAGCATGGACGGTACTTCTGCAAGTCCCCAGCGACTGAATGCAGCGCAGCGATCAGCACATATTCGTGAAGTGGTGCTGGCCAAGGGCGTCGAACTGCGTCAGCGCTACCCGATTCTCAACCATCAGGATGCCCTCGGCGCAGGCATTCTGGCCTTCGCCCTGGCCGGGATGATCGGTTCGGCGGCGCTTTACACGACCGGGCACATGGCGTGGTGGACGTGTCTGTTGCTCAACGCGTTTTTCGCCTCGTTGACCCACGAGTTGGAACACGACCTGATCCACAGCATGTACTTTCGCAAACAGCGCGTGCCGCACAACCTGATGATGGGACTCGTATGGCTGGCGCGTCCGAGCACGATCAATCCGTGGATCCGCCGGCATCTGCACCTTAATCACCACAAGGTTTCCGGCACGGAGACGGATATGGAAGAGCGGGCGATCACCAACGGCGAACCTTGGGGGATTGCGCGGTTGCTGATGGTCGGTGACAACATGATGTCGTCGTTCATCCGCATGCTGCGAGCCAAGACCTGGGCGCATAAATTCAGCATCGTCCAGCGCACGCTGAAGGTCTACGCACCGCTGGCACTGGTGCATTGGGGTGCGTGGTACGTGTTCCTCGGCTTCCATGCGGCCAATGGCATCGCATCGCTGATGGGCGCGCCAATCGAGTGGTCGGCAACGACGTTGTCGGTGATGCAGGTGATCGACATCGCGGCCGTGGTGATCATCGGCCCGAACGTGTTGCGCACGTTCTGCCTGCACTTCATCAGCTCGAACATGCACTACTACGGCGACATCGAGTCGGGCAACGTGATGCAGCAGTGTCAGGTGCTGAACGCCTGGTGGTTGTGGCCGTTGCAGGCGTTCTGCTTCAACTTCGGCAGCAGCCACGGCATCCATCACTTTGTGGTAAAGGAACCGTTTTACATCCGCCAGATGACCGTGCCGGTGGCGCATAAAGTGATGCGCGAGATGGGCGTGCGGTTCAATGATTTCGGGACGTTTTGGCGGGCGAACCGGTTTGAGCGCAAGGAAGATGTGGTGGGGGAAAAGGTGCGTACGGCTCAAGCTTGATGGTTGACAATATGGACCTAATCGCTGGCAAGCCAGCTCCCACAGGGTTAAGTGTCGTTCACATCTATTGTGTTCGACACAATCCACTGTGGGAGCTGGCTTGCCAGCGATAACGATCTTTCAGGCAACATCAATCCGGCTGAAACGGCGACTCACTCAATATCACCCCAGTCTCATCCACATACTGCTGCCAATGCTCGATCAAGGCGCTGAGCTTCTCCGGCTGACTCAACGCCAAATCATGAATCTCCCCCGGGTCACTCCCCAAATCATAAAGCTGCCAGGTCGCCGGTCCCACCGGCCCCGGGATGTAAACCGCCTTCCATTGCCCCTGGCGAATCGCCCGTCGCCCAAACAACTCCCACCCAGTGACGGTGTGTTCGTCATGCACCTGCGTCGTTTCACCCGATAAAAACCCCAGCCACGATTTCCCGCGAACTTCCGCCACGTCCTTGCCACGCCAGCGTTTGCCCGGATGCCGCACACCGGCCAGGTCGAGAATGGTCGGCGTGATGTCCATCACCGTGCCAAAACCATGGCTGATCTGTCCCTTGAGCGCCAGTTGCGGGTAATGCACCAGCGCCGGCACGCGAATTCCACCCTCGGTGGTAAACGCCTTGAACAACCGCGAGGGCGCGGTCGCCGTTTGTGCCCAGTTCGGCCCATACCAGACGTAAGAATTGGCGCGACCGATGTTGTCGAGGCTGTTGTCGTAATGCTGATTCAAATACGCCAGCAGTTCCGGCCCGAACTTTGGAAACGCCTCGAGCAGCGCACCCTCGGCGCCGTTATCCGACATGAAAAGAATGAAGGTATTGTCCAGTTGCCCCTGCTGGCGCAGGTAGTCGACGACGCGCCCGATGTTCCAGTCCATGCGCTCGACCATCGCCGCATAAACCTCCATGGCCCGCGCGGAAATCTGCCGTTGCTCGACGCTCAAGGCGTCCCATTGCGCGCTGAGCTGGATCAGCGGATGCGGCTCGACATCGGCTTCTATCAGCCCCAGGGATTTGAGTTTCTGAAGACGTTCGAGTCGGAGCACTTCTGGCCCCGCGTCATACCGACCGCGATATTTTTCGACGACATCGGCCGGCGCCTGCAACGGCCAATGCGGCGCGGAAAACGGCAGATAAGCGAAAAAGGGTCGGGTCTGATCACGCTCCTTGAGGTACTCCAGCAGCTTGTCGCCGAAGGCATCGGAGGAATAGAAATCCTTCGGCAATTCATCGATGAACGTGTCGTCCTCGATGTACAGCGCCGGGGTGGACTTCAGCAGGCCGGGTGTCTGTTCATCGTAGGTCGGTTCGAAACCGTAATGGTTGGCGGCGCCGGGCAGCAACGAAAACGAACGCTCGAAACCCCGTGCGTGGGGTGCGAGTTCAGCCGTCAGGCCCAAATGCCATTTGCCGCTCATTAGCGTTTGATAACCGGCCTCACGCAACAACTCTGGCAACGCCACCACGCGGTCATTGAGGTGACCCTCGTAACCCGGTTTGCCAATCAAATCCGGGGTCAGCGCTTCGGCCATGGTGCCGATGCCGGCGATGTGGTGGTCGGTGCCGGTGAGCAGCATCGAGCGGGTCGGCGAGCAGGTTGGTGCGGTGTGGAAGTCGGTCAGGCGCAAACCGTTGCAGGCCAGCGCATCGAGGTTCGGCGTGGCGATTTCGCCGCCGAACGCGCCGATATCGGAAAAGCCCAGGTCATCGGCCAGGATCACTAAAAAATTGGGACGTTGCGGCATCAGGAATCTCCAGTTCAGCAGGCAATGAAAGACAGCGGCAGATCACGCACCTGCACCGGTACGGGCGCTTGGTAGTGGTCGTCGCTGGTGAGTTCGTGCAGCAGTTCTTCGCGCAATTGATGGAAGTCGAAACTGCTGCGTTGGCGCGGATGCGGCAGGGCAATATCAACCACCTGCTTGATCCGCCCCGGACGCGGCTCCATCACCACCACCCGGTCCGCGAGAAAGATCGCTTCCTCGACATCGTGGGTGACCAGAATCGTGGTGATTTTTGCCCGCGACCGAATCGCCAACAGCTCGTCCTGCATCTGCTGGCGGGTCAGTGCATCCAGGGCACCGAAGGGTTCGTCCAGCAGCAGAATGCGTGGGCTGGCCACCAGGCCGCGGGCAATCGCCACGCGCTGCGCCATGCCGCCGGAGAGTTGATGCGGGTAGGCGCGGGTGAAATCGCTCAGGCCCACCAGCTCGATGAAATCGCTGACGCGTTTGAGCTTCTGTTCGCTGCTCAGGGGTTCGTTGACCAGGCCCAGGCCGATGTTGTCGGCCACCGTCAGCCACGGAAACAAACGGTGCTCCTGAAAGACAATGCCGCGCTCGCCACCGATGCCGCTGACGGCTTTGCCATCCACGGTGATCTGGCCGCGAAACTGTGTGTCGAGCCCGACCAACAGCCGCAGCAACGTGGATTTGCCACAGCCGCTGGCGCCGACGATGGCGACAAATTCACCTTCGGCGATGTCCAGGTTGAAGTCGCGAATCGCCTCCAGCTCAAAGCCGTCGACGTCGAAGGATTTGCCCACGTGGTTGAAGCTGACAATCGGTGCGTTCATGCGTGTCTCCAGCGAGTAACGCGGATTTCGAGGCGTTGGCCGATGAGGTTGAGCAGGGCGCCGGTGAGGCCGACCAGCAACATGCCGGCCATGATCAGGTCCATGCGCAGCAGTTGCTGGGCGCCGATCATCTGGCTGCCGATGCCGCCGTTGGACGGCATGAAATATTCGGCGCCGATGGTGCCGAGCCACGCGTAAATCAGACTCAGGCGCAGGCCGGCAAAAATCCCCGGCGCGGCACCCGGCAGGACCAGCCTGCGCAACCGTTGTCCAAGGCTCAGGCGCAACACCTGCGCCACTTCGTTGAGGTGCGGCGCGAGGTTGGCGACGCTGCGTTGGGTGGCGATAAACAACGGGAAGAAGGCGGCGAGGGCGACGAATACCCACTTGGCCAATTCCCCCAGACCGAACCAAGCAGTGAGCAAAGGCACCCAGGCGAAAATCGCAATCTGGCGGATGGCGGCGAGCGTCGGGCCAAACACACGCTCACTGCTGCGCGACAGTCCCAGCAATAGGCCCAGCGCAAATCCGAGCCCGCCACCCAGCAACAAACCGCCAAGGGTGCGCCCCAGGCTCAGGGCCATGCCGCTGATCAACGTGCCGTCGAGCAAGCCGTTCCCCGTGGTCTCCAGCACGGCCAGCGGGCTGACCAGAATGTTGGCGTCGATCCACTGCAGATCCGTCGTTACTTGCCAAAGCACCAGCAACGTCAGAGGCAATAGCCACGGTTGCAGACGCTGCCAGCCTTCGTAACGTGGGCCGCGACGGATTTCAGCCGTCGCGGGGTGCGGCCAGTGCACCAGTTTTTTGTCCAGCCAACCGATGCCGCGATCCATCGCCACGCCAATCACACCGATTACTACGATGCAGACGAAGACGATGTCGAGCATGAACAACTGCCGCGCCCACACCATCAAGTAGCCGATGCCTTCGCTGGAGGCGAGCAGTTCGACCGCCAGCAATGACGTCCAGCCAGCGGCCAATGCGAGGCGCACGCCTGCCATGAACGCCGGCAATGCAGCGGGCAACACCAGCCGTCGGATCAGCAGCCGTGGCGGCAAGCGCAACACCGCTGCGGCTTCGCGTAATTTGGGTTGCGCATCGCGTACGCCGACCAGTGTGTGCAGCGTGACGGGCACCACAATGGCCTTGATCAGCACCACCAGTTTCAGCACTTCGCCGATGCCGAAAAACACCATGAACAGCGGGATCCAGGCCAAGGTCGGCACCTGGGCCAACCCGGCGAATGTCGGGAACACCAGGCGTTCCAGTCGGCGACTGAAACCCAGCGCCGCACCCAATGCAGCCCCGGCGCTGACCCCGGCCAGCAGGCCCCGGAACAGCCGTTGCAGGCTGATCCACAAGTGACCCCATAACTCGCCTTGGGACAGTTCCACCGCGCTGTTCCAGACCATCGAAGGTGCCGGCAGGATCTGCTCGCTCATCCAGTGATTGCGGCTGGCCAACCACCAAAGCGCAAAAAGGGCGGTCGGCAGCAACCAGGGCAATAACCGTTGACTCAACCTCGGCCACAGGGGCTTGGCTCTTAGCGACGGGGCGGCCAAAGGCAGGCAGAGCAGGGAAACACGGGCCATGGGCGACCTCCGTTGTCGGCTATGCAAAATCGATCTATAAAAAGTAATGTCAATGCTATTGAGAGATAAGCCAAGCCATTTAAGGCTGACAGCCGACGCGCATCCAATGCATTCGGAGAATATTTTTGATGCTGGTTATGCATACCGCCCCACGATGCCCGGCGACACTTGCTTAGGACTTAATGATCTAAAAATGTGAATTTTTAGTATTTAAGCGTTGGTGCCGATTGCGCCTACTTTCAGCGCCTCAATGCCCGTCGCCATCAGGAGCCACACCCATGAGCCTTCCCTTCAAACGTGTCATCAGTCTGTTTGCCGCACCGGCTCTCGCGGGGTTGCTGGCATTCACCGTCAACGCCGCCGAACTGAAGGAAATCCGCATCGCGGTGCCCGACCTCAGCGCCGGTACCCAGCACAGCGGTGGCGGCGTGGTGGACGTGCTGCGTGACCAGCAGGTGTTTGAAAAAGCCTTCGCCGATCAGGGCATCAAGATCCAGTGGAGTTTCTTTAAGGGCGCAGGGCCAGTGATCAACGAAGCGTTTGCCAATGGCCAGGTGGACCTGGCTTACCTGGGGGACCTGGCCGCCATCATCGGCAAGTCAAACGGTCTGGACACCCGGCTGCTCAGTGCCTCCGCGCGGGGTGTGAAGCAGTATCTGGGCGTGATACCCGGTTCGGGGATCAAGACGCTGCAAGACCTCAAAGGCAAACGCGTGGCGATCTTCCGGGGCACCGCCACCCAATTGTCCTTTGATGCGGCGTTGGCCAGCCAGGGGTTGAGCGAGAAGGACGTGAAGGTCATCAACCTCGACTTCAGCGGTGCCGTCGCGGCACTCGCGGCCAAGCAGATCGACGCGTCCTGGGGCAGCTCCGGGTTGGCCGCGTTGCAGGCAAAAGGTTTGGCCGAGTTGCCGCTGAGCACCAAGGATCTCGGCGGCGCGGGTAGTGTTCAAGCCGTACTGGTCGGCACTGGAAAGTTTGTCGACGAACACCCCGAGGCGGTCGCCAAACTGCTCAAGGCGCAGCAGCAGGCGGTGGCGTGGCTGACGCAGGACAGCAACAAGCAGGCGTACATCGATCTGGTGTCGGGGCTGGCGAGTTATCCACCGGTGATTCTCACGCGGGATTTGCAGGATCAGAAACTCAGTGAAGTGTTCCCGTCGACGCTGGATCCGGTGTTCCTTGGCAAGTTGCAGGATGCGGTGGATCTCGCTTCGCAACAGAAGCTGATTCGCAAGCCGTTCAAGGTGAGCGATTGGGTGGCGCCTGAGTTGGCGGCTGCCAAGCTTTAAATCTCTGGCGTCCATGCGCACGCCGTCGCGAGCAGGCTCGCTCCCACAGGGGGTCTTTAGTGTTCACAAATTGTGTGTTCGCTGGAGATCAACTGCGGGAGCGAGCTTGCTCGCGATGAGGCCCTAAACCGCGACATCAATCTGCTGTGAATCCACCGCCACCAATACTTCAATCATTGCCCGCGCCGCCGGCGACAACCGAAACCCCGTGCGACTCACAATCCCGCACCGCGCGCTCATGCTTTCAATGTTCTGCGGCAAATTGCGCCAGTGCAGCAACGCCAGCGACCCTTGGGCAATGTCCTCAATAAATGCCTCTTCAGTGCCGACGCCAATCGCATTCGACTGCAGCACGATCTTCACCAGCGCCGGGAAATGTTCGGTCTCGATACTTGGTGAGAAGTCCATCCGCCCACTGAGATTCGCCAACAACTTGCGAATGCCCGGCGGGATCAGCGTGGTGGCCAGCGGGTAATCAAACATGTCGTTGGTCGACAGGCTTTCCTTGGCCAGCAGCGGATGCCCGGGCCGGCAGAAAAATACCCCGCGCTTGGGTGTCAGCGCTCGGGTCTGGAAGTTCGGGTCGGCTTCGAAATGGCGGATGTCGGCGATGAAGAATTCGATCTCTTCGCGACTCAAGGCGCGGCTGAGTTTTTCCCAGTTGTCCACTTCGAAACGGGTGCGCACTTTCGGGTGCGCGTTGATGAACCGGGCCACGGCATCCGGCACCAGTTTTACCGCGGGTGCCGGGCCGCATCCGAAGCGCAATTCGCCGGCATCGAGCTTGGTCATCTGCGTCACTTCAGCGCTGAGCAAGGCCGCGCCCTGAACCAGCGTCAGGGCGTGTTGCAGCAGCACCTGGCCCTCGGGCGTGGGGCGCAGATCCTTGTTGCCGCGGTCCACCAGCACACAGCCAAACTCTTGCTCGAGCCCTTGAATGCTGCGGCTGAACGCCGGTTGAGTAATGCCCATGGCGTCGGCCGCGCGGACGAAACTGCGGTGTTCGTTGAGGGCGATGAAGTAGCGCAACTGACGAAGATCCATATGCTTTCCCGGCATCCTAAAAATAGCTCGAAGGCATTTGCGACGAGGGTTGCTTGAGGTTTTAAATGCAAGCTCTTATTCCGTCAACGAAGCATGTGAATATCTATTAGATCTAAAACGAATATAGATAGAGCGTTGTTTCGCTGGCACTCAACCGTCAGCAATCCGATAGAGGGTCTACCCATGAGCAATGCCGCTTTAGCTGTAAAACCCGCTGTTCACGCGCTCGAAATCCATCCGGTGGCCGGTCGCATTGGTGCCGAAATCCGCGGCGTGCAACTGTCCGGTGAGCTGGACGCCAGTACCGTCGAAGCCATTCAACAGGCGCTGGTGCAATACAAGGTGGTGTTCTTCCGCGAGCAGACCGAGCTCGACGATCAACGCCAGGAAGCGTTTGCTCATTTGCTCGGTGAACCGGTGGCGCATCCGACGGTGCCGGTGCGTGAAGGCACTCGTTTTCTGCTGGAACTCGATGGGGCCGAAGGTCAGCGCGCCAGCTCGTGGCACACCGACGTAACGTTCGTCGAGGCTTACCCGAAAGCTTCGATCCTGCGCTCGGTCGTGGCGCCGGCATTTGGCGGCGACACGGTGTGGGCCAACACCGCGACCGCTTACAACGAGCTCTCGCCGGAACTGCGTGAGCTGGCGGACAAGCTCGTGGCCGTGCACAGCAATGAATATGACTACGCTGGCGCCAAGCCTGACGTGTCGGCCGAGAAGCTGGAGCGCTACCGCAAAATCTTCACGTCGACCGTTTACGAAACCGAGCACCCGGTGGTGCGTGTACACCCGATCAGCGGCGAGAAGAGCTTGCTGCTGGGGCATTTCGTCAAGCGCATCAAGGGCTATTCGCAGGCGGATTCGGCGCACCTGTTCGGGTTGCTGCAAAGCCATGTGATTCGTCAGGAGAACACCGTGCGCTGGCGCTGGAAGGCCGGTGATGTGGCGATCTGGGACAACCGTTCGACGCAGCATTACGCGGTGGATGACTACGGGACCCAGGATCGGGTGGTGCGGCGTGTGACGCTCAAAGGTGAAGTGCCGGTCGGGGTGGCGGGGCAGCGGAGTCAGACGATCAAGGGAGCTGAACTCAGCGGCGTCTGATCGGACGCTTTCGCGAGCAGGCTCGCTCCTACAGGGGATCTACGGCGTTACAGAGATCCAGTGTAGGAGTGAGCCTGCTCGCGATGCTTTTCTACCACACGCCGATCTGGACCATTTTCTCGGTTTGCGGCTCGCCATAACGAAACCGCTGCCCACGCAAATCGATCTCCTGATGACTGATGGTCGTCCTGCGTTTCAACCCCCGCACCCACTCAAACAGATACCCCGCATGCTCCTCGCGAACCGAGGCAAACGCCGGATCAGCCCCCAGATCCCGCAACTCCTGCGGATCGTTGAGCAGATCAAACAGCTGCGGCCGAAAGCCGTCGTACGCCAGATATTTCCAGCGCTCGCTGCGCACCATGGTCATGCGGCAACGGTCGATCGGTTGCGCCAAGCGTTCGCGCGCCGGTGCCTGGAACGCATAGTCATACTCGCTGATCGCATAGCGGCGCCAGTCGGTTTCAACGCCGTGCAGCAACGCAATCAATGACCGCCCCTCGAGTCGATGCTCGGCGCTCGGCAAACCAAGGGCTTCAAGAAAGGTCGGCAACGCGTCGATGGTTTCCACCAGCCGATCATCCACCGAACCCCGGGTGATATCGGCCGCCGGACGCGGGTCGCGAACGATCAGCGGAATCCCCACCGCAGGCTCCAGCAGAAACTCTTTTTCACCCAGGTAGTGATCGCCGAGGAAGTCGCCGTGGTCGCTGGTGAACACGATCAGCGTGTCATCCCAGCGGCCGTTACTTTGCAAAAAGTCGAACAGGCGCCCGAGCTGATCGTCGACCTGTTTGATCAATCCCATGTACGTCGGAATCACGTTCAAACGCACGTCATCCCTGGAAAAATTCAGGCCCTCTTCATGCTGACGAAACGCGCTGTAAACCGGGTGATCGCTTTCCTCACCAAGCACCGCACGCACAGGGTCGATCACCTGCTCTGCGCGATACAAGGCGTGGTACGGCGCCGGTGCGATGTAGGGCCAGTGGGGTTTGATGTACGACAAGTGCAGGCACCATGGCTGCTCGCCTTGCTCGGCGATGAAGTCGATAGCGCGGTCGGTGGTGTAGGTGGTTTCCGAATGCTGTTCGGGAACGCGAGCGGGCAAGTGGGCGTTGCGCATTTTCCAGCCGCTGAGGATTTCGCCCTGATCACCTTCGGCGGCGTTGGCCCATTCGTGCCACGGGTTGCGACCCTCGAAACCGAGGTCGCGCAGGTAATGGGTGTAGGGCGCGGATTCGCGTTTGTCGTCGAACAGCGGGTCGTCGGGGAAGATGCCGTCATGGCGAACGTACGCTTCGAAGCCGACTTCGTTCAGCGTCTCGGCCTGCTCAGGGTCGATGGCCAGCCGTTGCAAGGCATCGAGATTAGGGGTGGCGTGGGTCTTGCCAACCAGTGCGGTGCGGATGCCGTGGGGGCGCAGATAGTCGCCAATGGTTAGCTCTTCCAGTGGCAAGGGCACGGCGTTCCACGCCACTTGATGGCTGCTGACATAACGCCCGGTGTAGGCCGACATGCGTGAGGGCCCGCAGATGGTGCCTTGGGTGTACGCGCGGCTGAAACGCACGCCGGCGTCGGCCAGGCGATCGATGTTCGGCGTGTGCAGGTGCGGGTGACCGTAGCAGGACAGGTAATCGCGGCGCAGTTGATCGCACATGATGTAGAGCACATTGCGCACGGGGTTTTGGGGGTTGGGCATGGGGTTCACCGATCAGAATACAGGTGAGGGTTTTCGCTGGAGGGGTGGGGTTGGCGCAAGTGCATTTGGGGAATGGTGTTGACGCAGTGGTTGCATCATTGCCTGGGCTGACGCCTTCGCGAGCAAGCCCGCTCCCACATTGGTCTTGCATACACTGGAGATCAACTGTGGGAGCGAGCTTGCTCGCGATAGCGGTTGATCAGACAGCAAGATTATCCAGCGAACACACTTCCTCATCCTGCTCATCAATCGCCTTTATCTGCGCAATCATCGCTTCGGCCAGCGGCGACATCCGATACCCCGCCCGGCTGACAATCCCATACCGCGTATACAGTTCCTCCAGATCATCCGCCAACCCGTCGACCTTCAAGCACACCAACTCACCTTTGGCGTTGTGCAGTGCGTCCGAATAGGCGCCGATAATGCCAATTGCCTCCGAGCGCATCACCACACTCAACAGGCTGTAGCTGTTTTCGCATTCGACATTGGGGGTGAAGTCCGGTCGGCCGCTCAAGTCGACGATGACTTTGCGCAAGTTCGGCGGACGGATGCTGACGGCCATCGGATAGCTCATCAATTCCTCGGCGCTGACGCTTTCGCGAGCAGCCAGAGGATGCCCGGCGCGGCAGCAGAAATGCCATTTGCGTGGGCGTAGACGCTGGGTCAGGTAATCCGGATCGGCCTCGAAGTAACGGGTGTCCGCAACGAAAAATTCGTACTCTTCACTGAGCAGGCGCTTGCTCAAGCTCTGCCAGTCATCCACCTGAAACTGCACCCGTGCTTTCGGGTAGCGCCCGATGAAGCTGCCGATGGCGCGCGGGATCAATCCCGCTGCCGGCGCCGGACCGCAACCGAAGCGTAACTCACCGGCCTCCAGGCCATTGAACTGGCTGATCTCGTTGGCCATCTGCTGCGCGCCGCTGACCAGTCGCCGCGCGTGCTCGAGCAGCATTTGCCCCTGCTTGGTCGGCGCCAGGTCCTTGCGGCCACGATCCACCAACTGACATCCGACGCTGTGTTCCAGCGCCTGAATGCTACGGCTGAACGCCGATTGCGACAGGTTCACCGCCAGCGCGCCCGCAACGAAGCTGCGCTGATCGGCGAGGGCGATGAAGTGGCGGAGCTGGCGTAAATCGATATGCATTTTTCACATAAAAAATATCGGGGAAATGCATTGGATATGCATTAGGTCGACTCCTTATAAAGGCTATCTCTTATGCAGTAAATCTTTGTAAAAACATAAATAAATAACTTTAAAGAATATGCATCGCTGCTCAGCCGCTGTGTGTTTTTTGATCTGGAGCCGCTTTATGAGTCCGTTGAACCTCGCTTCACCTCTCACACCCCGGCGGCTCAAACGCCTGCCCCTGGCCCTGTTGCTGGCGGGGAGCGCCAGTTGGACCCAGGGTTATGCGGCCGATACCGCCGCCCCTGCATCGGCCCCCGCCCGCAAAGCCACGGCCGACAATTCTCAACTGGAAACCGTCACCGTCACCACCCGCCGTCGCGAGGAAAGCTCACAGGATGTACCGACGCCGATGAGCGTGGTCAGCGGCCAGGTGCTGGAAACCCAGCGGGTCTATCGCATCCAGGATTTGCAGCAACTGGTGCCCAGCGTCAACGTCGCCTACATGCACGCTCGTCAGTCCAGTGTGTCGATCCGAGGCTTGGGCAACAACCCGGCGAGCGACGGTCTGGAAGGCAGTGTCGGCCTCTACATCGACAACGTTTACCTCGGTCGGCCGGGCATGGCCGTGTTCGACCTGATGGACATCGAACAGCTTGAAGTGCTGCGCGGTCCGCAAGGCACGCTGTTCGGCAAAAACACCACGGCGGGCGTGATCAACATCAACACCCGCGCGCCGACCTTCACCCCTGAACGCAGCATCGAAACCTCGGTCGGCGAGGACGGTTATTTCCAGACCAAGGGCACTGTTTCCGGTCCATTGAACGATGAACTCGCCGGGCGATTTTCCGCGTATCGGACCCGCAGCAACGGCGACATCAAAAACGAATTCAACGGCCATGAGTTGAATGGTGGTTCGCGTGAAGGCTTCCGTGGGCAGTTGCTGTTCAAACCCAACGAATCGTTCAACCTGCGCTGGATTGGTGATTACAACGAAGAAGACTCTAGCGCCGGTACCCGCGTGTTGTTCAACACCGGGCCGACCATCAATGGCGTCAATCTTTACCAGGCTCGCGCTAACGCCGCCGGCGCGACGCTAGTCAACGGTCCACACCGCAAGGTCAATCTGGACAACGACCAGCACGTCACCGTGCATCAGGGCGGCACCTCGGTCGAGGCCAACTGGACCTTGCCAAGCGACTTTACCCTGACCTCCATCAGCGCCTACCGCTGGTGGAATTTCACCCCGCGCAACGACGACGGCCTGAACGTGCCCGCGACGTTCAATGCCGGTGTCTCGGTGGAAGATAAACAGTATTCGCAGGAGTTTCGACTGGCCTCACCCAAGGGCGAATTCTTCGACTACGTGCTTGGCGCCTACTACTTTGGCTCCGACCTGGACAACAAGTCCTTTGCCTATTACGGCCCGCAAGCGGACATCTGGAACGGTACGCCACGCGGCGCATTGGCCAACGTCGACAGTGTCGGCAACGGCCATATCGAAACCAACAGCTTCGCGCTGTTCGCCCAAGGCACCTGGCACCTCACTCAACGGCTGGATTTCACGGCGGGTGTGCGTGGCACCTACGAAGAAAAAAATGCCTGGGTGACTCGCAACGCACCGTTGGGCGGCGCCACCGTGACAGGGGCGGCGGCCACCGCCCGGCGCGGTCGCGCTGGTGCCTATGACTCCGGTGATTTGAATCAATACAGCTCCAGCCCTTCCGGCCTGTTGAATCTCAGCTACCACTTCACCGAAGACCTGCTCGGTTACGCGACCCTGTCCCACGGCGAGAAATCGGGTGGCGTGAACCTCGGCGTCGGCTCCGCGCCCGTCGCTGGTGCTGACTCGTTGCTGGTCGGCACCGAGCGCGCCAACAACGCCGAACTCGGTTTCAAGAGCACCCTCTGGGACCGTCGCCTGCAACTCAACGCCGACGTCTTCTGGACCCAGGTCAACGCTTATCAGACCAACGCCTATGACGACGTCAACCGCGTGCAATACCTGACCAACGCCGGTTCCGTTCGCTCGCGCGGCGTGGAATTCGACAGCACGCTGATCCCGTTGCGCGGCCTGACGTTGAACATCAACGGTTCGTACAACGACGTCAGCTACCTCTCGTACAAAGATGCGCCGTGCCCACCGGAAGTCAGCCTGGCCCCCGGCGCACCAGCCTCTTGCGACTTGAGCGGCCATCAAGTGGTCGGCGCCTCGAAATGGATCGGCAACGCCAACGGCGAATACAAATGGAACCTCAGCAACGGCCTCGAGGAATACGTCACCGGCAGCTACGCCTTCCGTTCGAAAGCGGTTGGCACAGTCGAGGATTCCGACTTCGGGCAGATCCCGAGCTACGCCATCGTCAACCTGTCGACCGGCCTGCGTGGCGACTTCAACCAAGGCCAGTGGGATGTCTCGCTGTGGCTGAAAAACGCCTTCGACAAAACCTATTACACGACCCTGTGGACCGCCTCCAACGGCGGATATGAAGGCCTGCTCGGCACGCCACGCACCCTCGGCCTGACCGGTCGCTACGACTTCTGATTCGTCATTCAAGGAGCGTCATTATGATGAGTATCAAAACGGCTTTACCGGTGTTGTTGTCTGGTGCGGTATTCAGTGCCGGCGCGTTTGCGGCGCCGAGCGTTTATCCCACGGGCGTGACCCGTTACGACCCGGCCAAGGCCTTTAATCAGTACGTGATTTTCAGCGGCGCGGACAAGCAGACGCACCTGATCGACATGAACGGCAACGAGGTGAAAACCTGGCCGCAGGCGGGTTTTCCGTCAGCTGTCATCGACCCGAAACTGGTCGGCGGCGAGCGCGGTCACGTGCTGCTGCAACTGAGTGACAAGGACCCCGGCACACTCGGTTCTGCCGGCAACGGTCTGGGCAATCAGAGCGTCGGCGAACTGGACTGGAACGGTAAAGTCGTCTGGCAGTGGGGCGACAAGGCGCCCGGTGGCGCCGCGCAACAGCACCATGATCAGCGCCGCCTGAGCAACGGCAACACCGTGGTGCTGGCGAACAAGGTGCACAAGGTCGAGGGCTTCAAAGTCCCCGAGGTGATCGACGATGCCATCTACGAAGTCAGCGCCAAAGGCGAGGTGAAATGGCAGTGGCTGGCGTCCGAGCATCTGGGTGAATTCGGCTTCACGCCTGAGCAGCTGAAGTTGGTGTACGCCAGCGATAACCCGGACTACCTGCACATCAACAACCTCAGCCTTGTCGGCCCGAACAAGTGGTTCGATGCCGGTGACAAACGCTTCAACCCGGACAACCTGCTGCTCGATTCGCGCAACGCCAACTTCATCGCAATCATCGACAAGCACAGCGGCAAAGTGGTCTGGCGTCTCGGCCCGAATCTGCCGCTGATCGATCCGAAAACCGCGCAGAAACTGCCCCGTCCGGTGGATCAGTTCGTTGGTCAGCATGACGCTCACATCATCCCCGCCGGCCTGCCTGGCGCGGGCAATTTGCTGGTGTTCGATAACCAGGGTTCGGCGGGGTATCCATCGGTCACGCTCGGGTTGATCAGCGGGTCGCGGGTGTTGGAAATCGACCCGGTGAAAAACCAGATGGTGTGGCAGTACAGCGCGGCCAATTCGAAGCAGCCGGGTTGGGCGTTCTACAGCTCCTTCATCAGCAGCGCGCGACGTTTGCCCAATGGCAACACATTGATCGACGAAGGCATGAACGGACGGTTCTTCCAGGTGACGGCGAGCGGTGAAAACGTCTGGGAGTACGTCAGTCCTTACCTCGGCAAAGCGCCGGGCAGCGATGCCATCAGCAACTGGGTCTATCGCGCGTTACCGGTAAGTTACGACTGGGTGCCGCAGGGGACGCCGCGCTCCGAAACGGCGGTGATTGCGCCCGCTGTGAGCAGTCAGCAAGCCAGCGCCAGCCGCTGAAACCTGGCCAAAACCGGCGAGAAACCATGCTTGCGATGAATACTTTGGATGCCGCCAAAGCATGGACTTTTCGCTGCCGCGCCAGAGCCCTTGTACGGCGGGCCCTGGCGAGAAACGGGCGTTTTTTATATTCGTTTTTAGTCTAAACATAACTTTAAAGATTACTTTGAGAGATAAGCGCCTTCGCCAATGATTCATCCATCGACACGTCGTGCGGGGGAATGTCAGGCGCGGCGTTTCGGGTGATCGCAAAGAGACCGCAGGGAGTTAAACAATGGGCAATGTCCAGACCGCTGCCAGCGCACATGAGGTGCTCTGGCGCCAGGCGCCGAGTGGTGAGTTGGTCGACCTCGGCCGGCCGCACCGCGTGCCCTTGGGCCAGCTGCGTTTGCAGCGCACGCCCAAAGGCATTCTGAGTCGACGGGAAGCGATTCTGCTCGGTGTGCTGGCGCTGCTGGTGCATGGCGCGGTGATTTATTGGGTGAATCAGCAGCCGGTGAAAGCGCTGCCGATTGTGCCGCCGGAGATTCCGCCGATGACCATCGAGTTCTCGCGCCCGGCGCCACCCGTGGTCCAGCCACCACCGCCGCAGCCGGTACAACCGGTGGTCGAACCGCCGCCTCCGGTCGAAGACGAACTGGCGGTAAAACCACCGCCACCCAAACCGATTCCAAAGCCCAAGCCTGTCGCCAAACCCGTGCCGAAGCCGGCGCCCAAAGCCGTCGAGCAACCGCCGGCGCCGCCACAACCGGCAGCCCCGGTCGCCGCGCCGCCTGCACCCCCGGCGCCCGCGCCGGTGACACCGGCTTCGGCCAGTGCTGCGTACCTGAAAAATCCGGCGCCGGAATACCCGGCGCTGGCTCAGCGTCGCGGTTGGGAAGGCACGGTGTTGCTGCGCGTGCATGTGCTCGCCAACGGCAAGCCCGGCGAGATCCAGATTCAGAAAAGCAGTGGTCGCGATGCCCTCGACGAAGCCGCGCTGAATGCTGTGAAACGTTGGAGTTTCGTACCGGCCAAGCAGGGTGATGTCGCCCTGGACGGCTGGGTCAGCGTGCCCATCGATTTCAAGATTCATTAATTAGTAATCAACCGACGCTAAGCTCGCGGTGTGTCTGGAATCGCCATCGCGAGCAAGCTCGGCTCCCAAACACGAGGAATTCATCATGACGTTACTGGCATCTCCACTTGAATCCATCGAAAGCGCGGTGATCTGGCTGCTGGTGGTTTTTTCCGTCGCCACATGGGGCCTGGCATTGCTCAAGGGCGTGCAGTTCGGCCGCCTCAAGGCGCAAGACCGTAAATTTCACAAGCAATTCTGGGCCGCGTCGAGTCTGGATTCAGCGGCCGAGTTGAGCGAGACACAGCCCGGCGCAGCGGCCCGAGTGGCACAAGCAGGCTATGCGGCGATACAGGTCGGTGAGGCGCCACAGGCGAATGATTTGAGCCAGGCGATCAACCATCAGGATCGACTGGAGCGTGCGTTGCGACAGCAGATCGTGCGTGAGCGTCGTTCGCTGGAAACCGGTCTGGCCGTGGTCGCGAGTATCGGCAGCACCTCGCCGTTCATTGGTTTGTTCGGCACGGTGTGGGGAATCATGGAAGCGTTGAAAGGCATCAGCGCGGCGGGCTCGGCGAGCCTGGAAACGGTGGCGGGGCCGATTGGTGCGGCCTTGGTGGCGACGGGCGTGGGGATTGCCGTCGCGGTGCCGGCGGTGCTGGTTTACAACTATTTTCTACGCCGTTTGAAACTGACGGCGGCGGACCTGGATGACTTCGCCCATGACTTCTACAGCCTGGCGCAGAAGAGTTCGTTCCGCGTATTGATCCACCCGACGGCGCACAAAGCTGCTACCTCGGGCAACGCGCACAAAGTGAAGGAGGCGTCCTGATATGGCGTTCTCCACGCAAGACAGCGATGAGGTGCTGAGCGAAATCAACGTAACGCCGCTGGTGGACGTGATGCTGGTGCTGCTGGTGGTGTTCATCGTCACCGCGCCGCTGCTGACCAACGCGATTCCGATCAACCTGCCCAAGACCGAAGCCGTAGCCCCGGTGGAGCAGAAAGACCCGTTGGTGGTGAGCATTGACGGCGCCGGCAAGCTGTTTATCAACAAGGATGAAATCCAGGCGGATGTGCTGGAGTTCAAGCTTCAAGCGGCGAAGGCCAAGGACCCGCAAGTGCGCGTGCAATTGCAGGCCGATGACGGGGTGAATTATGGCGAGGTGGCGCGAGCGATGGCATCGATTGAGCGGGCCGGGATTACCAAATTATCGGTGATTACCGCGCGCTGACAGATTTCAGTTTTCCGGGGCCGTCTCCTTGGCAGGGTGCGGCCCTTTTTTTATTCAGCGCCAGAAACACAAATCCTTTGTGTGAGCTTTTATATTCGATACGGGTCTTAATAAATAGCTTCTTATTCCTTAACGAATATAAATCCCCTCCCTATACTCGGTCAGGAACAGACACGCAGCAGGAGAGCTCCCCCATGCGCAACGAATCAATTCGCTACCTGATTGTGCCGGGCTGGCAAGGATCGCCGGAAGATCATTGGCAAAGCCACTGGCAGAACAGCCTGCCGAACAGCGCGCGGGTGGAGCAAGATGACTGGCTGACACCGCGCCGTGAAGATTGGGTAGCGGCATTGGCCGAGGCGATTGCCGCCGATAGCACGCCGGTGATTCTGATCGCTCACAGCCTCGGTTGCATCACCGTCGCCCATTGGGCCGCCGCTGCGCCCGTGCAGTTCTTGCGCCAGGTACGCGGGGCCTTACTGGTCGCGCCAGCGGATGTCGAGCGCCCGGCGTGTGCACCGGCGTTGCGCAACTTCGCACCGATTCCCACCGACCTGTTGCCGTTTCCGAGTCAGGTTGTCAGCTCCGACAACGACAGCGCCGTGAGTGCGCCGCGAGCCCTCGAGCTGGCGCGCAATTGGGGGGCCGAGGCGGGTATTTTGGCGGGGGCCGGGCACATCAATGTGAAGTCCGGCCACCAGCGCTGGGAGCAAGGTTTCGCCTATCTCTATCGCTTGCAGAACCGCATGGAACATCACGCCCTGCGCCGCGCTTGATCCCTTTCTTTTTTTAAACGCCTACCCGTTTCCCGACGGTTTTGGGCGGGAGTCTGTCATGAGCTTCGAACACTTCGGTCAGCCATTGCTGACCTTCCCCGATGCTGAAAAAAGTCCCCTGAGCATCCGCGCCAAGGCGCTGGTGTTTGTCGATCCACGTTCACGGCAATTGCGCCAGGACCTGGAGCAATTGGCCCCGCGTTCGATCTCGGTGCTCATCCGCGGTGAGACCGGTACGGGCAAGGAATTGCTGGCACGCCATATCCATCGCGCCAGTGATCGCGGCGGGTTGTTCGTTTCAGTCAATTGCGGGGCGATCAGTCCGACCTACGCCGATGCTGAATTATTCGGTTATGCCGCCGGCAGTTTCAGCGGTTCTGCCAGCAGCCGCGCCGGGTGGTTCGGTTCGGCCAATGGCGGCACGCTCTATCTGGATGAAATCGGCGATTTGCCATTGCCGATTCAGATCAAATTGCTGTCAGCACTTGAGAATCACGAAGTCACCCGGGTGGGCGCACATCAACCGAGTCCGGTGGATGTGCGTCTGGTCGCCGCCACCAGCATTGATCTGGCCCAGGCAGTGGCCGCCGGAAAATTCCATGAGCGGCTTTATCACTACCTCAGCGAAGGGCAGCTGGAGCTGCCTGCATTACGTGACCGCGTGGGCGATATTTTGCCGTTGGCCGAGTACTTCCTCGGCATCTACAGCCATCGCCTCGACCTGCCGGTGCCGCTGATCAGTGAGGCCGCGCAGTGGGTGCTGGAACGGCACAGTTGGCCGGGCAATACCCGAGAGCTGGAAAACGTCATTCACTTCGCATTGCTGGTGAGCACCGGCGACGAGATTTTGCCGGAGCATCTGAATTTGCTGGAGACGCCCGTATCGCTGGCGCAGATCGAACAGCAAGCGGTTCAACTGATCAAAAACGGCACCGCCACGGAGCGTTCCGCGCTCAAGCGTTTACTGGAAAGCCTGACGCAGACGCTGCAATGATCTTTATGAACAAAATGGAATATGAAAGTGAATAAAAGATATTGTTCGGGAATAAAAAATCCCGGTATTGTCCGCATCACGCCAGCGATAGCACTTCACTGGCACTTGTATTTAGCCGTCGTCGACGACGACCGAGATTTTCGATAAGGACACTGCATGAAAAAGGTTCTGTTGTTCACCGCATTGGCGGCTGCCCTGACTGCTGGCCTGGCCCAGGCTGGCGAGAAACTGGTGGTTGCGGCGACCCCGATTCCACACGCCGAGATTCTGGAATTGATCAAGCCAACCCTCGCCAAAGAAGGCGTGGACCTGGAAATCAAAGTCTTCACCGATTACGTTCAGCCAAACGTACAGGTTGACCAGAAGCGTCTGGACGCCAACTACTTCCAGACCCTGCCGTACCTGAAAAGCTTCAACGAAGGCAAAGGCACCAACCTTGTGACCGTGATCGGCGTACACGTCGAACCGTTCGGCGGCTACTCGAAGAAAGTCAAAACCCTGGCTGAGTTGAAAGATGGCGCGACCATCGCGATCCCGAACGAAGGCAGCAACAGCGGCCGTGCCCTGATCCTGCTGCAGAAGGCTGGCCTGATCGAGCTGAAAGACCCGAAAAACGCACTGGCCACTCCAAAAGACATCGCCAAGAACCCGCACAACTTCAAGTTCAAGGAACTGGAATCGGCCATGCTGCCGCGTGTGCTGGATCAAGTCGACCTGGACATGATCAACACCAACTACGCGCTGGAAGCGGGTCTGAACCCGGCTAAAGACGCGCTGGTGATCGAAGGTGCAGATTCGCCTTACGTGAACTTCCTCGTGGCTCGTCCGGACAACAAGGACAGCGTTGCCATCCAGAAACTGGCCAAGGCTTTGACCAGTCCTGAAGTGAAAGCCTTCATCGAGAAGAAGTACAGCGGCGCAGTTCTGCCGGCGTTCTGATTCGACGCCGCAACAAAACCCTTCAAGGTTTCCAACGCCGACGGCTGATAAAGCGTCGGCGTTTTTGTGCCTGCGTTACCTGTGTCGGGGGCTCTTGTGGCGAGGGGGGTTGGCCCCGTTGGGTCGCAAAGCGGCACCAAAACCTGTTAATGCGTTTTTTCAGGTACATCGCGTTGACGGGTTTACGACGGCTTCGCAGCCGAACGGGGGCAACCCCCCCGCCACAGAGTGCCTGATCTCTCCGAAGCTTCTCAGGCCGCCCCGGCCTTCAATGCCCTGCGCAACGCCACCAATAACTTCACGAAGTCCTGCGGGTCCAGTCGCTCTGGCACTGTTACGTTAGCCATTTTCTCTTCCTTGTGAGGGTTCGGCCGAGGGAGTCTGGCCAAAAGCTGTCGGTCCTTGGAGGGGTATTTCGAAAAAAAGACCCCTCCTACAGCGTAAAGGAAAGTAGTCGTCATCCGTTGCGACAGCAAATCCGCAGATAGTTTTTTGCGTGATATCCGGTATCTGGCTGATCAAAAACCACCCGGACTGCAAACTGCTGAAATTCGAAAAAAACGCCGAATCGCTGCAAGCCCTGGCCAATGGTTGCCGAGCTGGCGAAGCTGAGTGAGGAACACTCGCAGCCGTCTACAACAGGCGTTTTCAGCGCTCGTCATCACCCACTTTTTCTTCATAAGCCGGCTGTGCAAGCTTTGAATCCTGTTCTAAGCTCTCTGTCGTATTGCACATAGAAAAAGGCCAAGGAGTTTGCATGGCGGTCACCGGATTGAAAGTCATCATGGCCTTGAGCGTCGTCACTCTGCTGACGGCGTGCGATAAGAAGGAACCCGTTAAGGAATACTTGCCGAGGGTGTTCATTCAAGTCGTGCAACCGACTGACTACGCGGCCGCGGTTACCCTGACCGGGGATATTCAGGCCCGGGTCCAGACCGAGCTGTCGTTTCGCGTGGGCGGCAAGATCATCCAGCGTTCGGTGGATGTCGGTGACCGGGTGACGGCCAAGCAAGTGCTGGCCCGCCTCGATCCCAAGGATTTGCAGACCAGTGTCGATTCGGCGCAGGCCCAAGTGGTTGCCCAGCAGGCGCTGGTCAAACAGAACGCCGCGGCGTTCGTGCGCCAGGAAAAACTCCTGCCCAAGGGCTACACCAGCCAGAGCGAATACGACGCGGCGCAGGCGGCGTTGCGCAGCAGTCAGAGCGCCTTGAGCGCGGCCCAGGCGCAGCTGGCCAACGCCCGCGATCAACTGAGCTACACCGCACTGATTGCCGATGCCCCGGGCATCATTACCGCGCGTCAGGCCGAAGTCGGCCAGGTGGTGCAGGCGACGATGCCGGTGTTCAGGCTGGCCCGCGATGGCGATCGGGACGCGGTCTTCAACGTCTATGAAGCGCTGCTGGCCGAGAAGCCAACGGATGACACCATTGTCCTCAGCCTGCTCGACAACCCCGAGATCAAAACCACCGGCAAAGTGCGCGAAGTGACCCCGGCGGTGTCCGCCCAGTCCGGCACCGTGCAGGTCAAGGTGGGTCTGGACAGTCTGCCGCAGGGCATGCAGCTGGGGTCGGTGGTGAGCGCTACGGCCAAGGGCGCGGGCAAGTCTTCGGTTGAATTGCCATGGTCGGCCCTGACCAAAAACATCAGTGAACCGGCCGTCTGGCTGATCGATGACAAGGGTCAGGCCCAGTTGCATTCGGTCACGGTCGGTCGCTACCTGACGGGCAAAGTCATCATCAGCAAAGGGCTCACCGGCGGGGAGAAAGTCGTGATCGCCGGTGGGCAATTGCTGCACCCGGGCATGGAAGTCGAGATTGCCGAAAATACTTACAAGGATCTGGGTGGGGGAGCCAAGCCATGAAGCCTTTATGGGCGTTGTCCATCGGGCTGGTGCTGAGCGCCTGCTCAAAGAACGAGCCACCGCCGGAGCCGGTACGCCCGGTGTTGTCGGTCAAGGTCCAGGCCTTGAAAGAAGAGGATCTGGGCCGATTTGCCGGCAGCATTCAGGCACGCTACGAAAGCAATACCGGCTTTCGCGTGGCGGGGCGCATCGCCAGTCGTAACGTTGATGTCGGGACCGAGGTGACCAAGGATACGCTGCTGGCCACCCTTGACCCTTCCGACCAGCAAAACCAATTGCGCTCAGCCCAAGGGGATCTGGCGAAAATCCAGGCGCAGCTGATCAATGCGCAAGCCAACGCACAGCGTCAGCAGTCGTTATTTGATCGCGGGGTTGGCGCGCAGGCGCAACTGGACGATGCCCTGACTCAGTTGAAAACGACCCAGGCGTCTCTCGATCAGGCCCAGGCAGCGGTCAGCCAGAGCAAGGATCAACTTGGCTACACCGAATTGCGCTCCGACCATAAAGCCGTGGTCACCGCTTGGAACGCCGAGGCCGGTCAAGTGGTCACCGCTGGCCAGCAAGTTGTGACGCTGGCACAACCGGACATCAAGGAAGCGGTGATCGACCTGCCCGACACGCTGGTCGATCAACTGCCCGATGACGTGGTGTTTCAGGTCGCCGCCCAACTCGACCCGAACACCAACACCACCGCGACCATCCGCGAAATCGAGCCTCAGGCACAGAGCGCCACGCGCACCCGCCGTGCGCGCCTGACCCTCGCTGAAACGCTGCCTGGCTTTCGTTTGGGCACGGCGATCAGCGTCACCCTGAGTTCGGCGATCAAGCCGCGCATCGAACTGCCACTTACCTCGCTGCAAGAGGTCGACGGAAAACCCCGCATCTGGGTCCTCGATACACAGAGCAAGACCGTTGCGCCCAGGGACGTCAAGGTCATCAGCCGCACCGGCAGCACTGTGGTGCTGGCCGGTGGCGTCAAAAACGGCGAGCGCGTCATCACGGCCGGCGTAAACAGCCTCAAACCGGGGCAACCAGTGAAATTTGACGAGGACAGTCAATGAAAGGGCCTTTCAACCTCTCCGAATGGGCCCTCAAGCATCAGTCGTTCGTCTGGTACCTGATGTTCGTCGCGTTGCTGATGGGGGTGTTCTCGTATTACAACTTGGGGCGCGAAGAAGACCCTTCGTTCACCATCAAGACCATGGTGATCCAGAGCAAATGGCCGGGGGCAACGCAAGAGGAAACCCTCAAGCAAATCACCGACCGCATCGAGAAAAAGCTCGAAGAGCTGGATTCCCTCGACTACGTGAAAAGCTATACGCGGCCCGGGGAATCCACGGTCTACGTGTACCTGCGCGACACCACCAGTGCCAAGGACATCCCGGAAATCTGGTACCAGGTGCGCAAGAAGATCAACGACATTCGCGGCCAGTTCCCCAAAGGCATGCAAGGCCCCGGGTTCAACGACGAGTTCGGTGACGTCTTCGGTTCGATCTACGCTTTCACCGCCGATGGCCTGACCATGCGCCAGTTGCGTGACTACGTGGAACAGGCCCGCGCCGAGATTCGCGGGGTGCCGGGGCTGGGCAAGGTCGAGATGGTCGGCCAGCAGGACGAAGTGCTGTACCTGAATTTCTCCACGCGCAAACTGGCGGCGCTGGGCATTGATCAGCGCCAAGTGGTGCAGAGCCTGCAATCGCAGAACGCCGTGACCCCGGCGGGGGTGATCGAGGCCGGGCCGGAAAGGATTTCAGTGCGGACCTCAGGGCAGTTTGCCTCGGAGAAAGACCTCGCCGAGGTCAATCTCAAACTCAACGACCGCTTCTATCGGTTGGCCGACATCGCCGACATCAGTCGCGGCTACGTCGATCCGGCGTCCCCGGAATTTCGCTTCAACGGCCAACCAGCCATCGGCTTGGCGATTGCCATGCAGAAGGGCGGCAACGTCCAGGCATTCGGTAAGGCCTTGCATGAGCGGATCACCCAACTGACCGCCAACCTGCCGGTGGGCGTCGGCGTGCACAACGTCTCCGATCAGGCGGTGGTGGTGGAAGAGGCCGTCGGCGGTTTTACCAGCGCGCTGTTCGAGGCGGTGATCATCGTGCTGGTGGTCAGCTTCATCAGCCTCGGCGTGCGTGCCGGGCTGGTGGTGGCGTGCTCGATCCCGTTGGTGCTGGCGATGGTGTTTGTGTACATGGAGTACAGCGGCATCACCATGCAGCGGATCTCCCTTGGCGCACTGATCATTGCCCTCGGCCTGTTGGTGGACGACGCGATGATCACCGTGGAGATGATGGTCACGCGCCTGGAAATGGGCGAGACCAAGGAGCAGGCAGCCACGTTCGCCTACACTTCCACCGCGTTCCCGATGCTGACGGGTACGCTGGTGACGGTGGCGGGTTTTGTGCCGATCGGCCTGAACGCCAGCTCTGCCGGTGAGTACACCTACACCCTGTTTGCGGTGATTGCCTGTGCCATGTTGGTGTCGTGGGTGGTGGCGGTGCTGTTTGCGCCGGTGATTGGCGTGCACATCCTCAGCACCAACGTCAAACCACACACCGGCGAGCCCGGGCGGGTTGGCAAAGCCTTCAATGGCGGTTTGCTGTGGTGTATGCGCAATCGCTGGTGGGCCATCGGCATCACCGTGCTGTGTTTCGCGTTGTCGATCTACTGCATGCGCTTCGTGCAGAACCAGTTTTTTCCGTCTTCGGATCGTCCGGAAATCCTGGTGGACCTGAACCTGCCGCAAAACGCCTCGATCGATGAAACCCGCAAAGCGGTGGATCGCCTCGAAGCCGAGCTCAAAGACGACCCGGACATCGTGCGCTGGAGCACCTACATCGGCCAGGGCGCGATCCGCTTCTACCTGCCGCTGGACCAACAACTGCAAAACCCGTACTACGCGCAGTTGGTGATCGTCAGCAAGGGCAAAACCCGCGAAGCCTTGAGCCAGCGGATTCGCGACATCCTGCGCAAGGACTTCGTCGGTATTGGCGGTTACGTCCAGGCCCTGGAAATGGGCCCGCCGGTGGGCCGTCCGATCCAGTACCGGCTCAGTGGCAAAGACATCGACCAGGTCCGCCGACACGCCATCGACCTGGCCACCGAACTGGACAAGAACCCGCACATCGGCGAGATCATTTACGACTGGAACGAGCCGGGCAAAGTGCTGCGCATCGACATCGCCCAGGACAAGGCACGCCAGCTGGGGTTGTCCTCCGAAAATGTCGCCGAGCTGATGAACGGCATTGTCAGCGGCACTGCGGTGACCCAGGTCGATGACGATATCTACCTGATCAACGTGGTCGGCCGTGCGGTGGATTCCGAACGCGGTACCCCGGAAACCCTGCAAAACCTGCAAATCGTCTCGCCCAATGGCACGTCGATTCCGTTGTTGGCATTTGCAACCGTGCGATACGAGCTCGAGCAGCCACTGGTGTGGCGTCGCGACCGTCTACCGACCATCACCATCAAGGCCGCGGTGCGTGACGAGATTCAACCGACGGACCTGGTGCGCCTGCTGAAACCGACTATCGACGCCTTCGCTGCCACGTTGCCGGCGGGTTACAAAGTCGCCACGGGCGGTACGGTGGAAGAGAGCGGCAAGGCCCAGGGGCCGATTGCCAAGGTCGTGCCGTTGATGCTGTTCTTGATGGCGACCTTCCTGATGATCCAGTTGCACAGCGTGCAGAAGATGTTCCTGGTGGCCAGCGTCGCGCCGTTGGGCCTGATCGGCGTGGTGATCGCGCTGGTGCCGACGGGCACGCCGATGGGCTTCGTCGCTATCCTCGGGATCCTGGCGCTGATCGGCATCATCATTCGTAACTCGGTGATTCTGGTGACCCAGATCGATGAATACGAGAAGAAGGGTTATGCACCGTGGGACGCGGTGGTCCAGGCCACCGAGCACCGACGCCGGCCAATCTTGCTGACGGCGGCAGCGGCGAGCCTGGGGATGATCCCGATTGCCCGGGAAGTGTTCTGGGGGCCGATGGCCTACGCGATGATTGGCGGGATCATCATCGCCACCTTGCTGACGCTGCTGTTTTTGCCGGCGCTGTATGTGGCCTGGTACAAGATTCGCGAACCGAAGAAAGAGGCGGCTTGAAAAATCGAGCGCTTCGCGCTCTTTTCGCGAGCAGGCTCGCTCTCACTTCGGATCTGTGGCGTTCACAAATCCCCTGGGGGAGCGGCGGTGCGACGATTCGACGTGCCCGCGAAGGCTTCCGACCTGACTACACAGGCCTACGCCAGACACTCGCCAACCAAGGCTGCTGCTCCCGCGGCAGCCCCGATGGCCGGTAGTAATGCTCCAACTCCACAAAACCCGCCTCGGTCAGCAGTTGCTGCCACGCCGCAAGATCGTGATAAGCCCCATACCGCGGCCCATTCCAGCCTTCCTGATTCTCCCCACGAGGATTGGAGCTGAACAATACCCCACCCGGTTTCAACGCCCCCCGCAATTGCTTCAACACCCGAGGCAGTTCCTGACGGGGGATGTGAAACAGCACCGCATTGGCAAAAATCCCGTCGAAGCGCTCGGCCGGTAAATCCAGCTTCAAAAAGTCCTGCTGCCAGACCTCGCAACCGCTGTCCTCACGCGCCATCTGCGCAAACTTTTCCGACCCGTCGAGGCCGACGGCCGTATGGCCCATGCGCGTGAAGGTTTGCAGATCGCGGCCAGGACCGCAGCCGAAATCAAGAATGTCGAACGGGGCCTGGCCCTGAATGTGCCGCAACAGGGCATCGATGTTCTGGCTGACATCGTGGTCACGAGTGCCTTCGCGAAAACCTTCGGCCACCGAGTTGTAATGGCTCAGGGTGGTGGCGGTGATCTGCTGGAGGTCGTCGGGGGTCTGTTTCATGAGGGGCTGCGCAGGCAATTGGGGTTTGCCGAATATACGCCATCAAACCCGGAGCTGCTTCGCAGCGATTCGCGAGCAAGCCCACACATTTAACCGCGTCGGACTCAAATGTTGTGTCCACCAAAGATCAAATGTGGGACCGGGCATGCTCGCGAAAGCGGTATGACTGAAAACCAATAACTCAGCCCTGCTTCATCCCCAGGCAATCAATCGAGCGATCAACCATGGCTTTGGCAATCTCCAGCAAATGCCAGACCGAAAACACCATGGCCCGGTCTGCCCCTTTGAGGTGATCGCCACACTGATACGCCGTCACCGAAGCGCAGCGCAGCAGGTCTGCGACATAGAGCTGGGTGTCTTCAAAACTCACGTCTTCGCTGACGTTGTAGAACCGCAGTTCGTCGGGCGCTGAGGGTTGATTGCCAGTGAGATAGAAATCGATGGCACGGTAGAGCGCTGATCGATCCCTGAGCGGGTCTTCAGTGCCGGTTTCGTTGGGCGAGGTTTCGGGAGGTGGATCGGGTACAGATCTTTTCATTGGTAAAACTCCGATGTAGTTGGAGCCAACCGATTTCGCGACTAAACGAATAGGGGGTGGCGGCTGCACGCAGGTTAGTCGACCGGACACCGGGAACCGGCGCACCCGAAGGTGCCCTGCGCACAGCCACCATAGATTTCAGGTAATAAAAAACACCTGAATATTGGTAGCGCTATGCGCCCGGTCCGGGCGACTAAACCCGATCACTGATGAGCAGTGACGGACCGAGACTAGCCACCGAATTGGGCAGGCGCAAGCGAGCGGAATGATCTAGGAAATGTCCTGCAAAGGAAAGGGAACGGACCTTCGGAACCTCTGATTTTTCTGTGCGAAAACTTCCCTTCTGGAGTGAGTAATTACCTGTAGTTGCGGTGCTTTTTTAGCGAGGGGGAGAACTGACCTCGGTATCACTTTTGAATGCCCATCTCGTTCATTGATGCACCCGTTTGCAAAGAGGAAAGGTCTGGCTGTATTCGAAGACTTTTCTTACATTAATCCGTTCCCCCCGTTGTTAACGTGCCCGCCCATTTCGCGTGCACAGACCATGGACGGTTTGGACATCGCGCTTCATTTCCTCTTTGCTTAAGGATAAGCGTATGTTCGGTTCGGCCAATACGGCGCGCTTCGCGCTGCAAATCCCCGCGGTTCGTAACGATTTCAAAGTCCTCGCCTTTGACGGTGTAGAGGCCATCAGCGCCTTGTACGCGATCCGCGTTGAACTGGTCAGCGAACACCCGGATTTTGATCTGGAGAGCCTGCTCAGCCAACCCGCCTTTCTCCAGTTCGGTCTTAACGGCGAAGGCCTTCACGGCCGTATCGAAGACGTATTCATCGGTGAGGCCGGCAAGCGCTTGACTCGGTATCACCTGACGTTAGTGCCGGTGCTGCACTACTTGCAGTTCAGCCACAATCAGCGGATTTTTCAGAACCTGACGGTGCCGCAGATCATCGCTCAGGTGTTCAAGGGGCACGGCATTCAGGCCGATGCTTTTACCTTCCATGTCAGCACCAGCCCCGAGCGCGAGTACTGCACGCAGTATGGGGAAAGTGATTACGAGTTCGTCCGGCGCCTGTGCGCTGAGGACGGCATCGCCTGGCATCACCAGCATTCGCCAGACGGTCATCTGCTGGTGTTCACCGACGACCAGACCTGGTTTCCCAAACTGGGCGAAACCGCTTATCAACAGGACTCCGGCATGGTGGCGGAGCACCCGGTCGTCAGCCAGTTTTCCATGCGTTTCAGGACCCGCACCAGCACAGTCACGCGTCGGGACTATGACCTGAAACGGCCGAGCTCGTTGCTGGAAAGCCGCTTCACTGCCGAGTTCAGCCCTGAGCTCGAAGACTATCGTTACCCAGTGCTCATCGAGAACGAAAAACGTGGCAAACAACTCGCCCGCCAAGCCTTGGAGCGACACCGCAGCGATTACCAGCTGGCCGAGGGCAACAGCGATCAACCCACGTTGCGCTGCGGTCATTTGTTCGACCTGACCGAACACCCGCGCAAAACCTGCAACGAGTTGTGGCTGTTGCTCAGCGTGACGCACGCTGGGAAACAACCACAGTCACTGGAAGAGGCCATCACCAGCGACGTCAAAACCGAAGATGGCTTTACCCAAGGCTACCGCAACAGTTTCCGCGCCATTCCCTGGGACGTGTTTTACCGGCCGCCAATGCGCCCACGCAAAACCATGCTGGTCAGCCAGACCGCCCGCGTTACCGGCCCTGCCGGCGAGGAGATCTATTGCGACGAATATGGTCGTGTGAAGGTCGAACTGCCGTGGGACAGGGCCGAACTCAACAGTGAAAACAGCAGCTGCTGGCTGCGGGTTTCCCCCAGTTGGGCGGGAGAAAACTTTGGCGCGGTGACGATTCCGCGCATCGGCATGGAAGTCGTCGTCACCTTTCTGGATGGCAATCCCGATCATCCGTTCATTACCGGGTGCGCGCCGAACAAGGTCAATGCGGTGCCATACCCCTTGCCCGAACATAAAACCAAAACCGTCTTGCGCAGCCAAAGCACCCCGTTCACCGGTGGGTACAACGAACTGTCGCTCGAAGACCGCGCCGGGCAGGAAAAAATCTTCCTGCGGGCGCAGCGCGACATCGA
Source organism: Pseudomonas sp. FBCC-B1667 (assembly GCF_059133255.1). Lineage (NCBI taxonomy): Bacteria > Pseudomonadati > Pseudomonadota > Gammaproteobacteria > Pseudomonadales > Pseudomonadaceae > Pseudomonas > Pseudomonas sp. FBCC-B1667. Next base: position 6,734,713 of record NZ_CP101437.1, on the reverse strand, counting down.
GCAACTGATCCTCAACGACAGCGATACCAAAGTTGGTAACGACCGCCGCGAACAGATCACTCGGGACAGCCACAGCCTGATCAGCAATGACCGCTTCGAACAGGTCGACCACCACAGCGCCAGTCTGATCAAGGGTGACGAGTTGCACACCACCGAAGGTGCGCGCAACACGGTGATCGGCGGCAATGAATTGATCACCATCAGCGGCAACAGCAGCACGACGGCAGAAGGCACGCTGGTGATTCAGGCAGGGCCTCACGCGCATGTCACTGCTGCCCATGTGGTGATCAAGGCCGATTCGAGCTTGACGCTTGAGTGTGGCGGCCACCACATCGTGATCAACGCCGCCGGGATTTTTAGCAGCGTGGGCATTGTCGAGGGTGGGGCTCCGCTGGCCGGTGTGCCCGTTCAACCCGCACTTTCATTGGTTCCAGTGGCTGCGCAGGCGCTGATTGCGCCATCCCTGGCCGCGCAAAAACTGGCATTGACGCAGGCCGCGCAACAGGCCGCGCCGATCTGTGCCGTGTGTCAAAAACTGGCGGAGATGACAGCATGAGTCAGTCTTACCTGCTGTTGGATCGCGCCCAGATTGAACATTTGCCTGAGCGTCTGTTTGAGCTGGGAAGCACGACGTTTCAATCGCTCTATCAGGCAACCGTCTACAGCCCATTAGGGGAAGCCGGGCCGGTACTGGTGCCTGTTTCCCCTGATAGCCCGCTGGCCCAGACCTTTTTTCAGGAGTGGAGCGCGACGTGTGGTATCTGGTTGGAGTCAGAGGCGGATGAAGCTGTTGTGCTTGAGCATTTACGCAGCCTGATTCACGTTCGTGTCGAAGGGGATGTCACGGTCTTGTTCCGTTACCACGACCCTCGTGTTGCGGCTTTGTGGCTAACGCCGTTGGCCGCTGGCGAGCGTGATCGCTTGATGGGGCCGGTGCGACTGATTCGGCTCCCGGAGCTGGATATCCATCAAGAAAACGTGGATCAACCCACTGCACCATATGCGCATGAGCCTTGGTTGTTCCTGTCTGCAGAGCAACTGGAGCACTTGGGCACCGCCCAACGACAGCGCTTCGCCCAACGGTTGATCGAGCATTGCCAACAGTACTTTTCCGAATACCTGCAAGGACTGGACGCCTTTGCGCTGCAACGGTGGGCGTCTCACTGCCAGCACACTGCCGATCGTCACGGTTACAGCGCCATCGATGAAGTCTTGCTCTGGGCTCGTTTCCACGCCGTGCTGGGCACTGACTTTCCCGATGCACCTGCTCACGCCGCTTACCGAAGCATGTTGGCGGAGCCCGGTGTATCGCCCGAGCAACGGCTGGATAACCTCAATGCCGAACTGACGCGTCAGCAGTTCACCGGCAAGGAGTCCGGCGTATGAGCCCAGAAAAACTGGCGATGATCGACCGAGCCGCTCAGGCCGAACGCGCCGCCAAGGCTCAGCCTCATGTCGACATCAACAGCCCGATGGCAACGTGCCCGGCCAGCCAATCTGAACTGTTCGTGGTCCCCGTGCGCTATGCCTTGGCTGAAGAAAAGGCCGTTGAGGTCATGGCCGAACTCATTCCCGACATCTTCGCCCGGTCCATGAAAGTGGACCAGCTAAGGGGCGCCAACGATACCGAGGCGCTGGGCGCAACGCTGATGAAAGACCCGACGCCGGTCAACGTTAAGGCCTACACCGACGCCATGCAGCGCGCCCGCGAACGTGAAAAAGTCCTCGCCCAACACCCCGAGGCCGATGATCAACCGCCGGGCGAGTGGAGCGCCGAACCGTGGGACGGCCAGGGCACTCAGGATTGGCTGGACAGTGCCAAGGCCCAAGCCAAGGACCTGTTTTCCGTTTTTGCCTGCCTCGATGACGATCTTGGCGTGCTGCGCGATATCAACCACGAACAGGAATGGGTCGAGGCGAGTCACGAAAAGTGGCTAGGGGATAACAACCTGCGCCTGAGCATCGGCGGGTTTGTTCGCAGCCTGATCTCTGAAGATGGCGCCGAACTGGCCGGGTCCATCAGCTACCGCTACAAGGAACGCGACATTACCCTCACGCCCGAACAGGGCCAAGTCATGCTGGACACCCAGCATCGGCTGGATGAGGAACTCAAGGCTGAAGCCCGCGCCCGTCAATACGGTGGTCAGCCGACTCAGGCCGAAGCCGCCGCCCGCGATGCGCGAATCGTAGCCATCGTCGCTCCGGTACGGGCCTTTATTCCAGCGGACTTGTACAACGAAGTGGAATTCGTCGTTCGCGAGTACCGCGCCGAAAAATACGCCAACCTCAACAACCACCTCTTCAGTGCCAAGGTCGGCGAATACATCGACCTCGAGGCGATGAACACCTGGTTCGCGCAGGCCGCAGTGGCGCACTACCAACAGATCGAGCAGCGTCACACCGCGTTGTTTGCCGACCGGGGCGTGTACCTCAACCGCTCGCTCAGCGGCACTTGGTTTGTCGATTACCTCGACCTGGAAACGCGGCATTGGCTGGCCGAACTGGCCACCGGCTGCCTGACCGCCCAATGCCTGCGTGTCCAGGGCGCCGAGCAATACGCCGACTACGTGCGTGCCGCTGACGGCGGCGCTCTGAAACAACTGTTCAATGCCTGGACGCCCTCGATCGATGCGGCCGTTAACAACACCTCTCGACTGGGCGAGTTGATGGCGGCGCTGGCCTCCGACAACATCAGCGCCACCCATCAGGTATTGGCGCCGTTGAGCACGTTGGTACTGGACGACATCGCGGCGATGGCCCGTGACGCGAGCAGCCAATGGAGTGTGTTGGTCAACCGTATGGCGGCTTCGCTGTTGTTGCTCAAGGCTGAAGGCGCCTTCAGCCGCTCATGGATGGGCGTCCTCATTGCCGCGCGGCTGGGCAGCGATACGCGTTTGCAGTTCGTGACCGAGGCCGGCCGGCAGGTGTGGAAGTTGTTGGGGCAACAGGCCGAAGCATTGGGCGACTGGACGAAGGCGACCGGGAAGGCCATTGGTGCGGGGCGGGTTGAGCGGATTGTTAATTCGCCTGTTGTGGCCAATAGCGGTGGGGTGGTGCCGTTGGCGGCGTTGTTGTTGAACGTGCTGAACACGCATAACTATTTGAGAGAGGCCGGGGTGTTGGAGGGGATGGACAGCCGGCGGGTTAATGACACGGTATCGGCGACGTTGTATGCGGCGGCGGCTTTGGTGGCTGTGGTTGATAATCAGGTGCGGAAGGGGTTTGGGAAGGATAGATTTCACTTCTTTGGCTCAGCGGCTCCGACGCTGACGCTGTTTGGCGGGGTGATTGGCGCACTTTCCACTGGCGCAGCAATAAACGAATTCCAATCCCTGCAAAAACAATTGGAAAACGCCCAAAATCGAGTCGATCCATGGCTGGAGATGCGCCAGATCGTGGTCGCTGGACAAGTAACGGCCTTCGGCGCACAAGCACTGTTAGGGTTCGGCTACACCGCCCGCGCCTTGGCAGGTTCAATAACAGCCGAAGCGGCCATCTTGCGTTACACGCTGTACATGGGGCCGGTGAACTTGCTCATTCTCATGCTGGGTCTGTTGCACCTGATCAACGGGATCTTCCAGCAAACCCCGCTGCAAAACTTCCTGAGCTTCTGCTGCTGGTCAAAGGCGCGGGCGTTTGATCTGGTGCCCGTTGCGCCTAAAGCCCAACAGGATGAACTCGACCGGCTGTACTTCATCCTGTACGCGCCTCGGGTCAGCATGCAAAGCAGATCGGAGCCGACCACTGATAATGGCCCTTCCGGGCTCGCTTTCGTCAGTGCCATCAAGGCCCTGACCATCGACTTGCCAGGTGCTGAGCCCCGCAGTGTCTACCTGGAATTGAGCATCGTCGGTGACCCGGAGGATAGCCAGGGCTACCGTGATCTGATCAAAAATAGCCTCACTGATAATTTCCAGCCACCGCGTCCTTGGCGAGACATGACACCTCACTGGTTGTCCAGCAGCGTCTGTCAGTGGATACCGTTCAAGGAAGGTCAGGGCTTACGCCTGAGTGGCCCGTTTAACACACTGCCAAATGTATTGAGGACACCACCCAGCACCGTTTCCCTACGATTACGTTATCGCACACCATTGACCGCAATACTCGGCGCCCGAACCTTTATCGGCGGCGAGCGAGGGCTTGCCTTTATCCTGAATCACTCAAGGGGCGTGATAGAGCTGCGGGCCGACCCGACGCCCCATTTGGATCGTGTGCCGAACTACCTGCTTGGCGAGGACCACCCCGGCGCGACTTACCTGCAACCCAAGGACAAACGATGAGCACACCCGCGGCAGGCACCACGACAAAACGGACGTTTTCGCGCAATGACTACTTGGCGCCATTGCCCATTCCTACGGGTAGAAAGCCCTCTGATGTGCTCAATACTATCTGGCGCAAGAACGAGGTATTTCTTGATGTTGGTAACTACAGCATCGGCTCTGCGGTGATGGTCATGTGGCCGACGCTGATGGTGTTTGTGCTTATGGCTTACATCACACCTGAGCCTGGAATGATCTGGATCGGGGCATTAATCATCATTGGTATCCCTTCAATGATCTTGATCCAAGGCCTCTTCCGCGAAGTCCCTTTACCTGTGCGCTTCAACCGCCAACGCAGGGAGGTCTGCGTAGCCCGCGACGACGGCGAGTACTGGATCGTCCCGTGGGAAACCGTGACTGCCGCCGCCACCCAGCAGTCGTCAGTCAGTCAGGCCGGTAAAGCCACGATGGGTTTACTGGTCATCGGTTTCGAAAACCCCGACCCGTTAGCCAAGGAAGACAACAAGCATTTTTCGCTGGGCTTCAACTGTGGAGGCGGCACCACGGCCATGGCGTTATGGGAGTGTATGCGCAGTTACATGGAGATTGGGCCTGAAGCTGCACCGGAGGCCGCAGCCGTTAACTCAGGCGCGAACCTGCGTTACTACATCGATTACATGAAAGATAAGGCCAAAGAGCGTGGCTGGTTTTTGACCCTGCTGTGGGAAGGCGTATTTGGCGTATTTATTTTCAATGCGCCTCTCGCTACCTATCTGCAAAGAAAGAAGCTGTACCCGCCACCAGACTTTCCCGATCCCGACATCATCGAATGGTCAAAACCATTGCCCCGCGAGCAGTGGGCCAAACGCTCGCCGGAACTTGAATCAGCCATAGTCAAACGCGACGCTGAACTGGCCGCGCAGGCGGAACAAGCGTTGCTTATGGAACAGCTTTAGAAACTGTAATGCCCCAACTTCCCTCACTGCCCATCTCCGGACACGGCGAACTACCGGACTACGACGCGTGCCTCCCGGCAAACCTGCGTCCCGACGCCGATCGTTTGATCCGCTATCTGCATGAATTGCCGCATCGGCGAGTGAAGTACTGCCCCAGGTGTGGCAATACCAACGTGACCCTCTATAACAATCGCGTCCGACAACGGCTCCCGCGTTACTACTGCGGTTCCTGTCGCAAGAGTTGCAACAGTTTGAGCGATTCTCCCTTTGCACTCCTGCGCCGGATGGACCTGTGGTCAACGTTTGCCGTGTACCTGTTGGCCGGTTGGTCCAGCGTCCAGATAGCGCCGCGTTTGGGCGTGAACCATAAGGTTTACTTCAGCTGGGGGAAGGCGGTTCGGGAGGTGATGGCTGAGGAGTGCCCTGATTTGCATCAGTGGTGGACAACACGCCATTCACGGGAAAATCTGCAACCGCCCGAACACATTGCAGCGCAACAGCAAGCGGTCATCACCTGGATCGAGTCGACGTTGAATGCACTGCACGCGACATGCCCAAGGTGTGGAGGAATACGGACCTATCGAATTAAAGGTGTTCGTCCGAAGTTCAAGTGCGATCCCTGCGTGACCTGCTTCTCCATTCTGTCCGGGACACCGCTGGTCGGGATGATTCGACCTGAACTCTGGGTCGATTTCGTCAAAGGGGTGATGGATGGCCAAAGTATCCCGGACCTGAAACGGCGCTCAGGGCTGGGCATGGGCGGCAGTGCACGCTGGCGTGAGCAGTTTCTATTTCTTATCGATCAACTGGGGCACTCTGAACTGTTGCAATGGATCACTTGGATGCGCAGTCGTCGTAATAACGAAGCGGTCAGCTTTGTGCGCCGGGGAGGGTATCTGGACAAAGCGACACGCTCCGTCTATCCGCAAGGAACGCGAAAGGGCAGGTTTGTTTCGCAAAAATAGGCGCTGCGCAGGCTGCGATCTTTTGATTTATCGCTGCTCCAATTGTGGCGAGAGAGCTTGCTCCCGCGGACTGCGAGGCAGTCCTAAACCCTGACGCCCCATTCCCACCAACACACTGTACCGCCCGACTTACGACAGGTACGCCGCCGAGGACGCGGCGCGCCATCCTTCGCCACAAAGGCTCGGTAATTCCACCCCAATCAGCGTTTGTTCAATCCCCGTGCCAACCGATCCCCGCCCAGTTGAATCACCGCCACCAACACCACCAGCAACACAATCACCGTCAACATGATCTGGCTGTCAAAGCGTTGATACCCATACCGATACGCGATGTCACCCAACCCACCGGCCCCAATCGCCCCGGCCATGGCCGACGAGTTGATCATTGTCACCAGAGTGATGGTGAATCCCCCGACAATTCCCGGCAGCGCTTCCGGCAGCAGCACATGCCAGACGATGTGCCAACGCCGGCAGCCCATCGCCTGCGCGGCTTCGATCAAGCCGAAATCCACCTCGCGCAGGCTGACTTCGGCAATTCGTGCAAAGAACGGCGTTGCGGCGATGGTCAGCGGCACGACCGCTGCCCAGACGCCGTACGTGGTGCCGACGATGAGGCGGGTAAATGGAATCAGCGCCACCATCAAAATCAAGAATGGAATCGAGCGGAACAGGTTCACGAACGCGCCCAAGGCGCGGTTCAGCGTCGGTGCTTCGTAGATGCCGCCCTTGGAACTGGTGACGAGAAACACCGCCAGTGGAATGCCCGCCAACAGCGCGATCAATGACGACACGCCGACCATCAGGAAGGTGTCGATGAAGCCTTGCAGCAAGCGATCAAACCACATAACCCAACACCTCCACTTGTTGCGCCCATTGGCTGGCGCGCTGGCATAGATCCTCGGCATCGAACGGTGAGCCGGTGACTGCCAATAACAACTGCCCCAACGCATGTCCCTGAATCCGCTCCACACCACCTTGCAGCAAGCGCACGCGACCACCGAGGGCGCTGAACAAGGCGGCCAGGTCCGGTTCGTCGGTGGCGCTGCCGGTGAACTGCAAGCGCAGCACCACCGCCGCGTCCGAGGAGTGCGGCAGTGGGCGCAATCGGCTTTGCAGTTCTTCCGGCAGGGCATGTTGCAACGGTGCGAGCAAGGTCTTGCTGACCTCATGCTGCGGGTTGCCGAAGACTTCCCACACCGGCCCTTGCTCGACAATTTTGCCGTGTTCCAGCACCACGACGCGGTCGCAAATATCGCGGATCACCGCCATCTCGTGGGTGATCAGGACGATGGTCAACCCCAGGCGCTGGTTGATCTCGCGCAGCAGGCCGAGGATCGATTGAGTGGTCTCCGGGTCCAGCGCCGACGTGGCTTCGTCGCAGAGTAAAATCGCCGGGTCATGCACCAACGCACGGGCGATGCCCACACGCTGTTTCTGCCCGCCGGACAGCTGCGCCGGATAGGCCGTGTGCTTGCCTTGCAGGCCCACCAGTTCCAGCAACTCGCGAACCTTCTGCTCGCGTTTGTCCTTGGGCACACCGGCGACTTTCAGCGGCAGTTCGACGTTCTGCCACACCGTTTTGGCCGACATCAGGTTGAAGTGCTGGAAGATCATGCCGATCCGTCGGCGCAGCGCCACCAAGCGGTCTTCATCGAACTCGCCGATATCCACCTGATCGATCAGCACGCGGCCGGTGCTCGGTTGCTCAAGGCGGTTGATGGTGCGGATCAGCGACGATTTTCCGGCACCGCTGCGACCGATGATGCCGAACACTTCACCGTGCTGGATCGCCAAGTCGATGCCGTGCAAAGCCGCCACCGGACCCTGCTGGCCGTTGTAGGTTTTGCCCAGGCCGATGAAGCGCACATGCGCCCGATTGAACTCGGGGTGCAGTTCGGTGTGCCGGGCGTTTTTGAGCTCTGGAATCTCCAGTCGCAGTTGGGTGGCGGCCGTCATTCTCAGCTTTCCCAACCGGCTTGGTAGAGCTTGCCATGGGCCTTGTCCAGAGCTGCACGAACGGCCGGCGAATGCTGGTAGATGTCGACGAATTTGATCAGGCGCGGGTCGGTTTTGCTCTTCGGCTGGATCACGAACTGGATCACGTATTCCTTGTGGTCGAGGCCGTCGAACAGCAATGCAGAGCCGGCATCGAAGGTCTTCGACAAACGAATGTAAGCAGGATAGCCCTGGACCAGATCAGCATCGTCGTAGGCGCGTACCAGTTGCACGGCTTCGACCTGGAGGATTTTGATCTGCTTCGGGTTGGCGATGATGTCTTCTTCGGTGGCCTTGTAGCCGACGCCCGGTTTCAGCGTGATCAGGCCGGCCTTGGCCAGCAGTTGCAGCCCGCGCCCGCTGTTGATCGGGTCGTTGGCGATGGCCACGCTGGCGCCTTGTGGGAGTTCGTCGAAGCTTTTGTATTTCTTCGAGTAGAGGCCGACGTTGTTGATGATCCCCGGCGCGAACGGCACCAGGTCAAAACCGGAAGCAGACTTGGCGTTTTCCAGGAACGGAATGTGCTGAAAATAGTTCACGTCGATGTCGCCGGCGGCGAGGCTGACGTTGGGGGCGATCCAGTCGCTGAACTCCACCAGTTCGACTTTCAGGCCTTGTTTGGAGGCTTCTTCGACGGCGGCTTCGAGGGGGATGGCGAAGGCGGCGGTGGTGCCGATCTTCAACGGAGCGTCGGCGGCGAATACCGCCGAACTGAACAGGCCGAGGGCCAGGGCCAGTGCTTTGACTGGGTGGGTCAGAAATGTTTTTTTCATGTGGAATGTCCAGTCATAAGTTTTTTTGGGAACAGCACAGATCAACTGTCGGAGCTGGCTTGCCTGCGATAGCGGTGGGTCAGTTGAAGCAGTGGCTGCTGACACTCCGCTATCGCGGGCAAGCCCGCTCCCACAGGGTTCAATGGCGGTAGGTAGAGCCGGTGTGTTGCTCAGGCAAATGCGCCTCGCCCTGGAACAGCTTCTCGCGCAAGCTGCCCTGGTCATAAGCGGTCTTGTACGACCCACGCCGTTGCAACTCCGGAATCACCAGCTCAATGAAATCCACATAGCTTTCCGGGGTGACAATCCGCGTGAGGTTGAAGCCGTCGAGGCCGGTTTCGGCGATCCACGATTCCAGTTCATCCGCCACTTGCCCGGGCGAACCGACCACCGTGATGTAGCGACCACCGAGGGCGTGTTGTTCGAGCAATTTGCGCCGGGTCCAGTCGTTGTTTTGCAGGTTTTTGGTCGCCGACTGAATCGCATTGCTCTTCACGTACTGGATCGGTTCGTCGATGTCGTATTCGGAAAAATCGATCCCGGTCGACGCCGAAAAATGCGCGACGCCGGCCTCGGCACTCGCGTAGCTCAAGTACTCGGCGTGCTTGGCCCAGGCCAGCTCTTCAGTGGCGCCAACAATCACGTTCAGGCCCATGAACACCTTGATGTCCTCGGGATTACGCCCTGCTTCGACGGCGCTGGCGCGAACCTTGTCCACCTGGATTTTGGTCGTCGGTTTGTTCTGGCCGCTGATGAACACGCACTCGGCATGACGCCCGGCGAACAGCAAACCGCGATCCGAACTGCCGGCCTGGAACAACACCGGTGTGCGTTGCGGTGACGGCTCGCACAGGTGATAACCCTCGACCTGATAGAACTCGCCCTTGTGCTCGACCTTGTGCACTTTCTCCGGCTGCGCGTAGATCCGTTGCTCGCGGTCGTTGAGCACCGCGCCGTTTTCCCAACTGCCCTCCCAGAGTTTGTAGAGCACTTCCAGGTATTCATCGGCCTGGTCGTAACGACGGTCGTGCTCGACCTGTTCGCTCAGGCCCATGGCCTTGGCGGCGCTGTCGAGGTAACCGGTGACGATGTTCCAGCCGACCCGGCCACGGCTCAGGTGATCGAGCGTCGACATGCGCCGGGCGAACAGGTAGGGCGGTTCGTAAGTGAGGTTGGCGGTCAGGCCGAAGCCGAGGTTTTTGGTCACGGCGGCCATGGCCGACACCAGCAGCAACGGGTCGTTGACCGGCAGCTGGATCGATTCTTTCAGCGGCACGTCCACCGAATTCTGATAGACGTCGTACACACCGACGATGTCGGCGATGAACAATCCGTCGAACAGTCCGCGCTCCAGCAATTGCGCCAGTTCGGTCCAGTATTCGAGGGTCTTGTACTGCGTGGAGTTGTCCCGTGGATGAGTCCACAGGCCATGGTTGATGTGCCCGATGCAATTCATGTTGAACGCGTTGAGCAGGATTTTCTTTTTGGCGTCGGCCATCAGATGGTCCCTCGTAACGGAGGGTTTTCAGCGTTCAGGTAGTAGTTGCCCACCGCGTGATACTTCCAGCGCACCGGGTCGTGCAACGTGTGCACGCGCGCGTTGCGCCAGTGCCGGTCCAGCCCGTGTTCGATCAGGGTCGCCTGGCTACCGGCCAGTTCGAACAGCGTGCTGCCGGCGGCGAGGGAAATCTCGGTGCTGATGGCCCGGGCTTCGGCGACGGCAATCGAGGCGGCAGCGACGGTCTCGGCGTTGGTGTCGGCCTGGGCCTTGTCGAGGAATTCGCCGGAGCGTTCCAGCAGGGCTTCTGCGGCGTGCAGGCGAATGCTCAGGTGCCCGAAACTCTTGATCGTCAGCGGATCTTCGGTGGCTTTTCCATGGGTGGCGTCGATCCATGGGCGAGTTTTTGTGCGCACAAAATGCAGCGCATCTTCATACGCCGCGCGGGCGATGCCGGTGTCGATGGCGGCGTGGAGAATCTGCGCCAGCGGGCCGACAGTGGTCGGGCGTTCGAACGCGCTTTGGAACGGAATCACGTCTTCGGCCGCCACATACACGTCTTCGAACACCACCGAACCGCTGCCGGTGGTGCGCTGACCAAAGCCGCTCCAGTCGTCGATGACGGTCAGGCCTTTGCTGTCGCGCGGCACGAACACCAGTTGCTGCACGCCGTATTCATTCACCACCGAGGTCGGGATGCGTTGCGCGTAAATCGCGCCAGTCGCGTAGAACTTGCGACCGCTGATGCGATAGCCGTCACCGTCGCGCTTGAGGCTGGTTACGCGGTCGTGGGCGGTTTTGGTGCCGAGTTCGGCGAGCGCATTGCCGAAGCGCTGGCCGGCCAATACTTCGGCGTACAGGCGCTTTTTCTGTCCTTCGCTGCCGTTCACGCGCAGAACTTCGAGGGCATAGAAATGGTTCTGCGGGATTTGCCCGAGCGAGCCGTCCGCCTGGGCAATCAACGCGATCACTTTGGCCAGCGTCACGTTGGACACACCGGCCCCGCCGTACTCTTTGGGCACGCTGATACCCCAAAGGCCCGAGCGGGAAAACACTTCGAGTTCCGGGTAGGGCAAACGGCGTTCGCGGTCACGCAGTGCGCTGTCGCGTTTGAAGTCGTCGGCCAGATCACTGGCGACGATAAGGGCTTGCTCATCGCTGGTGATGACCGCGACATGGTGGGAATAAGTCATGTGTTTCTCCAGAGATCTGGTCAAAAGGGTACGGGTCATCAGATCCAGGAATGCCGCGCCGGCAGCGTGCCATTGAGGTGATAGGTGCCGACGGCGTAATACTTCCAGCGCACCGGGTCGTGCAGCGTGTGCACGCGGGCGTTGCGCCAATGGCGGTCGAGATTGAATTCGGCAAGGGTGGCGCGGCTGCCGGCCAGTTCGAAGAGCTTTTCGCTGGCCAGCAGCGAGATCTCCGTGGTCAGTACTTTGGCTTCGGCCACGGCAATCGAAGCGCGGGCCGCCGACTCGGCTGTGACGGGGGCGGCGTTGACCTGATCCAGTACCTGACCGGCCTTGCGCAGCAGCGCTTCGGCGGCGTGCAATTCGATTTTCAGTTTGCCGATATCGGCAATCACGTAGAGGTCGTCACTGGCCCGTTCAACGTTGGCGTCGATCCATGGACGCGCGCGGGTTTTTACGAACTCGATGGCGTCGTCGATGGCGCCCCGTGCGATCCCCGCGTCGATGGCGGCCTGAATCAGCTGCGACACGGCGCCCTGGAGATTTGGCGTCTCGTTGATCTTCCAGTTGTCCACCACCAACTCGGCGTCGACCCGCACGTTGTTGAGCAAAATGGTGCCGCTGGCGGTGGTGCGTTGACCGAAGCCCGACCAGTCATCAACGATGCGCAGCCCCGGTGTGCCGCGACGGACGAAGGCCAGCACTTGCTTGCCGTCATCGTTCAATGCTTTGACCGCGACCCAATGGGCGAACAGTGCGCCCGTGGAGTAAAACTTCTGGCCATTGAGGACAAAACCGTCACCGTCGGCGGTGATCCGTGCCTTGAGTTCCAGGGTGTTTTTAGTGCCGCGTTCAGGCCCGGCGTTACCGATGCGCCAACCGTCGAGCACGCTTTTGAACAGCTGCTTTTTCTGCGCTTCAGTGGCGCTGCCCAGTACCAGATTGAGAATGCCGAACTGGTTTTGCGGGATCTGCCCCAATGCCGGGTCTGCCGCGGAAATGATCGCGAACACCTCGGCAACGGTGACGAAAGAAACCTGTGGGCCACCGTACTCACGCGGGATGGCAATGCTGCCTAAGCCGCTGCGGGTGAACTGTTCGATTTCCGACCATGGCAACTTGCGCTGCCGGTCACGTTTGGCCGCGTGCAGACGAGCGACTTGTGCCAGTTCATGGGCGGCTTTGAGGGCTTGTGCGTCGTTGCGCAAGACTTGCGCGGGCAACAACAAGGGGGCGATGTCCAGATCACTCTGAACGATTGCATCTGCCAGACTGGACATCAGTGCCGCTCCTTGGCTGCACGCAATGCCCTGGCGATCTGCACTGGGGTGATTGTGTTCCGGACCATACCTACCTCACATCTCATGGGATCGTCGCGGGGTGGCGACGAATAAAATCAAGAATGTCCGGTGGTCCGGTGTATATACCCTAAGCGCGTATAAATAATTAATAAACTAACTTTTAGGAATATACATAGAAGGGGTCACGCCTCCCTGGAATAGCTCAAGACGCCTCCCCACAAAAAATTCATAAGCCCGGTAATGGGTGTCATTTTTTACGTGGCTCGGCCGCCATCAACATTTCTCTCGGCCGTGCCTTCAGATAGGGGTTGGCGCAGCCAATCTTCAGCCAGCGCGGTGGCGCCCAACGCGAGTTGTTGCCCACACGGTCGAGGATGCAATAGGTCACTTCCAGTCGCAGGTCTTCGCCGGCTTCGAGAATGATTGCCGGCGGCACCCAGACCTGAATCGGCTGGTCCACTTCGTCTGCCTTGAGCCGGGGCAGGTCCATGCGCACATCGCCCCAGCGCAGGGTGATTTCATCGTCGACGGCCATGTTCAGATAAGGCTCGATGGTCAGCGGTACGCCGCGCTTGATCTGGTTCGGATTGACCCCTTGGCGGCGAATGGTTTCGGGGAGGCCCACCGGCGCCAGGCTCTGGTTTTCGTCGCCACACTGGGCTGGTGGCGGGCCACCGGGGCAATCCAGCTTGATCTGCACCCGCGTCGCCGGCGACAACGCAGGCCCTTGCCCTACTTGCATGACCTTGTAATGAATGCGTGCGCAGCCGTTGGCAATGAAGCTTTCCGGCACCCGCAGGCCAATGACTTCACCGACGTCGTCGGCGCACAGCACACGGGATGCGACGTAGCAGTTGTCCCAGAACAGTTCGATCAGGTCGCCAGCGTCCATGCCGGGGTAGGGCGCCACGTCAATCATGAGGTGAGTCGCCGCGATTATGTTGACCCCGGCCTTGTGCGATTGCGCCAGGGTCGGGGCCGCAAGTTCGGGGGTGTTCGAAGTGCTTGTCATGGTTTTTCTCCTTGAAGCCTTGCAGCGAAGTTCCGTTTCTTAACGTTCAAAGACGCGCGTTGCCTGGCAATAAACTGGCTCATTTCTTGAAGATCAAATGATGCTTAAGTGCAAGAGTTGGGCGCCTGTTGGTGACTAGATAAGAGTGCGCTTGAATAGGTGTCAATAGAGTTGGCTGGTTAAGTGTTGGATCGACTGTTATTCAGAATAATCCTACGTGCTGAAGTTAATAAGCTACGGTGCGCTGTCGAACATGACCATGGGTTCAACGGCGCATTCACGCTGCTGATGGCTTGGGCTTGTTCGTTAATAAGCGCTGGGTTTAACAAATATTGGGCGAGAAAGACCTGTTGCAGGACATATATATGTACCGCACAACGCAGTGGCTAAGTTGTTTAAACCAGGGGCGATAAAAATGGGTGGAAGGGGGCGTTGGTCAGGCAGTTGTTACTTCCATCCATGGAAGTTGACAAGTGGAGAGGCGATACTTTAGTGGGTGTTGTTCAAAAACTTGCTGAGGAACTGTTTTGTCCGTTCTTCTTTCGGATTGGCAAACAACGCTTTTGCTTCACCTTGTTCAACGATCACACCCTTATCGAAAAACACCACGCGATTGGCCACGTCCCGGGCAAATTGCATTTCGTGAGTGACGATGACCATGGTGCGCTTCTCTTCGGCGAGGCTGCGGATAGTCGCCAACACTTCACCGACCAGTTCCGGATCGAGCGCCGAGGTCGGCTCATCGAACAGGATCACTTCCGGCTCCATCGCCAGCGCACGGGCAATCGCCACGCGCTGTTGCTGACCACCGGAAAGGCGCCGCGGGTAAGCATCCTCCTTGCCCGCCAGGCCAACCCTGGCCAAGAGCTTTTTACCCAGGACAACGGCTTCGGCGTGCGGGATCTTCTTGACGATGATCGGGCCTTCGATGACGTTTTCCAGTGCGGTGCGGTGCGGGAACAGGTTGAAGTTCTGAAACACGAAGCCAACATGTTGGCGCAGGCGTCGTACCAGACCTTGCTGCTGATTCAGCGGGCGGCTGCCATCGATTTCGATGTCGCCGACCTTGACCCGGCCGCTGGTGGGTTCTTCCAGAAAATTCAGGCACCGCAGGAACGTGGTCTTGCCCGAGCCGCTCGGCCCGATGATCGCCACGACCTCGCCTTCCTTTACTTCAAGATCGATGCCGTTGAGCACGACTTGACCCTTGAACTGCTTTGTCAGTTTTTCCACGACAATCATGGGGTCAGGACTCCTGGTCGTGCCGATTGACCCGTGCTTCCAATGTGTTCTGCAGGTGCGAGAGCACCGTGGCCAGAATCCAGTAGATCAGCGCGGCGGCAAGATACATGGTGAAGACTTCGAAAGTCCGGGCGGTAATCAGTTGTGCCTGACGGAATAGCTCCGGCACCTGAATGGTGGCGGCCAGTGCCGTGTCCTTGACCAGCGAAATGAAGCTGTTGCCCAGCGGCGGCAAGGCCGTGCGCATCGCTTGCGGCAGGATGGCCCGGCGCAGGGTCTGCGCACGGGTCATGCCAATACTCGCGGCAGCTTCCCACTGGCCCCGTTCGATGGAGCTGATCGCGGCACGGAGGATTTCGCAGGCGTAGGCGGCCATGTTCAGCGAGAAGCCAATCAGGGCCGCCGGCAGCGGATCCAGTTCGATCCCCAGTTGCGGCAAGCCGTAATAGATCACGAACAGTTGCACCAGCAACGGCGTGCCGCGAAAGAACGACACGTAGATGCGGGCGATCCAGCTCACCAGCTTGAAGCGCGACAGGCGCATCAGGGCCAGACCGAAACCCATCACCAGGCCGAAGAACATTCCGCCCAGGCTGAGGATCACTGTGTAGTACGCGCCCTTGAGCAGAAAGGGCGCGGAATCCAGTGCGAGTTGGAAAGCTTCTTCCATTATTGGGTGACGTCAGCGCTGAAGTATTTTTCCGAAAGCTTTTTCAGCGTACCGTCGGCACGCAGCTTGTCGATGGCCTTGTCGATTGCAGCCAGCAGCTCAGGCTCGCCCTTGCGCAGGGCAATACCGGCTTCCTGACGGGAGAACGCTTCGCCGGCGGCCACGGTTTTCGGAGCTTTCTTGGCGTATTCAAGCGCAGCCAGACGGTCGATCAGGATGACATCGGTACGGCCATTGTTCAGGTCGGCGAACTTGGTCGGATCATCGTCGTAGGTGCGCACGTCGGCACCTGGCACATTGGCTTTTACCCACTGTTCGTAGTTGGTACCCAGGCCTACGCCGACTTTCTTGCCGGACAAGTCAGCGGCTGTCTTGATGTTAAGCGCGGCTTGCTTATCCTTCAGTACCAGCGCCTGAATCCCGGAAACGGTATACGGCGTGGAGAAGTCATACTTCTTCTTGCGCTCTTCGGAGATGGTCACCTGGTTGATCACCACGTCCAGACGCTTGGATTCCAGCGCCGCGAGGATCCCGTCCCATTTGGTCGGTTGCAGTTTTGCCTTCACACCCAGCTCTTTGGCCAGGGCTTCGGAGAACTCGACTTCGAAGCCGGACAGTTTGCCGTCCTGGTCAACGAAACTGAACGGTGGATAAGTGCCTTCCAGGCCGACGTTGATCACGCCAGCGTCCTTGATTTTTTGCAGCTGCTCACCGGCAACGGCCTGGCCGAGCAAACCGGCGCTCAGCGCCAGGCCCAGCGAACCCACCAGCAGGTTTCGACGTAGTGCGGAAAAATTCATGACAAGCCCCTGTGTTTTCTTATGGAAGACGCTTTAGGAATGTTGGCAAATCCGGGATTTGGACGACTGCGATATCCTGCCCTAAAGCAGCATATGCGTCTCGCTGCAAATTCGCCTGCGGCGCGACTATATGATGATGTCTATAGATTGGAAAATAATAAATATTGATCTGATTATTCCTTTAGTGCATATGTAATCGATCACAAAAAGTCTTTGTAGGCGAACAACGCCGGTGCCCCGCCAG
Organism: Pseudomonas sp. FBCC-B1667; assembly: GCF_059133255.1. NCBI lineage: Bacteria > Pseudomonadati > Pseudomonadota > Gammaproteobacteria > Pseudomonadales > Pseudomonadaceae > Pseudomonas > Pseudomonas sp. FBCC-B1667. The sequence continues at coordinate 6,717,805 of NZ_CP101437.1, read as the reverse complement.
TGTGCAAGAAAATAATCGGCCCCTCATCGAAGCGCCCGCGTCCGATCCCGTCCAGTAGCCCGGCCATGGCCTTGCCGGTATACACCGGGTCCAGCAGTAATCCTTCCTGACTTGCCAGCAGCTTCACTGCGGACAGTGTTCCTGCATTTGGCTCGCCATAGCGCGGCCCGAAATATTCGTCCCACAATTCAATTTTGAAATTCGCTGGCAACTGGACGCCGAGCAGTTCGGCCGTGCGTTCGGCGAGCCCCTGGACTTTCGGTCGCTGGTCTTCATCACTACGGGAAACCGTGACGCCCACAACTGGCAAATCCGGCAACGCTTCACTCAGCGCCAACGCCAGGCCGCTGTGGGTGCCGGCGCTGCCCGAGGCCAGCACCACGGCGGCGAATTTCAAACCGCTGTCCTTGATCTGCTCGGCCAACTCCAGCCCGGCGCGCACATAACCCAACGCGCCCAGCGCATTCGAACCACCAATCGGCACCAGGTACGGCTTCTTGCCGCTGTTGCGAAGGCGTTCGGCCAAGGCCTGCAATTGCTCGTCGGCGTTGTCGAGGTTTTCCACCCGCTCGATCTTGGCATCGAACAGGTCCAGCAACAGGCGATTGCCATTGCCGAGATAGTTGGTGTCGTCGGTGCCCAAGGGATTTTCCAGCAGCGCGACGCAACCCAGGCCCAGTTTGGCGGCAATGGCAGCGGTCTGGCGCACGTGGTTGGATTGCAGCGCACCCGCGGTGATGAGTGTGTCGGCACCTTGTGCCAGTGCATCGGCGGCCAGGTATTCGAGCTTGCGCAGTTTGTTGCCACCCATGGCCAGTGGCGTCAGGTCATCGCGTTTGACGTACACATCGCGGCCCAACCAGGTCGACAAGCGTTCAAGTTTTTCCAGGGCAGTGGGGTGGCCGAGTAAATCGAGACGGTTAAAGCGAGCGAGCTGTTGTTTGATCATGGGTCCGTACTGGCGGAGAAAGATGAAAGGACTATAGGCACGCCCATTTGGCTGGGCAACCGTCAATCGCTTATAGCCAAAGATTCTGAGCTCTGCACAATTGGTTCTTAATTCGGCCTCAAGACCTTGCCGTAAAGTGAACGCCGTCAGCGCGGCCAGACAGTCCGGCTGCCCATGAGGAGTTTTTACCGTGAGCGAGCGTTCCAGTCATTGGCAACTGCAGACTATCGTCAGCCAACTGCGCACGGCGCGTGCGCAGTGGCGCGCACAAAATGGCCGGGCCAGCACCGAGCAGGGCGGACGCGAATTGCCGTCGCGAGCGGCCATGGCGGAGATCCTTGAAGCGCTCTGTGGGGCGTTGTTCCCGATGCGTCTGGGGCCGGTGGATTTGCGCGAAGAGAGTGAGGACTTCTACGTCGGCCACACCCTGGATGTGGCGCTGAATGCGCTGCTGGCTCAGGCGCGACTCGAATTGCATTATGCCGCTCGCCACAGCCAACAGGCGGAGGCCGACATCGAGGCCAACACCATTCAGATCATTCAGGACTTCGCGCTTGCCCTGCCGGGGCTGCGCAGTTTGCTGGACAGCGATGTGCTGGCGGCCTATCACGGCGATCCGGCGGCGCGCAGTGTTGACGAAGTGTTGCTCTGCTATCCGGGGATTCTGGCGGTGATTCACCATCGCCTGGCGCACCATTTGTACCGCGCCGGGTTGCCGTTGCTGGCGCGGATCAGCTCGGAGATCGCCCATTCGGCCACCGGTATCGACATTCACCCTGGCGCGCAGATTGGCCGCAGTTTCTTCATCGATCACGGGACGGGCGTGGTGATCGGCGAGACCGCGATCATCGGCGAGCGCGTGCGGATTTATCAGGCGGTCACGCTGGGCGCCAAGCGCTTTCCGTCCGATGAGGACGGTCAGTTGCAGAAGGGCCATCCGCGCCATCCGATTGTTGAGGATGATGTGGTGATCTATGCCGGTGCGACGATTCTGGGGCGGATCACGATTGGCAAGGGTTCGACCATTGGCGGTAACGTCTGGCTGACCCGCAGCGTGCCGGCGGGGTGCAACCTGACGCAGGCGAATTTGCAGCATGATGACGGGACGCAGAAGTAGGCCTTTCTTAAAAGCAGCCTGGATTCTGTGGCGAAGGGGCTTGTCGGGACGCCGCACCGCCCCCTCGCCACAACAGCACCGCCGAGCTCAGGGATTAGTCCTTAGCCCCCTATTCATGTTTAACTTGAACGTTCATTCAAGTTAAACCGGCGGTTCGCTGCCCGCTCACAACAGGAGGCTTGCCTTTGCTGAGTCCGATTTCTACAGCCACGTTTTACCCCCTTGAGGTGCACGTTTCATGAGTGCATCGTCCCTTCCTCCAAGCGGCCTGGTCCGCATGAACCCGCCGGTGTTCTACTTCTCGGCGAGCTTTATTCTGCTCTTCGGCATTGTCGTTATCGCCATGCCTGAACAGGCCGGTGCCTGGCTGCTGGCGGCGCAAAACTGGGCGGCCAATACGGTCGGCTGGTACTACATGCTCGCGATGACCCTGTATCTGGTCTTCGTGGTGGTCACCGCCTTGTCCGGCTACGGCAAGATCAAGCTCGGTGCCGACCACGACGAACCCGAATTCAGTTACCTGTCCTGGGCCGGCATGCTGTTCGCCGCCGGGATCAGCATCACGCTGTTTTTCTTTTGCGTGTCCGAACCGCTGACCCACCTGGCGCAACCGCCTCAAGGCACGGCCGGTACGCCCGAGGCTGCGCGTCAGGCGATGCAGATTCTGTTTCTGCACTGGGGCCTGCATGGCTGGGGCGTGTTCGCATTTGTCGGCATGGCGCTGGCCTACTTCGCTTACCGCCACAACCTGCCGCTGGCCCTGCGTTCGGCGCTGTACCCGCTGATCGGCAAGCGCATCAACGGCCCCATCGGTTACGCGGTAGACGGCTTCGGCATCATCGCCACGGTGTTCGGCCTCGGTGCCGACATGGGCTTCGGCGTGCTGCACCTCAACTCCGGGCTGGATTACCTGTTCGGCATCGCCCATACGCAGTGGATTCAGGTCGGCCTGATCACGTTGATGATGGGCGCGGCGATCATCGTCGCGGTGTCCGGCGTCGATAAAGGCGTGCGGGTCATGTCCGACATCAACATGCTGCTGGCCTGCGCGCTGCTGCTGTTCGTGTTGTTCGCCGGCCCCACGCAGCACCTGTTGAACACGCTGATCCAGAACATAGGCGACTACCTCGGCGCCTTGCCGATGAAGAGTTTCGATCTGTACGCCTACGACAAACCCAGCGACTGGCTGGGCGGCTGGACGGTGTTCTATTGGGCCTGGTGGATCGCATGGTCGCCGTTCGTGGGCCTGTTTATCGCGCGGATTTCCCGTGGCCGGACCATCCGCGAATTCGTCTTCGGCGTGCTGCTGATCCCGCTCGGTTTTACCCTGGCGTGGATGTCGATCTTCGGCAACAGCGCCATCGATCAAGTGCTCAACCACGGCATGAGCGCGCTCGGCATGTCGGCCATCGACAACCCGTCGATGACCCTCTACTTGCTGCTGGAAACTTACCCGTGGAGCAAAACGGTGATCGCCGTGACGGTGTTCATCAGCTTCGTGTTCTTCGTCACCTCGGCCGACTCCGGCACGGTGGTGTTGTCGACATTGTCCGCCAAGGGTGGCAATCCGGACGAAGACGGGCCGAAATGGCTGCGGGTGTTCTGGGGCGCGATGACCGCGCTGGTGACCAGTGCGCTGTTGTTCTCCGGCAGCATCGATGCGTTGAAGTCGGCGGTGGTGCTGACTTCGCTGCCGTTCTCGCTGATCCTGTTGTTGATGATGTGGGGGCTACACAAGGCGTTCTACCTGGAGTCCCAGAAGCAGATCGCGCAACTGCATTCCCTGGCGCCGGTGGCCGGCTCACGACGCGGTGGCTGGCGTCAGCGCCTGAGCCAGGCGGTGCATTTTCCGTCCCGGGATGAGGTGTACCGTTTTCTCGATACGACGGTGCGCCCGGCGATCGAGGAAGTGTCGGCGGTGTTCGTCGAGAAGGGTTTGAACGTGATCACCCAACCGGACCCGGTAAACGACAGCGTCAGCCTGGAAATCGGTCACGGTGAAGAGCATCCGTTCATTTATCAGGTGCAGATGCGCGGTTACTTTACGCCATCGTTTGCCCGCGGCGGCATGGGCTCCAAACAGCTCAACAACCGTCGTTACTACCGGGCCGAAGTGCATCTGAGCGAGGGCAGTCAAGATTACGACCTGGTGGGTTACACCAAGGACCAGATCATCAATGACATCCTTGACCAGTACGAACGGCATCTGCAGTTTTTGCATTTGGTACGTTAGCAAAGCGGGGCCTGTTTTCAGGCCTCGACGCTCAACACCATGAACAGCACCAGCGCCGCCACCGGCACACTGAACACCACCGTGCCGATGCCCAGCTCCGAGCTCAAGGACTGGCCGGCAGTGACCACGCCGATGGCGCCGTTGATCACAGTCAGCGCCAGCCACAGGAGCACGAAGCTGTAGGTCAGGGTCTGGCGGCTGAAGCCGATTTTCTCGCCGATGAACAGCATCAGGGCGAGGAGGGCCAGGCCGAAGGTGATGATGATGGCTGTGTGCATGGTGGGTTCACCTGGTCGTTGTGTGTTGCCTGATAAACCGCTATCGCGAGCAGACCCACTCCTACAGGGCTCACTACGATCCTTGCAGGAGTGAGCCTGCTCGCGATTCGGGTCGCTGCGGTGTCAGTTTGAGCTTAGTTAAACCCACCCACCATTAGCGCGCAAAATCTGCCCGTCGACCCAGGCCGAATCCGGCCCGACCAGAAGCGACACCACCCGAGCAATATCCTCTGGCTGACCCAGGCGCTCCAGCGGTGGCATCTTGGCGAAGTTCTGAATCTGTTCCTCACTCTTTCCGTGCAAAAACAACTCGTTGGTCACCGTGCCCGGCGCCACGGCATTCACGGTGATGTTGCGCCCGCGCATTTCCTTGGCAAACACTTGGGTTAACGATTCCACCGCTGCTTTGCTGGCGATGTACACCGCGTATGTCACCACGGGTTCAGGTGGTTGTGGATTGGTTGGGGGAGGTGTTGGCGGGGGCGGGGTAGGCGGTCAGATCAGAAATCTGTGAAACGATTCAGCATTTTCTCGAGTCCGAGGTTTATCGGCGTTTGTCTGGGCGTATGCTGGGCAACTTGCGAAGCAGTCGATACCACGTTCAAGACCGACAAGAGAGGATTCGATGACCTACACCGCTGCCGAAAACCGCTACGATTCCATTCCTTACCGCCGCGTGGGTCGCAGCGGTCTGGTGCTGCCGGCGCTGTCCCTGGGCCTGTGGCACAACTTTGGTGACACCACGCCGATCGACACCCAGCGCGCGTTGTTGCGCACGGCGTTCGACCTGGGCATCAACCACTTCGACCTGGCCAACAACTATGGCCCGCCGTACGGCAGTGCCGAGATCAACTTCGGGCGTTTGCTGCGTGAAGACTTCAAGCAGCATCGCGACGAGCTGATCATCTCCAGCAAGGCTGGCTGGGACATGTGGCCAGGGCCTTACGGGCAGGGCGGTGGTTCGCGCAAATACGTGCTGGCCAGCCTGGATCAGAGTCTGCAGCGCCTGGGCCTGGATTACGTGGACATTTTCTACTCCCACCGTTTCGACCCGGACACCCCGCTGGAAGAAACAGCCAGCGCACTGGCCACGGCTGTGCAACAAGGCAAGGCGTTGTACATCGGTATCTCGTCGTATTCGGGGGTGAAAACCCGTGAAATGGCAGCACTGTTGAAAGAATGGAAAGTGCCGCTGCTGATTCATCAGCCGGCCTACAACCTGCTCAATCGCTGGGTTGAAAAGGATCTGCTGGACGTCACCGACGAACTCGGCACTGGCGTGATTGCTTTCACGCCGTTGGCGCAGGGGCTGCTGACCGATAAGTACCTCAACGGCATTCCGAAAGATGCGCGGGTCAATCGTCCGGGCGGTGGTTCGTTGCAGTCCTCGCACCTGTCCGAGGACAACATTGCGCATGTGCGTGGGCTCAACGAAATCGCCAAGCGCCGTGGGCAGAGCCTGGCGCAACTGGCGTTGGCGTGGACGTTGCGTGATCCGCGAGTGACCTCGGCGCTGATCGGCGCGAGCCGGCCGGAGCAGATCATCGAGAACGTCGGGGCGTTGAAGAATTTGAGCTTTAGCGCAGAGGAACTGGCGGAGATTGACCGGTTTGCCCAGGAAGGCGGGATTAATCTTTGGGAGAAGCCTTCGACGGCTGAATAAGCGTTTGGCGCTGGATTATTTGGCGCCTGTTACATCGCCTTCGCGAAGGGGCCATATCAATCACCGTGGAGTTCAGGAATCACCGAAAAAACGGCACATCCCCCAACACCGTCGCCCGCTGCATCACCCGCCGCGCCGGGCGGTAGTCATCCACCGCGTAATGCTGTGTCACGCGGTTATCCCAAAACGCCACGTCATCCTTCTGCCAGCGCCAACGAATGGTGAATTCCGGCCGTGTTGCGTGGGCAAACAAAAACTTCAAAATCGCTTCGCTTTCGGTGTCCGACAGTTCATTGATCTTCGACGTGAAGCCTTCGTTGACGAATAATGAGCGGCGTCCGCTCACCGGGTGGGTGCGAATCACCGGGTGCGATAACGGCGGGTTCTTGCGCCGCGCTTCTTCCCATTGAGCCAACGCTTCAGGCGTATTGCCGTAGCGCTCAAGTGGGAACGAACGAGTGAAATCGTGAGTCGCAGTCAGCCCTTCAAGCAAGGTTTTCATCGGCGCCGACAGCGCTTCATAGGCAGCAATCCCGCTGGCCCACAACGTGTCGCCACCGAATTCCGGCAGCAGCTTGGCGCTAAGTACCGCGCCCATGGCCGGGGTCGGCAGGAAGGTTACGTCGGTGTGCCAGATCGCGTTGTCGCGCACGTCGGTGACGGCGGTGTCGAGGATCAGCACTTCCGGCTGTTCCGGCACATTCGGGTAGATGGGGTGGATGTGCAGGTCGCCGAAATGGGCGGCGAATCGTGCTTGCTGTTGTGGGGTGATCGGCTGGTCGCGGAAAAACAGCACTTGATGCTTGAGCAGCGCTTGTTCGATGGCGTTGCGTTGTTCCGGGAGCAGCGGCTGGCTGATGTCGATGCCGCTGATCTGTGCGCCGAGGGCGGAGCTTAAAGGAACGATGGTCAACTGGCTCATGGTGGTTCTCTTCAAATTCGGGGGGCGTGCTTTTTGTGGAAGCGAGCTAGCTCGCGATAGCGGACTGTCAGGCGACACCTGTGTTGAATGTCCAACCGTCATCGCGAGCAAGCTCGCTCCCACAGGGTTTTTTCACCAGGCAACGGTTCAGTGAGCCTGGCCGTGCCATGGCACCAGTTTGCGTTGCAGGGCACGCAAGCCCATTTCCATGGCGAAGGCAATCAGCGCAATCACCAGAATCCCCAGCACCACCACATCGGTGACCAGGAACTGCGCGGCCGACTGCACCATGAAGCCCAACCCGCTGGTGGCGGCGATCAATTCGGCGGCGACCAGTGTCGACCAGCCCACGCCCAGCCCGATGCGCACGCCGGTCAAAATATCCGGCAAGGCACTCGGCAGAATCACATGACGAATCAACTGCGCCCGGGTCGCCCCCAGCGACTGCGCTGCACGTAATTTGGCCGGGTCAACGGTGCGCACGCCGGTGGCGGTGGCGATGGCAATCGGGGCGAAAATCGCCAGGTAAATCAGCAAGACTTTCGACAACTCACCGATGCCACACCAGATCACGATCAGTGGCAAATAGGCCAGCGGCGGAATCGGCCGGTAGAACTCGATCAGCGGATCGAGGACGCCACGCGCGATGCGGTTATGACCGATGGCGATGCCAACCGGCACCGCCGTCAACACGGCAAAGCCCAGGCCCAGACCGATGCGGCTGAGGCTCGCGCCCAAATGCTGCCACAACGTCGAATCCATGTACCCCGTGGTCGCCAGCAGCCAGCTCTTTTGCAACACGGAGGACGGCGGCGGCAGGAACAGCGGTTCGATCATCCCCGTGGCGGTGACGGCCCACCAGAGGGCAACGAGGGTGACCAGTGTCAGTACGCTGATCCAGCGGGTGCTCAAACTGCGGCGAACCGGAATCACAGTCGAGCCGGGTTTCACCGCGATGGCCGGAATTTGATAGCTGCTCATGCGCGCTCCTGCCGCGTGGCGGCGCTGCGTTGGGAGAACACTTTGGCGAGTACGTGTTCGCGGGTTTCGATAAAGCGTGGGTCGGACTTGATGGCTCGGGCCGACTCACCCGCGGCGTAACGCTGACCGAAATCCAGGCTCAGACGCTCGACGATTTGTCCCGGATTCGGCGCCAGCAGAATCAGGTCGGTGGCGAGGAACACGGCCTCTTCAATGTCATGGGTAATCAGGAATACGGGTTTGGCGGTGCGCTGCCAGACTTGCAGCAGCAACGCTTGCATCTGTTCGCGTGTGAAGGCGTCGAGGGCGCCGAAGGGCTCGTCCATGAGCAAGACACGAGGATCGGCGGCCAATGCGCGAGCGAGGCCGACACGTTGCTTCTGACCGCCCGAGAGCTGCCAGATGCGACGGTTTTCGAATCCGGTCAGGTCGACCAGTGCGAGCATTTCCCGAGCGCGAATTTCGCGTTTCTCCCGGGAAACGCCGGCCAGTTCCAGACCGAATCCGACGTTGGCCAGCACATCCTGCCAAGGCAGTAATGCGTCGTCCTGAAACACCACGCCGCGCTCGGCGCTCGGGCCGTTGACCGGCACGCCGTCGAGGGTGATGCGCCCGGCGCTTGGCTCGACAAAACCGGCAATCAGGTTCAACAGCGAAGTCTTGCCACTGCCGGACGGGCCGAGGGCGACCAGCAATTGCTGGGGCCCAAGGCTCAGGGAAATATCCGCCAGTACCGGTTCCGGGCTGCCGGGGTACTGTGCGCTGATGCGCTCCAGCTGTAGCAAGGCCATCGCGGTTAACTCCCGATCAGTTGGTGATGAACTTGGCGCTGACATACGGCGCGTAGTCCGGCAGCACGGCTTCGACCTTGCCTTGTTCCTTGAGGAACGTGGCGGTGTCGGTAATGGCTTTGGTGGTCGGCGCGCCGAGGGTGATCACTTGATCAGCGGCGAGCGGGTAGACGTTGCCTTGCAGCAGCAGCGGAATGTCGCTGGCCTTGGCACCGGACAGCTTCACCAGTTTGTCGACGTTGGATTGATTGGCGAGCCAGGCTTGCGGGTCTTTGCGGTAATCGGCGTAGGCATCCAGGGTCACTTTGGCGAACGCGGTGACGATTTCCGGGTGCTTCTCGGCGAAGTCTTTGCGCACGATCCAGGCATCGAAGGTCGGCGCGCCAAACTTGGCCAGTTCACCCGAAGTGATCAGCACTTTGCCGTTTTCCTTCGCCACGCCAAGGGCTGGGTCCCACACGTAAGTAGCGTCGATGTCACCGCGTTTCCACGCGGCAATGATCGCTGGTGGCGCGAGGTTGAGCACAGTGACTTTCGATGGATCGATGTTCCAGTGCTTCAACGCGGCGAGCAGGCTGTAGTGACCAGTGGAGACGAAGGGCACGGCGATTTTCTTGCCGATCAGGTCCTGTGGGGTTTTGATCCCGGAACCGTCACGAGCGACCAGCGCTTCAGCGGCGCCGATCTGGGTGGCGATGAGGAAGGTTTCGACTGGGACTTTGCGGGTGATCGCAGCGGTCAGAGGGCTGGAGCCCAGGTAGCCGATCTGCACGTCGCCGGAGGCAATGGCGGCGATGATGTCGGCGCCGTTGTCGAATTTGCGCCAGTCGATTTTGGCGTGGGTGGCTTTTTCGTACGCGCCGTCGGCTTGGGCGACTTTCGCCGGGTCCACGGTTGTCTGGTAGGCGACGGTGACGTCAGCCGCCTGGGCAAAGAAGCTCGCTGCGGCCAAAGAGGCGGCCGCCAGGAAGCGAAGAGGGAAATGCAGTTTCATTGGGAAGCTCCTTGTCAGGCGACCGAGAGTCGGCGTGAAAGGAGACTAAATGATCTAAGAATACGAAAATAAATAACTTTTTCGAATGAGCTTATGTGTGGAAAACGCTATGCCTTCCACTGATCGTTCCCACGCCCCGCAGGGGAATGCAGCCCGTGACGCTCCGCGTCACCTGGACAAGGAGCGTCCTTTGAGGCGTTCCCACGCCAAGCGTGGGAACGATCAAGGACAGAAGTTGGTGTTAGTTACTGATCGCCAGAATACTGGCCTGATACGACCCGACAAACACATCGAAATCGCCGACTTCGTTCTGCTCCAGCTCGATCTGAGCTGCCAGCGACGAACGTGCCAGTGCTTCAAATTTCGCTTGGTCTTCAACACTCAAAGGCTCGCTGCGGAAAAACTCAGCATGCGCCCGGCTCTGACGCAAAGAGAACTGGGCAAAGCTTTCCTTGTGCTCGGCCATGGCCGCGAGCACCTGAGCAGAAGGCGTCAGGGACGGATCCTTGACCTTGGCCAACTGCGTATCCAGCGCCTTGCTATGAGCATCGCCACCCTGGCTCTGATCGAGCATCGCAGCCAGTGGCGCAATCTGCTCCAACAACTCGCTGGCCCACTCTTTCAGGTCCACCGGCTGACCGTTGCGGTGCAATTGCAGGCCCGGACGGCGACCTTCCTTGACCACGCTGAGGAAGTTGGAGGTGGCGTTGCTGCAAGAGGTATTGGTCAACAACGGGCTGTCGTTCAGGGCGCAATACAGCAGGAACGCGTCGAGGAAGCGCGACTCGGTAAGGTCGACGCCCATCGGCAGGAACGGGTTGATGTCCAGGCAACGCACTTCAACGTACTGAATGCCACGGGCCACCAGCGCCTGAATCGGCCGTTCACCGGTATAGGTCACGCGTTTCGGGCGGATGTTGGAGTAGTACTCGTTTTCGATCTGCAGGATGTTGGTGTTGAGCTGAACCCACTCACCGTCCTTGTGCGTGCCGACTTCAACGTACGGCGCATACGGCGTGGCGACCGCTTTGCGCAGGCTGTCGGTGTAGCTCGACAGGTCGTTGTAGCACGGCGTCAGACCAGCCTGGGCGTTGCTCTGGTAACCCAGGTCGCTCATGCGCAGGCTGGTGGCGTACGGCAGGTACAAGGTGTCCGGGTCCAGTTGTTCCAACTGGTGCGAACGACCGCGCAGGAATCCGGCGTCCAGCGCAGGCGAGGCGCCGAACAGGTACATCAGCAGCCAGCTGTAGCGGCGGAAGTTACGGATCAGCGCGATGTAGGCCGAGGACTGATAGTCGCGGTCGGTGCCGACAAAGCCTTCCGACGCCTTGAGCAGCGGCCAGAGCTTTTCCGGCAGGGAAAAGTTGTAGTGGATCCCGGCAATGCACTGCATGGTCTTGCCATACCGCAGGGCCAGGCCCTTGCGGTACACATATTTGAGCTGTCCGATGTTGGACGTGCCGTAATAGGCGATCGGGATGTCTTCCTCGGCCGGCAACGGGCACGGCATCGAGGGGCTCCACAGAAGCTCGTTGCCGAGCTTGCTGTAGGCAAAGCGATGGATCTTGTCCAGGCTCGCCAGCGTGTCTGCCGGATCGGGCAGGGCGGGCGTGATGAACTCCAGCAGCGACTCGGAATAGTCGGTGGTGATTTGTTCGTTGGTCAGCGCGGAACCCAATTCTTCCGGGTGCGGCGTTTGCGCCAGGCGACCTTCGCCGGTCACGCGCAGGCATTCACGTTCGATGCCGTGAAGGCACTGTTCGAGCAGAGAGAGGTTAGCGCGCTCGCCAAGCAGGGCCAGGCGGCGGTTGAGAAGTTCGCTCAAGTTGGATTCCTTCACGCGTCAGTCGCCCCAATATGGGGGTGGGCAAGACGGTCTACAAGGGTGAAGTTAAAACTGGCGTTTTCGCCTGGTTTTTTCGAGCCGCACAGGCCTAATGCCGGTCAGTCAGGAATTGCACAATCCCTGTGGGAGCGAGCCTGCTCGCGATGGCGGTGTGTCAGACGACGAATAGGTTGACTGACACTCCCTCATCGCGAGCAGGCTCGCTCCCACAGGTTGCTTTGCGCTGAAATTAACTCAAATCGATGACATCTAGCTACAGGACAGCGAACGTGCCTTGTGCTTTTGCGACCAGTTTGTCGCCTTGCATCACGTCGGCCTCGACCACCAACGTGCGGCGACCCGGGTGGATCACCCGCGCCGTGCACATTACTTCACCGTCTGAGACGGCGCGAATGTAGTTGATCTTGCATTCGATGGTCGCGCTCTGCTGATCAAAGCCGTGGGTGCTGGAACAGGCCAGCCCCATGGCAATGTCCACCAGACTGAACAAAGCCCCGCCGTGCAGCTTGCCGCCGCGATTGCGCAGCTCTGGCTCCAGTGCCAGGGCGACGTGCGCCACCCCGGTTTCCAGGCTGTGCAAGCGACACCCCAGCAGCTTGAAAAAAGCGCTTTCGGTCAGCCCGGCAGGGATGTCCATCAGCGTTTCTTCAACTGTTTGGCGTTGGCGAACAACGAAGCCATGGCGTTGTTGGCCGGGGCCGCTGCCGTGGTTTCTTTACGCGGTGCGTTGTTTTGGGACGGGCGTGGTGCCGACCCTGGGCGTGCACCGCGAGCGCCATCGATTTTCTCGCCCGGGGTGTCGCTCATGCGCATCGACAGACCCACGCGTTTGCGCGGGATGTCGACTTCCATGACCTTCACCTTCACCACATCACCGGCCTTCACCGCTTCACGTGGATCCTTGATGAACTTCTCCGAAAGCGCAGAGATGTGCACCAAACCGTCCTGATGCACGCCGATGTCAACGAACGCGCCGAAGTTGGTCACGTTGGTGACGACGCCTTCGAGGATCATGCCCAGTTCGAGGTCCTTGAGGTCTTCGACGCCTTCCTGGAACTCGGCGGTCTTGAACTCGGGACGCGGGTCACGCCCGGGTTTTTCCAGCTCTTGCAGGATGTCGGTGACCGTTGGCAGACCGAAGGTTTCATCGGTGTACTTCTTCGGATCAAGACGCTTGAGGAAGCTCGCGTCGCCGATCAACGAGCGGATGTCACGGTCGGTCTCAGCGGCAATGCGCTGCACCAGCGGATAGGCTTCCGGGTGAACGGCCGACGAATCCAGCGGGTTGTCGCCGTTCATCACACGCAGGAAGCCTGCGGCTTGCTCGAAGGTTTTTTCACCCAGGCGTGCGACTTTCTTCAACGCGGCGCGGGTTTTGAACGCGCCGTGTTCGTCACGGTGGCTGACGATGTTTTGTGCCAGGGTCGCGTTGAGGCCGGAGATACGGGCCAGCAGCGCCACGGAGGCAGTGTTGACATCGACGCCCACGGCGTTCACGCAGTCCTCGACCACCGCGTCCAGGCCGCGCGCGAGTTTCAGCTGCGACACGTCGTGCTGGTATTGGCCGACACCGATTGATTTCGGATCGATCTTCACCAGCTCGGCCAGTGGGTCCTGCAAGCGACGGGCAATCGATACTGCGCCACGGATCGATACGTCCAGGTCCGGGAATTCCTTGGAAGCCAGTTCGGATGCCGAGTAAACCGATGCGCCGGCCTCGGAAACCATGACCTTGGTCATCTTCATGGCTGGGTATTTCTTGATCAGCTCAGCGGCCAGCTTGTCGGTTTCACGGCTGGCGGTGCCGTTGCCGATGGCGATCAGGTCGACCGAATGCTTGGCACACAGGGCGGCCAGGATCGCGAGGGTCTGGTCCCACTTGTTGTGCGGCACGTGCGGGTAAACCGTGGCGTGATCCAGCAGCTTGCCGGTGGCGTCGACCACGGCGACCTTGCAGCCGGTGCGCAGGCCCGGGTCGAGACCCAGCGTGGCGCGCGGGCCGGCCGGGGCCGACAGCAGCAAGTCGTGCAGGTTATGCGCGAACACGTTGATCGCTTCGGTTTCCGCGCCATCGCGCAGTTCACCCAACAAGTCGGTTTCGAGGTGGGTGTAGAGCTTGACCTTCCAGGTCCAGCGCACCACTTCACCCAGCCATTTGTCGGCGGCGCGATTCTGGTTCTGGATGCCGAATTGCTGGCCGATCATGCCCTCGCACGGGTGCATGGTGCCCGGCAGCTCGTCGCCGACTTTCAGTGCGGAGCTCAGAATGCCTTCGTTGCGGCCACGAAAAATCGCCAGCGCGCGGTGCGATGGCATGCTTTTCAGCGGTTCGTCGTGTTCGAAATAGTCACGGAACTTGGCGCCTTCCTCTTCTTTGCCGGCGATGACGCGGGCACTGAGAGTGGCTTCCTGCTTCAAGTAGCTGCGCAGTTTGTCCAGCAAACCGGCGTCTTCGGCGAAGCGTTCCATGAGGATGTACTTGGCGCCTTCGAGGGCTGCCTTGACATCGGCCACGCCTTTTTCGGCGTTGATGAAGCGTGCGGCTTCGGTGTCCGGGGTCAGGGTCGGGTCGTTGAACAGACCGTCGGCCAGCTCGCCGAGGCCGGCTTCCAGGGCAATCTGGCCCTTGGTGCGGCGCTTCTGCTTGTACGGCAGGTAAAGGTCTTCCAGGCGGGTCTTGGTGTCGGCGAGTTTGATGTCGCGCTCGAGTTGCGGGGTCAGCTTGCCTTGCTCTTCGATGCTGGCGAGGATGCTGATGCGCCGTTCGTCGAGTTCTCGCAGGTAGCGCAGACGCTCTTCCAGATGACGCAACTGGATGTCATCGAGGCTGCCGGTCACTTCTTTCCGGTAACGGGCGATGAAGGGAACGGTAGAGCCTTCATCGAGTAGCGCGACGGCCGCTTCGACCTGTTGTGGGCGTACACCGAGTTCCTCGGCGATGCGGCTGTTGATGCTGTCCATAAAACCACCTGACAAATTGTGAAAGCAGGCTCGCAGGCCCGGAAATAAAGGCTCTGCGAGTCTGGTTGAGCGGCCTGGCCTGCGCCGCTGCCTGGATCAAAGGGCACCCCATTGACCCGTGAAATCGAACAATTACTGCGCACACCAGGGAAATAAATGGCGCCGCTCTGTAGTACCTGTCTGACGTTGCCTGACACAAAAGGCGGCGCATTATAACCAGCGTTCGGCCGTTCGGGGGCATCGCAGCCTGGACGGACAATGGCCTGTTTGCTGGCGGTGGAGGAAAAATCTGCTAACAATGCACACGGTGCGTATAACGGCAGCTACGCCATAATGCGCGCCGAGATCAAAGGAGCATCTAATGAGCAGCACTGCAAACACTGCTGAAGGCGAAAAAATTCTTATTGTTGACGACGATCCGGGGCTCAGCAGCCTGCTGGAACGCTTTTTCGTCAGCAAGGGCTACCGTGCCCGCGCCGTTCCGAACACCGAGCAAATGGATCGCCTGCTGGCGCGCGAAGTGTTCAACCTGGTCGTCCTCGACCTGATGTTGCCCGGCGAAGATGGCCTGACCGCCTGCCGCCGCCTGCGCACGGCAAACAATCAAATCCCGATCATCATGTTGACCGCCAAGGGCGACGAGCTGAGCCGTATCAAGGGCCTGGAACTGGGCGCCGACGATTACCTGGCCAAACCGTTCAACCCGGACGAGCTGATGGCCCGCGTCAAAGCGGTCCTGCGTCGTCAGTCGACGCCTGTGCCGGGTGCACCGGGCAGCGAAGACGAAAGCGTGACCTTCGGTGATTACGAACTGTCGCTGGCGACCCGCGAACTCAAGCGCGGTGACGAAGTGCACATGCTCACCACCGGTGAGTTTGCGGTCCTCAAGGCATTGGTCATGAACGCGCGTCAGCCATTGACCCGCGACAAACTGATGAACCTGGCCCGTGGCCGCGAGTGGGATGCCCTGGAGCGTTCCATCGACGTGCAGATCTCCCGTCTGCGCCGGATGATCGAACCCGATCCGTCCAAGCCGCGTTACATCCAGACTGTCTGGGGCGTGGGCTACGTGTTCGTTCCGGATGGCGCCGCCACCAAGTGATCGGCGATTTGTAGGAGCGGGTCTGGCGGCCGAAGTTGTCCGCAGACTCGCGATCCGCAATGTGCGAGCATCGCTCGCTCCTGCAAGTGTGTAGCGGTTATCCATGAAAACCCCCGTTTGGTTCCCCCAGAGCTTCTTCTCCCGCACCCTTTGGCTGGTGCTGATCGTCGTCCTGTTTTCCAAGGCGCTGACCCTGGTTTATCTGTTGATGAACGAAGACGTGCTGGTGGACCGTCAATACAGCCACGGCGTCGCCCTGACGCTGCGCGCCTATTGGGCCGCCGACGAAGAAAACCGCGCCAGAATAGCCGATGCCGCCACCCTGATCCGGGTAGTGGGGGCCGGTGTGCCGGAGGGCGAGCAACATTGGCCGTACAGCGAGATCTACCAGCGGCAGATGCAGGCCGAACTGGGCGCCGATACCGAAGTTCGATTACGCATGCACTCGCCACCCGCGCTGTGGGTCCGGGCGCCGAGCCTGGGTGACGGCTGGTTGAAAGTGCCGCTGTATCCGCATCCGTTACGTGGCCAGAAAATCTGGAACGTGCTCGGTTGGTTCCTCGCCATTGGCTTGCTGTCGACTGCATCGGCCTGGATTTTTGTCAGTCAGCTCAATCAACCATTGAAGCGTCTGGTGTATGCCGCCAGACAACTCGGACAGGGGCGCAGCGTGCGTCTGCCGATCAGCGATACGCCGAGTGAGATGACCGAGGTGTATCGCGCCTTCAACCAGATGGCCGAAGACGTCGAGCAGGCCGGACGCGAGCGCGAATTGATGCTGGCGGGGGTGTCCCACGACTTGCGCACGCCATTGACCCGCTTGCGGCTGTCGCTGGAACTGATGGGCGATCGCACCGACTTGACGGACGACATGGTGCGCGACATCGAAGACATGGACGCAATCCTCGACCAGTTCCTGGCGTTCATACGCGATGGCCGTGACGAGTCGGTGGAGGAAGTGGACTTGAGCGATCTGGTTCGCGAAGTCGCTGCGCCGTATAACCAGAACGAAGAAAAGGTACGCCTGCGCCTGGAACCTATCCAGCCGTTTCCGTTGCGTCGGGTGTCGATGAAACGCCTGTTGAACAACCTGATTGGCAATGCCTTGCACCACGCGGGCAGCGGCGTGGAGGTGGCAGCCTATGTCTCCGGGGATACCAGCGCGCCGTATGTGGTGCTGAGTGTCATGGACCGTGGAGCGGGGATTGATCCTTCCGAGCTGGAAGCGATCTTCAATCCGTTCACCCGGGGGGACCGTGCCAGGGGGGGCAAGGGAACCGGGTTGGGTCTGGCGATCGTGAAGCGGATCGCTTCGATGCATGGCGGGAATGTTGAGCTGCGCAATCGTTCCGGTGGCGGGCTGGAAGCTCGGGTGCGGTTGCCGCTGGGGCTGATGTTGCCTCGGGATGCGGTTTAACAGCTGATACTTTGGTTGGGGCTGAAGGCCCTCGCGAAGGCGGCCTTTCAGCCGCCCTAAATTTCAGGGTTTAACCTTTCCCTTTGGTGCGCGTCATATTCGGCCCGCCATTCTTCTCCAGATGCTCAATGATGATCCCTGCCACGTTCTTCCCGGTGGTGGTCTCAATCCCTTCAAGGCCCGGTGACGAGTTCACCTCCATCACCAGCGGCCCGTGATTGGAGCGCAAGATATCCACACCTGCAACGGCCAGGCCCATCACTTTTGCCGCACGCAATGCAGTCATGCGCTCTTCAGGAGTGATCTTGATCAGGCTGGCGCTGCCACCTCGATGCAGGTTGGAGCGAAACTCCCCAGGCTTGGCCTGGCGCTTCATCGCCGCAATCACCTTGTCGCCGACCACGAAGCAACGAATGTCCGCACCGCCGGCTTCCTTGATGTATTCCTGGACCATGATGTTCTGCTTCAGGCCCATGAACGCTTCGATCACCGACTCTGCCGCCGTGGCGGTTTCACACAACACCACGCCAATGCCTTGTGTGCCTTCCAGCACCTTGATCACCAGCGGGGCGCCGTTGACCATGTCGATCAGATCGGGAATGTCATCCGGGGAGTGCGCGAACCCGGTCACCGGCAAACCGATCCCGCGACGTGACAGCAATTGCAGCGAGCGCAATTTATCCCGCGAGCGGGCAATGGCCACCGATTCATTGAGCGGAAAAACGCCCATCATTTCAAACTGACGCAACACCGCGCAGCCATAGAACGTTACTGATGCACCGATCCGGGGGATCACCGCATCGAACCCTTCCAGCGGCTTGCCGCGGTAGTGGATCTGCGGCTTGTGGCTGGCAATGTTCATGTAGGCGCGCAGGGTGTCGATCACCACCATTTCATGGCCACGCTCGGTACCGGCTTCAACCAGACGACGAGTGGAATACAGACGCGGGTTCCGCGACAGCACAGCGATCTTCATGCAACACCTGTGGAGGAGGTAGATACCGGGAACACCGGCTTGTCTTGTACATACTTGATGCCCGGATTGACCACCAGTTGGCCGTGAATCAGGGCTTTGGAACCGAGTAACAGGCGATAACGCATGGATTTGCGGCAGGCGAGCGTGAACTCGACCCGCCAGACCCGATCACCGAGGGCCAGGGTGGTGCTGACCACGTATCGCTTTTGCGCGTGACCATTGGAGCTTTTAATGGTTTTCATCGTCACCAGCGGCGCTTCACAGCGTCGATGACGCAATTGCACCACCGTGCCCAAGTGGGCGGTGAAGCGGACCCACTGCTCGCCATCGCGCTCGAAAGGCTCGATGTCGGTGGCATGCAGGCTGGAGGTACTGGCGCCGGTGTCGATTTTTGCCCGCAGGCCCGCGACTCCCAAATCCGGGAGCGCCACCCACTCGCGCAGACCGACAACGGTCAAATGATCAAATGTCTTCAAAATTGCTCAACCGGTAGAAACCGCACAGGCCCGCAAGCGGCCGAATTCGCGGTATTCACGCAGAATAATGGTTAAAAGGCGACAGATATCTACGGCCCGGATTTCCAGCCCTTCGAGGAGGTTCTGGAATGCATGCATTGTAATCCGCTCCGGTGGAATTCTTGGTACGACTGAAACGGTAGTACAGTTCATCAATATTTCAGAATGAGGAAATCCCATGGCACAAAAAAACGAAGAGGACGACAAAGTCCGTCTCGATAAATGGTTGTGGGCTGCGCGTTTTTACAAAACCCGAGCCTTGGCCAAGGCTGCGATTGAAAGCGGCAAGGTGCATTGCCGGGGTGAGCGCTGCAAGCCAGGCAAGGAGCCAAGAGTAGGCGATGAATTTGTGATTCGCGCAGGTTTCGAAGAGCGCACGGTGGTGGTTCAGGCTCTGTCGATCGTGCGTCGTGGCGCGCCGGAGGCTCAGACGCTCTACGCCGAAACCGAGGCCAGTATCGCCAAACGCGAAAACGCCGCCGCCCAGCGCAAGGCGGGTGCGTTGGGGATGACCACCGATGGCAAGCCGAGCAAGAAGCAGCGCCGGGATCTGTTCAAGTTCCGTGGCAGCAGCAACGACGAGTGAGTTATACAGCCATCGCGGGCAAGTCCGCTTCCACAGGGATATACGGTTGACTGTGGGCGCGTGGCTTGCCCGCGATCGAGTGCGCAGCACTCGCCTGACGCCACCTTATCCCCAGGAAGACTTGCAATTGCCCGATCGAGCAACCATATCGGGTGATTCGCCAGTGGCGCATCGAGCGGACAAACAGCCACTCGTCGAAAATCACACACAGCCTCTGACCTGTAGGCCATAACCAGAAGGCCGGCAGTGCCAGAGACGCAAAATCGCGAGAACCCAAACCGGCGGACGTTCCACCTTGCTTGGAACAACCACGGATTGTTCATAAAATGCCGGCCATGGCCGAGCGCACGCGATTTTTGACCGTTGAACTCCAATGTCACCCATTCAGATACCCAGACCTATGACCGACCTACCGGATAACGACTTCACCCAACGCTTCATCTTCGATGACAGCGACACCCGTGGCGAGCTGGTCTCGTTGGAGCTCAGCTACGCCGAAGTCCTGGCCAAGCACGCCTATCCGGAACCGGTCCAGCAACTGCTCGGCGAACTGATGGCGGCCGCCTCGCTGCTGGTTGGCGCGCTGAAGTTCGATGGCTTGCTGATTCTTCAGGCCCGTTCCGACGGCCCGATCCCGCTGCTGATGATCGAGTGCTCCAGTGAGCGCGATATCCGCGGCCTGGCCCGATACGAAGCCGACCAGATCGCTCCTGATGCGACGCTCGCCGACCTGATGCCCAACGGCGTCCTGGCGCTGACGGTCGACCCGACCCATGGTCAGCGTTACCAGGGCATCGTCGACCTCGACGGCGAAACCCTTTCCGAGTGCTTCACCAATTATTTCGTCATGTCCCAACAGGTCGGTACGCGCTTCTGGCTGTACGCCGATGGCCGTCGTGCCCGTGGCCTGCTGCTGCAGCAACTGCCTGCCGACCGCTTGAAAGACGAAGAAGAACGCGCCGCCAACTGGCAGCACCTCACGGCGCTGGGCAGCACCCTGACCGCCGATGAACTGCTGAGCCTGGACAACGAAACCGTGCTCCATCGCCTCTATCACGAAGAGCAGGTGCGCCTGTTCGATGTACAAAAACTGCGCTTCCGTTGCAGCTGCTCGCGCGAACGTTCGGCCAATGCCCTGGTCAGTCTGGGGGTGGAGGATGCGCAGGATCTGGTCGTCGAACACGGTGGCAACATCGAGATCGACTGCCAGTTCTGCAATCAGCGTTACCTGTTCGACGCCGCCGATGTGACCCAATTGTTCGCCGGAGCGGGCGTCGATACGCCGTCAGATACCCGTCACTAAAACGGTTCAGCGCAGGTAAATTCACTGGTTAGTGCCGGTATTACGCCGTTACGACGGGAGGGCCCTACTCTTTTTGGGCTTTTCTGGCATAATCCGGCCCACTTTTTCTCGCGGTAGTAGTGCACGACTTTCTACTACAAAACGTTTGGAGCACTCGGCCACTGGCCGATGGGGAACCTCATGACGCAAGCCAATAACGCCGTGTACACCGATCTCAGTGTTGATGATCTGGTTAAAGAAGCCCTGAATCGCGGTGAAGGCGAGCTTGCCGATACCGGCGCGCTGGTTGTTCGCACTGGTCACCGTACCGGCCGTTCGCCAGTCGACCGTTTCATCGTTGACGAGCCGACTACCCAGGCTGCTATCGCCTGGGGGCCGATCAACCGCAAGTTCCCGGCCGACAAGTTCGATGCCCTGTGGGATCGCGTCGAGGCGTTCAACAACGCGCAAGAGCATTTCGTTTCCCACGTGCATGTAGGTGCGGCGGCCGATCACTACCTGGCCGTAAAAATGACCACTCAGACTGCCTGGCAGAACCTGTTCGGTCGTTGCCTGTTCATCAACCCGGCTCAGTACAACCCGGCTGGCCGTGATGAATGGCAAGTGCTCAACGTCGCCAACTTCGAATGCGTGCCTGAGCGTGACGGCACCAATTCCGATGGTTGCGTGATCATCAACTTCGCTCAGAAGAAAGTGCTGATCGCCGGCATGCGTTACGCCGGTGAAATGAAGAAAGCCATGTTCTCCGTGCAGAATTTCCTGCTGCCGGCTTCCGACGTGCTGCCAATGCACTGCGCTGCCAACATCGGCGAAGCAGGCGACGTGACCCTGTTCTTCGGTCTGTCCGGCACCGGTAAAACCACCCTGTCGGCCGATGAAAGCCGTTACCTGATCGGTGACGACGAACACGGCTGGGGCGAGGGCGTGGTGTTCAACATCGAAGGCGGTTGCTACGCCAAGTGCATCGACTTGTCCGAGAAGAACGAGCCGGTTATCTGGAAAGCCATCAAGCACGGCGCAGTTCTGGAAAACGTCGTTATCGACGATGCCAAGCACGCCGATTACGCTGACGTCAGCCTGACCCAGAACAGCCGCGCAGCCTATCCGCTGGAGCACGTTGCCAAGCGTTCCGAGAAGAACCTCGGTGGCGAGCCAAACGCTGTGATCTTCCTGACCTGCGACCTGACCGGCGTGCTGCCACCCGTGTCGATCCTTAGCGAAGAACAAGCGGCCTACCACTTCCTGTCCGGCTACACCGCTCTGGTGGGCTCGACCGAAATGGGTTCCGGCAGCGGCATCAAGTCGACCTTCTCCACCTGCTTCGGCGCCCCGTTCTTCCCGCGCCCGGCTGGCGAATACGCAGAGCTGCTGATCAAGCGCATCCGCGGCTTCGGCTCCAAGGTTTACCTGGTCAACACCGGCTGGACCGGTGGCGGCTACGGTGTTGGCAAGCGCTTCAACATCCCGACCACCCGTGGCGTGATTGCAGCGATCCAGAGCGGCGCGTTGATCGGTGCTGAAACCGAACACCTCGACACCATCAACCTCGACGTGCCATTGGTTGTACCGGGCGTTGAGACTGGCCTCTTGAACCCACGTAACACCTGGGCTGACAAGGCTGCTTACGATGAAGCAGCGAAAGCGCTGGCCGGGTTGTTTGTCGAGAACTTCAAGAAATTTGAAGTGAGCGACGCGATCAAGGCTGCCGGGCCTAAGTTGTAAGTGCTGGTTTGATGTCATGAGAAAGCCGCCCTTTGGGGCGGCTTTTTTGTGGGCGCTGTCTCAGGTTTTCAGATACAGCACGAACGCGCCGACCAAGACCAACACAACACCCAGCACGTCGAGCGATGCCGACAATGATTTGAGAATAAAGACAGGGAAGGCGATCAGCAGCACGCTCATGATGCTGAAACCCAACGCCTGACCGACGTACACCGCGCGTATAACGCCGACCGCACGGGCGTTCGAGCCCACCAGAAAATCCGTACCGCCCCACAGCACGGCAGCCAGTAAATCCATCACTACGTCCACGCTATGTCCTTATAGGTGTGCGCTGCGGACGTTAGAGGCCTTCCAGCGTCTGAGTGTCCCAGCGTTGAGCCTTGATGGCCTGATAGAGCATTGCAATGGTCAGCGGCAGTTTGTTGCCACGTCCCTTGGCTTTGCGTTTAAGGAACACATCGTAGCCTTCGGGTTGGAAGTAGCGATAGCCGTCGTAGTCGATGAAGTCGATCCCGAACTGTTCTTCCAGCGTTTCTATCAAATGTCGCGCATCGGCACCGTCGCAACCCAGGTCGAAGTTGATCGAGGTGGCGAGGCTGATGGTTTTGCGTTCGGGCAGACCGAGTTCTTCGTGCAGCAACTGCATGAGCAGGTGCATGGTGTGGTCGTCGGGGAAGTTGGGGGCGAGGTTCATTACGCAGGTGTCTGGTTGGGCTTGCGCGGATCTTATTGGGGGGCTGACTTTGGGGGAAGGGGTGGATCTGCTTTTGCCTTCGACAAAGGCATTTGGAACGATCCCGGTTTTCCCTGGCTTGCCCTTGTAGTGCATCAATCTGGAATTCGCGGGAAGGCCGACGCTCACCTCTTGAGGTTTCGTCCATCTGCCGCACGCTTTCCCGTAGATCATCAAAAAAGGTGCTCATTGTTTTCCTGAATTTGATCGTTCCCACGCTCCGCGTGGGAATGCAGCCCGGGACGCTCTGGCTCCCAAGAGCCGAACGCGGAGCGCCCGTAGAGACATTTCCCCGCAGAGCGTCGGAACGATCTTCACGCCGGCGTCAGGCAGGCGCTTTCCAGCCCATCATGCGGTGTTGCGCGACTTGCATCAGGTCGAACCCGTCCTGGGTCAGCAGGTATAGCGCGTGGGTGATGTGGGGGATGTCTTCGACGTCGCCGTGTTTGAAGCAAATGCAGTGCAGGGTTTCGAGCAGGCCGCTGGCGGCGCGGATGCGTTGGCGGGCAGCGTCGAGTATTTCGTGGGGATCTGCGTCAGTGTCGATGACCAACACGGGTGTTTCGCTGTAACTGGTTTTGAGTGGGCGATAGCGGTCTTGCATGAGGTTCATCCTGTTTTCAGCGGCGCGGCAAACTATAGGGGCGTACATCCAGGCCTCGCAATACCGCGCAAATGGACAGGGTTTGTAGGGGATTTACTGCTGTTGTCGCCTTTTGCCTACGCATGGCCCGAGGTTTTTTTCAGCAATACCCTTGGGAGGCGAATTTCCTACGGGTTTGTCAGGCTCAGCGCTCCAAGCCTCGGTAGGGCTGCGTCAAAATCTGTAGGATGTTTCGAAATCGACTGTGCAACGCTTAAGGGAATCAGCCCGGCTCATGCTGCGTGGGCGAGCAAGAGCCGGGGCACTTGACCCGCAGTTGTCAGGAAGTTCGCGAGGCTTGTTGGGCCGAATACTCCAGGGTGTCACACGTCGCGAGCAAAGGTGGCTCCGTAGGGGGGCCGCCACAGGCACTCAACAGTAGGGAAGTCAGGATCAGCGCAACGGCAAACATCGATTTTTGAAGCATGATCATTCCTTGTTCAAATGCCGCGCCCATCAGGCGTCCTGCCGTGATGTGGAGTGCGCGGACAGTTGTTTTGCGAGAAAGACCTTAACGTCAGAGTGAACGGCACTGCGAGGAACAAAGTGTTTCGTTTGTTTCATTCTGTGGCCAAGCCCCGGTGGGGGACGCTGTATCATTCCGTATCGTTTTGGTCCCCGACCTTTTCTCGACTCGCTGCGTTTGCCGGCTAGGCTTTGGACTTCGCGGCGGTCAACGGAGTGACAGCTTATGCATAACACCCTGGAACAGGTTTTCGGTTATCCACAGTTTCGTCCCGGTCAGGAGGCGGCAGTCAGCGCGGTGCTGGCCGGGCGCTCGGCGGCGGCGATTTTCCCCACTGGTTCCGGCAAGTCTCTTTGCTATCAGCTGCCAGCCCTGTTGCTGCCGCACCTCACGCTGGTGGTGTCTCCGTTACTGGCGTTGATGCAGGACCAATTGGCGTTCCTGCAACGCCACGGCATTGCGGCCGGCAGTATCGATTCGGCGCAGAGTCGTGATGACGCCAGCGATGTGATGACCAGGGCCAAGTCCGGCGAGCTGAAGATTTTGATGATCTCGGTGGAGCGCCTGAAAAACGAGCGCTTCCGCAACTTCTTGCAGCAAGTCCCCATCTCGCTGCTGGTGGTGGACGAGGCGCACTGCATCTCGGAGTGGGGCCACAACTTTCGCCCCGATTACCTCAAGCTGCCCGACTACCAGCGCCAATTCAATATTCCGCAAGCGCTACTGCTGACCGCGACCGCTACGCCCAAGGTGATCGTCGACATGGAGGCCAAGTTCGCCATCGCTCCGGAAGATGTCGTGACCACTGGTTTTTACCGGCCAAACCTGAACTTGTTGGTCGAGCCAGTACGCGGTCAGGACAAGCGCCGACGCCTGGTCGAGTGGATGAGCGAACGCCCCGATCAGCCAAGCATTGTCTACGTCACCCTGCAGAAAACCGCTGAGCACATCGCCGAACATCTGGGGCGCAACGGTATTCAGGCCGAGGCCTACCACGCCGGTTTGCCTCACGATCAACGGGAAGCGATCCAGAAGCGGTTCATGGCCGGGCAGTCCAATTGCATCGTCGCCACCATTGCGTTTGGCATGGGGATCGACAAGAGCGACATCCGCAACGTGGTGCATTTCGACCTGCCCAAATCCATTGAAAACTACAGCCAGGAAATCGGCCGCGCGGGGCGTGACGGTCAGCCGTCCGACTGCCTGGTGTTGGCTAACCGCGACAGCCTCAACGTGCTGGAAAACTTCGTCTACGGTGACACACCTGAGCAGGACGGGATTCGCTGTGTGCTCGATGAACTGCTCGCCGCCACGCCTGAGGGGCAGTGGGAGTTTTTGTTGGGGCCATTGGCGGATCAGAGCAACATCCGCCAATTGCCGCTCAAGACGTTGCTGGTCCAATTGGA
The DNA here is from genome assembly GCF_059133255.1 of Pseudomonas sp. FBCC-B1667. NCBI lineage: Bacteria > Pseudomonadati > Pseudomonadota > Gammaproteobacteria > Pseudomonadales > Pseudomonadaceae > Pseudomonas > Pseudomonas sp. FBCC-B1667. Next base: position 6,692,201 of record NZ_CP101437.1, on the reverse strand, counting down.
GCTGCGTGGTTTGATCGCCCCGCGCTACGCGTACTACGCCGAATACCGGTTCAAATATTTGCAGGAGCCGGAAGCCTTGCTTGCGCGCTTCGAGGGTGAACGCAAGGATTTCGTCGCCGCGATCATCCAGACCTCAAGCCGCGCACGGACCTGGGCCACGGTGAATTTCGATGCGCTGTACGAGCAACATCAGGCGGAGCGCAACCGGGTGGTCAAGGCACTGGATTATTTCCAGGAGAAGGGTTGGGTCGAGCTAGAAAGCAAGCAGATGACTGAGGTGTACAGCCTGCTGCAAACGAGCTTTGACAGTCAGGCCCTGAGTGCCGAACTGCACGCTTATTTCACACAACATGAGCGTACCGAGATCGCGCGGATTCACGCCATGCTGGACCTGTTTGCTACAGACCACTGCCTGGGCTATCGCTTGGCCGAGTACTTCGGTGATGAAAACGCGCCTCGACAATGTGGGCATTGTTCGGTGTGTCACGGTCATGTAGCGAGACTGCCAGCACCGCCGGAATTACCACCGCTTGTGGATAAAAATTTCGATGCGCTGTGTGGTGTCTTTATCCACAGGCATGAACAGCACACCGGTAACGCTCCTTCGGCCGATCGCCTGACGCGTTTCCTCTGCGGGATTAGCGTGCCGCTGTTTACCAAGCTGAAGGCGCGAGCGATATCCGGGTTTGCGGCGCTGGAAGATTATCCGTATGCCGAAGTGCGCGAATGGGCAGAGGCGTATTTGCCGGTTTAGATCCATCCGCTGAATGTTGCTCATCACAGGAATAAATTTCAAAAAACCGCGATGGCTGACTATGGTGGAGGCTGTCTTTGGATCGCCAACAAGAGAGCAAATCATGAGCCAGACGCCATTCAACATTCAGCGCGCCGCCGTCATCGGTGCAGGCACCATGGGCCGTGGCATTGTCATGTGTCTGGCCAATGCCGGGGTGCCGGTGCAGTGGGTGGATAACAATCCGCAGATGCTTGAACAAGCGCTGGCCACGGTGGCCGAAACCAATGCTCACAATGTGCGACAAGGACGTATCGATCAGGCGGAGGCAGACACGCGTATTGCGAGAGTGACCGCAGCAGCAGATTACGCAGCGATCCGCGAGGTCGATCTGGTCATCGAAGCGGTGTACGAAAACCTCGAACTGAAGCAGAAAATCTTCCGCGAACTGGACGGTCTGCTCAAACCCGAAGCGATTCTGGCGAGCAATACGTCGGCGCTGGATATCGACGCTATTGCCGCGGTGACGCGTCGGCCACAGCAGGTGCTGGGCCTGCACTTCTTCAGCCCGGCCCACATCATGAAACTACTGGAAGTCGTCCGTGGCGCCCGGACGGCGCCGACGGTGCTTGATGCGGCATTGGCGCTGGGCAAACGCATGGGCAAGGTCAGCGTGGTGGCGGGCAATTGCGATGGTTTCATCGGAAACCGCATGCTCAATACCTACGTGCTCGAAGCGCGCAAGATGCTGCTGGAGGGTGCTTATCCGTATCAAGTGGATGCGGCGCTGCAAGGTTTCGGTTTTGCCATGGGGCCGTTCCGCATGTACGACGTAGTCGGCGTCGACCTAGGGTGGCGCGCTCGGGAACTGGCGGGCACAGGTCAGGATGCGCCGCAGGTTCAAGTGGATAATCGGCTCTGTGAACTCGGGCGTTTCGGTCAGAAGAGCGGCAACGGTTATTACCACTACGAGCCGGGCAGCCGTCAGGCAGTGCACGATGTGGAAGTCGATGCGCTGGTGCTGCAGGTCAGCGAAGAATTGGGTTTCCAGCGTCGTGAGATCAGCGCTGAGGAGATTCTTGAGCGTTGCTTGCTGGCACTGGTCAACGAAGGGGCGAAAATCCTTCAGGAAGGCATTGCGCAGTCAGCGCACGATATCGATCTGGTGTACCTCAACGGTTACGGTTTCCCGGCGGCGAAGGGCGGACCAATGGCTTGGGCAGATCAGCAAGGCCTGGCAGACATCCACCAGCGCTTGATGGCGCTGGAAACCCGGCAGGGCGACCACTGGAAGCCGGCGCGCTTGATCGGTGAGCTGGCAGCGGTGGGTAAAGGCTTTGCGGACCGGTAGACTTCAGCCACTTCCAGACGAGAGTTGCGCATGAACCAACGCACCGACTACCCACACTTCCAGCCCATCACCACGCGCTGGCACGACAACGACGCCTACGGTCACGTCAACAACGTCACCTATTACAGCTTCTTCGACACGGCGGTAAACACTTACCTGATCGAAGTCGGTGGCCTGGATATCCATGACGGCGAGGTGGTGGGTTTTGTCGTGAGTTCGGCGTGCGATTACTTTGCGTCCATCGCCTTTCCAGACCGGATCGAGATCGGCCTGCGGGTCGGCAAGCTTGGCAACAGTTCAGTGCAATACGAGTTGGCGGTGTTCAAGCAAGGGGAAGAAGAGGCCTGCGCGGCCGGGCGCTTCGTGCATGTGTTTGTTGATCGTGCTTCGAATCAGCCCGTATCGATTCCGGCCGGATTGCGTGAGTCGCTGGAGCGCCTGGTGGTGTAAACCCGGCAAAAAAAAATCGCAGCCCTTGGGCTGCGATTTTTAGGCGCCGGTCAACTAAGTCGGCCAGCGAGGCGATGGAAGCTTCAGTCGCGGTAATACCGGTGATGCTTGCGATGCCCATAGGCATGGCCGCGACCTGGATGGCCGTCACGGTAGTAGCCACGATCACCATGCCCACCACGGTAGCGACGATCGTTGTCGTTATCGCCTTCGTTATCGTATTTGTTGCCCATGTAGTTGCCCAGCGCGCCGCCGGCGCCGCCGCCTGCTGCGGAGCCGATCAGGCTGCCGGTGGTGCCGCCCATGCTGCGGCCGACCACGTTACCGCCTGCTGCGCCGAGCGCACCACCGATGGCGGCTTCGCCACGGCTGTGTTTGTTTGCGCCGACTGCGCTACCACCCGCGCCGCCCAGGGCCGCGCCGATGGTGGAACCTGTATTGCCGCCCAGCGATTGACCGACGACCGAGCCAAGAACCCCGCCCAATGCGCCGCCCACACCTGCTTCGGTGGTGCCGCCAGCAGAAGCAAGGCCACTGAACAAGCCAAGGGACAACAAGAGAATCGAGGAGAACTTCATGGAGGAACCTCAAGGGGATGACGACGCGATCCTGAGGCTGTGTCAGAGTGGTGACAATCGAAATCCGACGAGTAACACGACTTCAGCACATTTCTATAAGTTACTGTTTTATAGATGGAACTTAAGTATTTTTCGTCGGTCTTTAGTTACTTCGGACGGGCCGTTTCTTTATAGAAACGGCCTTTTTTGTGGGCGATTGGAAAGTGTTTGATCCGACAAATTCGCCAGAACAACTATCGCCATCGCGAGCAGGTTCACTCCTGCAATGGATCTATGTTGAACACAAAATCCCTGTGGGAGCGAGCCTGCTCGCGAAGCGGCCAGTTCAGACGCAGCATTAAGCCGACTTGGCCAATATCAACCCGGTCTCACTCGCCATTTCCAACCGGATCGCCACAAACTTGGACGTTGGTGTATGGCTGCCATCCCCGATGCTTTCCAGCGGCACCAACGGATTCACCTCTGGATAGTAAGCCGCTGCTTGCCCCGCCGGAATATCAAACGCCAACAGCGTGAAGCCCTTTACGCGACGCTCACGCCCGTCATCCCAGATCGAAACAATGTCGGCCTTCTGCCCCGGTTTGAAACCCAGGCGAATGATGTCGGCTTCGTTCACAAACAACACATCGCGCTGACCTTTCACCCCGCGGTAACGGTCATCAAGACCATAAATAGTGGTGTTGTACTGATCGTGGGAGCGCATCGACTGCATGATCAGATCCGGCAACACGCCCGTCGCGCGGGTCCGTTCATGCACGAGGTCTTTGGGCAGCACGTTCGGCCGGAAGTTGGCACGCCCCGACGCGGTGTTCCACTTACGGGCACCGGCACTGTTGCCGAGGTAGAAACCGCCCGGATTCTTGACCTTCTCATTGAAGTCCCGGAAGCCCGGGATCGTGTCGGCAATCAGGTCGCGGATGCGGTCGTAATCGGCCACCAGCCAGTTCCAGTCCACCGGTTTGCTGCCCAACGTGGCGGCGGCGATGCCGGCAATGATTGAGGGCTCCGAGCGCATCTGGCTCGACAGCGCCTGCAACTGGCCGTTGGAGGCGTGGACCATGCTGAACGAGTCTTCCACGGTCACCGCTTGCGGGCCTTCGGTCTGGATATCGATGTCGGTGCGGCCAAGGCACGGCAGGATCAGCGCATCTTTACCGTGGGCCAAATGACTGCGGTTGAGCTTGGTGCTGATCTGTACGGTCAGGTCACAATTGCTCAACGCCTGGAAGGTGCGCGAGCTGTCCGGCGTGGCTTGGGCGAAGTTGCCGCCCAGGCCGATGAAGACTTTGGAGCGACCGTCGGCCATGGCATGGATCGCTTCGACGACGTTGTGGCCATTGTCACGTGGCACCTTCAACTGGAAGCGTCGTTCCAGCGAATCGAGGAACGCCACCGGCGGACGCTCGTTGATGCCCATCGTCCGGTCGCCCTGCACGTTACTGTGGCCACGCACCGGACACAGACCGGCACCCGGCCGGCCGATGTTGCCGCGCAGCAGCATCAGGTTGGCGATTTCCTGAATGGTTGCCACCGAATGGCGGTGTTGGGTGATGCCCATCGCCCAGCACATGATCACGTTCTTGGCCTTGGCGTACATGCGCGCCGCTTGCTCGATTTCCACCAGGGGCAGGCCGGACTGTTCGACGATCTGCTCCCACGGCGTATCGTCGACGGCGGCCAGATATTCCAGCACGTTGGCGCTGTGTTCATTGAGGAAGTCGTGGTCGAACACCGCAGGCTCACCGGCCTTTTGCGCATCGCGTTCCCATTGCAGCAGGAACTTCGCCATGCCGCGCATGATCGCCATGTCGCCGCCCAATGCCGGGCGGAAATACGCGGTGTTGGTCGGTTTGTCGCCGTTGGTGAGCATTTCGATGGGGTGTTGCGGGTGCTGGAAGCGTTCCAGGCCACGCTCTTTCAACGGGTTGATGCACACCACCTGCGCACCGCGTTTCACCGCCTCGCGCAGCGGTTCGAGCATCCGTGGGTGGTTGGTGCCGGGGTTCTGGCCCCAGACGAAAATCGCATCCGCATGTTCGAAGTCGTCGAAGGTCACGGTGCCTTTGCCGACGCCAACGCTCTGCGCCAACGCCACACCGCTGGCCTCGTGGCACATGTTCGAGCAGTCGGGGAAGTTGTTGGTGCCATAGGCGCGCACGAACAGTTGATAGAGGTACGCCGCTTCGTTGCTGGCGCGGCCCGAGGTATAGAATTCCGCCTGGTTCGGGCTCGACAGGCCCTGCAAATGCTTGGCGATCAAGGCGAACGCGGCTTCCCAGCTGATCGGCTTGTAGCGATCGGTTTCGGCGTCGTAGCACATTGGCTCGGTCAAACGGCCTTGGTACTCGAGCCAGTAATCACTTTGCTCGAGCAACGAGCTGACGCTGTGCCTGGCGAAAAACGCACCATCGACACGGCGTTTGGTCGCTTCCCAGTTCACCGCTTTGGCGCCGTTCTCGCAGAACGCCACCATGCCGGCTTCCTTGGAATCGCCCCAAGCGCAACCCGGGCAGTCGAAGCCACCGTTCTTGTTGGTCTTGAGCATCATGCGCAGGTTTTTCAGCGCGTTGTCACTGGTCAACCAGGCCCGGGCAACGCTGGCCAGTGCGCCCCAACCACCGGCCGGACCTTTGTAAGGCTTGTAACGAGGAACAGGTGTCTGGTCGGCTTGACGGTGTTGACTCACGCTTGATTCTCCAAAGCCGGGCTGTAAACCCGTGGCGCATTCTTCTGGGGCAGATGGATGAGGTTGAGGTTGTGACGACGGGCCCATTGCACGGCAAGGCCCGTGGGTGACGACAGGCTGACCAGGGTCTGAATACCGGCGCGCAACACTTTCTGGATCAATTCGAGGCTGCAACGGCTGGTGACAATCGCCAGGCCGCCGGTGATCGGGATCTTCTGGCGGATCAGCCCGCCAATCAGCTTGTCGAGGGCGTTATGGCGGCCGATGTCTTCGCGGCCCAGCAGCAACTCGCCCTGACCGTTCATGAACACGGCCGCGTGTACCGCGCCGCAGTGCTGACCGAGCGGCTGGAATGCGCCGATGCGCTGGCGCAGGCCCTCGAGCCATTCGGCGGGCGGCAGTGGCGCGCCCGGCAACACCTTGAGGTCGGGCAATGCCTGTTCAACTGCCTCAACACCACACAGTCCGCAACCGCTGGTGCCGGCCAGTTGCCGACGCTGCTGCTTGAGGTTCCAGAAGGCGCGATTGGCGATGGTCACTTGCGCGTACTGCGCCGACCCCGAGCCGCTGAGTTGCAGGTCATAAATGTCGGCGGCGTCTTCAATGATGCCGCTGCCCAGGCTGAACCCGACAATGAAGTCTTCAAGGTCAGTCGGCGTCACCAGCATCACCGCCTGGCTGATACCGTTGTAGGCAATCGCCAGCGCCACTTCCTCGGCGAGCGCGGTGCTGGCTGATTCGGTGTATTGAAGGTCGCTATAGCTGTAGGTCTGGCTTGCGTCTGGCGCGGGCGTTTCAAGGGCTGGCGCCGCGCAGGAAGGGCGCTTGGCGTTCATGGCATCACCGACGGATTGGTCAGGCTTAAGCCTAGGCGCGTCAATAGGTCGCGTCTAATCGCTATTACTGATCTGCCGATAGATGACGTCGATCAAGAGTCTGTTGGTGATTTCTGATAGATCGCAAAACACGCTTCCGCCAAGGCCGAACGTGGCGCGCTGCGGCGCATGATCAGCCCCAGTCGGGCGAGGGTCTGGGCTTTTTCGATGGGTTGCAGGCGCAAATGATCGGTGAGGTTTTCCAGGCCGCTGTCTAAAGGCATCACCGCACAGCAGAGTCCGCCGTGCACTGCTTGTAACAATTGATGGACGGCGTCGGTTTGCAGCAGGGGTTGGGGCGTCAAACCGCGACTGTGGAAGTTGTGATCGATGGACTGACGAAAGTGCATGCCGCTGGTGAGCATGCCCAAGGGCAACTCGATCAGCGATTCCCAGGTGAGCGGCGCTTCGCCGAAACTGAAGAAGCGATGATCGTAGAGCAAGCCCATGCGGGTTTCGCTGAAGGCCAGTGAATCGAAACGCTCGCCGTCCAGGCGTTCCAGATAGGACACGCCGAGGTCGAGACGGTTGTTTGCCAGTTGTTCGAGGATCTGCTCAGAGCTCAATGCCGAAAGTTCGAAACGCAGGTTCGGGTGCTCGGCGTGCAAACGTTGCATCAGCGGCAGGGGATCGAAACTCGACAACGGCACCACGCCCAGTCGCAATGTACCGACCAGATTACCGCGACACGCCGCGGCTTCGGCCTGCAAGCCATCGTAGGCTGCCAGCACCGTGCGTGCCCACGCCAGCACCCGTTCACCCGGCGCCGTGAACCCTTCAAAGCGCTGACCGCGATTGACCAGCGGCAGATCGAGCTCTTCTTCGAGGCTGCGCAGGCGCATGGACAGGGTCGGCTGGGTGATGTGACAGCGCGCGGCGGCCTGGCCGAAGTGCCGGGTTTCGTCGAGGGCGACGAGGAATTTCAGCTGCTTGATGTCCATCTTCGCTCCAGGGCGCGGTGAGGAGGGGATTCTAGCGCTTGCGCCAGATCAACGTCATTGGTCGGGTTTGGACCGGAGATGACGCGCTTGGTCTAGTCTTTTGCGTCTGGAACCTGAAACCCAAGGAGCGTGCACCATGAGTCTGTTGAGCTTTGTGAAAGAAGCGGGCGAAAAACTGCTCGATTTGCTGACACCCGGCAACGCCAATGCCAGCGCACAGTTAAAGGAACACATCAGCAAGGTCGGCCTGGGTAACCCGAATGTGCAAGCCACGGTGGATGGCGACAAAGTGACCGTGACCGGGGAAGTCGGCAGTCAGGAAGAGAAGGAAAAGATTCTGCTGGCGGTGGGCAATATTGCCGGTGTGGGCCGTGTGGATGACCAGATCACCGTGACCGGGCCGGTGACTTTGGCCGCGCGATTCGTCGTTGTTGAAAAGGGCGATACCTTAAGTGCGATTTCGTTACGCGTTTACCATGACGCCAACAAGTATCAGAAAATCTTTGAGGCCAACAAACCGATGCTCAAGGATGTGAACAAGATCTATCCGGGGCAAACCTTGCGGATTCCTGAGTAATCCTAAAGACCGTGTGATGGCCATCGCGGGCAGCCACGCTCCCACAGTGTTTGTATCTGCTGTGGGAGCGTGGCTTGCCCGCGATGCAGGCCATAAAGTCTAAAGCCCTGCAATAAGCTCCCGATAATCCCCCACCGCCGCAAACTCCGCCGTGTCCTTGGGCCCTTTGCGACTGTCCGGCTCACTCACCGCCAACAGATGCGCTACGCCAAATTGGCGCGCGCTGCGCAGAATCGGCAACGTATCGTCGATAAACAGACTGCGCGCCGGGTCAAAGTCGATGTCTGCCTGCAACGCTTCCCAGAACTGCGGATTTTCCTTGGGAAAACCGTAGTCATGCGAGCTGATCAAACGCTCGAAATACGGTGCCAGCTCAATCCTTTCCAGCTTCAATGACAGCGAATCGCGGTGCGCGTTGGTGATCATCACCACCCGCTTGCCCGCTTGTTTGATCGCCGCCAGAAACGTATCCGCATCCGGGCGCAAGGCGATCAGGTGCGCGGTTTCCAGTTTCAGTTCGCGCACCGGCAGTTTCAATTCGGCGCTCCAGAAATCCAGGCAGTACCACTGCAACTGGCCGGCATTGCGTTCGAATAGCGGCTGCAATTCCATCTCGGCCATGGCCCGGCTCACCCCGTGCAACTCGGCGTAACGCTGTGGCAAGTGCTCCATCCAGAAATGGTTGTCGTAATGCAGGTCCAGCAGCGTGCCGTCCATATCCAGCAGAACGGTGTCGATGTCGCGCCAGGGCAGCAGGGACATAAAAACTTCTCCAGCGGTAAAAGAGATATCCGAGGTCAACAATCAGGATAGGCCGGGTATAGTAACGCGTTCACGCCCAGGAGCTTTTCATGCGCCAGAAACCCACCGTACTCGCCCGCGAGATCGTCGCCACCAGCCGTCTGTTCTGTGTCGAAGAGCTGAAACTGCGCTTTTCCAATGGCGTGGAGCGTACCTACGAGCGTTTGGTTGGCAAAGGCGCGGGCTACGGCGCGGTGATGATCGTGGCCATGCTCGATGCCGATCACGCGGTGTTGGTCGAGGAATACTGCGGCGGCACCGATGAATATGAACTGTCCTTGCCCAAGGGCCTGATCGAGCCGGGTGAAGACGTGCTGGCGGCGGCCGAGCGTGAGCTCAAGGAAGAGGCCGGGTATGGCGCGCGGCAACTGGAGCACCTGACCGAGTTGTCGTTGTCGCCGGGCTACATGAGTCAGAAGATTCAGGTGGTACTGGCCACCGATCTTTATGAGGAAAGCCTTGAGGGCGACGAGCCCGAGCCAATGGGCGTGGAAAAGATCAATTTACGCGAACTGTCTGCGCTGGCGCAGAACCCGCGTTTCACTGAGGGGCGTGCCCTGGCGGCACTGTACCTGGCCCGTGACTTACTGACCCAACGTGGGGTGTTTTTGCCATGAATCTGAATTTCCCCCATCCGTTGATGGCTCCTGTGGTTGAACTGGCCTTGAAGGCGGGCGAAGCGATATTGCCTTTTTGGCGCATCGGCACAGCCGTGACGGCCAAGGCGGACGATTCTCCGGTGACGGCGGCCGATCTGACGGCTCACCATTTGATTCTGGCCGGGTTGACTGCGCTGGACCCCAGCATCCCGGTGCTGTCCGAAGAAGACGCCGACATCCCGCAAAGCGTGCGCGCCAGCTGGCAGCGTTGGTGGTTGGTAGACCCGTTGGACGGTACCAAGGAATTCATTTCCGGCAGCGAAGAATTCACCGTCAATATCGCGCTGATCGAGCAAGGTCGGGTGGTGTTTGGTGTGGTGTCGATGCCAACCAACGGGCGGTTCTACGTCGGTGGTGCCGGTTTGGGCGCCTGGCGTGGCGACAATTGCAGCTCGCCATTACCGATCCAGGTCCGTGAAGTGCCTGCGGCGGGAGAGGCGTTTACCGTAGTTGCCAGTCGTCGACATTCGAGCCCGGAGCAGGAACGTTTGCTGGCCGGGTTGAGCGACAGCCTGGGTGAGTTGCAATTGGCCAACATCGGCAGTTCGCTGAAGTTTTGCTTGTTGGCGGAAGGGGCGGCGGATTGTTATCCACGTCTGGCGCCGACTTCGCAGTGGGACACGGCAGCGGCGCAAGGCGTGCTGGAAGGCGCGGGCGGCGAGGTGCTGGACCTGAGCGGTGCGCCGTTTTGCTATCCGGCGCGGGAATCGTTGTTGAATACATCCTTTTTGGCGTTGCCGGCGAAGGCGGCGTGGCGCGAAAAACTGCTGGAACTGGCCCGTTCCTGACCGCGGTTAGAGGGGCTCTGCCCAGCAATCTGCCAACTATGCAAAACCCCTGTGGGAGCGAGCTTGCTCGCGATGACGGTTGAACATTCACCGATGATGTTGACTGATAGACCGCTATCGCGAGCAAGCTCGCTCCCACAGGTTTTGTGCTGGCCCCTGACTTAGCGATGCAGGACGTACTGCCCGGTGAACCGCACCGCGTCCTCATCGCTGTCGACATTCACGATCCTGGAATGCAGCGTCAACCGCGCTCGCCCATAACGGTGATACATCGCCAGAAACTTGTTCCACATCGCCGCACTTGGCGCCTGGCAAATCGCTGTCGCGTCCATGGTTACCGGCAGTGGATAGGTGATCTGCCCTTCGTGAATCACGATGTGCCCGTCTTCAATTCCTTCTTCTCGCAAGCGCAGATGCAACCAGCCCCAACCCGCCAGCACCGCGCCGCAATACAGGCTGCCGCCGAACATGGTGCTTTTGTGGTTGACGTTGGCTTCCAGCGGCAAGGACAAGCGCAGTTGCCGGTCGTGCCAGTCGAGCACTTTGACGCCCATCGCCTGCGTCAGGGGGATGTCGTGATGGAGAATCGATTCCAGGTGACGACTGTCGCGGTTCATGCACAGGCCTCTTGTTTGAAAGTGATGATTTAACGGTCGCTCAATCGATATCGTCGCTCGTCCCGCTGGCGCCACCCGAGAAGTTCAGTCCATGTTTGCGCAGCTTGTCATGCAGGGTTTTGCGCGGGATGCCCAGCGCTTCGGCGAGGCTGCGCACAGAGCTGTGAGCGCGCGCCAGTTCGGCGGCGATCAGGTTTTTTTCGAAGTTTTCCACTTGCTCGCTCAAACCGACGCTAACCCCTTCAACCGGCATGCCGGTTCCCCCCTCAGACGCCGTGTTGTCCAGCGCCAGTTCAAGGCCCAGGGCAAAGCGTTCGGCTGCGTTCTGCAGTTCACGAACGTTCCCGGGCCAAGTGTGGCGCAGCAACAGGGCGCGTTGCCCCGGTTGCAATTCATGGGGCGGTAAACCGTGGCGGGCGCTGGCTTCGTCGGCGAAATGCTGGAACAACATCAACGCGTCTTCGCCGCGCTCGCGCAGTGGTGGAATGCGCAGCGGCGCGACGTTCAGGCGGTAATACAAGTCAGCGCGGAAGCGCCCTTGATCGGCGGACTGGCGCAGGTCCTCCTTGGTCGCGGCGATGATGCGAATGTCCAGCGGGATCAACTGATTGCCACCCAAGCGCTCGACGACACGCTCTTGCAGCAAACGCAGCAATTTCACCTGCACATCCAGGCTCATGCTTTCAATTTCATCGAGGAACAGTGTGCCGCCGTTGGCGAATTCGAACTTGCCGATGCGACGTTTTTGCGCGCCAGTGAACGCCCCCGGCTCATGGCCGAACAACTCGCTTTCCACCACCGACTCGGCCAGTGCGCCAGCGTTGATCGCCACGAACGGACCGTTACGACGGTTCGACAAATCATGCAGTGCACGGGCCACGACTTCTTTGCCCGCGCCGGTTTCACCGAGGATCAACACGTCAGCCTTGGTCGCGGCCAGTGCGCCGATCTGCTCGCGCAGGCGCAGCATCGGCGCCGATTGCCCGACCAGTCGGGTGCTCAGTTCGTTGCGATCACTCAGGGCCAGACGCAAGCTGCGGTTATCCAGCACCAATCGGCGCAAGGCCAGTGCGCGGCGCACGCTGTCGAGCAGGGCGTCGCTGGCGAACGGTTTTTCGAGGAAGTCATAAGCCCCGGCGCGCATGGCTTGGACTGCCAGCGGCACATCGCCGTGGCCGGTGATCAGCAGCACCGGCAGCTCCGGGTCCTGAGCGTGCAGTTCGGTCAACAACTCGAGACCGTCCATGCCCGGCATCCGAATGTCGCTGACCACCACGCCCGGCCAGTCGCGCTCCAGTTGCGCGGCCAGGCCTTTGGCTTCGGCCAGCGGCAGGATTTTCAGGCCAGCCAGATCCAGCGTCTGGCTCAAGGCTTGACGCAGATGGGGATCGTCGTCGATCAATACGACCTGAATGCGATTGTCGATGGTCATGCACTTCGGTCCTCGGACGGTTGCAGGCTCACGCCCGGTGCGCCAGCGCGCAGCTTCAGGGTAATCAGGGCGCCACCTTCCTTGTGGTTGGCGAACGACAGTTCACCACCGAAGGCACGCATCAGGGTTTCGCAAATCGCCAGCCCCAACCCCAGCCCTTGTGTGCGGGTCTTGGTGGTGTAGAAGGGCTCGCTCGCACGCCCCAAGGCTTCCATGCAAAAGCCGGGACCGTTGTCGCGAATGTACAAAGTGACGCTGTCCGCGGTGGATTGGGCACTCAACCAGAGTTTACGCGGCGGACCTTTTTCGGTCAGCGCATCGAGGGCGTTGGCCAACAGGTTACCGAGCACCTGACGCAGACGGGTTTCCCCGGCCTCGACCCACAGCGTGGCGGCGGGCAGGTCGCGAATCAATTCGACTTCCATGCTGCGTCGGCGCTTGGCCAGTAACGCCAGCGCGTCATCCAGCGCCGGTTGCAGGGCCACGCTTTCCGGCGCGTGCCGATCACGGCGGGCGAAGGCGCGCAGGTGAGCGATGATCGAGGCCATGCGCCCGGTCAATTCGCTGATCAATTTGAGGTTGCCGCGCGCATCGTCGGTGCGCTGATGATCGAGCAGCACCTCGGCGTTTTCCGCATAGCTGCGAATCGCCGCCAGCGGTTGATTGAGTTCGTGGCTGATGCTCGCCGACATGGTGCCGAGTGCCGACAATTTGCCGGCCTGGACCAAATCATCCTGGGCGCGCACCAGTTCCTGCTGGGCATGCTCGCGCTCCAGCACTTCCTGTTTCAGGCGGCGGTTGAGGCCTTCGAGGTCGCTGGTGCGTTCGGCGACCCGGCCTTCGAGTTCACGTCGGGCCTTGGCTTCGAAGGCGATTCGTTCGAGGTAATGGCGGCGGCGCTGCATCATCAGCCCGAGCAGCAACATCACCACCAGCAGCGTTGCGCCCCCGATGGCAACCACTGTGCGCACGGGGCGATCGATCAGGGTGCGCGGGGCGAGGATGCTGACATTCCATCCGGTTTCTGCGATCTGCTGGGTCTGCGTCAGCCAGGCGTTGGGATTGAGTTTCAACGGCTTCGGATCGCGGGTCGGATACGGTTGGATCGCGGTAATGGCCTTGTTTTCTTCATCGCTCAACGGGCGGGTCGAGCGAAAGCGCCACTCCGGTCGCGATGTCAGGATGACCACGCCGTTTTGATCGGTCAGCAGAAGTTGTTCCGGGGTTTTGCCCCATAGGCTTTCGGTGTGGTCCAGGTCGACCTTGACCACCAGCACGCCGATGACTTTTTCGCCGTCGCGTACCGCGCCGGCGAAGAAGTAACCGCGTTTGGCCGAGGTCGTGCCCAGGCCGAAAAACCGTCCCGGCCGCCCGGCCATGGCTTCGCTGAAATAGGGCCTGAAGGAAAAATTACGCCCGACGAAGCTGTCGTGCTTGTCCCAATTGGACGCCGCCAGTGTCTTGCCACGCGTGTCCATCAAGTACATGACTTCGGCACCCGTTTGGGTGCTGATGTTTTTCAGCAAGCGGTTGGCATTGCCCTGGGTGACGCTATCGTCAGGCGCACCGAGTACGGCTCGCAGGGCCGGCAAGTCGCCGAGGATCTGCGGCAAGACTTCATAACGATGCAATGTGCCCAGCAGGTTGGCGACGTACAGGTCGAGCGTCTGACGGTTCTGCCCGGCCAGTTCGCTGCGGTAATAGCGCTCCGCCAAGTGTTCCAGCGGCCACAGCAGCGGCGCCAGGCACACCGCTAGCAGGGCGAGGCTGCGCCAGCGGGGTCTGCGAGGAAGGGTCGGAGTCATGAGCATCGGGCGCCTGAGGGGACAGGCGCATTATGCCTAGGCTTGTCCGGCAAGACACTCGCGCGCGAACTGACCATTGCGACCACCAACGACTGTGCTCACGGAAACAGATCAGCCTCCAGGAAAAGTTGACCGTTCTGATCCTTGTCCGACAGTTGCGGGGCTTCTTCCAGTTGCCAATCGATGGCGAGCGTCGGATCGTCCCAGCGAATGCATCGCTCGGCGGACGGCGTGTAGTAATCCGTGGTCTTGTAGAGGAACTCGGCAAAGTCGCTGAGCACCACAAATCCATGGGCAAAGCCTTCGGGTACCCAGACTTGTCGATGGTTTTCGGCGGACAACCTTACGGCCACCCACTGGCCGAAATTCGCCGAGCTGCGACGGATATCCACCGCGACGTCGAGCACTTCACCGGCAGTCACCCGCACCAGTTTCCCTTGCGTGTTCTGCAGTTGATAGTGCAGGCCGCGCAGCACACCCTGGCGTGATCGGGAATGGTTGTCCTGAACAAACCGAGTGTTCAGGCCCGTGGCTTCTTCGAACGCCTTGGCATTGAAGCTTTCATAGAAAAAGCCGCGTTCGTCACCGAAGACTTTGGGCTCGATGATCAATACACCGGGCAAGCCGGTTTCAGTCACATTCATTGTTTTTCCCCTGCCAGCATGAAGAGGTATGGGCCATGACCGGTCTTGCCGAACGTGTGCCCGTCAACACTACGCCTTTGATCACGCGAGCAATTCACTGATCTTGATAGCACCCAGTCGTTGACCCTGATAGCTGCCGTCCTGAACACGCTGGCACCACTCCAGGTTATCCAGATACCACTGAACGGTTTTACGCAGGCCGGTTTCAAAGGTCTCTTCGGGGACCCAGCCGAGTTCGCGTTCGATCTTGCTGGCGTCGATGGCGTACCGCTGGTCGTGGCCGGGCCGGTCCTGGACGAAGGTGATCAAGTCGGTGAAATGCACCACCCCTTCAGGCTTTTGCGGTGCCAGTTCTTCGAGCAGGGCGCAGATGCCACGCACTACGTCGATGTTCTTCTGTTCGTTGTGCCCACCGATGTTGTACGTCTCGCCAACCACCCCTTCGGTGACCACTTTGAGCAGCGCGCGGGCGTGATCCTCGACGAACAACCAGTCACGTACCTGCAGGCCATTGCCGTACACCGGCAGGGGCTTGCCTGCCAGGGCGTTGAGAATCACCAGCGGGATCAGCTTCTCGGGGAAGTGGAACGGCCCATAGTTGTTCGAACAGTTGGTCAGCAACACCGGCAAGCCGTAGGTGCGCTGCCAGGCTCGGACCAGGTGATCGGACGCCGCCTTGCTGGCGGAATACGGCGAGCTTGGCGCGTAGGGCGTGGTTTCGGTGAACAGATCGTCGACGCCGTGCAGGTCGCCGTACACCTCATCGGTGGAGATGTGATGAAAGCGGAAGGCGCTTTTTTCCGGTTCGGCCAAGGCCTGCCAGTAGGCGCGGGTGGCTTCGAGCAAGCTGTAAGTGCCGACGATGTTGGTCTGAATGAAATCCGATGGACCGTCGATGGAGCGGTCGACATGGGATTCGGCCGCCAGGTGCATGATCGCGTGCGGCTGGAAGCGCGCCAGCACCGCGCTCACGACCGCTTGGTCGACGATGTCGGCCTGCACGAATTCGTAGCGGGTATCGGTGGCAATACTGGTCAACGATTCGAGATTACCGGCGTAGGTCAGTTTGTCCAGGTTGAGCACTTCGTGCCCAGTGTTTCGGATCAAGTGACGAGTCAGGGCAGAACCAATGAAACCGGCACCGCCGGTGATGAGAATACGCATGTTGGCCAGCCTTTTTCCGTAAGACGATAAAGCGAATGAGCATAGCTTGTCGGCAGGAGCGGGGTGGTGCAAGAGGGTTGTCGGTCGTATTTGGCTTTTGTGATGTCGACGGGGGTTGATTATCGACCGAGGCAATGGCGATATAAGCGCCTAATAAAATTTCAGGGGTCGTTGTATGCCGCTCGCCACGTTGATTCATCGCGCCAGTTTGCCCAGCCCGCACGTGTCTGCGCAGCAAGCGCTAGAGCTGCTGGAGGGGCATTACGGGCTGAGCGGGAAGTTGCAGGCCCTGGGTAGCCAGCAGGATCTGAACTTTCGCGTCGACAGCGACCAGGGGCGTTTCGTCCTGAAAATCTGCCGTGGCGATTATTCCGCGCTGGAACTGCAAGCCCAGCACGCGGGGCTCAAGCATTTGCGGGAGCAGTCCGGCGTGAAGGTGCCGCGAGTGATCCCGGCCAAAAATGGTGCTGATCTGCTGACGCTGGACGTCACTGGCCAATCGGTACACGTGCGCCTGCTCGACTACATCGAAGGTCAGTCGCTCACTCATCTGGATCACCTGCCGGGTGCCGTGGTGGCGGGTTTCGGTCAATTGTGCGGCGAAATGGATCTCGCCTTGGCCGCATTCGACCATCCGGGCCTTGAGCGCACATTGCAGTGGGACGCCCGCCACGCCAACGCATTGATCGGTCATTTGCTGCCGGTGATCAAGGATGACGCGCAACGCCGGTTGATCGCCGAGGCTGCCGAACGTGCCGAACGTCATCTGCAACCGCTGGTGGAAAAGTTGCCGGTGCAGGCCATTCACATGGACATCACGGACGACAACGTGGTCTGGCAGCGCGATGCGCAACGTCAGTGGCAATTGCAGGGCGTGATCGATTTCGGCGACCTCGTCCGCACCTGGCGCATCACCGATCTTTCGGTGACGTGCGCGGCGTTACTGCACCACGCCAACGGTGATCCGTTCTACATTTTGCCGGCGATTGAAGCCTTTCATGCCGTCAATCCTTTGCAGCGTGAAGAGCTGCTGGCGCTCTGGCCGCTGATCGTCGCGCGTGCGGCGGTGTTGGTGCTCAGCGGCGAGCAGCAAGTCAGCATTGATCCGGGCAACCAATACAGCCGCGATAACCTGACCCATGAGTGGGAAATTTTCCGCGTGGCCACTTCGGTGCCGCTGGAACTGATGGAAGCGGCGATCCTGGCGTGCGTCGGCCAGAGCTTGCCGCGCATCGGCAGCGAAGGCTTCGCGCCATTGTTGCCGAGCCTGGTGGGGCACGAGTTTGCGCTGATCGATCTGGGTGTCCTCAGCCCGCATTTCGAGGCGGGCAACTGGGAACAAGAAGGGATCGATCAACGACTGCTGACCGAAGCCGCCGCGACCCACGGACTGGCGGCCAGCCGCTACGGACAATACCGTTTGTCGCAAACGCGGCCAGACATAGCGGTCGAACCTGAGACTTGTCCGTTGCACGTCGAGTTGCGCGTGCCCCACGGCACCGCAGTCGAATCGCCATTTGCCGGTGTGGTTCATCAGACATCGGCGGGTGTACTGCAACTCGACGGTCCGCAACTGAGCGTACGACTGTGGGGCGTGACCCCTTCGCTGCACGCGGGCGCGGCGCTGGTCAAAGGCCAGGTGCTGGGCTCGGTCAGCGGGCCGTTGATCGTGCAGTTGTGCCGAGGCACGGCGTTCAATGCGCCGCTGTTTTGCACACCTTCGCGGGCCTTGGCCTGGCAAGCCTTGTGCCCGTCGCCGGCCGCATTGCTGGGGCTGGCCTGTGATGCTGAAGCAGAACTGGATTCGCAGACCCTGCTGGCACGCCGCAGCGCCAGTTTCGCCCGCACCCAGAAGCACTATTACGTTGATCCGCCGCGCATCGAGCGCGGCTGGCGCAACCACCTGATCGACATGCAGGGCCGCTCCTACCTCGACATGCTCAACAACGTCGCGGTGCTCGGCCATGGTCATCCGCGCATGGCGGCGGTCGCCGCTCGCCAATGGTCGCTGCTCAACACCAACTCGCGTTTCAACTATGCGGCGGTCGCCGAGTTTTCCGAGCGCTTGCTGAAGCTGGCACCGGATTCCATGGACCGAGTGTTCCTGGTCAACAGCGGCAGCGAGGCCAACGACCTGGCGATACGCCTGGCATGGGCTTACAGCGGCGGGCGCGACATGCTCAGCGTGCTGGAGGCCTATCACGGCTGGACGGTGGGCGCCGATGCGGTATCGACGTCGATCGCCGACAACCCCAAGGCCTTGAGCAGCCGCCCGGACTGGGTGCATCCAGTTGTTGCGCCGAATACGTATCGCGGGGAGTTCCGTGGCCCGGACAGCGCGCCGGACTACGTGCGCAGCGTCGAACACAATCTGGCGAAAGTCGCTGCGCAGGGACGCAAACTGGCCGGTTTCATTTGCGAACCGGTGTACGGCAATGCCGGCGGGATCTCGTTGCCGCGCGGCTATTTGCAGCAGGTCTACGCCAGGGTCCGCGCCCAGGGCGGCGTGTGCATCGCCGACGAAGTGCAAGTCGGGTACGGGCGTATGGGCCATTTCTTCTGGGGCTTTGAAGAGCAGGGCGTGGTCCCGGACATCATCACCATGGCCAAAGGCATGGGCAACGGCCAGCCGTTGGGCGCGGTGATCACCCGCAAGGAAATTGCCGAAGCGCTGGAGGCCGAGGGTTATTTCTTCTCGTCGGCGGGCGGCAGTCCGGTCAGTTGCCAGGTCGGCATGGCGGTGCTGGATGTGATGGAAGAAGAAAAGCTCTGGGAAAACGCTCAGCTCGTGGGCGGCTATTTCAAGGAACGCCTGGAAGCGCTGATCGATATTCATCCGTTGGTGGGCGCGGTGCACGGTTCCGGGTTCTATCTGGGCGTCGAGCTGATCCGCAATCGCGACACGCTGGAGCCAGCGACCGAAGAAACCACGGCGCTGTGTGATCGCCTGCGCGAGCTGGGGATTTTCATGCAGCCGACGGGCGACTTCCTCAACGTCCTGAAGATCAAGCCGCCGATGGTGACCTCGCGCCAGAGCGTGGATTTCTTCGTCGACATGCTCTCGAAGGTGCTCGCGGAGGGCCTGTAAACCCATAACCCTGTAGGAGTGAGCCTGCTCGAGATGGCGCGGGATCAGTCGACATCCCTGTTGAATGTTCGGCCGCCTATCGCGAGCAGGATCACTCTTGCAGAGGCAAGGAGTTAATTCGATAGATATCGGCTTTAAAGTAAAAAAATATGACAGAAGGTTTGTTGGTGGCTTCTAAAGCCGATATTTATCGGCTATAAAGTCACCGCTGCCTCGGTGTGGACGACCCACGCCCGGCGCTTCCCATGTCTGTCACGGGTCGATGCCACACTCGACCCCAAGCCTTTGCTCAGGAGCCGATTCATGAGCCGTATCGTTACCGTCGCCGCTACCCAGATGGCCTGTTCCTGGGACCTTGAAGCCAATATCGAAACCGCTGAGAAGCTGGTTCGTGAGGCGGCAGCCAAAGGCGCGCAGATCATCCTGATCCAGGAGCTGTTCGAAGCCCCGTACTTCTGCCAAAAGCCCAACGCGGATTACCTGCAACTGGCCACGACCGTTGAAGACAATGTCGCGATCAAGCATTTCCAGAAAGTTGCCAAAGAGCTGCAAGTGGTGCTGCCGATCAGCTTCTACGAACTGGCCGGCCGCGCGCGCTTCAACAGCATCGCGATCATCGATGCCGACGGCGCCAACCTCGGGATTTATCGTAAAAGCCACATCCCGGACGGTCCTGGCTACCACGAGAAGTACTACTTCAACCCGGGCGATACCGGTTTCAAAGTGTGGAACACCCGTTACGCAAAAATCGGCGTGGGCATCTGCTGGGACCAGTGGTTCCCGGAGTGTGCGCGCAGCATGGCGTTGCAAGGCGCGGAAATCCTGTTCTACCCGACCGCCATCGGCAGCGAGCCGCACGACAAGACCATTTCTTCCCGTGATCACTGGCAGCGCGTGCAGCAGGGCCATGCGGGCGCCAACCTGATGCCGCTGATCGCCAGCAACCGCATCGGCAACGAAGAGCAGGACGGCTACGACATTACCTTCTACGGGTCTTCCTTTATCGCCAACCAGTTTGGCGAAAAAGTTCAGGAGCTCAACAAAACCGAAGAAGGTATTCTTGTGCACACTTTCGACCTCGACGAGCTGGAGCACATTCGCAGCGCGTGGGGTTCGTTCCGTGATCGTCGCCCGAACCTGTACGGCGCACTGAAAACTCTCGACGGTTCCCTGGAGTCCTGATTCTCATGACCACTTTGCACACCACGCCTCGCGCCGACGGCTTCTACATGCCGGCCGAATGGGCGCCACACACCCAGACCTGGATGATTTGGCCCGAGCGCCCGGACAACTGGCGCCTGGGTGGCAAACCGGCGCAAGCTGCACACGTGGCGGTGGCAAAAGCCATCGCGCGTTTCGAGCCGGTGACCGTTGCGGTTTCCGCAGGCCAGTACGAAAACGCTCGCGCCCGTCTCGACGTGCCGAATATTCGTGTGGTGGAAATGTCCAGCGATGACGCGTGGGTGCGCGACACAGGTCCGACATTCGTCATCAATAACCGTAGCGAAGTCCGTGGCGTGAACTGGGATTTCAACTCCTGGGGCGGTTTCGACGGCGGTCTGTATTCGCCGTGGAACCGTGACTCGCAGGTCGGCGGCAAGATCCTCGAGATCGAGCGCAGCCAGCGTTACCGCACCGAGGGCTTCGTGCTCGAAGGCGGTTCGATTCACGTTGATGGCGAAGGCACCCTGATCACCACCGAAGAATGCTTGCTGAACCGCAATCGCAATCCGCACCTTGATCGTGAAGCAATCGAAGCGGTGCTCAGCGCGAATCTGGCGGTGGATAAAATCATCTGGCTGCCGGACGGTTTGTTCAACGACGAAACCGACGGCCATGTGGATAACTTCTGCTGCTACGTGCGCCCGGGCGAAGTATTGCTGGCCTGGACCGATGACCCGCAAGACCCGAACTACCCGCGCTGCCAGGCGGCCATGAAAGTGCTGCAAAGCAGCACCGACGCCAAGGGGCGCCCTTTTACGGTGCACAAGATGCCAATTCCGGGGCCGCTGTATGCGACCGAAGAAGAGTGCGCGGGTGTCGACCCGGTGGATGGTACTCAGGAACGCAATCCGTCCGTTCGTCTGGCCGGTTCCTACGTGAACTTCCTGATCGTCAATGGCGGCATTATCGCGCCAAGCTTCGACGACCCGTTGGACGGCCCGGCAAAGGAAATTTTGCAGACGCTGTTTCCGCAACACGAGGTGGTGATGGTGCCGGGCCGGGAACTGTTACTGGGAGGCGGTAACATTCACTGCCTTACCCAACAGCAACCCGCGCCGCACAAGGAATGAGTGGGGTTGTAACAGCCTGAGTCGGTTGCTAAATCAGCTGAGTCACGGTTAACCCTCTGCGTACCCTGAAAAGCCCGCAGCCCTTATGGGCCGCGGGCTTTTTTGTATCCGCTTGTCGACAGTTCAGAAACATTGGCACAGCTCTTGTATCTGTCATGGCGTAACAGGGAGGGGGAGAACTGCGATGTTCTGTCATAAACCTTGGATAAGTTAGCCGCTCACGAACCAGGAGAGAGCGCTGAAATGAACGCCGAAGTGAACGTAGTGAGCGAGCGGGCGTTGCATCCCCTGGCAATTAATAGCGAATCGCTCCAGGTCCTTGCGCACTGGTTCAAGTCCAATGGAACGCGTCAGATCAGTGAACCTGATCCGCGCCGGATGATGATCGAGCGCTACCCCGCTGGTTTGTTCAGCGAAGCGGAGCTGGAAGCGTTGTGGGATGTGATGGAAGGATAAGAAGAAAAAACAAAGGATTGATAAAGCGCTGCCGGGATGGCGGCGCTTTTTTATGGGCGATGGTTTTTCAGGACCACTGTAGATCACCTGCAGGTCAGAGATCGGTTGGCGTCATTCGTCCGATCCACGAAACAGACTGAAAGCCATTCCGGCGTTTTTCGGCAACCACCTTAGGATTAGTCTGCCGGCATTGAATTTTCCTACTTAAATGCCGGAGCCTTCCCATGATCCTTCATTACATTTATGACCCGTTATGCGGCTGGTGCTACGGCGCCAAACCGCTGGTGCAGGCTGCCCAAAACGTATTGCCGGTGATCGCTCACGGTGGCGGTATGATGACCGGCGCTAACCGTCAGGCTGTTTCACCACAGCTGCGCAATGACGTAATACCCCATGACCGGCGCATCGCCGAGTACAGCGGCCAACCCTTCGGTGACGCGTATTTTGAAGGTCTGCTGCGCGATGAGACGGCAGTGTTTGATTCCGCGCCGCCGATTGCGGCAGTGCTGGCCGCAGAGCAAATCGCCGGACGCGGGATAGAGTTGCTGGGGCGTTTGCAGACTGCGCATTACGTTGAAGGCCGGCGCCTCGCCGATAAATCGGTGCTGATTGAGTTGGCGAAAGAGATCGGCCTGGAGCCTCTGGCCTTCGAAGCGGCCTTGAAAAGCACCCCTACCGACCAGCACATCAAAGACAGTCGCGCCCTGTTGGCCACAGTCGGCGGACAAGGTTTTCCGACGCTGGCGCTTGAGCGAAATAGCCAATTCACGCTGGTCGATGTCAGCCCATGGCTCGGTAAGCCCGAGGCGTTTGCGATCTGGCTGGCACAGTTCGCTTAGACGCGTCTGTCCGTAGTCAATTCATCAAATTGCCACAGCAATAGGGGCGCGACCAAGATCCCGCCAAACGTCCATGACTCCCCGATCAACCTCTTCTGATGGTCGAGTAAACGTATAAAAAATCGAAAATCCCTCGACTGGCTCGGGGGATTTTTTTTGCCGCCTGACAGTGGGAAAGCACTAAAAACAGCTGTTTTCAGTCGCAAAAAGTCGAATTGAAGCAACTTCAAACTCCGTTTCAAGTCGCGCTTGATATGCCTGAAATTCTTTCTCATGGACGCAAATCCTGTGCTCTTTAGATTAGGTTGCTAAATGCACGGAGATTTTGAAAATGCTCGTTTTGAATAAAGAAGTGGGCGAATCGCTACGGCGCGACAAATACGTCAACGTCAAAAGTAGTGACTTCAATTTGTTCGGTCACTTCTCCGACTTTGTCAGATTGACCAGAAGTTGGGAAAACATGGAGCCCGACAGTTACTACGGTCAGGCTGAGGCGGGCAATCGGTACCGACGCTACAGCGATTTCGAATACAACCCGGTGACGCGCGAGCTGACGCAGCTGGAGCACCGCGCTTACGTCCAGTCCAAGGCCAACAACAGCTACGTAGGCGGAATGGTCCGGCACTTCCAGGACTTCTCCGATGAAATCATTCATTCGCCGGTGATGCGCAGCCTGATCGACACGGATTTCGAGGTGTACAAAAACGTTCTGCCGCCGGAACTGCACGATGAAATCTGGCAATGCCAGATTCACCAGATCCGGATCGAGATCAAACCAGGCAAGCAACTGGAGATCACCCCGGAAGGCATTCACTGCGACGGTTATCCGTTCAGTGGCGTGCATTTCTGGGGGCGCAATAACGTGGAGGGCGCGGAGAGCCGCTTGTATAGCGCCCATGAACAAGAGCATCTGGCGTCGACGACTTACACAGACATTCTCGATACCACTTACTTCCTGGATCGGGACATGCGCCACTACGTCACGCCGGCGCGCAACACCCATTCCCACGCTATGGCTTATCGCCAAATTCTGGCGATCTCCTTCTCGCGGCCCGGGACCGCTTTCGACATTGTTCGCTGAACAGTACAACGCCGCGACCAATCTCGCCGAATGCCCTGCGCCGGTGATGTTGAGGCGTACGACAGCCAAGGATGCCCAGCGTCTGGAGCGCTTCTTCCGGCAATTCGAAGAAGTGTCTTTCTGCGAATGGCAGGACGCCAAATGCCTGCGCGGTGTGTTGGTGCAAAAGACCACCACCGCCTTCATCGCGCTGGACACCAGTGGCGAAATCGTCGGCGCGGTGCTGGGCGGCATGCTCGGCAGTCGTGGCACGATCAATCATTTGGCGGTGAGCCCGCTGTATCGTAGCCAAGGCGTGGGTCAGCGGTTGGTTGAAGCGGCTTCGGCGGACATGAAACGCGTGGGCGTGCTGCGCATGTTCCTGTTTGTCGACGATGCCAACCTCGCCGGCAAACGCTTTTGGAGTGCCCAGGGTTTTTGCGAACCGCGTGGCGAAAGAACATTTGAGAGGGACCTATGAATGAGACGTCCAGCAGCCGTCCGCTGATGGTCGGGCCGCAGCAACGTTCGCGCACTTTTGCAGAAGCCAGCCCGGTGGTGGCCGGTTATTTCACGGTGTCGTTCGTGTTCGGCCTGATGGCGGTCAATGCCGGGATGCCCGTGTGGTTACCGGTCGCGATGTGCCTGTTTGTCTACGCCGGCGCTTCGCAGTTCGCCGCGTTGGCGCTGATTACCAGTGGCGCGTCGCTGACCACCATCGTCCTCACCACGTTTCTGATCAATGCGCGGCACATGCTGATGTCCGTCTACATGGCCAAGGCGTTGCAGGCGATGGGGCTCAGCCGAATTGAGCGTTGGTGTTACGCGGGTGGTTTGACCGATGAATCGTTCGCCTTCCACAGCGTCAAACTGGGCAAGGGCGCGCCGGTCGATGTGCGCTACCTGATCGGCTTCAATCTGTATTGCCACACGTCATGGGTGCTCGGCGGTTTGCTCGGGGCGGTTTGCGCACAATACGCGGCGCATTTGATCAAGTATCAGCTCGACTACGCGCTGACGGCGATGATGCTCTACGTGTTGGTGTCGTTGTGCAATACGCGTAACAAACTCATCGCCGCACTGGCCGCGATCGCCTGTATGGGCGCACTGAGCCTGGTCGGCAGTTCGCCGTTCAACGTATTCATCGCCACCTTTGTGGGCTGCGGGGTGGGTGTATGCCTGACCAAACGTTCCTGATTCTGGTCGTCGTCCTGATGATGGCCGTGACCTTCCTGCCGCGTGCGCTGCCGCTGCAAGTGAACACCGACCATTGGCCGCCCTTTGTCGCCCGTGCGCTGGAATACTTGCCGGTGGCGATCGTCGCGGCCATCAGCGTCACGCCGTTGTTGATCAAGGATCAGCACGTGCAACTCGATCGCCCGGAATTTTATGCCGCGATTCCGACGTTGTTATGTGCGTACTTCAGCAAAAACCTCTTTCTCTCCGTTGCGGTGGGAACGGCTGCGTACATTGCGCTCGGTTCGTTCATGTAGCGGCAGGTCGACCACGTCATGCAGCGCCTGGTCCGACAACTCGGGGTTATTGACCGCCAACCGCACTTCGAGGGCATCTTCGAAGCCCGGAAAAATGGTCAAGCCGTTACGTTGGGCCGCGTCGCGGGACACCATGCCCAGGCCATCCATTTGCGTGATCAGCGACAGCGTCAGCGTTTCACTGCAGGAATAGACCATTCGCTTGTTCGACTCGTAATTGCCAAGACCGGCGTCGAGAAAGCGCAGGAAGCTGTGGGAATACGGACAATCGTCAGCCGGACGCACCTGAAACTTGTTGCCGAGCATCACCAGCGGATCATGTTCCTGGCCGCAATGGGCACCGACCACCTGGACCTGAACCTCGGGCAGGATAATGCTCGGTAATCCCGGCTGCTGCGGGCCGATCAACACCGCCAGGTCGAAGTCTTCATTCTTCAGCTTGCTGAGGTTTTCCATCGACTCGGCGTAGCTGAATTCCAGCTGATAATCGGGAAACACCTCAATCAGGCGTCCGATCATTCGCCGATTGAAGTCAGACGAAAGCGTCGTGTTCAGCGCCACCCTGAGCGTGCGCTGCCCAGGCTCTTTCAATGCCGCGACTTTTTCTTCGAGTTGTCGCGTGGCCACTAACACCTTGTCCATGAAAGGCGTGAGTTCCGTGCCTTGCGTGGTCAGGGTCAACCCCTTGTTGGAGCGACGAAACAACCGAAAACCGAACTGCTCTTCGACCTTGTTCAACTGCGCGGCCAACGCCTGCACCGTTAAACAGGAATGCTCTGCCGCCGCCGACAAAGAGCCGGTCTGCACAATGCGCATCAGGTTGCGTAGGGTTCTGCTATCCATTGGGTAATGCCCTCTAATGTGGGCTGGCTATTGTTGAGTACCTGGCCGCCGGTTGGGCGATACGTGCTGGCTATAATCCTGCACCTGAACACGCTTGTCCCGAGTTTAGTAGCGAATTGATGCTGCGTCCGATGGTTGGAGGCTTACATAGAGTCGAGGTTTTTTGGGAACGCTGGGTGATCAGGGTCAAAAAAATGCTCAGGCTGGGAGGTTTGGGCATTTTTTTGGGGTGAAAACGAGGTTGCCAGTGCGGGTTTCGTCCTGCTGGGACTTCGTATGGCTGGCCGACCTCGAAACGTTTTTATGCAAAAGTAGACATTTGTGATCGTTTTTGAGCACGGAAACTCGTTTTTATGCGTTTTGGGTCAGGGCCGGACCAATCTGACGCGTCTCAAATGTTTGTTTTTAGGCAAATCCATCAAAAAATAATCGTTTTTATGCAGCAAAACCTGATTTTGATCGTTACTCTCCATTTGTAGGCATTTTTGATTTCAGCCGAGCTGTTCAAAGGAGTGTGACCGTGAGCGAGTTTCCCGTAGACCCCATCGGTGCCGCCTGGCTAGCGACGACATTCGGCGTGCTGCCGATGGCGCGGCTACCGGTGTTAAGTCAGGTGGGTAGCCGGCGGTTGACTCAAGTCGAAGACGGGTTTCGTCTTGAGACGTATACGGAGAATATGCGCCCCGATCCGGACCTCTCATCCCATCTGCAATTTCACCTGCGGCATGAAGTCCCGAACCTTGAGTTCTTGAGCCGGCTGTTTACCAAGGTGGGAGCCGCACCGGTACAAGACTGGTTAAATGTAGAGCCCACTGGCCAATATGCACGCCGGGCAGCGTTCCTGTTTGAGTGGCTCACCGGCGGGCAACTGCAAGCGCCCGAGCCTATAGGCGGTAAGTATGTCGACGCCATCAACGCCGATCTGATGGTGGCCGCGTCACCCGAAGCTGCGGTGAAAGTGCCGCGTTGGCGGGTGAATGACAACCTGCCAGGCACGCGCTATTTCTGCCCAGTCGTCGTCAAGACAACAGCAGTCCAGTCAGCAGCGGACCTCGATGTGCCTCACCTCTTCGGTCAACTGACTGCAGAGTTTGGCGAAGCGCTTCTGCTGCGCGCCGCCGCATGGATGACTCTGCGGGAAAGCAAAGCCAGCTTCGCGATTGAAGGGGAGGCGGATCGCTCCACGCGTATCCAGCGTTTCGCAGATGTACTGGCGCGACGAACCGGTCAGGGCGAACTGCCGCTTACCGATGCTGCACTGGCTGAGATGCAAGAAGAAATCCTTGGAGCTGTGACCACACTGACACGTTTGGGGATTCGGCAATCGCCGGTGTTTGTTGGCGAAACGGTCCGCTATCAGGAGATCGTCCATTACGTCGCGCCACCGGAAAGTGATTTGGAGCGGATGTTAGAAGGAGTTCACGTCTTTCTGAATCGCACTCAAGGGCAATCCCCAGTCATGCGCAGCGCTGTGGCGGCGTTTGCTTTCGTCTATATCCATCCGCTGGCTGATGGCAACGGCCGGGTCCATCGCTTCCTGATCAACGACATTTTGCGTCGTGATGGAGCCATTCCAGATCCGGTGATTCTTCCGATTTCAGCGGTTATCACCGACGACTCGGCCGAGCGGCGGCTTTATGACAGCGTGCTGGATCAGGTTTCAAAACCGCTCATGCAGGGCATACGAGACCAGGTAACGTTCGCCAGTACTCGCACGCACTACCCTGACGGCGTGGTCTCGAATATTGAATTCACAGGCCAGGATCAGGCCCGTCCGGTGTGGCGATATCCCAACCTGGGGCCACATGTCGTGTTCATCTCGAACGTCATCCGCCGCACGATCACCGAGCAGATGCGTGAAGAGTCGCGGTATTTACGCAGCCACATCAGGGCCAGGCAGGCGATCAAGGAGATCGTTGAAATGCCCGATCAACAGGCTGATCGGCTCTTGCGGTCCATTGAGCAAAACGAAGGGAAGCTGAGCAACGTACTGGCAAAGGAAATGCCGGTGCTGACAAGACCGGATATCTGGGCCGCTATTATCGAAGCGGTGGCTCAGTCGGTTCGGGGGGAGGAGCCGATCGACAGTGGCGTGAGTGATCGGTATCACCCGAATCAGCCAGTGGGCAGATGATGAGTCTACGCACAAAGCCCCGATTGATTCGGGGCTTTGTGCCGCCTGGATTATGAGGCGACGTTACTGGCGCGGTTGTTACACGGCGCGGCTAGCACCTTCACCACATCGTCGATGATCGCCTTACTCATGTCCTGCAAGTAATGCGATGCCCAAGCATGGCGGTCGGTGTCGCGAACCATGGCGGCATCTGATGCGAGGAGCTTGGCGATGTGCAGCAGATCGGAAGCGTGAGAGAGAGCCTGGATCACCGGGACGCCGGCGTTGATGCGGAACAGTGCATCGTTGGCGTGGTAGGAGAAAGGGGTGAGGCCGATGGTTTTCAGGTCTTGGGGATTGGTCATTGGGCACCTCCGGTTTTTGGGCGGTTGTGTGTGGACCAGTGAAGCGGGAACGCAAATTTTGGACGGATCGATAGCGGGCATTAGCAAAAACTCCTGAATCAACGTTAGAGCTACCACGTTCGTTATCAGGCGAATGGGTGGCAGCTGTGCGCGGGCTGATAAACCGGAGATACAGGAACCCGGCAGACCCGAAGATCTCCCACGCACAGCCGCCATTAACGTTGTAGTAAATGGAAGTTGGCCGATCATTCATTTTTGACCAAACAGTTTTAGTGCCTTCCAGCGAGGAAATCATTACACCAAGTAACTAATGATGTTCCCGCTCCCATCTTTATCCCTTCCAGCTAACGCCCTACATTGAACTCCAACGCCTACCCATTCATTCCGAAGGGCAGGTCACTTGGAGATTCCTCATGCCTTTCGTAAGCGTACGCATCACCCGCGATGGCGTTACCTCTGAGCAGAAAGCTCAGGTGATCGCCGAAATCACTGAAACCCTGGAGCGCGTCCTGAAGAAGGATCCGCACCTGACCCACATCGTGATCGAAGAAGTCGACACCGATAACTGGGGCTACGCCGGCATCACCACCACCCGGTACCGAAAGCAGCTGGCTGAGGCGGAGGACAAGTCATGACCGCGTCCGTCTCCATCGATTTCATCTCCGACGTGGTGTGCCCGTGGTGTGCCTTGGGTGCGACGGCGCTGGAGCAAGCGATCGAGAACGTGGCCGGTGAGATTTCGGTCGAGCTGACCTACAAGCCTTTCGAGTTGAACCCGGATATGCCGGCGGTCGGTGAAAAAGCGGTTGAGCATTTGATGCGCAAATATGGACGCACCGCCGCAGATGTCGCCGCCGGTAAAGCGATGCAGATCGAACGCGGCGCGGCCCTGGGATTCACGTTCGATCTGGAGAAGCGCACTCATTTCTACAACACGTTTGATGCGCATCGGCTGTTGTTGTGGGCGTTGCAGGAAGGGCAGCAGGTCGCTCTCAAGAAAATCCTGCTCCGCGCTTACTTCACCGACGGCCAGAACCCGAGCGATCGCGAGACGTTGGTGAGTCTGGCTGCTGAAGCGGGACTGGATGCGGCGGCGGCTCAAGAGGTGTTGGCGTCCGGCGCGTTTGCCAACGAAGTGCGTGAGCTCGAAGCGTTTTACCGCCAGCACGGCATCAACTCGGTCCCGGCCATGGTGCTGAACGGCCGCCACCTGGTGTCCGGTTCGCAGTCGGTCGAGTACTACGAACAGATGTTGAGACAAATGGCCAAGGCCCCCGCCGAAGCCTGATTACTTACTTTTTTAAACCATCATTTATTAGTAGAGGTTCATCATGAGCAATTCGAAAAAAGTCATCGTTATCACTGGCGCATCCCAAGGCCTCGGCGCCGGTATGGTCAAAGCCTTCCGCGATCTGGATTACAAAGTCGTCGCCACTTCGCGTTCGATCAAACCGTCCACCGACCCGGACATCCTCACCGTGGCCGGTGACATCGGCGACCCGGCTGTCGCGCAGCAAGTGATCCGTGAAGCCGTCGCACGCTTTGGCCGCATCGACACCCTGGTCAACAACGCCGGTATCTTCGTCGCCAAGCCGTTCACTGCTTACACCGCTGAAGACTACGCCGCAGTGCTGTCGGTCAACCTGAATGGCTTCTTCTACATCACCCAACTCGCGATTACCGAGATGGAAAAACACGGCAAAGGCCACGTCGTCAGCATCACCACCAGCCTGACCGACCACGCGATTGACGGTGTGCCGTCGGTACTGGCTTCGCTGACCAAAGGTGGTTTGAACGCGGCGACCAAGTCTCTGGCGATTGAGTACGCCAAGCGCGGGATTCGGGTGAACGCGGTTTCCCCTGGCATCATCAAGACCCCGATGCACGGCGAAGAAACCCATGCAGCGCTCGGCAGTCTGCATCCGGTCGGCCACATGGGCGAAATCAGCGACATCGCTCAAGCGGTTGTGTATCTGGACAACGCCAACTTCGTCACCGGCGAAATCCTGCACGTCGATGGCGGTCAGAGCGCCGGTCACTAAGACCTGAGTTGACTTGTCCACAGCGCCGTCGATCACTATCGACGGCGTTTTTATTGGAGAGCGCAACATGAACACCCATGTTCACAAGGTTTTCCTGATCACCGGCGTCAGCTCAGGTTTCGGCCTGGCCTTTTCCCAAGCAGCCCTCGCGGCGGGGCACACGGTAGTTGGCACGGTGCGGCGCGAATCCGAGCGTGCCGCGTTCGAAGCGCTGGACGCCCACCGAGCTAAAGCGTTCGTGCTCGACGTCACCGATTTTCCGGCCATCGAGCCGTTGGTGGCCGACATCCTGAGCGAGGTGGGGCAGATCGACGTGCTGGTCAACAACGCCGGCTATGGTCACGAAGGCATTCTCGAAGAATCGCCGCTGACTGAAATGCAACGCCAGTTCGACGTCAACGTGTTTGGCGCGGTGGCGATGATCAAAGCGGTGCTGCCCGGCATGAGAGAACGGCGCAGCGGACATATCGTCAACATCACCTCCATGGCCGGCTTCATCACCTTGCCGGGCATCGCTTACTACAGCGGCAGCAAATTCGCCCTCGAAGGGGTCAGCGAAGCGTTGGCCAAAGAAGTCGAAAACCTGGGCATCCACGTGACCGCTGTGGCACCTGGTTCATTTCGTACCGAATGGGCGGGGCGCTCGATGATCCGTTCCGATCGCACTTTAAGTGACTATGACGCGGTGTTTGATCCGGTGCGCAAGGCGCGGGAAGAGAAGAGTGGCAGGCAGGCCGGTGATCCGCACAAAGCAGCGCAGGCGTTGTTGGCCTTGATCGCCGCCGAAAAACCGCCGGTTCATCTATTGCTGGGCAAGGATGCGGTGAGATTGGTACGTGAAAAGATTGCTCGCCTGCAGGAGGACATTGACGCTTGGGAGCATCTTTCGGTTTCGACGGAGTTTGAGTGATTGCTGGCTGCTGTATAAAAATCCGAAACCCAGAAACATCAAAGCCCTCGTATTTCTACCAGGGCTTTGATGTGTGGTATGGGCACCAGATTTGAAAAATCGATCTGAACTTCATCTGGCCGGCCCCCCGATCTTTCGTAGGTGGCGCGTGATTCCATTCGCTACAGTCAGGAAAACTCCACATCTTCGTCGTCAGGAACTTCGTCCGTAACAATCACGCGTGCGTGCGCGCTGTGCTCGTCCTCCATGCGCAACCCGAAGTAGCGGGTATCGTTGGCGTCCCAAAATGCCTCTATCTGCGCCATGGGTGCATGTTCAAGCAGCACCTCGGCGCTGTGCTCCAAGATGATCGAGTAACGTCGTTCGGTGTTCATTACAAAGGGGCTCGCAACGGCGGAGAGGGTTGTGCATAAGCACTGCTGCCATTATGCCGCCTCACAGATTTTCGACCGTAACCGCTCATCGTTTCGAGGAGGGATGTAGATGCGCGGTACCCGAACGGGATGCGGCGATTCGCGATCCTTCCGCGAGAGGGGCGAGCGTAAGACCCACAAACGAAAAAGGCCCACCTTTCGGTGTAATGCTGTTCACTTAAGCATTTG
The DNA here is from genome assembly GCF_059133255.1 of Pseudomonas sp. FBCC-B1667. NCBI lineage: Bacteria > Pseudomonadati > Pseudomonadota > Gammaproteobacteria > Pseudomonadales > Pseudomonadaceae > Pseudomonas > Pseudomonas sp. FBCC-B1667. Next base: position 6,659,995 of record NZ_CP101437.1, on the reverse strand, counting down.
AGCTCACGCCGGGCTCCGTGCGCACGCGGAAAACAAAAAAGCGCAGAACGAACGATTGGAGATTGAGCATGGCGAATGGCTGGATCCGAATCCAGAACCATTGACCCGTGAGCGTTTTTACACACTCTTCGCCAGGATCAGTCATTCAATCTATCTAGGAAGTCAGTGACAATTCATGTCGAGCGCGAACCGCTCTTGGCTATCCCGGTAGCGGCGTCGGTCCATGTCATATGGGAGGGCAAATCCTTTCGTCGCTGGTTTTGGGAAGACACAAACTTTGGAAGCGCTCGCCGCTGGTTCAAGGTCCGCTCAGCCATTTCCCATCTGAGCCGATCCGCTACCCGGGTTCGCTGATGGTGCGCAACGTCATTCGCCATAAGGAGCATGCCGAGGATCAAGATTTACGCCCTTGTCGACTGGATGTGCGCCTGGCGAAGTTTGCCGCGGCGGCCGGCAAGTCAGGCAATGTCTCGATCACGCAGCGAACCTTCACGTTTGCCATCAAAAAAGCCGCCTAGGTATTGGTTGGGCGGATTTTTTTGTTTACAACACGAACTGGACAGAGGGGCGGTACGCTTCGGTCAAGCTTCTTTATAGAGTTTTGGGACCCGACGCAGGTTGCAGAAGATCTGGTACGGAATCGTACCGGCAGCCATGGCCACGTCGCTGGCGAGGATGTTTTTACCCCACAACTCGACGGTCGAACCCAGCCCGGCCTGCGGGATATCGGTCAGGTCGACGCAGAGCATGTCCATCGACACCCGGCCGATCAATTGGCTGCGTTGCCCGGCAACCATGACCGGCGTGCCGGTCGGTGCATGTCGCGGGTAACCGTCGGCATACCCCATGGCGACCACGCCAACGCGCATTGGCTTGGGTGTAATGAACTTGGCACCGTAACCGATCGGCTCGCCGGCCGGCAGTTCTCGCACGCAAATCACTTTGGATTCCAGGGTCATCACCGGTTGCAGGCGAGCGGCCACGGTGTTGGCTTCTTCGAACGGCGTTGCGCCATACAGCATGATGCCGGGGCGAACCCAATCACTCGGAATTTGCGGCCAGCCCAACACGGCGGGTGAGTTGCGCAAGCTGACTTCCGCCGACAAGCCTTTACGCGCCGCTTCAAATACCGCGACCTGCTCGGCACTGGCCTGTTCGTGCAACTCATCGGCCCGGGCGAAGTGACTCATCAGCACCACTTTCGCGACCTTGCCGCTGGCCAGCAGCCGTTGATAGGCGTCCTGATAATCCTTTGGGTGCAGGCCGACGCGGTGCATGCCCGAATCGAGCTTGAGCCAGACCGTGATCGGCTTGCTCAGTGTGGCTTTCTCGATCGCTTCGAGTTGCCACAGCGAATGCACCACGCACCAGAAATCATGCTCGACGATCAGCGCCAACTCATCGGCTTCGAAGAACCCTTCCAGCAGCAACACCGGCGCCCGAATACCCGCCGCGCGCAGCTCCAACGCTTCTTCGATGCAAGCCACGGCAAAACCGTCGGCCTCGGCTTCCAGCGCCTGGGCGCAACGCACCGCACCGTGACCGTAAGCATCCGCCTTGATCACCGCGAGGGCCTTGGCCCCGGTGATTTCACGGGCGATTCGGAAGTTGTGGCGCAGGGCTTGAAGGTCGATCAGGGCACGGGCAGGACGCATGGCGGCAGCCTTTCTTAGCAGTAGTGTGAAAAATAAAAACCGACGCTGGCACACGGCGATTTGGCCGTGCGCAGCGCTTGGTGCCGGGTTGGCTTATACGTTCTCGCTCATTGGTGAACTGGCGATGGATCGCCCTGCTCTATTGTTTCCGACGAATCACTGCCATAACGGGAAATATCAAGGCCTTCGGCGCTGATCTGCGGCGTTTTCTTGGCCATCAGGTCGGCCAGCAAGCGACCGGAGCCACACGCCATGGTCCAGCCGAGCGTGCCGTGGCCGGTGTTCAGGAACAGGTTCTTGAACGGTGTCGCGCCAACGATCGGCGTGCCGTCGGGAGTAGTCGGACGCAGACCGGTCCAGAAACTTGCCTGAGCCAGATCGCCGCCCTGAGGATAAAGGTCGTTGACGATCATCTCCAGGGTTTCGCGCCGGCGCGGGTTCAGAGACAGGTCAAAACCGGCGATCTCCGCCATGCCGCCGACGCGGATGCGGTTGTCGAAACGGGTGATCGCGACCTTGTAGGTTTCGTCGAGAATGGTCGAGGTCGGGGCCATCGCCGGGTTGGTGATCGGCACGGTCAACGAGTAGCCCTTGAGCGGGTACACCGGCGCCTTGATCCCCAGCGGCTTGAGCAATTGCGGCGAGTAGCTGCCGAGGGCCAATACATAGCGGTCCGCGGTTTCCAGCTTGCCGTCGATCCACACGCCGTTGATCCGATCACCGGCGTAGTCGAGTTTCTGAATGTCCTGGCCGAAGCGGAATTCCACACCCAGCTTCACCGCCATTTCGGCCAGGCGGGTGGTGAACATCTGGCAGTCGCCCGTCTGGTCGTTCGGCAGGCGCAGGGCGCCGGCGAGGATGTCGGTGACGCTGGCCAGCGCTGGCTCAACGCGGGCAATGCCGGCGCGGTCAAGCAGTTCGAACGGCACACCGGACTCTTTCAGCACGGCGATGTCTTTCTCGGCGCCATCGAGTTGGGCCTGGGTGCGGAACAGTTGGGTCGTGCCGAGGCTGCGGCCTTCGTAGGCAATGCCGGTTTCGGCGCGCAATTCGTCGAGGCAGTCGCGGCTGTACTCGGACAGGCGGACCATGCGCTCCTTGTTCACCGCGTAACGGCTGGCGGTGCAGTTGCGCAGCATCTGCGCCATCCACAGGTATTGGTCGATGTCGGCAGTGGCCTTGATCGCCAGCGGTGCGTGGCGCTGCAGCAACCACTTGATGGCTTTGAGCGGAACGCCCGGCGCGGCCCACGGCGAGGCATACCCCGGCGAGACTTGGCCTGCGTTGGCGAAACTGGTCTCCATCGCAGCGGCCGGCTGACGGTCCACCACCACCACTTCAAACCCGGCACGGGCCAGATAGTAAGCACTGGCGGTACCGATGACACCGCTACCAAGCACCAGAACGCGCATGTTCATTCCCTCAAGTGGCTAATCGCTGAAATTGTTGTAGGTCTCGAGGGGCGCAGTCTAAAAAAGAATAACCAGTGGTTTTCACTATATAACTAGTTTTGTTTGGCGATAATTCTCGGCGTAAACGCCTTTGGCGGAGGCGCATCCCCTATTTCCATCAACAGTTGAAGCAGCCTGAACGTAGGAAAATTGAGCGCACACATCCTGCTAGAGAGGTGGGCTGAGAAGCGCCAGCCTTCACCTGTGGAAGAAAAAAGTTCGTATTTCGACGACGCACTTAGCCGACCGCAATGGTCCGGCGCTTGGAGCGCGGAGGATGTTTTGCCAGATGAGATCGAATTCCCACCGTCACGGGTACGCCCATTCAGGATTTCGTTTACGCCGGGGAAGTGGGGGAAGGCGTGAACCTCGATCTAGAACTGAAGCCGATGCAAATCTCACATATGAAGCAAAAATCAACAGCTCAACTTATAAGCTCAGCTTGTTTGTGACATGTGATAAATCGATTTCAGTTATTTTTAGGCGAATGTTTTTATTGGCCCATGCATCACTCCTCACAAAAACAACACCGCCGGAGAAGATCATGACCAAAGCAGAATTTCCGACCACACAGGCGCTGGCTACCCCAGCCTTGGGTGAACCCTACCTGCTGACCCCAGGTCCATTAACCACGTCCAAAGCCACCAAGGAGGCCATGCTGCGTGACTGGGGTTCATGGGACGTTGCCTTCAATCAAGTCACTGCTGAAGTTCGCCAGAACTTGCTCAGCATGGCAGGCGTAGAGGACGACAGCTTCGCCTGCGTGCCGTTGCAAGGCAGCGGCAGCTACTCGGTCGAAGCCGCATTGGGCACTGCCATCCCTCGTGATGGTAAAGCACTAGTGCTCATGAATGGCGCCTACGGCCAACGCGCCACCAAGACCCTCGAGTATCTGGGTCGCGCCTTCATAACCTTGGACAAAGGTGATTACCTGCCGCCGCAGCCCGAGGAAGTCGACGCCCTGCTCAGGGACAACCCGGACGTCACCAATGTCTTTATCGTCCATTGCGAAACCAGCTCCGGCATTCTCAATCCACTGCGTGAAATCGCCGATGTGGTGAAGGCACATGGCAAGAGTCTGATCATCGATGCCATGAGCTCCTTCGGTGCCGTGCCTTTGACAGTCAATGAAATAGCCTTCGACGTGGTGGTGTCGTCTGCCAACAAATGCATCGAGGGTATTCCAGGGTTTGGTTTCGTCATCATCCGCCGCTCCGTGATCGAGGCCGCCAAAGGCCGCGCCAATTCACTCAGTCTCGACCTGTATGAGCAGTGGGTCTACATGGAGCGCACTGGTCAATGGCGTTTCACGCCGCCGACCCACAGCGTTGTAGCGTTCCATAAAGCCTTGGAGCAACACACTGCCGAAGGCGGCGTGCATGGTCGTTTGGCGCGCTACACCCGCAATCGCGATGTTCTGGTCGCAGGCATGCGCAAACTGGGCTTCAGAACGTTGCTTGAGGATCGTTGGCTGTCGCCAATCATCACCACATTTTTCAGCCCAGAACATCCAAACTTTGAGTTCAAACGATTCTACGATGAACTCAAAGCACGTCAGTTCATCATCTACCCCGGCAAACTGACGGTAGCCGAAAGTTTCCGCATCGGCTGCATCGGCCAGATCGATGAACACATCGTCCACCAGCTGCTGCGTGCCATCGCCGACAGCCTCCTTCAGATGGGCGTGGAAATGGAAGCGGCATAACCAAATTTCCCCTTTTGGGTCGCCGCCACTCTGGGTGTGTCGGGGCGGGTGTTGGGAACGCACCTTCTTTACGGCGACCTCTTTTTTCCATGGATCTGGTTATTCACAGCCCGGCAGCGCCGAGCAGGAGCCAGCGATATCGCCCATCCATAATCTGATGTCTGAAGCCAGAAGCCTCAAGCCTTAAACCTCGCCTACTGCCCTACAAACAGTTCGCCTGGACGGGATTGCGGCACCCAAAACAAAAACAAAAACAACTTTTTGCGCTGTACGGCAACCCACACGGGATCAGAAGACCATGAACAACATCACAGGCGCTTCAGCTAGCGGCTGGAAATCAATCCAGCGCTGGCGTGTACAGATTTTCCTCATTACCTGGGTGGCCTACGCTGCCTTCTATTTCACGCGTAAAGCCTTCTCCGTCGCCAAACTCGGCATCGGCGAAGACCCGACATTCATGCTTGAAAAGGCCACCATGGCCAACCTCGATGCGCTGTATCTGGCGGCCTATGCCGTGGGGCAGTTCCTTTGGGGCAACTTTTCCGACCGCTTTGGACCTAGAGTCGTAGTACTCAGTGGTCTAGTGATTTCCGCGTTGGCGGCATTGGTCATGGGGACCTACGCCACCATCCCGATCTTCGTTACCTGCACCCTGGTACAGGGTCTGGCCCAATCCACTGGCTGGTCAGGTCTTTGCAAAAACATTGGCAGTTTTTTTACTACTGCTGAGCGCGGCCGGGTATTGGGTTACTGGTGCACTTGCTACGCTTTTGGTGGTCTGGTCGCAACGCCCTTCGCGGGTTGGTGGGCTTACTCGATTTACCATGACTGGCGCATGGCGTTTATCAGCAGCGCCGCCGTGGTAATGATCGTAGCTGTGCTGTTCTTCCTGCTACAACGCAACAAACCGGAAGATGTAGGTTTGTCTCCCGTTGAGATCGAGCCTGCCAGCGATGCCAGCATACCCCGTGAAAGCCTTTTAGTCGGGCTACGCAGTGCAATGAAGAATCGGACAGTGCTGGTGCTGGGCGTTGCTTACTTCCTGCTCAAACCCGCACGCTACGCCATCCTGCTCTGGGGACCAGTGATCATTTATGAGCGCATGCCTGCGATAGGAAAAGTGGCATCCGCTATCGTTCCCACCGCTTTTGAATTGGCCGGTCTCATCGGTCCGATCCTCATAGGTTATGCCTCGGACAAACTCTTCGGTGCCCGTCGCATGCCAGCGTGTGTCATCAGCCTCGCGCTCCTCACAGTCTGTCTGGCGCTGTTCGTGCCTTCGATGCAAAGCGGCAGCCTGTACATGGTGGTCGGCCTGCTGTTCATGATGGGCATGACGCTCTATGGGCCGGATTCGATGATCAGCGGCACGGCCGCGATCGATTTTGGCAGCAAGGACGGCGCGGCTTCCGCTGCCGGTTTCGTCAACGGTTGTGGCTCGGTGGGTGCCATCCTCGGCGGTCTGCTGCCTGGCTATTTCGACACCATCACGGTGTTTCTGGTGTTCACCGGCGCGGCGTTGGTGGCCAGTGTGATGCTGATCCCGTTCTGGAACAGTCGGCCGAAAACACTGGAAGTCCTGGACAATTTTCAATCGATTGGGCAACCGGCAGTCTCCGGCGCCAAGGGCTGATTTCGGCTACTTAATTTTCAATGGTCCATCTACGAGAGACATCCCGATGAATTACAAGAAACCTAGCAAACTGCAAGCCGTAGTACTCGACTGGGCCGGTACCGTCGTTGACTTCGGCTCCTTCGCGCCTACCCAGATTTTTGTTGAAGCCTTTGCCGAGTTTGGTGTGAAGGTCTCCCTGGAAGAGGCACGTGGCCCTATGGGCATGGGTAAATGGGATCACATCCGCACGCTGTGTAATGAGCCGCAGATTGCCGAGCGTTTCCATACTGCCTTCGGTCGCCTGCCGACCGATGATGACGTCACGGCGCTGTACGAGCGATTCATGCCGTTGCAAATCGAGAAGATCGCGTTGCACTCGGCGCTGATTCCGGGAGCGCTTGAAGCCATCGAGATTTTGCGCCACGAGGGATTGAAGATTGGTTCCTGCTCGGGTTATCCGGCAGTGGTGATGGAAAAGGTCGTGGAGCTGGCTCGGGAAAATGGCTACGTGGCAGATTACGTCGTGGCCACCGATGAAGTGCCCAACGGACGCCCACATCCAGCCCAGGCATTAGCCAACGTCATCGCTCTGGGTATCGATGACGTCGCCGCTTGCGTGAAGGTCGATGACACGTGGCCGGGCATCCTCGAAGGCCGCAGCGCAGGCATGTGGACCGTAGCGCTGACTTGCTCCGGCAATGCGTTGGGACTGACCTATGACGAGTTCGTAGCGATGCCATCGGACAAGTTAGCCATCGAGCGAGCGCGCATCATCGCGATGTTCGAAGGCTCACGCCCGCACTACTTCGTCGACACAATCCTCGACCTTCCTTGGGTGGTTGAAGACATCAACGCACGCCTGGCGCGTGGTGAATCGCCACAATCGTTTTAATCACTCCTGCCTATGACTGGTCGCCGAGAAGCGACCGGTTATAGAGGGGCGATTACCGCAGGATCATGCTTTGACCCGTGCGCCAGATCAGTGGCGCAAATGAGCAGCCAACCAATAACAAAAGTGAGAACCATCATGATATACGCCCAACCTGGCACTCCCGGTGCAGTCGTGTCGTTCAAACCTCGCTACGGCAATTTCATCGGCGGCGAGTTCATCGCGCCGGTCAATGGTCAATATTTCACAACCACTTCGCCGGTCAACGGTCAGGTGATCGCTGAATTCCCACGCTCCTCGGCCGAGGATATCGACAAGGCGCTAGACGCAGCTCATTCCGCTGCGCATTCGTGGGGCGCCACCTCCGTGCAGGCCCGCTCGCTGATCCTGTTGAAGATCGCCGACCGGATCGAGCAAAACCTTGAGGTCTTGGCGCTCACCGAAACCTGGGACAACGGCAAGGCCATCCGCGAGACCCTGAACGCAGATATCCCCTTGGCCGCCGACCATTTTCGCTATTTCGCCGGTTGCCTGCGCGCCCAAGAGGGCAGCGCTGCCGAAATCGACGGTAACACCGTGGCCTATCACATCCATGAACCGCTGGGCGTGGTCGGGCAAATCATTCCGTGGAACTTTCCGATCCTGATGGCCGCCTGGAAACTTGCCCCGGCCCTGGCCGCTGGCAATTGCGTGGTGCTCAAGCCTGCCGAACAAACCCCGCTGGGCATTACCGTGTTGGTCGAACTGATCGGCGACCTGCTGCCGCCGGGCGTACTTAATGTGGTGCAAGGTTTTGGCCGCGAAGCCGGTGAAGCCCTAGCCACCAGCAAGCGCATCGCCAAAATTGCTTTTACCGGCTCGACTCCGGTCGGCTCGCACATCATGAAATGCGCCGCCGAAAACATCATTCCGTCCACCGTGGAGCTGGGTGGCAAGTCGCCGAACATCTTCTTCGAGGACATCATGCAGGCCGAGCCAAGCTTCATCGAAAAAGCCGCCGAAGGGCTGGTGCTGGCGTTCTTCAACCAGGGCGAAGTGTGCACCTGCCCGTCCCGTGCCCTTGTGCAAGAGTCGATCTACGACGAATTCATGCAAGTGGTGATGAAGAAAGTTTCGCAAATCAAACGCGGCGACCCACTGGACACCGACACCATGGTCGGTGCTCAGGCGTCCGAGCAGCAGTTTGACAAGATCCTCTCCTATCTGGAAATCGCCCAACAGGAAGGCGCGCAGATCCTTACTGGCGGCGCGGCGGAGAAGCTGGAGGGTGGCCTCGCAAGCGGTTACTACATTCAACCGACCCTGCTCAAAGGCCATAACAAGATGCGGGTGTTCCAGGAAGAGATTTTCGGGCCAGTGGTGGGCGTCACGACTTTCAAGGACGAGGCCGAAGCCCTTGCCATTGCCAACGACACCGAGTTCGGTCTGGGTGCCGGCCTCTGGACCCGCGACATTAATCGCGCCTATCGCATGGGACGCGGTATCCAGGCTGGTCGCGTGTGGACCAATTGCTACCACTTGTACCCGGCACACGCCGCGTTTGGCGGTTACAAGAAGTCCGGCGTCGGCCGTGAAACTCACAAAATGATGCTCGATCACTATCAGCAGACCAAAAATCTGTTGGTCAGCTACGACATCAATCCGCTGGGCTTCTTTTAAGGCTCAGTGACGGCTGCGTGCGTAGTCACCCAGGCAGCAAGGTCCAGTTCTTCAGTAACAGATCGGGTCAGGCATCTCGACAGCAAGCCTTGCGTCGAGATGCCTCGAACTCGGGTGGCCGAATTGATTGCTAACGACCCTTCGGAGCTTTTGATGAAAATCCGTTACAAGGTAAGCCTAGCGGCTGCTTGTGTGCTGTTTGTGACGACCAGTCTCCTATCGCTGATCCAGGTGGAGCAGATCCGGACGATTTTGCGTATCCAGGTCGAGTCGAGTATCTCCGAGTCAAGCAATGCCGTAGCACGTCAGATCGAAAACTGGCTCAACGGCAAACTTCGTCTGATGGATTTGGCATCCCAGGCGATCGACAGTCAGTACAGTCCGCTAGCGACCCAAAGAATCATCGATTCGCCCATTTTGAAAGATGAATTCAAGTTGGTATTCGGTGCTCTTGAGTCCGACGGAAAACCCATCAAGAACACTGCGTCCTGGAATCCAAAACCCGATTATGACGGTCGTACCCGCCCTTGGTATGCGACTGGCAAAGCCGGTAGCCAAGCAGTTTTAACCGAACCCTATAAGGACTCCACCACAGGTGAAATTCTGATCTCGGCTGTCGCTCGGATCAGCGATGCGGGTCACTCTCTCGGGGTGTTCGGCGGTGACATCAGCCTGACTACTGTTGCCAATGCGATCAATACACTGGATTTCGGTGGGGCCGGTTACGCGTTCCTGCTCAGTAAAAGTGGCAACATCATTTCTCACCCAAACGCTGAACTGAATGGCAAACCCTACAGCCAACTTTTCGAAGGACGCGTCCTACCGCTCGACAGTCAGCTTCAGGAAGTCAACAGCAGCGGAAAGTCCCTCCTGGTGTCCTTCATCCCGCTCACCGATCTCAAGGGCATGGATTGGTACATCGGTGTTGTGCTGGATCAAGACATCGTCATGGCTGCGCTTCATACCCTGAGTTGGCGAGCCGTTATTGGCACCGTCCTCGGCGTGTTAATCAGCCTCTTTCTTTTAGGCATGCTGGTGAAACGATTGCTTAGGCCGCTCGAACAACTCAAAGAGTCACTCGCGGACATTAATCGAGGAGACGGTGACTTGACTCGGCAATTGAAAGTAAGCGGCACAGATGAAGTCGCATTGGTTGCCGGCGAATTCAATCGATTCCTGCAAAACCTGAAATCGCTCATTGGCGATATCAAACATAGCTCTCAACAAGTTCTTAAGAGCACCAAGGCGACTTCTCAAGAAGCAAATCAAGCCGCCAATCGCGTTCAGGTTCAAATGCAGGAATTGGATCAACTGGCCACCGCCATGACCGAGATGGCTACAACGGCCGAGGATGTGGCACGTAATGCTCAAGCGGCCTCCGAAGCTGCGGTCGCAGCCAATGTCCAAACATTGGAAGGCGTTAGTCTCGTCTCCAAATCCACAGCTGCAATCAATCACCTTGCCGATGAGATGGACGATACAGGCCATGCCATCAACGAGTTGTCCACACTCAGTCAAAGTATTGAATCGATCGTGGCGGTCATCACCAGTATTGCCGAGCAAACCAATCTGCTCGCGCTCAATGCAGCCATCGAGGCGGCAAGGGCTGGCGAATCGGGACGAGGGTTTGCTGTCGTGGCTGATGAGGTGCGCTCACTCGCGTCGCGCACTCAACAATCCACTCGGGAAATTCGGCTGATGATTGATCAGCTGCAGACAGGTGTGAAACAAGCCCAAACGCAGATGCAACAAAGTCGCGAGACTGCTAGCAAGACTGCCAATGTTGCCAATGCTGCCAATGACACTCTCGAGCAAATTCGTGACGCGATTTACCGTATCAATGACATGAACTTGCACATTGCCGCCGCGGCCGAAGAACAGAGTGCGACGACTGATGAAATCAATCGAAACACTACCAATATTCGCGACATTGGCCTGGAAGTGTCGGATGGCGCTGAACAGCAAGTCCGTCAATGTTCAACGATGGAAGACCATGTCAGCCAGCAAGACACGTTGCTTAGCCGATTCAGAATTTGAGTAACAAACTAGCTCCAGTAAACAGGCCATCACAGCCCGGTGGCCGCCATACCTAAATAAATAAAATTAAAATCGATTCGATCGTTGTCGAGGTAAGCAAGATGAGTGCTGCTTCTCTGTATCCTGTTCGTCCCGAGGTTCTGGCCAATACGCTGACTGACGAGGCGACCTACCGAAAGATGTACCAGCAGTCGGTCGTCAACCCGGACGGCTTCTGGCGCGAGCAAGCCAAGCGCCTCGACTGGATCAAGCCTTTCACCACGGTGAAACAGACGTCTTTCGACGATCACCATGTCGACATCAAATGGTTCGCCGACGGCACCCTGAACGTTTCCTACAACTGCCTCGACCGTCATCTGGCCGAGCGCGGCGATCAAATCGCGATCATCTGGGAAGGGGATGACCCTTCCGAAAGTCGCAACATCACCTACCGCGAGCTGCACGAACAAGTCTGCAAATTCGCCAACGCCTTGCGCGGCCAGGATGTGCACCGCGGCGACGTGGTGACTATCTATATGCCGATGATTCCCGAAGCCGTGGTCGCCATGCTGGCCTGCACCCGGATCGGCGCGATTCACTCGGTGGTGTTCGGCGGTTTCTCGCCGGAAGCCCTGGCCGGCCGCATCATCGACTGCAAATCCAAAGTGGTGATCACTGCTGACGAAGGCATCCGTGCCGGCAAGAAAATCCCGCTCAAGACCAACGTTGACGATGCGCTGACCAACCCGGAAACCAGCAGCATCCAGAAAGTCATCGTGTGCAAGCGCACCGGTGGCGATATCAAATGGAACCAGCATCGCGACATCTGGTTTGAAGACCTGATGAAAGTGGCGGGCAGTGTCTGCGCGCCAAAAGAGATGGGCGCCGAAGAAGCGCTGTTCATCCTTTACACCTCCGGTTCGACCGGCAAGCCGAAGGGCGTGCAGCACACCACCGGCGGTTACCTGCTCTATGCGGCGATGACCCACGAGCGCGTGTTCGACTACCGTCCGGGCGAAATCTACTGGTGCACCGCTGACGTCGGCTGGGTCACTGGCCACAGTTACATCGTCTACGGCCCGCTGGCCAATGGCGCGACCACGCTTCTGTTCGAAGGCGTGCCGAACTATCCGGACATCACCCGGGTGGCGAAGATCGTCGACAAGCACAAGGTCAACATCCTCTACACCGCACCGACGGCGATCCGCGCGATGATGGCCTCGGGCACCGCCGCCGTGGAAGGGGCCGACGGCAGCAGCCTGCGCCTGCTCGGTTCGGTCGGTGAGCCGATCAACCCGGAAGCGTGGAATTGGTATTACGAAACGATCGGCCAACAGCGTTGCCCGATCGTCGATACCTGGTGGCAGACCGAAACCGGCGGCAACATGATGAGCCCTCTGCCGGGTGCTCACGCGCTCAAACCGGGTTCGGCGGCACGTCCGTTCTTCGGTGTGGTGCCGGCGCTGGTGGACAACCTCGGTAACATCATCGAGGGCGTTGCCGAGGGCAACCTGGTGATTCTCGATTCGTGGCCAGGTCAGGCCCGTACCTTGTACGGCGATCATGACCGTTTCGTCGATACCTACTTCAAGACCTTCCGCGGCATGTATTTCACCGGTGACGGTGCGCGTCGTGATGCCGATGGTTACTACTGGATCACCGGTCGTGTGGATGACGTGCTCAACGTGTCCGGCCACCGCATGGGCACCGCCGAGATTGAAAGCGCGATGGTCGCGCACCCGAAAGTCGCCGAAGCGGCGGTGGTCGGTGTGCCGCACGACATCAAGGGGCAGGGCATTTATGTCTACGTCACCCTGAAAAATGGCGAAGAGCCGACTGAGCAACTGCGCCTGGAACTGAAAAACTGGGTGCGCAAGGAGATTGGTCCGATTGCTTCACCGGACGTGATCCAGTGGGCGCCGGGGCTGCCAAAGACCCGTTCGGGCAAGATCATGCGCCGCATACTGCGCAAAATCGCTGCATCCGAGTACGAAGGATTGGGGGATATTTCTACCCTAGCCGATCCGGGTGTAGTGACGCGACTGATTGACACGCGCCGCAGCATGACTTCGGCCTAAATCTCAGGCTTTATCCAAGCTCGACCGGTGGAAAAGAAATATCCAGCTCTTGGCTTGCGTGCTGGATATTTCAGACCCTCTGATCGTCTCTAGTTCGTATACATCCCCACGCCTTAAAATGAGATCCATTGGGAGGTGCCATGAGCAACCAGCGTTATCCCCAAGACTTCAAAAGCCACGCAGTCAATCATGGCCGGAAGGCAACTCCCTGTTTCAGAGATGGCTACGCGATTGGGCGTACCCGTGCAAAGTCTCTATGGCTGGATTAAGCGCGATACGAAGCCCCAGGCGTAGTAGGTTCAGGAATCCCATCAAATTGCTGAGCTGAACCAGGTGACGGAAGAGCTGGCCATCTTAAAAAGGCCGCTGCCTCCTGTGCCAAGGAGTGCATCTGAGTCCCCCTTTATTAAGCCTTTTTCGGGTGACGACCCATTCGACGGCTTTGCCTGACGCTGAAGGTTCGTCACAGCGGCTGCAACGCGTTGCTATCAGAACCAAAGACTGCGCGAGCCGAGTACTATCGATGGTGTAGCGGCACCGCTTTGAGCGTCCAAACTTAATTGAGGTGTTGAGGGAGGATTTTTGGGATGAAAATCACTGGGCGTGTGGAAGTTGATGCAATGATCGATGTGCGTTGCGACGTATGCGAACGCTCCGCTCGTCTGGAGAGCGGCAACCTGGAGTATGGGACATTGCATGCGCAATGGGGCTACGGGGCATTACACGACGGCGAGCAATATGAGATACATCTGTGCGAATCCTGTTTCTTTTCTACCATCGCTTATCTCAAGCAGGAACGACGCACTACAGCCAGAGTTGAGAACGACGCTCAAAAAACTGGTGGCTATTTCGGGTTAGCCCTAAGGAATGATTTTTTCCGCGATGGTTGCTGACAATCAAACCGCAATCGGACAATTGAATTCGGCTTCTTGGGATTAGGTCGTTTGTTATGGACCAGTTGTCAGGGCATCTTCGGTGGCGATCTTGCAGTTTGTGTTATCAGGCACGGAGATCGTCCTTGAGGAGTACCTCGGGATTTGCCCGTGGGACAATGCCCTCATATCTGGAACCTACGCCTTCATGACCTGCCACTGCCGCGCAAGCCATGGTGGAAATTCTGGTAGGCGGCAACGCGATAAAATCATTCGACGCTTCTTTACTGTTGGTTCTTGATGCCGAATGCCTGCTTCTGGCTGGTTGCAGCCCTTTGGGGCAGGGAGTAATTGGAGCGCCCGACTCAAAGGTTACGTGAGGCCTGATTCTTCAAATGCTACTCGAACGTCATCCAGCATTTGCCAAGGATTCTGGCTTGATTGGGCTCTTGCACACTTCTCGACGTGGGGGAAAATGTTTTCCCTGTCCGATTGTAACTGGCGACCCCCGCATCCTCTGCATCCATATCGTATGAATCTACGATGTCGTCTTGCTAAAGCTTGAGCACGGAAGTCACCCTAGGCTTCAGCAATGTCCAGAAGGTCTACAGCTCGTGCTGTTACATCACAATGGGCATCGCTCATAACGCTTGAGCACCGCACTGAGGACGCGCTGTCCGTATAGGCCGACGCCAAGACCCGACACGATGAGAACGACAGCAACCATTTTGTTCACTGACAGATTCTCATTGAAAATCATGACTGAACCGAGCAGTCCGAATACCGGCACCAATAACGACAATGGCGCGACCGTAGACACTGGATATCGTTTCAGCAATGAATTCCATGCCCAGTAGCCGAACAGTGTATTGGGGTATACCTGGAACAGGATCGACAAGACGGCGCGGTAGTCGAGTTGATTCACCAATGCGCTGTAACCCGTCGAGCCGTTAACAGCGTAATCAAGTGCGAAAAGAGGGATGGGCGAAAACGCACTGGACCACACCAGGAAAGCGAAGACCTGGTTGGTCTTGGCTTTTTTGTTGATCACGTTGGCCGCACTCCAGGCGACCGCTCCCAGCAGCACCAGAATCAGCCCGAGCGTCGTTACTGTCCCATCAACGATGGAGATGATGCTCAGCAGACCACACAGAGCGAGACCCATGCCCGCGTACTGAAATCGGGAAATCGCTTCCTTGAATATCCATGAGCCCAGCAGAATGGTAAAAAACGCGCTGAATTGAAGCACCAGCGAAGCGATGCCTGCTGAAAGACCGGACTGGATGCCAAGGTTAACGACGCCCCAAAGTCCGATACCGAAGACCAGACCGTAACCAATGATGTAGCGCCACTGCACATCAGGTTTCGGAATGAAAAAAATCGCTGGAAGTGCGCATAGCGTGAAGCGAATGCCAGCAAGAATCAGCGGATCAACGGTGGTGAGGCCCAGTTTGATAACCGAGAAATTCACGCCCCAAATGGCAGTAATCGAGATGGCGAGTAGTAGGTGCCTGGCTTTCATACTGATCTTCCTTTAATGATCGTTGAGAAATGACTTGTAAGAACCCACAGCGCCAAAGCTGTAGCGCTGGCAAGGCGCCCAGACCGCTACTGATAACAGGCACGCCCTACTCAGTGGCAGGCATGCAACGGGCAGCCAGATGGCGCACGCCTTGATCGCACTCTTCAGCGAACCGGCAACAGCCAAGCCGATCAGACCGCGACCAATGATCAGACCCAGTTCAGTATGGGAGACGCTGAAAATCAGCGAGCCCAATACAGCGAACAGAAGCATGGGTGCCTGCTCGCTGCGCGGACCGTATAAATCAGGATGGAGCGGACGATAGTAGGGCGGTCAAAGGGAGAAACGTTAGATACAGATTGACTAACAAAACGTCATACAGCGGTCGCAGCTCTTGGTGTCCACTCCCTAGGAATACGTTGC
Source organism: Pseudomonas sp. FBCC-B1667 (assembly GCF_059133255.1). Lineage (NCBI taxonomy): Bacteria > Pseudomonadati > Pseudomonadota > Gammaproteobacteria > Pseudomonadales > Pseudomonadaceae > Pseudomonas > Pseudomonas sp. FBCC-B1667. The sequence goes on along the minus strand of NZ_CP101437.1, from coordinate 6,644,110 downwards.
GACTTCAACGTGAGAAATGGCTTGCTCCAATAGCGCATCTAAACAGTCCGGCGCAGTCAACCACGGGCATTATGAGTGACCGCTTCAGCCGATTGCTGCCTCTCATGAAGGGCTGTATCGACAGGCTTTTTCGACCAAAAAAATAGGATGATCCCGATTAGTTTTGAAGTCGACAAACCGCATGATGATGAGGTATTCGCGCGGGCGCGCGCGTACTGCTCCGAAAAGTATCAAATCCCCCTCGTTCTTTAATGGCCTTCAGAATCATCGGTTTCTATTCGGCGAGAGGTGAAAGCAGTTCAGTGGTTCTGGAATCGAACCACTTCAAGCTCTAGTTTTACTTCCGTTTGGAGCAAGGAGTCATACGGAGTGCCCCATAGAGGGTTACATGTCGTACAAACTCGCAGCCATTACGCAGTAACCCCGTCGGTGCTTAGCTCGCCAAGCAGGCCATGGTTGGGGATGTGCTGCTCACAGGCTTGGCACCCCTTGGGCGTTGCATTGGCGGCCTTGGAGTAAAGGCTCGTCCGGAGCTGGGCGATGCGCTCGATAAGGTTCATGTGCTGTTGACCCGTAATGCGATTCGCCAGACTCGGTCTGCCAGTGGCCGCAATGGTCACTTCGGTGCCAACATCACCGCAAGCGTCATCTTAATGAACTCTTCGTTCTTGTCGATCGTCTGAAGGGCGCCGCGTATATTGCCGCCGATCTCGGCCGCTCCGCGCTGCTCGACCCAAAGCGTGAGCTCCATGATGGCAGCCTCCAAGGCGAGCTGGTTTTCGTTAATTTTGCTGAGCAGCGAAGGGAGCAAGTCTGAATTGTTCATTGAGCTCTTCCATGAAAACAGAAAGTTTAGCAGCTCGAAAATAAAGGACGGACAATCAGACTGGTGCATCATCCACGTAATAAGAAATTCGAAGCCTAATAAAAACCGCGGCCTCCAATTCATTTGAGCGTAATAAGAAGTCTTGTAAGTCATTGATTTTACGGTTTAAAGCACCTTCCTTGTAATCAGTAGGTCCCGGGTTCGACTCCTGGTGCCGGCACCATATAAATAAAGGCTCACAGCGATGTGGGCCTTAATTCTTTTTGGTGCGGGCTAACACCGGGCTAACGCAGGCTATAAATCAGGGCCTTGATTGGTGCCTCTCCTTGGGCTCGAAGCCTCGCGCGCGTACTAGTCCAGAAAGTCGCCGCTTTCCCCCGGGCAACTGCTTTTAACTCCAGGGCTATGGCCGGAAAGACAGAGGCAGCGATACGCGACAACTAGCTGCGCCGGGCGATTGGTCTGAAACCTTGCCTGGCGAAGTACGTCCGTCGGGGGATTGATCGTAAGCGAATGGCAAAGACACCCTAGGTTAGGTGGTAATGCCCAATTTTCTTGTTGATCGAGCAATCATAGGACACGCCACAATGTTTCACGAGTTGTGGCGTCCAATGTCAGCCATTGACGATCCATGACCTGTTTCAAGCCCTCAGCTATGTGTTCACTGGGCATCGTACGGAAGCCGTGTTTGCGGAACCAGGGGCCATTCCAAGGAGGCTCATGAAAAGTTGTTAAGCTCACTGCTTGAACCCCACGGCTTTCAGCATGCTCTATGACTGCTGTGAGAAGCTTTGCTCCGATCCCACTCCCTGAAGCATCTGGGTCGACGGAAATATTGTCTAAATACAAAAGCCCGTCCAGTGGTCGCATTGCCGCAAAGCCAATTATTTTCTGGCTTTCGTTATCGAGCGCCACTACGACACGACAGGCTTCAAATCTCGCTGGGGGCAGTGCAGGTGTTTCAGCAATATGGGCGAGTTTTGGAATGGCCTTGTAACGCAGACGAGCTTGAGCCGAGATACGGCATAAGTCCGCCACATCATCTATGCCACTAAGCCGGAGTTGGTAGTTATGCATGCTTTCTTCTCTCATTAAGATTCGCTGGACGAGTATTCCGCTTACCTCACATGACTCAGCCAGATACCCACTGATGTGGCAGCAGTAGCTCAATCTCGCTCGCCTGTTGCGTCGGCAGGCGCGTCAGCACATCTTTGAGATACGCATACGGATCATGCCCATTCATGCGGGCTGACTGGATGCGGTCGGAATGCCCTTGTCGATCACTTGGGCTGGCACCGGTGCCTGGATCAGCGTTTCACAATGACGGCAGGCCCATTTTCCACGTACATGTTGCTCAACGGTGAACACGCCCGGCGTGTAATCGAGCTTCTCGCTGACGTCCTCGCCGATGCGCTGAAGCTGGCAACCGCAAGTGCACTGAGTGTTTTCTGGTTCGTGATGAATGACGGTGCGTGGAAACCGCGGCGGCAGCGGTGCGCGCTTTGGTTTTTGGCGCACCTCTGCTGGAGCCGGAGCCGGCTGGAGTGCCGTCAGCTCAGCGTCGATAGCCTCAAGATCAGTGTTAAGCAGATCGTCGAGCAAGCTGCCTTGCTCAGGGCTGATCTGCTCGCTGCGCTTGGCAAACCTGTGACGCTTGAGGATCGCGATTTCGTGAGTCAGCTGTTCGATGATGGTTTGATCGCGATGGATCTTTCTGCCCATGGTGTCGACCTTCGACATCAACTGCGCAGCGAGGGCGCGCAGCTGGTCGGGGGTCATTTGGTCGAGGTTGGGCAAGGAAGTCATGCGGTGGATTTTACCAAAGCAGACCGCCTACGGCAGCAGGCCCAAGCGTTAATTACAGCCGTTTTAAAGGATCGTGATTGCGCCGCCAGCGCCCACGCGCTGCCACGGCAGACCAAGTATTAAGGCCTGAAGTTGCTCGGTATCCAGTTTCATTTCAGAGCCATGACGAATGCCAGGCCAGTGAAACTTACCTTGGTTCAATCGGCGCGCCGCCAGCCATATTCCGAAGCCGTCATGCACCAGCACTTTCATGCGATTGGCGCGGCGATTGGCGAACAGATAAGCACAGTGCGGCTGCGCCGCACCGAACACAGCGATCACCCTGGCCAGTGCCGTCTCGGTACCGGCGCGCATGTCCATAGGTTCGGTGGCGAGCCAGATGGCGTCGATGCGGATCATCGCAAAAGGTCTCGAAGAAAGTTCGCGCAGACGGCAGCACTTTCAGTTGGCCAGCTCACTTTAACGGTGCCCCGAGGGTGCTGGATCTCAACACATATATTCGATGACGCTGCGTGCGAACTTGCTCCGGCCAACGGCATGGGTAATGGAATAAGTGCAGGTTGCAGCGCCGGGCTGTTCTGCGTTTGCAGGCGAATCCATTTGTGGACGAGGTTTGCATTGAGGCTATGGCTGAGCGCGATGCTGGCAATCGAAGCGCCGGGCTGGGCACACTCTTGAATGACCTGGGCTTTGAAGGACTTGGAATAGGAACGGCGTTTTGGCTGCATGAAATACCCGCTTAAAAGGCTAGAACTGCTGCCCACTTAAATTTAAGTGCACACCATGTCCTGGCTTTGCGGGGCTGGGTAGATGACTTGGCCGGACGCTTACGATTTATCTGGAAACCTATTACCAGGTTAACGTGTGGAAGGACGAGCGCTGGTTCAAAAGCGGCAAGATCAATGATTGGTTGGGGGAGGGTGGTGCGCTTCCGGCCTTTTTAGTTTCCGGCGCGGGGTGAACCTGCTGCGGCTATTAATCTTGCAGTGCCGTATACATCTCCACGTCATTGGAGTCTTTGTCGAGTAAGTTCACCAGCCAAACAAATTGTTTACCCGCCTCCTTTGAGCGTTCGGGCATTAGACCCAATTTGCGGTGCTTCCAGATGATGCCCCGCAGCAATGCCAGATCTGACTGGAGAACGGATCTGGCCTCTTTCAGTTTCAGCAATGCGCGCGCTTCCAGATCCTCCGTGAAAGGATTCGACGAATGCATGTAACGACTAGCGTTCTGGTAAATGCTGATCAAGTCACGATGTGTCTTCGGACCGATAGCGCCATATGGGACGTGCTTTGTATTGTCTGGACCCGCGATAGGTTCCCCAGCCGATTGTGGAAGAAAGTCGCTATTGACCTTTTTTAGACGCTCAAGAATTTCCGCTGCTTTCCAGTCGGTGGTGTAGTCGCCCTTATCCCTATCCCTTTTTTCCGCTTCCCGAACCCTTTGGGCTTGATAGTGCCTTCGGTCTGCAATCAAGGCCGAGAAGGCAATGAGTTCAACGATTCGCCTTACTTGAGCAAAAACACATTCATTGTCGATGTCGATATCACCTGACACAGGCATATCGGAGTTGAGGATGTGATCGGCGGCACGGAACCGTCTCTTGACCTCGATCATTTGAAGAACGTACTTCTCTCCTGAGACAAGGGAAGCGACCTCCTTCGCCAGTGCTTCACGTTCCTGTTCCGTCCCTCGAGCCTTTGCTTGTCCCATAGCTATAACTCCCTCTGATCTGCTCAGCATACTAAAACTAACCCGGCGCGCGCACTCGTCCCCCGCCACACCGGCGGGCTAAATGTGTCGTTTTTTCTGCACCGCTGCACCCCGACTCAACCGGGCCTAGTCTGGGCCTGTGCGCGCGTATGTAAGGCGGAAAAAAGCTGCATACACTTGCAAGAGCGGGGTAAATACAAGGACGCCTCATGGCAGAACCAGGTTGCGATTTCGAGCGGCGGCTCGGGAAAAGGGTTAGGTTTTTAGTCGGCAGCTTAAGAGCGGCTGGAGGGTCCGTATTTACTGGACTTGCGGGCTAACTTTGGAGGGTTAGTTATGGTTAGGTGAAGGGTTACCTAATTTATAAAATATTGATTTATAAGAATAATATTATTTAAATTTTTTACATCGATAAAGGTTAGGAAATAGCCTATCGCTAACCAAAAGCTTACCTAGAGCGGTCGCCGTAAAGCCGCTTCAGACATGACTTTCAGAGCGGTCTGTCAAAAACTAACCTTCCTAACCGTTTTCCGAGGGGTCAATATGAAAAGACTGAAATAGCTAAAAGGAGTAGGCAATCGCCCCTTTCCGTACTTATTTAGATATCGTCGGCAATCGAAAGGACGCTGTCAGTCTTCGTCTTTCGCCAGGGGCAACGCTGCATTCAGTCGCTCTATCAGCCAAGAGCAAGATCCCCACATCATCGTGGCGTCCTCATACCCCATCTCCCGATCCGACAGATGCACTGCGTCGTTTCGAACTTTGGACAGCTGTAGAAAGGTTGAATAGATCAGGGGGTCTACGACTCGTTCGTCGAGCAGCGTTCGCATTTTCACGACGGGGCTGACTTTCGCCGAAAACTCAATGCCCAGTTCGTTTACCAAGTTGTCTACGGCCGCTTCAACTTCAAGCCATGAATGCAGGATGGCTCCTCGTGGCGATAACGCAGCGAGTTGAAGAGCAACAGGAGTTGGGAGGGGAGCTTTTTCATCTCCAGAAGGTACTTGAGGTTTGCCCGGGAGACTGTCCTGGACTGCCTTCAACTCCTCGGTGAGGTCGACGTGAAACTCGCCGTATTTGAAGCTACGGATTTTGGGAATGAGCCCCAGGATAGGATTTTTTAGCAGGCAAACGACCGTTACAACTGCGGCCGGCCATGCGAGGGCGGACATCAGCGCCGAAACAAACTGCATCCAATCCATGGTCACACTCCAAAAGCGGGCTCTTGTTACGTGGCTTGTTACGTATTGCAGATAAACAAAAGGCCCGCATTGCTGCGAGCCTTTGTTTTGTATGGTGCCGGCACCAGGAGTCGAACCCGGGACCTACTGATTACAAGTCAGTTGCTCTACCAACTGAGCTATACCGGCGTGTTGGGCGACGATTATAGCGATTGGATTGGTTCTGTAAACCCCTGAATTCAGACTATTTTTGCGCAGGTGTCAGGTCAGGCGCGCAGCAGGGTTTTCTTGAGTTTCTGGATGGCTTGCCAGGTGCGGCTGTTTTGCATCGCGCGCAGCTGTGCTTCGGCCTGTTCGGCGCGTTGCAGGGCGGCGGCGAGTTGATGTTCGGCGTCGCCGATGGGGTGGCTGAAGTTGTGGCCTTTGCAGAACTGGAATTCGTCCAGGTTGCACGGCGGAATGTCGAAGGCGGGTTTGAGGTTCAGGTGCTCTTCGGCGAGGTAGTAGGTGTTGATGCCGTCGAACAGGATGGAGTGGTAGCCGGCACCGGTGACGAGGGTTTCCCAGGTCTGGTCGCGGTCCCACGGGGTTTCGATGAGGATGACCCACGGCCGCCACCGGGTGAAGTCCATGCCGCGCAGGACGGTTTCTTCGTGGCCTTCGACGTCGATTTTCAGGAAGTGGATCGGGCGGCCCTGGGCGTGTTCTTCGCAAATGGAGGTCAGGGTGCGGGACTGCACGGTTTGGCTGCGCACGTCCATGCCGGCGTCTTTGTGCATTTGCGCCATCGCCGGGTCGACGGTCGAGAGGCCGGTGCCGGCGATGCCGTAGAAAGTCAGGCTGTCGGCGCTTTCGCCGGCCACGCATTGCAGGTTGGTGTCTTTGGGCCGCTGCTGACACAAGGCGTTGTAATAGTTGGGCATCGGTTCGACGTTGATGCCGGTCCAGCCGTGGTCGTAGAACGCTTTGGTGACCGAGTCATGGGTCGGATCGTTGGCGCCAACGTCGATATAGAAGCCGTTCTCGACGGTTTTCAGGGCGCGCCAGAGGCGTATGTCTTCGAAGTTCTGTGCGTAGGAAATGAACGTCACTGTCGCATCCTGTCGGTCGAATTTTCTTGTTCATGGCCGCGCTGACGGCGTCCTTGCGTGTTTGTATAACAAGAGTCGAGTGGAGGTGCAATTTTCCCTGCGTGACGTCCGGGTTTAGGCGCTTATGTCCTTTGCATTGAATGCTTATGCACAACAGCGGCGGTGGCATTCTGCGCTCACTGGCGTTTTTGTGGACCTGTTCTCATTTGTTCGCAAATCCCTGTTTTTCAGGATTTTTTCGTGAGTGTACGAAAAATGAACAGTTGCGTTTCACCCCTGAAACAGCCGTGGATATTGGATCCATGATATTTTCATCAACAGAGTTATCCACAGGCTGTGGGTTTTACGGGCGTTCCGCCAAAAGCAGGAAATTACGCGGCGTGAGCGGTGTTTCGCAGAAGGTGCCGAGGCGGACGGTGTAACCCTGATCGGCAAGGAAAAGGGCGCGGTCGAGTACCAGCCAAAGCTCCAATGGGCGTCGGAAAAGACCGCGCAGCAGCTCCAGATTACGTACGTGCGCCAATCGCTGCCAGCCGGCGGCTTCGAGAGCGGACCACTCTTGCGAGCCGACTGTGGATAACTCTTTCAATGCGGCCAGATGGTGGCAGTACTCGGCGAAGGATTTGTCCAGCCAAGCGCTCGGCAGGGAAGGGGTGGGCAGGTATTCATCAACGCCGCGCAGTTGCCGTTGCAACAAGTCGAAACCCAGGCGCCGAGCCATAGAGGTGTCGCGCTGACGTCGCACGCGGGCGCCGGCGGTGACGGTTTCGCTCATGGGAAGGGCGAGATCGTCGAGGGACAGTTGCAGGCCGGATCGTAAACCGATTGAGGAAAGCGGCTGATAGGCCGAGTGATTGATCCGGTTATAACAGCACGGCGCGACAGCCAGTTGCTTGCAGCCTGTCGCGCTGGCGAGCTGGATCAACCGCACATGCAGATCACCGCAGGCATGCAGCGCCACCGGTGTCTGATCAACCTTCAATAAATGCGCGGCGCCAGGCGCGAGCACATCCTGTTCGACGTGCAGCGCCCGCAATTGATGACGCTGGCTGAGCGCCTGTCCGCTGGCCACCAGCGCCGGGTCATATTCCAGACAGGTCAGTTGTTGCCCGGTTTGCAGCAAACGCCGACCCAAGTGACCCTTGCCCGAACACCAATCCAGCCAATGCGTCGGCGGCGTCGCAAACGACAGACGACGGGCGAACGCCTCGATCTGTTGCCACTTGCGCCCCGGTACATCGACGTTCAGCCGATGCCCGGCCGCTTGCAGCGAATGCGTCGGCAACTCACCCACAGAACTCAACTCAAGCGACAACGCCGCCAATGAAGTAAACGGCTCCGGCGCATCCAGCAAACACGGTTGGTTATGGGCAAGTTCTGCGTTGTCCAGCGACCGTCCCCGTAGCCAAAGCGCCAACTCCGGGTAGGACGTTTCCCAAGGCAGGTGAAGATGCGTAAACGGACGAGGCTTCCACAGCGCTTGATGCTCGATCAGGAAAGCATCCAGCGCGGTGAAACGGGCGAGCAGGTCCTCGCCCGTCAGCACGCAGGCGTCAGCGCCCTTGGCAGGCATCGACGCGCAACCAGCGCTCCAGCAGCTTGAAGCCACGAACCAGCACGTAAGCCATCAACAGATAGAACAGGCCCGCGGCGAAGAAGATCTCCACCGGCAGATAGGTCCGGGCAATGATGGTGCGGGCCATGCCGGTCAGTTCCAGCAACGTCACGGTACTGGCCAGGGCGCTGGCCTTGAGCATCAGGATCACTTCGTTGCTGTAGGCCGGCAGGCCGATGCGCGCGGCGCGCGGCAGGATGATGTAGAACAGCGCCTTGGGCCGGGACATGCCCAGCGCTCGCGCGGCCTCGATCTCGCCAGGTGGAATCGCCTGGATCGCGCCGCGCAAGATCTCGGCGATGTAGGCCGCGGTGTGCAGGGTCATGGTCGCGGTGGCGCACCAGAACGGATCGCGCAGGTACGGCCACATCGAGCTGTTACGAACTGCATCAAACTGCGCCAGGCCGTAATAGACGAGGAACAACTGAACGAGCAACGGCGTGCCGCGGAAAAAGAAGATGTAGCCGTAGGGAAATGCCCGTACGTACCAGAGCCGCGACGAACGCGCGATGCCCAACGGAATCGCCAGCAGCAAACCGGCGATGACGGCGATGGCTACCAGTTCCAGGGTCAGCGTTGCGCCTTGGGCCAGTTTCGGCAGCCATTTGATGATGACTTCCCAGTTCATTGGGTGCTCCTCGCGAAGCCGCGAGCGGCACGTCGTTCCATCAAGTGCATGCCGCTCATGGCGAGCACGGTCAGGCCCAGGTACATGAACGCGGCCACCATATAGAAGGTGAACGGTTGCTTGGACACGGTCACGCCGATTTGCGCATGGCGCATGATTTCTTCCAGGCCAATGACCGACACCAGCGCGGTGTCTTTCATCAGGATCATGAACAGGTTGCCAAGACCGGGCAGGGCGATGCGCCACATCTGCGGCATGATCAGTTTGGTGAAAATGCGGAATTTCGACAGGCCCAGCGCCACACCGGCTTCACGGTGACCTTTGGGAATCGCCAAAATCGCGCCGCGAAACACTTCGGTGGCGTAGGCGCCGAAGCACAAGCCCAGGGCGATCACGCCAGCGGCAAAGGCATTGAGTTCAAGGTCGGGATTGCCGAAAAACTCGCCCAAGGCACGCATCAGGTTAACCGTGCCGAAATAGATCAACAGCACCCATAGCAATTCCGGGATACCGCGAACCAGTGTCGAATAAGTGCCGCCAAGCCATTGCAACGGCTTGTACGGGGATGTCTTGGCCAAGGCGCCGAGCAAACCGAGCACCAGCCCCAGACACAAGGCCGAGAGTGCCAGTTTCACAGTCATCAGCGCGCCAGCGGCGAGCGCCGGGCCGAATCCGTAGAGATCGATAGTCATGGGTTTCTTTTCAAATCGCGGCAGGCAATGCCATGGACTGGCGCCGTGAGTAAACGGCGCCGGCCCGGCAGGTCAGAATCAATAGATGCTGAACGGGAAGTACTTGTCGTTGATTTTCTTGTAGGTGCCATCCTCGACGATTTCTTTCAGGGCGAGGTTCAGCTTCGCGCGGATCGGGTCGCCTTTACGTACGGCGATACCGATCTTGTCGCTTTCTTCCACCGGGTCGCCTTTGAATTCGTAAGGCTTGCCGGCGTCGCTTTTCAGCCACTCGTAGTTGACGTATTTGTCCGCCAGGATGCCGTCGAGGCGACCGGAAGTCAGGTCGAGGTAGGCGTTTTCCTGGGTGTCATAGAGCTTGGTTTCAACGTCTGGCATGTTGTCTTCAAGCCAGGTGCCGGCCAGAGTCGCGCGCTGGGCGCCGATCACTTTGCCCTTCAGCGCATCTTTGTCGGTTTTGAAGTCGACGTCTTTCTTGGCGATGAATTGCAGCTTGTTCGAGTAATAGGGGTCGGTGAAGTCGACCGCTTGCTTGCGCTCGTCGGTGATCGACATCGAGGAGATCAGGAAGTCGAATTTCTTGGCGTTCAGGGCCGGGATGATGCCGTCCCAGTCAGAGGTGACCACGGTGCACTCGACTTTCATCTTGGCGCACAGGGCGTCGCCGATTTCCTTGTCGAAGCCGACGACATTGCCACTGGCATCTTTGTTGTTGAACGGCGGGTAGGCCGCTTCGATGCCCATCTTCAGGGTTTCGGCCATGGCACCGGCGCTGAACGCCAGGGCGACGGCGGCAGCCAGGAAGACTTTTTTGAAGTTCTGCATGCGGGTAGCTCCGTTAGCGGTTGCTGGACATGAATTGTTTGCAGCGCGCCGAAAGCGGGTTTTCGAACACCTGCTGTGGCGATCCTTGCTCTTCTACCAGGCCCTGGTGAAGGAACACCACTTCGCTGGACACCTGACGGGCAAAGCCCATTTCATGGGTAACCAGCAACATGGTGCGGCCTTCTTCAGCCAGTGCGCGGATGACATTAAGTACTTCCTGGACCATTTCCGGGTCAAGGGCGGAAGTCGGCTCGTCGAACAGAATCACCTTGGGTTGCATCGCCAACGTGCGGGCGATGGCCGCGCGTTGTTGCTGGCCGCCGGACAGTTGCGCCGGGTAGGCATGGCGTTTGTCGGCGATGCCGACTTTGGCCAGCAGGGCTTCGGCGACTTCAATGGCTTCGGCTTTGCTTTGACCGAGCACGCGACGCGGCGCTTCGATGATGTTGTCGAGCACGCTCATGTGCGGCCAGAGATTAAAGTTTTGAAATACAAAACCAATCTCGCTGCGCAGGCGGTTGATCTGCTTGCCGTCGGCCGCGACCAGTTCACCGTTTTTCGCGGCTTTGAGTTTGAGTTCTTCTCCGGCCACCAGGATCTGGCCCTGGTGCGGGTTTTCCAACAGGTTGATGCAACGCAGGAACGTGGACTTGCCAGAACCGGAAGAACCCAGGATCGAGATCACGTCGCCGTCGCGGGCGGTCAGCGAGATGCCTTTGAGCACCTCTAGCTGTCCGTAGCGTTTGTGCAAGTTGCGGATTTCAAGCGCGGGCGTGGCCTCAGCCATGTGCGTTCCTCATAGTGTTTCGCTCCTGCTGTTGGCGGCCTTCCTGGCGAGGCGGCCAAGCTAGCATAGCGTTTGAATGGCAGCCAACAGCGCTGCGGGCGGTAAACGGACGTGACGTGGCAGGTTGTCGCATCGCTACAGCAGACTGTCGCGCTGCTATCAACCGAACAGCCGTTTGAACCTGTTGCCCGGCGGGTGCCATGTAAAAAAGGGCGCGATGTTGCCAGCTTTGGCGGGGTGTTGGAAGCGCTAACCGGCCAAACGTTCCTGATCTGCACTTTTATTGTGCGCCGGGACTTTTCCAGGTGTGTTTCCGGTGCGCCTATTCGTTCTTGAAGTGAGTCGCAGGGTAACGCTTTGGCAAAGTGCCATTACTTTCAATGACTTGCGATGACTGTCCGGTCTGGATGTGATCGCCGCGGTAGAGGGCTTTGAAACATTTTGGCGCAATTATTGCGTGCAGAATCAAGAACGCCCCGTTGGTTTCTTTTTACGAGAAAGAGATTGATGCGGAATGCACGCAGTCGTTTTTCCTTACAAAGGTAGTTTCAATGAGCAGTACCCCAAGCTCCAATGGCCTCGAACAGGGGCTCAAACCGCGTCATGTGACCATGCTGTCGATCGCCGGGGTAATCGGCGCCGGCTTGTTCGTAGGCTCGGGTCACGCCATCGCTGCCGCAGGCCCGGCCGTGCTGTTGGCCTACGCCGCTGCTGGCATGCTGGTCGTGCTGGTGATGCGCATGCTCGGCGAAATGGCTGTTGCTTCGCCGGACACCGGCTCCTTCTCGACGTATGCCGATCGCGCGATCGGTCACTGGGCCGGTTTCACCATCGGCTGGTTGTACTGGTGGTTCTGGGTCTTGGTTATCCCGCTGGAAGCCAACGCCGCCGCGACCATCCTGCACGCCTGGTTTCCGAACGTGGCGATCTGGGCTTTCACGCTGATCATCACCCTGCTGCTGACCGTGACTAACCTGTTCAGCGTAAAGAACTACGGTGAGTTCGAATTCTGGTTCGCCCTGATCAAGGTCGTGGCCATCATCGGTTTCATCGTCCTCGGTGTTCTGGCGATCTTCGGCTTCTTGCCGAGCAGCCAGGTCAGCGGCGTTTCGCACCTGTTCGACACCCAGGGCTTCCTGCCAAACGGCATGGGCGCGGTACTGGGCGCGATCCTGACCACCATGTTCTCCTTCATGGGCACCGAGATCGTGACCATCGCGGCCGCGGAATCGAAGAACCCGGGCCAGCAAATCTCCAAGGCCACCAATTCGGTGATCTGGCGGATCGGCTTGTTCTACCTCGTATCGATCTTCATCGTTGTGGCCCTGGTGCCATGGAACGACCCGATCCTGGCCAGCGTTGGCTCCTACCAGACTGTGCTTGAGCGCATGGGCATCCCGAACGCCAAGCTGATCGTCGACATCGTGGTTCTGGTTGCGGTAACCAGCTGCCTGAACTCGGCGCTGTACACCGCCTCGCGCATGATGTTCTCCCTGGGCAAGCGCGGTGATGCGCCGGCCGTTTCCCAGCGCACCAACAAGAGCGGCACGCCGTACTGGGCCGTTATGCTGTCCACCGGTGCTGCGTTCCTCGCCGTGTTCGCCAACTACGTGGCCCCGGCCGCTGTGTTTGAATTCCTGCTGGCCAGCTCCGGCGCCATCGCGCTGCTGGTGTACCTGGTGATCGCCATTTCGCAACTGCGTATGCGCAAACAGCGCATGGCGCGCGGTGAAAAAATCGCCTTCAGCATGTGGCTGTTTCCTGGCCTGACCTACGCGGTGATCATTTTCATCGTGGCAGCCCTGACCATCATGTTGTTCCAGGAGGCGCATCGCGTAGAAATTCTCGCCACCGGCCTGCTGGCGCTGTTGGTGGTCGCGGCGGGCGTGCTGGTAGCTCGCCGTCGTCACAATGAGAAGCTGGGCGCAGCGTTGGCGCGCTGAGTGGATCTAACTCAAGCCGTTTGTTGTTGAAGCATCGAAACGACCGCCATCAGAGATGATCGCGGTCGTTTTTTTGCTTTCATTCAGGTGCTTTGCTGCCTGATTGTTGGTTTGAAGGTTGCAAAAAACGGCCGCTGTCAGTGATGACGAGCGGCCGTTTTTTGTTTCTGCCAATCGCGTTTACTCGCTCTTTTCTTCCTGCGCATCCAGCGCCTGACGATAGCTGTCCAGGGCATGACCGAAGTCGGTGATGAACTGCGGATCGGTCAGCCAGGCTTGAGCCGTTTCCCGGTCCATGCCATCAGCCCACATGCGATAGTCGAGTAGCATGTCGGCGGCCAAGTGGGTGGCGGCCATGGCTTCGTTGTCGGCGTTTTCCATGTCCAGCAAGTCTGGATGGTCGCTGATGATGCCCGCGAGGTCCGACAGCAGGACCTGAAGCATGTCGCTGCGGCTGGTGGCTTCGGCGTCGTGCATCTTGCTGAACATCGCCAGCGTGTATTCCGGGATCGGCTCGCCGATTTCGTCCGGCTCATCGTCCAGCGCGGCAGGTTTGCGGCCGTGGATGTTGATTTGCTTGGCTTTGGCCTTTGCGCGCTTGGCGCGTTTCTGTTGCTTGTTCAGGGATGCCATGGGAGCTCAGTTTGTTTTCTGTTGGGTTTGCGCGGCGATGATATCGGACGCTGCGACATAATCAGCCTGGAAGGCTGGTGATTCGATCCACGCCAGGGCGCCGGCCTCGTCGACTTCGGTCGACCATTGGCGGTACTCGATCAGTGCGGCGAGGATGAAGTCCATCGCGCCTTCTTCGCCTTCCTGCTCATAGACCAGTTCCAGTAGCGGGTCTTCCAGGAAGGCTATGCACATCGCTTGCTGATTGGTCTTTTCGGCGTCGATCATTTTCTTGAACAGCTCGGTCAGGTCCACCGATTCGAAGTCGATGCGATCATCGTTCGGGTCCAGCTCGACCGGTGCGGCAGCCCGTTGGGTGCGGTTTTGCTTGGCCTTGGCTTTGGCGCGGGTGGCGCGTTTGTGCTGCTTGTTGGCGGAGGCCATGGACGTCTTTCCATCATTCGTTGGGAGGGCTCAGCTGCGCGGGACTTGCCGCCCGGGTGTGTCGGGGGCCAGTTCGGCGTTTTGCAGCCAGTACAATGCAATGGGCCATAGTGTGGCTTGGTATGCGCTGCGAAAAAAGGCGAAATGTCCGACTTCTTTTTCGTCGATGTCTTGCGGGGTGATTCGCAGATGAGTGCGGATGCTGTGAGTGAAGTAGTCGAGCAGGCGTTCGATGGCAGAAATCGTACCGTATGGATCGTCGCTGACGCTGATCGCGAGGATGTTTGCGCTGACGCGTTCGAAGGGTAATCGACCGGTTTCGCTATGCAGGCGCCGGCCGCTGGGGCGTGTTTCAAAGCGGTCGGTGGGCGTGCTCCAGTCGCGAACAACGCCGGCGGGTGTGTCTTCCAGCCAGCCGAGGCGCTTGCCGGGGAAGTAGCCGTGGAACATCGTCATCAACGGCATCAGCACATGCCACTTGCTGAACATGCGCCAGCGATGGGCGGGCGCATAGTCGCGCCAGTAAGCGAATTGCGCGCCGACCGTCACCATCCGTCGAATGACATGCCCGGACGCTCCCAGGCCTGCTGCACAGCCACCAAAGCTGTGGCCGACGACATCGATGGGCTGACCGGGGAATTCGCGCTCAGCGCGCTTGAGCATCGCTTCAAAGTCCAGCTCGCCCCAGTCGGTCCATGACGCATCGAGATTTTTGAGCGAGGCGGGACGAGAGTCGCCGATGCCCCGGTAGTCGTAGGTGATGACATCGAATCCGTTGGCGAACAGGTAATCGGCAAAGCGTGAGTAATGGCGGCAGCGAACCGAGGTTGCGGCGTTGATGATCACGACGGGGCGGGCCGGGTCTGGCGAACTGTGCTGCCAGGTGAAGCCACCGAGGATGAAGCCGTCTGCGGCGGACTCCGTGAAGGGGGCGCCGGGCAGGGTGGCAGGCAATGGTCGCTCGATCTGAGCAGGCGCCAGTGCAGGCGTGTCCTTGAAATTCATCGGTGACGTACCTTTGCGCGTAGGTGCCAACGATAGTCTTGGTGGTGCGGGTGGGCAATCCGCCCATTTTTATCGGCGCTTCCGATTGAGCAGCGCCTGTTCCCGATCCAGCTCCAAACGAAGTTACTCTTCACTCGGTGAGACCCGTTTGTACTTGCTGGCGAACCGTTGCTCATTGCCCTCTGGCGCGGAGTAACGCATCACTGATTCAATCCTTCTGTGCGCAAAGAATGACGCCGACAGTGGGCCATCCTCTGGTCCGCGTTTGAGATCGAAGATGACAAAGCATTTGAGCAGGTCCCATACCCAGCTCTACGAGCCGCCTCCTGCTCGAACTCGACAAGACGCCGCCCGATCTGCCAACAGGTTTGCACTTGGGCCGTATCGACCGCTCACAGCACTTTAAGGTATGCCTGGCGGGATACATCCTGTAGTCCTATTCGCAGCGCGACCCAGCACTAATCGATATAGAACTTGGGTGTCCCCTCAGAAATCTAAAAGGAGTAACGATAGGGTTCTGCAGAACCCGGGAGTCGCCATCATGAAATACGTCCATTCATTGATGTTGCCCATCGCTGCTGTTGGTGTGTTGATGTTTCCTGCCATGGCTTTCGCAACGCCTCCAGGACCTGTCGACACCGCCGGTGTGCAGATTCAGCCAGAACAACAGAATGGAATCAGCTACTTGTCAGGAGGCATTGGCCTGGATGAGGCACGCTTCGTTCAGCAATCTCATGGGTACAACTTGCACATGAGTTTCTCAGCCGGCCCTGCGAACGAATATCTGCCCGACGTGAGTGTGATCGTGCAGAACGCGCAAGGTCATTCTGTGTTCAGCCTGGATCAGGCCGGACCCTTGGTGTATGTGCAGCTTCCACCTGGAAAGTACACGGTAGTCACAACACGTAACGGCCAGGAACGGCGCAATACCGTGGATATCGGAAACGGCCCTGCCCGTGACCTGAACCTTCACTGGACCGGCCAACAATATGCGGGTTCATAACCTCAAAAATGCAATCACACAAAAAACCGCAGGAAGCGGTTTTTTGTAGGTGTCTGACGTGGCCGCCAATTCAGTAGGGAGAGGCAACGCTGAGCGCGAACGCCGTGCCTCATCAAATCCCAGGCATAAAAAAACCCTGAATCTTGCGATTCAGGGTTTTCGGTATTTGGTGCCAGAGACGGAATCGAAGTTTTCTCTGTGGGCGCCTGTTTAAAAGGGTTTTGCTGGTGTTGCTTGTTTGTTAGGCCCCCAAAAAGGCCCCCAAAACGAAAAGTGCCTTCGAATCGGCTAGAGCTAATGCTTGGTTATGTCTAGTTTCGGTTTCGCTCGAGAAAGTACTGCTTGTGCCAATAAGGGTATCGTCCCCAAGCCAAAAAGCTACCTGTCACCACCTCCAGCATTGCCTGCTTGCGCCGTATCTATCGGGGGGAGTTCCTTAACCTTATCGTTGTATCAACTCAGCATGTGCCAATCCCGCCACAGGCATCCGAACCGCCCAAGGGAATCGTTTGGGATCGCTTTGCTCATACTGGTTAACTTCGATAAGAGGAAGATTACGTTTGTCGTAAAGCGTACCCAATCGTAGCGTGAGACTCGCGGGTGCCGCCAGAAACAGGGAGATTTCGGTGACACCTTGTTGAGCCAGAGACATAACAGTATCTAGGAATTGCTGCGCGAGCTGCTGTTGCTTCGTCTCGGACCAGTGCGAACTGGTGTTGCGCCCTTCCAACTGCAATTTGATGATTGGAGCGTCAGTTTCAACAATACGTACATCAGCCTCAAGGACATCGTATGAAGCAGATACGCAAAGCGCCACTCGCTTCACCGCCGCGTTGGCAGCATCCAGCCCTGTAACAATGAAACGTTTTCCATCATCTTCATCTGCAAGCGCGCGCCACGCATGCTGTGTCCGATCCCAGTCCATGATGAGCGTTCTGGACTCATCATCGACAATCACGCCGAGTAGAAAAAGAAATGGTACCGGAGCGAGCCCACCGAGCACGAAGGAGATATCCGACCTGTCCAACCCATCACAACGTCGGGCGATATCATCGGGCAGACTAGCAAGGCGGCGTACCGCCGCATCAGGGCTGACGATTTGGCCATCTACTATCCCTTGCCTTAGATCGATTACCACCTGTTCGCGCCGCCCTGGTATTGAGGAAGGAGCTGCCGATGCCAATGGCTGCCCCTGCCAATCTCTCAACCCTCTCGCCTCAATGACAATGGCTTTCTTGCGACTCTCCTGGCGGATGTCGCGAATGATCAGGAAGAACCCCAATAAGACAATGAAGCTTGCGATGACGAACACTCCCCAACTTAGCGCGCCAGTACTGCCAGCCGAATCCCAACTGAAAATAAAGGGCCCACTGGATGTGGGTATAGTTACACCGACCGTGAGCCCTATAAGAACAAACCCAAAGAGTGGTACCCCAATTTTTACCAGTGTTACACCCGCTGATCGTCGCCTGAAGATCCAGTCAATTAATGACCGCAAGAAATAGTTCATCACCGTTATTACTCCAAAATATCAACTGACGAAGGGTTTTCGCTTTGGCAAAAAAGGGTGCAGGAGCAGGAAATTCTGCGCCACCAGTCCAACCTGGTGATCAGCAATACAGCGAACTCGATTCCCCGCTCCCCTTGAACCAAATCCATCATTGAGGCAACGTCCTCGGTGCTTGGCATTACCGAAAACCGAGGGTGGGAGTGCCACTCTCCCAAATAGTTGAATCGATTATATTGATGGCCCGTCTCGCGGAAGAAGGCGCTTAGAGCTTCGGTATGGGCCTCTGAACTGCGGACAAAATGAGCCCGCCCGCCAGTCTGACTATCAATCGACAAGTCGACGACCCGAAAATGCCCAGGCGCGATTTGCTCTCCCATGAGCACACCACCAATTTCTCGGCTACCAGCGGCTCTGAGCGCCCTACGCAACTTGTCTTTGACGTTATCCGCGATCTCAACCTGCATCGCTTGCTCCGGGTAGCAGATCGGCTAGCAATTGCTTGAAAGCCTCGGAATCACCTGTCTGCGCTTCTGTGTCCCACCCATCGCATGCCCCGAGGTCGATTGGTCTCACGTCGAAGGGAGCGCTGAATACCCACCTCTCTGCCATTCCGATGAGGTAGGCGGAAGAAGGGAAAATCGTCGAGTCGGGGCGGGCAAGAAGGTCAATGGCGAAGCGAGACAAATGTGCTGCAATAACGGAAACATCTGCGTCATCAGCTATCAACGGTACACCTGCACCGTCAATCTCCGAGTAAGGCTGTGATGCGCCATCATCAGGCCACGCGACACCCTGCTCCGCATACCAGGCCTCGATCCGCTGTCGGGCTGCGAGAGGAGTCGGATCTATCCCGGGCCGTAGACGAACGACAATTCCACCAGCGCCGCCACCGAATACTTGTGCCCAGCACATATGTTTCTTCGCCCTACGTGCAATGGACGCGCATAGATTGAAGACCGCCGGATCGGCGGTGGCATCTATGATCAAATCACAGTCCGCGATGAGCCCCATCGTCGCAGAAGTTGCTCCGCCACTCTCCTGCCCTCCCAAGACTGTAGTGCGACTGAGAACTTCGCAATCAGTGCTGACTTCCTGAAGCCGGGCTGTCAGAGCCTGCGACTTATGCATTCCAACTGCCCGCCAGTCGAGTTCGTTTCGGACTAGGTTGCCTGAGGCAAGCACGTCTCCATCTACGAGTACAAACCGGCCGACACCCGATCGAGCAAGTTGCACAGCGACTTTAGATCCGACGGAACCACAGCCGACCACTGCGACTTTCGCTGCTTTGAGCCGAGCGTACTCAGGATCGAGGCGCTCGCCATCAAGTTCAGCAAAGACCAGGTCATAGTTGATAAGCTTCCGGGATCCGGCCTCACCGAAGACCATCGGGACCAAGATACTCGCGCCATTAAAGATGATGACCCCTATAGTGCTAGAAGCTAGCAATAGCTCGGGGACCAAAGATTCGAAGCCGTGACGCTCAAGGAGCGCAACCAGATCATCAAGCGTTCGACACTCGGCTGACGCGCCTTCAGGCAAACGGACCACCTTGCCCGCTAACGAGCTAGCTCCGTAACCGCGCCTATTCGGTTCGACCCATATAGACGCGTCTGAAGGACCAATGCGCGCAAGCTGGGCCGCACAAAAACCGGCGAAATAGTGCTCCTGCATTTCAGCGTCTACCACGCGCCCCACTTCGACCATCAACAAACCGGCCAATACGTTCCGCGAGTAGAGGAAGCGAAACACTGCGCTTCTCGCTCGCTGAGCCGGAAGGGTTCGGTGCTCTGATAGTGCAGGTTCACCGGTTTCCTGTTCCGATGACAGCAAGCGATAAGCACTTTCAATAAGCATGGCGCCTGTGACTTCTGGCGTCCAATTGTCGGGACGGTACTGCAAACAAAGCTCACCAGATACACCGTATTGATGGCCCGACAAGAGAACGCCATCCCGAGGAACAACCGAAGGAGTTGTATCCGGAAAAAACTCGGGGTAGGTAAGTGTCAGCGGAATAATCCGCTCACCGACTTGCAGATCGAAGTCAGCAGCGATCTGTAAGTTGGTCGCAAACCTCCATGTTATGGTCACGAGCCATGGGTTCTGATCTGCCAAGTCCGAGACGGCGGCACGCTCGGACTGCGCACGACCAGGCTGCTCCGCCCACCAAATCAAGCAAACCCCCTAGGCGAAGTTGGCTCCCGTGGAGTGTTTGGGAAAACCGGAGTACTAGCGGCGGCTGCACCGACAGCGGCCGCGGCCGTAGCGGGATGTAGCATGGTTCCTGGAGGTGGCCCGAGACGTACGGCAGCTCTGTCCGCCACTGCGCCCATGCGAGGCTGGATGCTTTCGATCAAGCGACGCCTCTCGACCTGGCCCGCAAGAGTTTCGAAGTCCTGCCGGGCCTGCTGCAACCACTCAAAGAATGCAGCTTCTCGTTCAGGATGCTCAGGCCACTTATCTGCAAAATTTTCGAGGGGGTCGGAAGGATTACGAATGATGCAATGGTGCCCATCATGCTCGACGAACTGGTCCATTCGCGAAAGGATTGAGTAGAGAGCATCGGCGATTTTTTCTTCGCCGTTGTAAGCATGAGCGGAAAGCGTGGTGATGATGATCGAAATGGGTCGCTCGTCATACCGCCCTTCAAACATACCGTCACGGTGGCGCTTCAATATCATGATGGCAGACTGAAGAGGCGTCCGAACTTTGTAGTCCGGAATATCCTCTACGCTAGCTTTGATGGATTCCGCCAGCGCCCGCCTCCGCCGTTCGAAAAGGTCGCCCATTCGCTGTCTGAACCACTCGAAATACCCTTTTGGGTTCGAACGCTGCCAATCATCCGAGAGCACCCTATATGCAGGCGACTTGATGTCTGTGATAACCATTGCGGTCTCAGACCATTTCAAGTCCAACCCACGAGCCTCAAGCAACTTGCGCTGGCGGGCGGCGTTCGGGATAGAGGGGACTATATCCATATGGAACTGAGCACCATCCGCATAGTCCAGGACCCAGCATCGGCGCCCTTCGCGAACGGGCTTAATCATGTTCTGAGCGTTGCGGTAAGCTTTTATCTCGTCGCCAACCAACTTTTTCAGTTGGCTCTGAGTAAGGTCCTTCGTTCCGAGGGTTCTAAGCAAACAGACTGAGTCGACGTCGTATTCCTCCTCATCGTTCAAAGGGCGAATCGCCGTTCCCAGTCGAAAGGATCCTTGCACGTAAACCTGCGGATCGTACTGAACGACAGTGGACTCCGGACGGTGGAGCCAGTCACCAAGTGACGCATAGCTACGGCGCGCCTGCTCGTATCGTGATTCACTAATTGCAAGCTCGTCCGCAAGTGCGGCGAGATAATCTTCGGCGGTTTTTGTTGGCAACTATCAATCCTCTCTGGTTTGGTCTGTGTTCTAAAATTAAATTTCAGCGATTAGAAGCGCGCAGTTGCATAGTTGTCCAGCTTAACGAAAGCCAAGTTCTTGGTTGAGTGATCCCCAAAATGCTGAGGCACCAACGCTAGTAACTTTGACCGTCTCGCGACGGAGGCTCACTTTTACGTAGTCCGTCGGTGCCCCTGTCGCCTGAAAATTTCAAGTATCTACCTCGCTTTTACGCATAATCGTACGTGCGGATTCGGGGATTTCTGTCCGGAGCGGCTCCGTGGAGGTGAAGGGAATCGAATTAATCATATAAGCCGGTGCCTGTAGTGCTTTAAAGGCTTTAGGCATACATACAGGCATACACCGTGCCCACTACCGGGGTTTTTTTGATCGTTTTTTGATCGTCTTATTTACGCTGATGGCCGTTGCCCGAACTCATCTGAAGGACCTATTGGCCGATCCCGTTCTACATACCCGGATTTCAGGGCATGAAGAAACAGTAGGGCATGACCAGATGCGGGCGGATGCCGGTCGGTTGCTCCCTTTGAAACGGCGGTACCTTCGTGAATTCCCCGATTTCAAATCGGAGTAATACGCTGAAGCTGAATCGATGCGCCCACTGGCTTGACAGCGCTAGGCTAGATCGAGATTTTCCGCTTCTTCGATCCAGTCCCTGTACTGCATGCGAGACATGTGCAATACAAATTCATCGGTTAACTCTGGGTTGAGCAGTCGTGTCAGAGCCCACATGGACATCGATGCCTCCACCCAGCTCAGCAAGGCTTGTCTGGTAAAGGGGCACGGTAGCCAATCGTTCAGAGCGTTTGCGGTATTAACGATTAGCACCTGATCTATTGCAGGGACTGAAAGTGGCGTTTCCTTTTCGCCAGGGTAAGGGGCGCGCACTTCATAGCAGGAATGGTTCCGACGCGACCGAACGATCCCCGCTGCTAAGCACCACACGGATGCGAGGAGCATCATTCCCAACAGAGCAATTACCCATTTCATGAGATCGGACCTTTGACAGCATCAAGCCGCGCGGCGTGATTCTAGTGGGCCTCCATGCTTTGGTTTGACATATCCGTAGTTCATTGGCATGCGGTGGTTTCCCGATTTCAAATCGGAGAACCTCGGACGACACGAGTCATTCACCATTACGCCTTGCGTGATTCGGATTCACTTTCATTGCGCGCGTCATCAAGCGCGCCGGCTGTCACCAGGTCCGCGATGGCTGCGCGAATAAAGAACAGATTATTGTCCAGTGTCTCAAGTGTCCGACGAACGTTGCCGGATACGGAGCTGGGACTCAGTCGTTCAACATGGCCACTCAGTTCCTTCATTGCGCCGCTCAATGCCAGTTGGTTTTGGTTCAGTCGGTCGAGTAGTCCCGCGATCAACATCAGATTGCTCATGACTGGACTCCCTGATGTTCGGGAAAGGTGGCATGGAAGGAAAGTAGGTCGCGCCCTGTCGTCAGCTTGGGGCACTCAGTTGTAAGCCGGGGGACTGAGATGGCTAACGACAGCGCACCAACTGCAGAGCATTCCTGCATGCTGGCCGGGGCTTCCCTATGCAGGAGGTTAGGGCATTCCGAGGGGCTGTCCAGCGTCGGCGAATGTTTATTTTTGACTGCCAGCTGATTGCTCGAAGTGCCCGGTAGATGGGCGTCTCAGGTGCGGAACACATCATGCAGTTGGAACGTCTCAGGTGCGGAACAGTCCCCATAATCGGCCTGGAATTATGGCGATATTGGTAGACCTACCTGTCGTCGCTCTGACAAGCCTCTGAGCCTCACGGAGCTATCCTCTGTCATTGGCTGGACGCTGACCGTCTGCCTTGCCTGTGTTGTGAGGAGGTGGAGTGGATAAGTTCCTTGAGGAACATCCGGTATTGGCGCTATGTATCGTACTGCTGTTCTTTATCGCCGCCAGCTCGGTGGGCATGCTGGTATAGCTCAGGCAGCGCTTAACCGCTGGAAACCTCAGTGGAAACCTCGGTTGTGGAAACTGGGGCGGTGCGCACTTTCCTTGCGTACCAGGTTGCGTACCAGCGTTTTGCGTACCAAGGCGGCGGTCGATGTTCGGTGGTGCGCCCCTCAGGCAGTGATGGCCGAACCTTGGTAAACAGCCATCTGGTAACCGGTGCGCACCAGCAGGAAACACTTCTCTGTAGGAGCGAACCCGAGTCGACTGGGGTGCGCAAACCGTGGCAACCACGCTGGCAACCTCGGCATGGCAACTAGACCAAGTGAACGGCCCTTTTATTGTGTACCACGCTGTTTTATTCGGTTTTGTTTACCGCGTCCGTGTGGCGCGCACCGCAACCTCAAACACAAGTTTCCCGTACCCTTCATGGGGTTAGCGACACTTAACGCTTTTCCCGTCCATTGCTCCAGTTCGACGGAAATGGCTGGCGGCGCGACGGCAGTGCTGTTTTCTGTGCTTCGGCTTGCTCGGCGCGGCGGTTGGCCTCGGCTCGAACTAGATAGCTTCCATGCGCCGTAACAGGTTTTCAGGGATGGGCACTAACTGTGCGGGCCTATTCACCTGGTCAACTGTAGCGGCCTCGGATTTTGTGGATACCAGCGTGGATACCGGCTTGATGGATACCTGGCCAACGGGGTGCGCACCTTCTTGGATGCCACTGCGCACCTGGTGCGCGGCACTGCGTCTGTTTGAAACGGAAGCAGTCCATGCCGCTGATGAAGTCGGATTTCACATCCGACGTGGCCACCGGGGTTTCCCGATTTCAAATCGAAGAACCAGCGGCATGCGATCCGTCAGGGTCGCTCACTACTTATCGCTTGAACCCCGGCAACCCCTGGCTCGCTCTCCATGTCTTTACAGTCCGTGCAACGCCTTCGGCTGAATTGTCCTCGCCCGGCTCCGGATAGAAAATCAGATCCGTACCATCAGGGTGGCCTGCTAGTTCCCTGAATTGGGCCAGAAGTGCCCCAAGTTCATCATCCGATCCGCTCTTGTTGGCAGCGCGGATCTTATGAATGAAGCTGATGAAGTTCGCTTCGGTGTAATCGGTAATGTTGGCCATGGTCTGCTCACGGTTTTCTATGTTGGTTGATATGGTTCTTCGGGGTGTTCACCCGCAGATTGTCTACGTCATAAACCGCGCCACCGTCTTTGATGAGTTCCACGTGATGAATCTCGAATACGCCCCGTGTCCCTACTGCCTCTTTGTCACGAACAGCAGGGGCATTGCCTGACCTCAAACGGTCTTGAGCATCCTGGTTGAACTGATCTAACAAAGCCGGATCATCCCGCACTGCATTCCAAAAAGCTTTCCGAAACGCGTCGAAACTGGAGAACTCACGCGCCCGAAGCGCGTCCGCAATGCGTGTCGGTATCGGCGCCCCTAACCCAGATCCCGCGCCAGCAAGCCAGATGCCAGTCACGTCCTCGCCGATACCTGTCACGGTGCCGGGGCCGTAGCGTGGGCCAGCCTTCGAAAACACCAGGTACAGCGACCTTAGGCCGGTGTCTGCCGGGAACACCAGAATGAAGTCGTCGGTCTCGATGTCATCGCCAGCCGGGTAGCCGTCTATCTGCGAGTCAGTGTTCTCGGCGATGGGGTGGACGTAGATTTCAGCCCGACGGGTGTCACTGTGCTCGGGGTGAACCATGTCCGGCAGGTCCAAGCCCCGCTTCGGCGTCCAGAGGATAGTCGCGCCGTTCATGTCGGCTTCGATGGCGGTGTTGTCAGCGTTCCACTTGGCCTGCACGGTGCGAACGGTATCGTCACCCTCTGGCCCAGTGTGGATGCCGTACACCTGTAGCACGCCCTCGGCATCGCGGCGGAACTGGAAGCGCACGCGAGTGGGCACTTGAGTCATCTTGCGTAGCTGGTCGTCGGTGTAGAGCGTGCCGTCCCCCATCTGGGTCGGAAGCATGCCCATGACGAACATGCCAACCGGGTTCCCGCGTAGTGCCCAGGTGAATCGCTGTTGCAGGATGCCGCCACCGGCCATCCTGCCCAGCATCGTATCGAAGCCCCGAGCGATGGCGCCCGCATGCGTCGACGAGGGGACGGCCATAACGCCCGCCAACATGACCTTCCCAAAGTCCGAGGCGGGGGCGGGGTCACGTCCTTCGCTCGTGCTGCCCCTTTTTTCGGGTATGCAGCACTTGGCAAAGACTTGGTCGTCCCGCTGTTTGTCCTGTGGCCAGGGATCTTTGGGCGGGATGTAGACGGACTCCAGCTCTGGTGCTGCTCTGGCCATGAAGCCACCACTTGAGCTGGCGAAGCTTTTCTTTATCACCAGCAAGTCCCCCTTGCGGACGGCCTCGACGATATCGCTGTCACTGGTGATGCGGGAGTGGTGGCCAAATTTATCGAGACCCTCGATGTTGTGGCGACCGCGCATCAGCGCGTCTGTCACCAGCCGTACGGCCGTGTCGGAGCTCTCGGTCTGTTCTAGGCCTCTGTCGGCATTCCTTATCAAGCGCATGGCATTCCCTTTGGTTAAGTCCTTGGAGCATTTTGGAGAGCATGGCGCGCGCCGGGCGATAAATAGTTTTGCCGCATTTGTCCACGCCGCTCGGTTCAATCAGGTCTTAGGCGCTCAGTGTGGTGCGGAGACGGAGCCGTATCACTATCGTCACCAGCGGAATGGCGAGTTGGCGCCGCCCAA
The DNA here is from genome assembly GCF_059133255.1 of Pseudomonas sp. FBCC-B1667. NCBI lineage: Bacteria > Pseudomonadati > Pseudomonadota > Gammaproteobacteria > Pseudomonadales > Pseudomonadaceae > Pseudomonas > Pseudomonas sp. FBCC-B1667. The sequence continues at coordinate 6,618,410 of NZ_CP101437.1, read as the reverse complement.
TTGCGCTGGTGATAATGGTTCGGGAGAACACGACGATGTGAATCGAAAGCCATGAAGAACAAGGGGTACAGCCGAATATGTACGGGGATAGTGAGACGGTAGCAGGCAGATGCCAGGCGACGGGAATGGAGCACGCCGCCGTCGCGCCGCGGCTTTCGAGTCGGTCGAGAAAAGCGCGTGGCGATGCGGTGGCACGAGAGCGCCAACGCGTTGAAAACCAGCAACTGATGACACTACTGGGCAGCAGGCTGCGGCGAGCTCGTACGCTGTCAGGGCATTTGGCAAGTACCGTCGCGGCGGTGCTCAATCATCGCGGTGTCACCCAAATCAGCTTGTACGAGAACGGTTGCCGGTTCCCCAGCTTCACCAATCTGCGGTTGATGGCTCGGTTCTATGGCGTTACCACCGATTACCTATTGGGCGGGCACGACAATGTTCTGGCGCAACCGGCAGAGGGCAATCAGGCGGTAGTGCGCGGCATCGTGAGCGCGTCCCTCACTCAGGACTTCGAGCATTTCGTCCAGGTGCTGGCCGCACGCAACGCCCTGCAGATTGAAGGACTGAGCCTCGATCGCGTCTTGTTGCACGAGCTGGGCGCCCATACCGTCGAGCTGGCCAGCGCCCTCGATGAGGTCAAGCGCCACGCCGTGGACTTCGATGGCATGCGCGGTGGCGCGACGCTGGAACGCGTGATTCGAGCGCTGCACACCCAATTGCAGAGGTTCATTCCAGCGCCAGTATCGGCAGACGGTCGGCTCGCGCCTGAAACCCTCGCTCCGGCGCCTGACGTCCTCGCGCAGCGGGTGCGCTCGTTACTGGAAGGGTAACGCCGACGGAAACCGATTGAGCGGCCTTCACCTGAGCTGGGCCATGGCGTAAGAAGTTGTCCATGCGCCCACGGTGAATAGCGACAACATTGCGCTTTTCCAATGTCATGACCGGCCTATCGCCCGCGGCGGTCTGAGGGGGGAGGCGGTGGTTGAACTGATGGCGAGGGGGCGGGGTAGGCTCTGGCCTACAAGGGGGAAGAGGTGGCGTGCAACGGATTGCGGCACAACGACCTGACGACCGCCCAAAAGAAAAGGCAATGCTCGATTCCTGTGAAGTGTCCCCTGATCACAAATCAGGGCTTCCACAAGAACCAAGCATTGCCTCAGAGAGCGGAAGTTCCCCGGATCACAAATCCGGGCGTCCGCACATGAGCCGATGTTCCCCGGATCACAAATCCGGGCATGGGCTCACGCACATGTGCAAACGTTTCCCTGATCACTATTCAGGGCAATTTGCACATAAGCAAACGTTCCCCGAATCACAAATCCGGGCATCTGCTCGGCGCCAGTGTAAGGCAGGATAACGGGCGCTGTCATGTGGGAAGGCATGGACGGCCTGGTACTGAGCGCGTTGTTGGCGCCCACAAACGACAAAGCCGCATCAGCGCGAGGCGGGTGCGGCTTTGATTCGACGTGAGTTGTTCCGAGGTCCAGGGTGCCTAGTGAGCCAACAACAAGCCCGGATCGACTTCCTCACCCTTGCTCACTATGGCGCCCAGTGTAAGTCAGGGCATGCCGCTTCGTCCCGAAAAATATGGGCGGTTAAGTCGGTACACGCAAAAGTTAATCAACGTCGATTTTTTCATCGTGATTAACACCCCCGCAACGGTGCCTTTTTTCGCCCAAGCCTTTGATTTTGCTAGGCGTGAAGCCGGGCACAACGACCGGAAGCTGCTAATTAAAGTTAATGTCAAAAGCGGGGGGTATTAACCATTGCGCTGTAAATGGCGTTTCCACACGCGGGTGTACGGTCCCATTGCTGGCGCAGATCGGAGCGGGCCCCGGGTGTGTACCGCGGTGAGCACTCCATGATTTGGGCTCGGGCTAACACCGTTTTCATGACGCGGGGTGGCGGTACCGGGCAGGGCTTGGGGCGAATCTGTATTCCGTTGCACCAGGCGGCCGGTCCCTAGCTCGGCGCTGTTCCGCGGTCATGCGCGAGAGTAGGCCCTAGCGATGGCACAAAGGTCTCTCCACGCGGAAAAAGTCGTGTTAAGTGGGGACGTCGCAATTGTTAACCAACGTCGATTTTTACATCGCAATTAACACATGGCATCTGTGCCTGTTTTTCGCTGAACACCCCGGTTTTGCTGGTTCTGGTCAGTCGGTTGGCAGGTGCTTGGCTGTTAAGATTGGTTATGTCGTTTTTTCAGCACAATTAACAATCGAGCTGTTGAGGCCTCTCCCGTAATGGCGGGGCGCTGGCGAACAATCGCCAACGCCGTGTCAATGCCGCACATCGGCGTGCAACCAGGTGAGTACTCCATAAATGGTGTCGGTGGTTCTGCTCCCACGACGGAGAGGCCGGGCGGTCGTTGCTGCGGCACTGGCTGGCGAGTACCCGATATCGAGGGCGCGGATGTCGAGGCTTCTCGAGGGGCTCAGTGTTCACAGGCCTCGTCTCGATCCGCCTGGCGGATGAGAACGCCAAAAAAAGAGAGATCGAGGGCGGTGCGCCATTGCTAAGGTGCTTCGATTTTTTCAGCGCCATTAACACACGACATCCGTGCCTGTTTTTTCGCTGAAGCCCCCGTTTTTGCTGGCCTGAGAGCGTCGGAACTCTGATTCAAGGTTGGTAAGATTTGCTAAGGGTGAAATGGGTGGTAAGCAAGATCCGCGGCACGGCATGGCGGGCGCTCCATTGGCGTAAGGTCGTACCGCTGGCGCAGATCATCCCCCACCGCACAGTGGCGAGCCGTTGGCGCGGGTTTGGTTCGTTCTGATATAGCGCCATGACGGCTTTACACCTGGTGTAAAGACGGCGTTTCAAATCGGCTCTTAACACCGGCAGAAGGGCGTCGAATTGTATGCAGCACGTAGTCCGGCGCCAGCATTGCAATACCGACCTGTGGGCGCGTGACAGCCGCGACACCCGAAGATATGAGCGTGATAACGGTCACGGGCCTGACGCCATGTCGGCGAAGCGGTGGCTGCGGACAGGTGGCGTTGTAGTCCGTCACTGGGAGCGCTGGTGGACTCGAACATTGAATCGCATGTCCGGCGCAAAACCGCTGGCGCTGGTGGTACCTCCCATCGATCTGAACGAATCAGTCGCGCCGCTTGAAGGATGCCGCCGCGCTCGTCCAGGTCGTCGGGTGTGACGCGCTCGGACTCCAGCAGCCAAGCGGGATCGCATCCCAACACGTCGGCCAAACACTGTAACCAACGGGCTATGTCGAGCACCGTAGCGTTGGACGGCGAAAAAGGCGTAATAACGTCCATTTTTTGCACCAACGGCGCACTTTGGCGCAGAAATTCGCTCAAGGCGGGCAAATCTAGACGATGTGTCATAAAACACCACTTTTATGCACTTTAAGTGCACATGAAAACAGGGTGATCCCTAGCAGGGCTGGGGCTTTCGTTCGTTTTTCCGTCCAAAAACGCAGTTCTGCACCTGTAGTTTGTGGAGGAGACAGCGGAGACAGAGGAGACAGCCAGTAAATACGCGGGCTGTAGCTGTCACCGCTGTTTAAAGATGGAGGAGACAGAGGAGACAAAAAACGGTCTGAGTAACTTTTATCAATACTGTTTTGTCTCCTCCTGTCTCCGCTCTGTCTCCTCCGTGTCTCCTCCTCTCAATTGCCTCTAGTCCCACAAAACCGGGGCTTTGCGGCGCTGTCTCCGCTGTCTCCGCCGTTTTGGGACCTTCCGCCTGCGTTTTCACGGCTATTCCTCCGTGGCCGCTAACAAGGCCGCTGGATTGATAACGTAAACCCGGGGGCGGCCTTCGCCTTGGATGCGTACTTGCTTCGTCAGGTGCTTGGGGTCGCGTTCTTCGATAGCGCCAGCATTGTCGAGGCAGGACAGGACGCGCTTGAGGTCGAAGCCTTGGGCCGCGTCGATCAGCGCCTGTGTCGTGAACAGGTACAGGCGCCCGTCACCATGCGGGCGCCACCAACCGGCGCGCTCATGCACTGAGGTGGTGTCGCTCCCATCAGCATTGGCAAATCGGGAGGCATGGCGGTCAATGAAGCCCAGCACCGCGCGCAGGATCTTGGCGTCTTCCGATTGTCCACGCCCACGGAAGGCGCTCCACTCGGCGTACAGCTCCAGCATGGCGTCACGAGCAGATCCGGGCGGCCATGGCAACAACCCGGACTGGATCGCCATTTCTCCGGCCAAGGCGGCCACGGCGAAGCGTGCGGCGGCCCGCGCTTCTTGTCCGTTACCTACCGGGAACGCCTGGCGCATGATGGTGTAGGCGGCCTCCAGTTCGGCTGCGACCTGTTCAACGGTGGCGTCATCGAGCGGTGCACCGTTCGGGCCTTGCACACGCGCTACCAACTGCGCGACAAAGGCCGGGCCGAGATGGCCATAGTGCTTGGCGGTGGCGCGTTTGAGGGTATCGGCGAATGCGCGGCCTGCGCCTTTGCGGCTTTCCTCAATGGCGGGGTTGTGGTCCAGTGCCAGGCCATGCAGTTCGTCGAAGGCGCCATATTTGCGGTACGCGGGCACGTCGAGCAGGCGCAGCTCCTGACCGGCCTTGCTGCGAACACCAGCGCTCTCCATGTGTTTGCCCATGGTCAGCTCGCCACTGGAGAGCACCACCACTCGCCATTTCTGCACCTGGCGCGGAAGGCCGGAAACCTTGCCGCGCTGGCGCCCGGTGCCATTACCCAAGGCGTAGATGATGCCGCCGACATCCTGCGCCTTGGCCTCGCCGATTTCGTCCAGCGCCAGCATGGTGTCATTGCGCAGGGTGGCAACGCCTTCCAGTCCGGTGCTGGTGGCGTTCCAGGTGCGCAGGAAGTCACGCGGCTTGCCCCATCCACTGGACGCCACCAGTAGCGCAATGCTCTTACCGCTGGAACTGTCGCCAATGATGTGAAAGCCACCCCCATCGGAGTCGAGCAGGGCGAGTAACGGTCCGGCCAGCGCGCCGCAGATCCCGAGCATAAGGATTGGGTTACCGACGCACCTGGCGCCGACTTCTGTTTGCCAACCTTCGAGCGTGCCCGCCTTGGCGTATTCATGGCCGCCCGCCTCGGTGGATTGAAACACCACGTCACCGCCACCGATCACCTCGCGCGGCATGACAAACAACGCCGGACCATGCCAGCCCGTGCGGGTCGCGGCCATGGCGTGACGGTTGGGGTTGCTGGTCATCAGGTAATCCATCAGGCCTTGGCGTTGCTTGTGTGGAATGGTCGCGCCCAGATTGAGCAGCACCGCGCGCAGTTCGGAGCCGTCCCCGGCAAGCATTTCCATGGGTGCTGCCCACTGGCGCCAGGCACCGCCCTTGGGTTGCAGCCGGATCAAACGTCCGAAGTTCTCCCCGCGTTCGTCGCAGGTGATGGCCAGCACCTCCAGCGGCGAACAAATCAGGGTATCGGTCTCGGCGTCGTCGCGAATGCCGTGGAAGTAGAGACCCGCCGCCAAGATGTGGCCTTGGCTGGTCTGCACCCATTCCGCGTGGGTGGCGTAGCTGGGTCGGGCAGGCGTGACGACGGGGTATTTCTTCCGTTTGGAAACTGGGGCGGTTAGCCGTTTCGCGGGCTTGCGTTCGACCTTGGCGGAGCGCTTACCGCTGGATTTGCTTGTGCCATCGTGGGCCAAGCCTGTCGTCTGCGCGTTCTCGGGCGTGTGGGTGAAGTCGGTCATGGTCGGCCTCCTTGCGCTTGAGTCTGAGCAACGTCGGCGAGCATGATCGCCATCAGCGGGGCGAGGGCCTGTTTCAGATGGCGTCGGGCGCGCTCCTTGTCGGTGGCGGCATCCAGTTCCTGCAAGGTGCCTTCAATGCCGCTGATCACTTCAAGCAAGGCAACGGGTATCTGGTCAGGGTTAATCCCAAACAGCGCACCTAGCAGGTCGGCGCTTTCGGTGCGGCGCGGCGGTGCCGTGCATGGGTCAGTCATGTGGTGTCTCCTGGCTGGCGAGCCAGCAATGCAGGTCGTTGAAGTCAGTCAAGTGGTCGGGCGCATCGTCGGGCCAGGTGGGCGCCGCGACCATGCAACCGGCGGCCACAGCGGCGGTATTGGCGGCGTACCAGCCCGGATTACCCTCGGTCAGGCGGTCGTCATCACTGGCCACCAGCAGATCAAGGGCATGGCCGAAGCGTTCGCGCAGCGCCAGCGCCACCGGTTTGAGGTTCCCGGCATTCATTGCACAGGCAACCCCGTGCACGTCGTCGTAGTGCTCGAGCAACGTCGCACCCGTGGCCCAGCCTTCGCAGACGTACAGCGTCTGGTTCGGATCGATGCGCCCCAGCAGGTGGAACGCCCCCTGTACCTGGCCACCGTAGAGAAAGCGTTTGTCGCCGTCGGCGCCGATCCGTTGCAAGTTGACCAGGACACCCGCGGCGTTGCGCAGAGGGACCAGCAGCTCACCGGATCGCTGGCGCAGACCGTGAGGCTGGGCGCACTTGGCGATGAGATACGGGTGTAGCGGATTGGCGGGCAAAGCGGAGGCCCACAACCGTTGTGCCTGTGCGGCGGTGGCCTGCTGGCGCTTGAGTCGTTCGGCTTCACGCTGGCGCCGGGCCTGCTCGACACGCTGACGGACTTGCATCACTTCCAGATGGTCAACCGGTTCGCGACTGCACCAGGTGTGGGTACCGCCCGCCTTCCAACTGCCGAACGCGCCCGAGGCGATACCGTCCAGGTACAGCACGTACCAACCGTTCTCACTGGCGGGCCTGTCGCCCGGGACGTGGAAACGATGAATCACCCCATCCGGTACTGGCAACCAATCCAGCAGGCCGAAGGTGTCCTGCAGGACTTCACGAAATGCAGTTTCGGCGTTCATGGCAGCACCAGCATGGCCAGGGCGATGATCAGCACCAGCGACAGCAGCAGATCCGCCGCGGTTGGCCCCGGGCCTGAGGGTGGCAGTGGTGTCGGAGAGTGCACGGCGTCAGTCATGGCGAACACCTCCGGCAAAAGCCCGGCAGATCTTGCCGTTATTCACTGCGTGCCAGCGGGTGATGTCGTCTACGGAATCGACCAGCGCGGACGTGACCATGGCGCCAGCACTGCGCATGACGATGCGCCCACACTCGGCGTCAGCCTGAGTCAGGAACGGCCCCAGCAACGCCTTGGGCGCCTTTGAATGGGTGACGTAAAACAGTTCGGCGGGTTTCTTCGGGCAAGCCTTCGGCGTACCCGCTGTTTTGCAGGTTGTTGAGTTCATGGCGGTTATTCCGTTACGAGGCTGGTGGGCGCATCCGGGGTCGGTGACTTGTTGGCCTGCGACGGCTCAAGTCGGGCGATCAGCGCCCCAATGTCCTCGATGATTTCGGAGAGCCAGGACGCACGCCCAAAGCACTGCTCCAGCTCGTAGTAGTCGCTCAACTCGGCGTGGGTGTCCATCAGCAGGCACAAGCTGCCATTGTCGATGGCGGGCGCTGTCGGCACGCAATGATCCGCGTCACCTGCATCCGGTGTCGCGATGGCGTTGAGCGTGGTGTTCATTGCTCACCTCCAGCAGCAGTGTCGAGTTGGCGTTTGATATGCGACGACTGGTTGTCCAGGTAACTGGCGCATTCGCTACTGATCACACCGCCGAGGGCGGCCAGATCGATCGATCCCCGTCCCTGATTGTGCTCGCCATCCAATTGAATGGCTTTCATCAGGGCGGTCAGCCATTTGAGCTGGATTTGCCCGTACGACAAAAGCTCAAGAGCGTCGTCGGCAATGTCGGTGATGCTGGCGGACGTATTCATTGCGCGTCCTCCCGGGCCGACGTGGCGTTAGCCTGGGCTTCCAGTTCCAGTTCCAGAGCTTTTGCCATGTGCTGGTTGTAACGGGTTTGGCGTACGGCGGTGCTGGAGTCGGAGTAGAGCGCGGATAGGGCCATGGCACGGAATGCAGCGGCGTGGCGCTTGAGGGGATTGAGACAGAGGGTATGACGTTTTGTCATGAGTACAGCTCCTTGATTTGGGGAACTGCCACGGTCCTTCTCAGGGGATTGGGTGGCAGCTGTGCGCGGGCTGAGAAACCGGGAATCAAGGAACCCGGCGCACCCGAAGGTGCCCCACGCACAGCCGCCATAAAACGATATTGCGGGCGTAAAAAAAGCGCCTGCAATGGTGTCTTGGGCGCTGCTGTTGCGCCTTGATTTACTCAGGTTCTCAGGCCCGGTCGCCATGTGGGCGACGGGCGGACTGTACCGAGATGAATGGCGCAAGGCAAGACTGCGGTGTGTTGTTGAGGGCTGGCGGGCGGAGTTCATGCGTCACCCCCAGTGGCGTCAAGTTGGTCCTGCAGGGTGTCGATTTGGAAATCGAGGCTGCTGATCATGTTCTCGCCGAGCACCATGCCCATGGACGTCAGAGCGTCGAGGTTGATGGCCTGGCCTTGAAGAGCATCGGCACGAATGGCGCTCATCAGCGCATGCAGCCGGGAAACCTGAGCGAGGGTGGCACGCATGGCGCTGAGGGCTTCGACAGCGGTTTGGCTGGCGGTCTTGATGGCGATGTTCATGCAGCACCTCGGGCATTCAGGCTGGCGGCAAGGGTGGCGCGATCGTCGGCGTTCAGCGCCCCAAAGGTGTTGGCCATCTGTACCAGGCCAAGAAGGCGAGCGCGTTGCTCAGGCTTGCGGTTGACGCGGTAGGCGATCAGCTCGGCGCCGATGATGGCGAGTGCCTGGCTGTTGCTGGACGGATTGAGGGCGGGGGAATGCTCGTGCATTTGTGAAGCTCCTTCTTTTTTCGAGGAGCTACCGACATCACTTGGCGATGAAAGGCGGTAGCGCTGTACGGGCCGCCAAGACCAGGTAAGAAGAAACCTGGCAGAGCCGAAGCTCTCCCGCACAGCACCACCATAAAACGACATTGCGGACACAAAAAAAGCGTCTGCAATGCTGTGGACGCTGTGGCGTCTTCTTAATCCCAGGCTTGGCGTCCCGGTCGCAGGATTGACTGCGACGGGCAAACCATACCGGCTGTCGGAACGCTTGGCAAGGGTCGGGAGGTTTGGGGCATTGCAAACGGCAAGTGGCGGCACTACTATGTGTATCCCAAACCGTACAGAGTCATCATGAAGATCATCTCCACCACCGATGTGTTTGATAGCTGGTTTGATGGACTGCGAGATAAGCAGGCCGCTCGCCGCATTCAGGCCCGGATTGATCGGGTCGAAGACGGCAATTTCGGTGATTGCGAGCCTGTAGGCGAGGGAGTTTCCGAGTTGCGTATTCACTACGGCCCCGGATACCGCGTGTACTTCATACAGCGCGGCTACGAGCTGGTAATTCTGTTGGCGGGTGGTGACAAGTCCACTCAATCGAAAGACATCAAGGGCGCGCTCGATCTTGCGCGCCAGCTCTGAGGAGGCAACATGGCCATCAAATTGCGTAAGTGGGACAGTGCCGAGCACCTTAAGACCGACGAGGACATGCTCCAGTATTTCGAGGCGTGTATTGAGGAAGCCGGGGATGATGCCGCATTCATCGCCAAGGCCTTGGGCAACATTGCTCGCGCCAAAGGGGTGAGCCAGCTGGCGCGGGATACCGGGCTTGGTCGTGAGAGCCTTTACAAAGCGCTTTCCGGCGAAGGTAATCCCAGCTTCGCAACCATCCTCAAGGTGACGCATGCGCTGGGCATGACCTTTCACGCCGGAATGAAGCCGGCTGAGGCTGAGGCGGTTGCCGCTCATGCCAGATAAAAAAATGGCGGGCGAATGGGTCGAAGTCTGGCTTGATGCCGAAGTTGTCGAGGCATTCAGGGCTGCTGGCCCAAACTGGAAAGAGCTTATCAATGCGGCGTTGGCCGACTGGCTCAAGACACACTCGTTGGATGAATTGAAGCTATGACCGAAAAGCTCACCAGTTGGAACGTCACCGACCATATTCAGACCGCCGAGGCGCAGGTGTTGTACCTCGACGCCTGCCTTGAGGATTGCGGGGAGGACTCGGCGGCCATGCTCCAGGTGCTGCGCGATATTGCTTCCGCTCAGGGTGTGGACGACTTGGCCACGCTCGCCGGGATTGATCCCGATTGCCTTTCCGACGGTTGCGAGCTGACTCTTGAGACCTTTATCAAGGCCGCCCATGTGATGGGATTTCAGATCGGGGCGAGCCGTCTCTAAGTGCCACGCTGGCGCATTGTGTAAGTCAGAAGCGCGGGAACGATGATGAGTCGTTGGCCCGCGCTTTGTACTTGTGGTGACTCTAGATTCGGCCAACGGAGCGCGCCCAATCACGCTCGGGATAATCTGACGCACGCAAGGGACACCGCGCGTCTGAATGGATCCATTTAATTGGATGATGTCGGGCATATGATCTAGATTTTCGGTATGCGCTTCCTCACCAGTACCTGCACGGGAAGCGTCTCGGGCAAGGCGGATGGAGACCGGCGCATCCCCGAGGAAGTCGATATGAATCAAGCATTGTCCGTCCAGCCAGCTGTCGTCGGCCACCCCGTCACTTCTGAGCAACTGGCCATCCATCTGCAAAGTTGCATGCGAGAAAATGACCCCGGTCTTTTGGCTGGTGCCTTGGGGCGTATTGCTCGCGACAGGGGTGTCACTCAGCTTTCGCGTGACACCGGCATCAGGCGCACAACGCTTTACAGGATCTTGACTCTGGAATCCGATCCGAGTTTTTCGGACATTCTCAAAGTTGCTCGCGCGTTGGGCTTCAGATTGAGTTTTGGAGCTCTGAGCCAGCAAGCGAGTGGCGCTCATGAGCCTGAATGAGCCGACACCTGGTGCGGACCAGAACAGGCCAAACGTCGAACGGGCGCAACTCGACAACAATGCGCCATCAGAGCCCGAATGGTTTGACTCGATGGATGCTCGCGTCTTGCTCAACGGCATGACTCGAAAGGTACGCACGGGACCGGCAGCCAAGCCGCTTGAGCGTACATAGGAACTGGTGACCTGCTTCCCCTTCAAGGGTGAACCAGTAGCGCGGGGGCGGCCATGAGCTGTTACCCCGCGTTTTTTATTGGTGGCTGTCATTGGTAGCGTCCTCCAGTCCGAGGGTCAGTTGCAGTTGCTCTTTCCAGTAGGCGAGGTCGCGTACCAGGCTGCGTTTGTCCCAACGGAAGCGGGCAAGGCTGCTGCCATCGTTGCTCGCTTTCTTCGTTCGGGTCTGAAGCCTTTGACTGGCGAGTCCATACCCTCGGCGAATCGTCGGATCACTGTTCAGAAGGCCATCAATGCGCATGTCGCACCAGACGGCAAAGTCGTCAGAAAGCCAACGAGCGAATGAAACCGCTAGCTTGGGATGGAGCCACGTGCCTTGCTCTCTGCCGCCGCGCTCAGTGTGAACAAGACCGAAGTGGGATTTCCCCACTTCGCTTTCCAAGCAGAGTGCACGAGCCAACGCCGACATGTAGCGCTGGCTGGTTGGTAGGCGTAACCACTCGGCTGGGCGCTTGTTGAAGCGAAAGGCTGCTTGGGTCGCATTGATCCACCCGTCGCCGTTGAAGGTCACGGCCCGGCCTTGATAGTTGAAGGGAATAACACCGATCGCAGCATTATGGTTGCCGGTGGTGCTATCGCCCTGTGAGTGGCTGGCTTCTCCATGTATTGGGGAGTTGGCCCTTTTCATTTCAGGCCACCTCGCCGCGACTTTCTGCAATGCGCGCCTCGCACCAGCCGAGCACTTCGGCCTCGATCCAAACAGCGGACTTCGGCCCGAGCATTACTTGCTTCGGGAAGTCTCCGGTTGCCATGCGGCGGTAAATCTGAGTGATGCTGATCCCGGTCATGTCCTTGACCTCGGGTATTTTTATAAAACGGATAGCTGGCTTTTCGCCTGGTGCGGGAAGGGATTGTTGGGTGGTGCTGGAATGAGTGTTTGCCATCGTCTGCGCTCGCTTGGGCGGTTTGGGTAACTGACGATGGCAACTCTAGGGAGTGATTTGTTGGTGCGCAGCCCAGCTAGCGCGTTAGGTATCTCAAATTATTTAGCCAAATGTTCCTTTATCCATTTGACGATGGAGCTTCGGCACTTTACGCCAGGGAAGGCGTCAAGCATTTCGTCAACAAATTTAGCGTGCTGACCCTTTCCCAAGGGAAAGCTCGCGTCGATTTCTATGCGTTTTTGTAATTCGTTAATGACGTGCATCCGGTCGGGGTGCCATCTACGAGGACGTGGTTTTGATGCTGCGTTGTGAGCTTGTTCCGACTGTTTAGTTTCGTAGGCGTGCTTGCGAATCGCGTGAGCGCTGGCAATGAGTAACGCCGGTAAATTTGGGCATTGACGAGCGATCGCGTCTGGGTCTGTTGTTTGGGCAAGCATTGCTAGCGGGAGAATCTGTTCTATGGCACGTTCTTCCAGCTTTGCGAATAGGGCCATAACAATATGGGCTGGGAAGGGGCCAGCATCCGAAAGGGTGGCGCTATGCCGTTCGTATCGTGCTCTGAGGAAGGAATAATCGGAGCCGCTTTCTGACCACATAAGCGCGATGAAGTCTTCGGTGAGCATGTCGACGGCGCGCATTTGATCTACGACGCGCTGTTGCTTGGTTTTGATGTTCTTCTTAATTTCCATCGTCGGCGCACCTTCTTCGGAGGGGGCAAAAGTTATTTAAGTCATTCGGAATTGATGCTTAGGACTGGGCCTGTCGTTTGATGCTCACAACGTTGGCGCCAGCGCACTGGGCATCAATTGAATCCGCCCACGCTTGCATCATTTCCCGACGCTGCTCGACGTAGGCGGCATGGTTATAGGTGCCGCGGATTTCGTCGGTGTCACCGTGGGCCAGCTGGCGCTCAATCCAATCTTTGTTGTAACCCCGTCCGTTGAGCTCAGTGCTGAGCAGGTGGCGGAAGCCGTGGCCGGTCTGGCGCCCCTCGTACCCCATCATGCGAAGCGCCTTGTTGACTGTGTTCTCGCTCATTGGTCGTGCGGGGTTGGCGCCAGCGAATACAAGGGCATAGCGTCCGGTAACGTCTTGAAGCTGGCGCAGGATGGCAACTGCTTGTCGTGGAAGCGGTACAACATGAGGGCGCCTAGCTTTCATGCGATCTTTCGGTATTGTCCAGGTGGCGGCATCGAGGTCGAACTCGGCCCACGGGGCGGCGCGCAGTTCACCTGGTCGGACGGCGGTCAAGGCTAACAAGCGAATGGCATGGCGGGTGAGAGTATGAATTCTTGCAACGTCGCACTTGGCCAGCAGATCGGGAAGTTCTGAGAAGGCGACGTGAGGGTGGTGGCGGGGTGCTTTCGTGGGAGCGGCTACCACGTTCAAGTCAGTCGCTGGGTTCGCTTCCACCGCGCCCTTAGCCAGCCCGTAGCGGAATATCTGATGCAGCCATTGGCGGATCTTTCCGGCGGCATTCAGGGTGCCCCTGGCTTCCACCTTGCGCACCAGCTCTACCAGTTCGGGGCGAGTAATCGACTTGAGAGGTCGCGCGCCAATACTGGGGATGATGTCGTTATCCAAGTACAACTTGGCCTTGTACGTGGTGGCTTCTGCCCAGCGTGGTGCGTTATATGCGAACCACTCCCGGGCCAGCTTCTCAAAAGTCAGGCCCTCGACCTTCTGCGCTTGCCTTGCGGCCTTTTTTGCTTCGCTGGGATCTAGGCCGTCGGCTAGCTGCTGGCGTGACTCGTCGCGACGTTGTCGGGCCTGTAACAGCGTGATCGACGGATAGGCGCCGATGGACAGTTTTTTTTCTTTGCCTGCAACACGGTACTTGAGGCGCCACAACTTGGAGCCGTTCGGCGTTACCTCCAAATACAACCCTTGTGCGTCGCTCAGCTTGTAGGCCTTGTCTCTAGGCTTGGCTGTTTTGATGGCGCTATCAGTCAGCGGCATGAAGGGCGCCCTCCAGTGCAATCGTTGCACAAGGGATGAGGGAGAGCGTTGTCTGCTGCGGTTTTGCGTCCATTCTGGGGGCCTTTTTCTCGACCGAACTGAGAGGCCACCAATTAAGCCCCCAATTTTGTGGGCTTGCAAGGTTCTGGTCGGGAAGTTTGGGCAATAAAAAACCCGCTCAGGGGCGGGTTTCTTATGGGTTTCAGGTGGTTTCGACACCACCTGAAAAAGATAGGTGGTGCCCAGAGACGGAATCGAACCGCCGACACGGGGATTTTCAATCCCCTGCTCTACCGACTGAGCTATCTGGGCAACGGGGCGCATTAAACTGGTTTTTCAGGGGGTCGTCAAGAAAGTTTTCAAAAAAAATTTAATTATTACCGTCGCTTACGATCCGACCCCCGAGAAATCGGGATTATTCAGCCGGCGGCACGTAGCCGTCAGCCTTGGCGTATTCCTCGCCAGAGAAGTACTTGTCCATCTCGCCCTGAAGATATTTGCGGTCTTCGGCGTTCATCATGTTCAGGCGTTTTTCGTTGATGAGCAGGGTCTGGTGCTTTTGCCAGTCAGCCCAGGCCTTGGCCGAGACGTGGTCAAAAATGTCCTGGCCTTTTGCGCCAGGGAAGGGCGCGCGTTCCAGGGCGGGCAATGTTTCTTTGTACTTGCGGCACATGATGGTGCGGGTCATGACGACTCTCCTGCGTTCAATACGGCGGCCGCGCGTTCGAGCAAGGTTTTGACCGGGGCGGCAAGGCCCAGGCGCGGCGGGGTAGCGAGGTTATACCAGAGCCAGTCGGCCTCGGCCACGTGATGGCCGGCCTCCTGGACCTGAACCAGCCAGGGTTCGATGGACAATTGGAAATGGCTGAAGGTGTGCACCAGGCTGGGCAGCGCCTGTTGCGTGCCCAGTTCCAGCGAGTGCTGCGCGGCCAGGTGTGGCAGGTCGTCGAGGTCATCGAGCTCCGGCAAACTCCAGAGACCGCCCCACAGGCCCGTGGAAGGCCGCCGGTAAAGCAGAATCGCACCTTCACCGTTGGCGAGCATCGGCATCAGCGTGCGCTTCTGTGGCACGGTTTTGCGCGGTTTGGGGATGGGGTAGCGGGTTTCCAGGCCCAGCAGGTGCGCTTCGCAGCCCTTTTTCAGCGGGCAGAGCAGGCAACTCGGCTTGCTGCGCGTACACAGCGTAGCGCCCAGATCCATCATCGCCTGGGTGTAGGCGTTGACCCGATCATGCGGCGTAAAGCGCTCAGCGTTCGCCCAGAGCTGTTTGGCGACCTTCGGCTCCCCCGGATAACCCTCCTGCGCGGTAAAGCGTGCCAGGACGCGTTTGACGTTGCCATCGAGGATCGGCGCCCGCAGGCCCATGCTCAGGCTGGCGATGGCGCCCGCCGTCGACAGGCCAATGCCCGGCAGCTCAACCAGCTTTTCAACATCACGGGGAAACTCGCCACCGTATTCAGCGACGACAATCTTCGCGGTCTTCTGCAGATTGCGCGCTCGGGTGTAATAACCCAGGCCGGTCCACAGGTGCAGCACTTCGTCTTCCGGCGCGGCGGCCAGGGCTTCGACCGTCGGCAACGAAGCCATGAAGCGATCAAAGTAATTCAGCACGGTGCTGACCTGGGTTTGCTGCAACATGATTTCCGAGACCCACACCCGATACGGGGTAATGCCTTGTTGCCAAGGCAAATCGTGGCGGCCGTGGCGGTCGTACCAATCCAGCACCGCCGATGAAAACTGCTCGGCTCTCATCGCTTGAACAGCCCCTTCAATGCGTTTTTCAGTTCAGGACTGACCTTGTCGCCCAGTTTCTCGTCGATTTTTTCGCTGATCTTGTCGCCCGCCATTTTGCTCGCGACCTGACCCATGCGTTCGTTATCCAGACGGCAGGCCTTGGCGCCGAGTTCCAGCGGGCCTCGGCAACGCAGGGGCCACTCGACACCGACAAACTTGTCGCCGACCTGGCAGGCCGGGTCCGGCATGGCACTGGTATCACCTTCAACGATGATGCCCACGCGGTAATCCATCCCCAGCACGCGCAGGTCAACGTCGCCGTCGCCATTCACGGTCATGCCCGGAATGCGCACTTTCAGGTCCGGGTTGCTGGCCACGCCGTTACGGAAGGTCAGGTTGCCCTTGAGTTCCTGAAACGGTGTGTCCTTGCCCCGTGGCTCGCCGCTCAGGGTTTTTCGGTTCAGGGTGGCAATGCCTTTGCACAGCTGTTGCTCAAGGTTGGCATTGAGCAGCACACCGTTGTTGATAACGAAACTGGCAGTGCCGTTGAGGCTGTCGATCAGCGCTTTCTGGCTGTTGCCGCTGGCGGTCAGCGCACTGTTGAGTGTCACGAGGCCTTTGACCGGTGGATTCTTGCCTTGGCTTTCGAGGATTTTTTCCACCGGCACTTTGTTGATCAGCGTCTGCATGTTCAGCGCAGGCACCTGCTGGCGCACGTCGAGAGTGCCCTTGGCTTCAAAGTTGCCCTCGTACAGATCGCCGCGCAGGTTCTCCAGGGTCAGCAGACCGCCCTGGCCGGTGGCCTTGAGCGCCGCGTTGTTGATCGGCAACTTGTCGAGAGTCAACTGGCCAAATGTCAGGTCGGCGTCCACGTCAAGTTTGCTCAAACGCTCGACCGGCAGCAGGCGTTCGGTGCTCCACGCTGTCTTGGTCGGCGACTCTGGCAGCGGCGTGCTGCCCGCGCCGGCCATGGCGTCGGCCTCGGTGCTGGCGACTTCGGCCTGACGCACTTGCGTCGCGCTGTTGGCTTCGGCGGATTTGGGTGGCAGATAACGATCGACGTTGAACGTGTCAGCCTTGAGGGCCGCACGCAGCGACTGCTTGGCAAAGTCTTCGACAGCGATGCGGCCACTGAAGGTGCTGTCATCGATTTTCAGGTTGATGTTGTCGAATGACACGCTGGTTGGCGTGCCGGCCACACGGCTGACCAGTTCGACTTTGCTCAGGCTGCCTTCGGCCATTGCTGGCAGTGTCTGGCCGATACTGTCGACGAACTTCGCCAGGTCGAACTGGGCAATCGAAATGCCGCCGCTGACCTGTGGCGTCTTGTCGAGGTCGTTGACCTTTATTTCACCCAATGCACGCAGTTGGTTGGCGGAAATCTTGATGCCGGTCCATTCGGCGACGTTCGCTGCTTTATCCAGCAGTAATTGCCCTTGAGCCGCGAAGGTCATGGTCTTGCCCTGCAGTGGATCACCTGCCACTTCGCCAGTCAGTTTCATGTCTTCAAATTTGTAACGCTGTAAGGCGCGTTCAAAGCGCAACTGGCCATTCAGCTCGGTACGCACCCGTAGAACCGGTTGGTTGGTGCCCAGGAACGCGGTGAGTTTGACGGGGATATTGGTCGAGTCATGGACCGGACCGGTGCTGAGCTGGATGCTTTCGGCGCTGAACTGCTTGCCCGTCTGCTCGTCGTTGTACTCAACGCGGGCGTTATTGACGGTCAGGCTGTCGATGTCCAGGCGAGCGGGCTGGGGCGGTTTCTCCACTTGAACGGTGGTTTCTGGTGCGGGTTCGCCAGGCGTCGCCGGCGTGGCTGGAGTGGCTGGCGCCGGGACCTTGCCAACGTCCTGCCAGTTGCCATGGCCGTCCTTGTCGCGGGTCAGGCGCAGGTTCAGGCCTTCCACGCGGACATCGCTCATTTGCACTTCGCGGCGCAGCAGCGGCAACACCCGCACCGACAGGCCAAGCATCTGCAAGTCGGCAAACGGCTCCGTCGGCTTGACCAAGGTCGCGACACTGGCGTCGTGCAACTCCAGCCCCAGCCACGGGAACAGGCTCCAGCCGATGTCGCCATTGAGCGTCAGCTCGATGTGGGCCTTGTCGCGGGCAATCTGGCGAATCTCGTTTTTATAGTCGTTGGGATCGAAGAGGTGGGTCAGGGCGAAGCCCAGCGCCACAATGATCAGCAACAGCCCGAGAAGTACCAGACCCAGGATTTTGCCGAACGCTTTCATGGGCGAGTCCTTGTAGTTAGTCAAATTCGAAATTTAGCCGGGGAGTATAGCGCTCCGTAGCGGACGACCGGTCAGGCGATCACGCTGGCAACACATCCAGCGGCAGTTTCAGTTTGGCCGCCAGCGCCTGAGCTTCAAGATGCCCGGAGGGCGCCAGCAGGCGCAGGGTGGCGCCGGATTCAGAGGCCATTTTCCGGGCTTCGTTCACCAGCCGCTCGGCGACGCCACGGCGGCGGGTAATTTTTCGTACGCAAAGTTGGGACAAGTGCCAAACGTCCTGGTGCCGTTGCAAACGGGCTGCGCCCAGCAGCCGATCATTGAAGCGTCCGGCGATCAGCGAACCGTCCCGCAAACAGCTTTCTATCAGCTGCACATCCCCGGAAAACGGGGCGTACAGCCAGTCCGGGGCGTCTCGGTAGATTTTCTGCAGATCTTGCTGATCCTGATAAGTGGCCTCGTTCAGCGGTTCGACAATGATCGGCATAGCGTCTCCTTGAGAGGTACGAGAACAGATGACTTGCAAAAGGTGATATCAGTTTGGTTTTTCTGTCACGTGCAAATGGTAACCTTTGCCCGTTCGTCCGTCCCGCTGCGACCCGATGTCGCATAAAAAAGGCACTTCACCCAACAAAACGGTCATGCGTGCGCATAAAGGCCGGGGGCGAGGAGTGGCTGGCGAGCCCTACTAATAATTGGGGGATACACAATGACTACGAGCCTCACGGCGGACGGCCTCAACGCCGGCCAGCCTGCGTTCCTTTCCAAGGAACGCATCATCGCCAAGCCCGGTTTCAACCGCTGGCTGGTACCACCGGCCGCGTTGGCCATTCACCTTTGCATCGGCATGGCCTACGGCTTTTCGGTGTTCTGGTTGCCGCTGTCCAAAGCCTTGGGTGTGACCAAGCCAGTGGCCTGCGCGCCGGACATGAGCTTCATTTCGCAGGTTTTCTCTTCACAATGCGACTGGCCGATTTCGATGCTCGGCTGGATCTACACCCTGTTCTTCATCTTCCTCGGCTGCTCGGCAGCGATCTGGGGCGGCTGGCTGGAACACGCCGGGCCGCGCAAGGCTGGCGTTGTATCGGCGCTGTGCTGGTGCGGTGGTCTGCTGATTTCGGCGCTGGGGATCTATACCCACCAGATCTGGCTGATGTGGGTCGGTTCCGGGGTCATCGGCGGTATCGGTCTGGGGTTGGGCTATATCTCGCCGGTGTCGACGTTGATCAAGTGGTTCCCGGACAAGCGCGGTATGGCGACCGGCATGGCGATCATGGGTTTCGGTGGTGGCGCGATGGTCGGTGCTCCGCTGGCCGCAGCGCTGATGGGCCATTTCGCTTCGGCAGAAAGTGTGGGCGTATGGCAGAGCTTCCTGGTGATGGCCGCGATTTACTTCGTGTTCATGATCGGTGGCGCACTGTCCTACCGCGTTCCGCCAACCGGCTGGAAGCCTGAGGGCTGGACCGCTCCGGCGAAAAAAGCGTCGAATGCGATGATCACTCACCGTCACGTTCACGTGAATGTGGCGTGGAAAACTCCACAGTTCCGTCTGGTGTGGCTGGTGCTGTGCCTGAACGTATCCGCCGGTATCGGCATTCTTGGTATGGCATCGCCGCTGTTGCAGGAAGTGTTCGGTGGCAAATTGATCGGTGTTGATCTGCCATTCGGTCAACTGGATGCCGGGCAACTGGCTTCGATTGCGGCGATTGCTGCCGGCTTCACCGGTTTGCTGAGCCTGTTCAACATCGGCGGCCGTTTCTTCTGGGCCTCGTTCTCGGACTACCTGGGTCGCAAAAACACCTATTTCGTGTTCTTCGCCCTCGGTTTCGCGCTGTACGCGTTGATCCCGAACCTCGGTCACCTGGGCAATGTTGCGCTGTTCGTGGCGGCGTTCTGCATCATCCTGTCGATGTACGGCGGTGGTTTTGCGACGGTCCCGGCGTATCTGGCGGACCTGTTCGGTACGCAAATGGTCGGTGCGATCCACGGTCGTCTGTTGACGGCGTGGGCAGCGGCGGGCGTATTGGGTCCGGTGTTGGTGAACTACCTGCGTGAGTATCAGCTGAGCATTGGCGTTGAACGCGCCGCCGCTTACGACATCACCTTGTACATCCTCGCGGGCCTGCTGGTGCTGGGCTTCCTGTGCAACCTGCTGGTGCGTCCGGTGGCCGACAAGTACTTCATGACCGACGCTGAACTGGCCGCCGAACAGGCGCTGGGCCACGACAAGGGTGCTGACAGCAGCACCGTGCTGGAGTGGAAAGCGGCGCCGGGCAGCAAGCCTTTGGCGATTGCTGCGTGGTTGGTGGTGGGTGTTCCGTTGGCGTGGGGTGTTTGGGTGACCTTGCAGAAGACGGCGGTTCTGTTCCACTAACGCAAAAACCCTGTGGGAGCGGGCTTGCTCGCGAAGAGGGAGTATCAGTCGACATCAATGTTGCCTGACACACCGCTTTCGCGAGCAAGCCCGCTCCCACATTTGGTCTCCACAAGGCACAGCATCCGTGTTTGCTGGCTTGTATGGACATGTCTATCCCCGACAGCGCGGGGTTCTGTCCGTCAGTGATATCACCTCTCGTGTTTCTGTTTCGGCCCCGCGTGCCTATAATGGCTGCCTTTTTCGCCCAATGATTTTGCGGAGCTGGTGATGGCCGAACGTAAGGCGTCAGTCGAGCGCGACACTCTGGAAACCCAGATCAAAGCCTCGATCAACCTGGATGGCACCGGAAAGGCCCGATTTGATATCGGTGTTCCTTTTCTTGAGCACATGCTGGACCAGATCGCCCGTCACGGGCTGATCGACCTGGATATTGTCAGCAAGGGCGACCTGCATATCGACGACCACCACACGGTGGAAGACGTCGGTATCACCCTGGGTCAGGCCTTCGCCAAAGCGATCGGCGACAAAAAAGGCATCCGTCGCTACGGCCACGCCTACGTGCCGCTCGATGAAGCGCTGTCGCGCGTGGTGATCGACTTCTCCGGCCGCCCAGGCCTGCAGATGCACGTGCCGTACACCCGCGCTACCGTTGGCGGCTTCGACGTTGACCTGTTCCAGGAATTTTTCCAGGGCTTCGTCAACCACGCCCTCGTCAGCCTGCACATCGACAACCTGCGCGGCACCAACACCCACCACCAGATCGAAACCGTGTTCAAGGCTTTCGGCCGCGCCTTGCGCATGGCCGTAGAGCTCGATGACCGCATGGCCGGTCAGATGCCATCGACCAAAGGCGTTCTGTAATGCAGACGGTCGCGGTTATCGATTACGGCATGGGCAACCTGCACTCGGTGGCCAAGGCCCTCGAGCACGTCGGTGCCGGCAAGGTCTTGATTACCAGCGATGCCGACGTGATTCGCGAAGCCGACCGGGTTGTATTCCCCGGCGTTGGCGCGATTCGCGATTGCATGGCGGAGATTCGTCGCCTGGGCTTCGATTCGCTGGTGCGTGAAGTCAGCCAGGACCGCCCGTTCCTCGGCATTTGCGTCGGCATGCAAGCCTTGCTCGACAGCAGTGAAGAGAACGACGGCGTCGACTGCATCGGCCTGTTCCCGGGCGCGGTGAAGTTCTTTGGCAAAGACCTGCATGAAGACGGCGAACACTTGAAAGTCCCGCACATGGGCTGGAACGAAGTGACGCAAAAGGTGAGTCACCCGCTGTGGCACGACATTCCGGACCTGGCGCGTTTCTACTTCGTGCACAGCTACTACATCGCCGCCGGCAACGCGCGGCAGGTGGTGGGTGGCGGTCACTACGGTGTCGATTTCGCTGCAGCGCTGGCCGATGGCTCGCGTTTCGCCGTGCAGTTCCACCCGGAGAAGAGCCATACCCATGGCCTGCAATTACTGCAGAACTTCGCCGCGTGGGATGGCCGCTGGTAAATGGCCGTCAAGAAGAAGCCACCGATCCTGACCCTCACTCCTGAACAGGAGAACGAGGCCAACCAGAAGATCAAACGCTTTATGGAGGATCGCTTCGAACTGGACCTGGGTTCGTTCGAAGCGGCCGAAATCCTTGAGCTGTTTACCCGTGAAATTGCTCCGCACTATTACAACAGGGCGATTTTCGATGTGCAGACGCACCTCAAAGAGAGGTTCGAAAGCATCGAAAGCGACTTGTGGGCGCTCGAGAAAAACTGATTTCCGAGCGAAGCTGAATACTCGAATTTGAAGGTTTGCCAGATGCTGATTATTCCCGCTATCGATCTCAAAGACGGTGCCTGTGTTCGTCTGCGCCAGGGCCGCATGGAAGATTCCACGGTGTTCTCCGATGACCCGGTGAGCATGGCTGCCAAGTGGGTGGAGGGCGGTTGCCGTCGTCTGCATCTGGTCGACCTGAACGGCGCCTTCGAAGGCCAGCCGGTCAACGGCGAAGTGGTCACCGCCATCGCCAAGCGCTACCCGAACCTGCCGATCCAGATCGGCGGCGGTATCCGCTCCCTGGAAACCATCGAACACTACGTGAAAGCGGGCGTGAGCTACGTGATCATCGGCACCAAAGCCGTGAAAGACCCGGCCTTCGTCGCCGAAGCCTGCCGCGCGTTCCCGGGCAAAGTGATTGTCGGTCTGGACGCGAAGGATGGTTTTGTCGCCACCGACGGCTGGGCTGAAATCAGCACCGTTCAGGTGATCGACCTGGCCAAGCAATTCGAAGCCGACGGCGTGTCCGCGATCGTTTATACCGACATCGCCAAAGACGGCATGATGCAGGGCTGCAACGTACCGTTCACCGCTGCGCTGGCCGCTGCCACGCGCATTCCGGTGATCGCGTCCGGCGGTATTCACAACCTCGGTGACATCAAGTCGCTGCTCGACGCCAAAGCGCCAGGCATCATCGGTGCGATCACCGGCCGGGCGATCTACGAAGGCACCCTCGACGTCGCTGAAGCGCAAGCTTTCTGCGATTCGTACAAAGGCTGAGGACTGACCATGGCGCTAGCCAAACGCATCATCCCTTGCCTGGACGTGGATAATGGCCGGGTCGTCAAAGGTGTGAAGTTCGAGAACATTCGCGACGCCGGTGACCCGGTGGAAATCGCCCGTCGTTACGACGAGCAGGGCGCCGACGAGATTACGTTCCTCGACATCACCGCCAGCGTCGACGGTCGCGACACCACGCTGCATACCGTGGAGCGCATGGCCAGCCAGGTATTTATCCCGCTGACTGTGGGCGGTGGCGTGCGCACCGTGCAGGACATTCGCAACTTGTTGAATGCCGGCGCGGACAAGGTCTCGATCAACACCGCTGCGGTATTCAATCCGGAGTTCGTGGGCGAGGCGGCGCAGCATTTCGGTTCGCAGTGCATCGTGGTTGCCATCGACGCCAAGAAGGTCTCCGGCCCGGGCGAAACTCCGCGCTGGGAAATCTTCACCCACGGTGGTCGCAAGCCAACCGGCCTCGACGCCGTTGAATGGGCGAAGAAGATGGAAGGCCTCGGGGCCGGTGAAATCCTGTTGACCAGCATGGATCAGGACGGCATGAAAAACGGCTTCGACCTGGGCGTGACGCGCGCCATCAGCGATGCGCTGGGCATTCCGGTGATCGCCTCCGGTGGCGTCGGCAACTTGCAGCACTTGGCTGACGGCATCCTCGAAGGCCACGCCAGCGCGGTACTCGCGGCAAGTATTTTCCACTTCGGCGAATACACCGTGCAGGAAGCCAAGGCTTACATGGCCCACCGCGGAATCGTCATGCGTTAAACAAACGATACAGGCCAGTGGACATCATGGCGGGCTCAAGGCACTCTTGGGTACGCCATGGATTTCGGTAGCCAGACATGCTTAAACGCTTTCTTCTCGTCCTCGCCAGTGCCTCCCTCTTGTTTATCAGCGGAGTGCGTGCCGCAGAAAGTCCCGACACCGATCTGGTGTTACTGACGGAAAATTTCCCGCCCTACAACATGGCGAAGAACGGCAAAAACTTCGCTCAAGACGAGAACATCAACGGCATCGCCGTGGACATCGTCCGCGAAATGTTCAAACGTGCCGACATCACTTACAGCCTGACGCTACGTTTCCCTTGGGAGCGGATCTACAAACTCGCCCTGGAAAAACCCGGTTACGGCGTGTTCGTGATGGCGCGTTTGCCTGATCGCGAGAAGCTCTTCAAGTGGGTGGGCCCGATTGGTCCGGATGACTGGATCATGCTGGCCAAAGCCGACAGCAAGATCAGCCTTCAAACGCTGGATGACGCGCGCAAATACAAGATTGGTGCGTACAAGGGCGATGCGATTGCCGAGACGCTGGGCAAGCAGGGGCTGAATCCGATCGTTGTGCTGCGCGATCAGGACAACGCGAAGAAGCTGGTCAATGGCCAGATCGACTTGTGGGCCACCGGTGATCCCGCCGGGCGTTATCTGGCGCGGCAGGAAGGCGTGAACGGTCTGAAAACGGTGCTGCGCTTCAACAGCGCCGAGCTGTACCTGGCGTTGAACAAAGACGTGCCGGATGAACTTGTCAGCAAGCTTCAAGTAGTGCTGGATCAGATGCGCAAGGAAGGCGTGGTGGACGACATCATGGCGCGATACCTCTGACACCACGCTATTCAAATGTGTGCGGGCTTGCTCGCGAAGGGGCGTGTCAGACGACATTAATGTTGCCTGATACACCGCATTCGCGAGCAAGCCCGCTCCCACATTTGAACTGAGGTGTGGCGACTTACCGGTAAACGCCATCCTTCCCGTGAGCTGCCGTCGCCCGATTGCTGCGCAAGCTGATCATCATTTTGATGTCAATCCACTCAATCCCCTGAGCCTTCAGCTTCGGCAACTCGCGTTCCAGCACCGCCAGTGTTTGCGGATACGGATGCCCGATCATCACCGCCGAACCCTGCTTGCGTGCCAGGCTTATCGCTGTCTGTAGCTGCGTGAAAATTGCCGCTTCGGTGCGCTCGTCATCCAGAAACACATCCCGCGAAACACTCGGCAACCCAATTTTCTGCGCCTCGGCTGCGGCAACGGTGTGCGCGCTGGTACGGCTATCGAGGAAGAATTTGTGGTGTTGCTGCAAGTCCGCCATCAACCAGGCCATGGCCGGTTGCTGGGCAGTCATGCGGCTGCCCATGTGGTTGTTGATGCCCGCGGTATAGGGCACGACCTTGAATGCTGCGTTCAGGCGTTTTTCCAGTTCTTCGATGGGCAAGTCAGGATGCCAGGCAAACGGGCCGGTGGCCGGGTCCATGGGCATGTGCAGGATGACGATTTTGCCGGCGCGGTGGGCTTCGCGAGCGAATTCGGTGGCGTGGGGTGTGTCGGGCATGATCGCCGTGGTCACCGGGCCGGGCAGGGCCAGCACGCGGCGATCCCGGGGCAGGTTTTGCCCCAGGTCATCGATGATCAGGCTGAGATAGGCTTTTTGAGGAGAAGTCTCGACGGGCGCTGCGTGAGCAACACCCGTCAGGCAAAGCAATAAACCCAGGACAAACCGCTGGAACATCTCAGCGGCCGGACGTGATGCTCAACCCTTTGAGCAGGCTCAAGGCCTGGGCCAACTGGTAATCATCATCCTGCGGCATGGCCTTGGCTTTGCCACTGGAGCTGGTCGGCTTGTCGGCGCCGCCGTTGCCATTGCCCAGGTGACCTTGCAGATCGGCTTCCTTGAAGTATTCGCTGTCCTGCTCGTTGGTGATCTTGGCCTTGCGTACCTCGATGTCCGGAACGATGCCTTGGGCCTGGATCGAGCGGCCGTTGGGCGTGAAGTACAACGCCGTCGTGATCTTCAGCGCGCGATCGTTGTTCAGTGGCAGCACGGTTTGAACCGAGCCTTTGCCGAAACTGGTGGTGCCCATCAGCACCGCGCGTTTTTGATCCTGCAAGGCACCGGCAACAATCTCGGACGCCGAGGCACTGCCGCCGTTGATCAGCACGACCATTGGCACGGCTTCGCTTTCGTCCTTGCCGGTCGCGGAGAAGCGCAGCTCGGAATTGGCGATACGGCCTTTGGTGTAGACGATCAGGCCCTTCTTGATGAAGTGATCGACCACTTCCACCGCCGCCTGCAGCACGCCGCCGGGGTTGTTACGCAGGTCGAGGATTATACCGTTGAGCTTCTTGCCGTTTTCCTTGCGCAGCTTGGCCAGGGCCTGGGAGACCTCTTCGCCGGTCTTGACCTGGAACTGTGTGATGCGGATATAGCCGTAGCCGTTTTCCAGCAGCTGCGACTTCACGCTTTTAACCTGGATAACGGCGCGGGCCAGGGTAACGTCGAACGGAGTACCGCCATCGCGTACCAGCGTGAGCGTGATTTTCTGGCCGATCTTGCCGCGCATCTTGTCCACGGCTTCGGTCATGGTCTGGCCGCGAGTCGGCTGGCCGTTGATCTTGACGATGAAGTCGCCAGCCTGAATGCCGGCCTTGGAGGCCGGGGTGTCATCGATCGGCGAAACCACCTTGATGAAACCGTCTTCGGCACCGACTTCAATGCCCAGGCCGCCGAATTCACCGCTCGTGCTTTCCTGCAGTTCGGTGAAGTCTTCCGGGCCCAGGTAGGCGGAGTGCGGGTCGAGATTGCTCAGCATGCCTTTGATGGCGTTTTCCAGCAGGGTCTTGTCGTCCACCGGTTCAACATAGGCAGCCTTGATCCGGTCCATGACCTCGGCAAAGGTGCGCAATTCTTCCAGTGGCAACGGTGCCTTGGTCGTCGCGGCAGTGCCCGCAGGCGCGACTGCCGGGGCCGGTTGCGCGGCGAACGCCAGAGGCGCGCCGATCACCAGGGCGATCGTCAGGGCCAGCGAGGTAAGGCGGGACAAATGCAGCATGTCGAACGAACTCCTGAATTAGGTAGCGTGCTTATCCTTGCGCACGACACCATTGCGCCGGATCACTCGGGTGACCCTGCTGACGAATTGCGAAATACAGTGCTGGTGTGTCCTGCCCGCCACTGTTACCGACAGTGGAGATGGACTCACCGGCTTTTACCACGTCACCCGCAGACTTGAGCAGCGTCTGGTTGTGACCATAAAGACTCAAAAAACCGTTGCCGTGGTCGAGAATCACCAGCAGCCCGGCGCCACGCAACCAGTCGGCAAACACCACGCGACCGCCATGCACGGCGTGCACCTGGCTGCCGGCGGAGGCGCTGATCATCACGCCGTCCCACTTGGTGCGGGCATCGTCGCCACGGGACTCGCCGAAGCGTGCCAACAATCGACCATCAACCGGCCAGGGAAGTTTTCCCCGAGTTGATGCGAAAGGACCGCCAAAGGTCTCGCCTGAGCTTGAAACCAGCGCGCCGGGTGTCGACTTGACCGGTTTGCGTGGGGCGTCGGTGGTCTCTGCGTCTGCAGCCGCCTGGGCCTCACGTAAACGCTTTTTTTCGGCTTCCTGCTGGGCGATCAGCGCTTTTTGCCGCGCTTCTTCTGCCTCACGGGCCTGGCGAGCCAAGGTTTCTTCAATGGTTTTAAGGACTTTAGACAGGTCTGCCTGATCTTGCTCGCGGGATGCCAGTTTTTGGTCGCGGGCCTTTACGTCGTCGTTGAGCTTGGCCAGGACTTGCTGGCGTTCCTTGCGGACTTTGTCGAGCTCATCGCGCTGGGTGTCGAGGCTGCTCTTCTGTACGAGCAACTGCGCCTGTTGGGTGTCGATGTCTTTTTCGACATTGGTCAGTTGGCGCAGGGTTTCGTTGAAATTCTTCAGCTGCTCCAGGCGGGCCTGACTCAGGTAGTCGTAATAGGTGAGGGTGCGGGCGAATTTTTCCGGGTTCTGCTGGTTCAGCAGCAGCTTCAGGTATTCCTGACGGCCGTTTTGATAGGCGGCGCGGGCCTGTATGGCGATCAGTCGTTGCTGTTCAGTGCGCGCGCTCTGGAGTTTTTTTTTCTCTGCATCGAGTCGCTGCAGCTCGGATTCGCTTTTCTTCAGCTCTTTTTGCAGAGCATCGACCTGCTTCTCGAGCTTGCCCATTTCAGTCTCGGTGCCCTTGAGCTCTTTCTGCACACCGGATTTTTCTTCCTGGAGCTTGCCCAGCAGTTTTTTCAGCTCGGCAATGTCCTGACGCGTGGCGTCCAACTGTTGTTGGGTTTGCTCGCGCTCGTCAGCAAAAGCCGGTTGGAGCAGGCAAGTCAGTGCAAGGGCTATCAGGACGCGGAGCATAGAGGCGGGCGACACCAGGGAAAGGGACGGCCTAGTATGCCCGCCAAGCGTGGCAAAAAAAATGCCCAATTGGGACTGTGTGATAACTGGACAAAAAAACACCACAAACCCTGTGGTGTTTGACGAAGCGGGTTACACCAGAATCGATGTCCCGGTCATTTCTGCCGGTTTTTCCAGGCCCATCAGCATCAGCATGGTGGGCGCCACATCTGCCAGTACGCCGCCTTCACGCACCTTGAGGTCACGCTTGCCGACATAGATGAACGGCACAGGCTCGGTGGTGTGTGCGGTGTGCGCCTGGCCGGTGGCTTCATCGGCCATCTGCTCGACGTTGCCGTGGTCAGCGGTGATCAGCGCTTCGCCACCGACCTTGTCCAGGGCTTCGACGATGCGGCCGACGCACTGGTCCAGGCATTCAACGGCTTTCACTGCGGCATCAAACACGCCGCTGTGGCCGACCATGTCACCGTTGGCGTAGTTGACCACGATCACGTCGTAACGCTGATTGTCGATGGCATCGACGATGCGGTCGGTGACTTCCGGAGCGCTCATCTCTGGCTGCAAGTCATAGGTAGAGACTTTTGGCGATGGGATCAGAATGCGTTCTTCGCCCGGGAACGGTTCTTCACGACCGCCGGAGAAGAAGAAGGTCACGTGCGCGTACTTCTCGGTTTCGGCGATGCGCAGTTGCGTCTTGCCGTTTTTCGCCAGGTAATCGCCCAGTACGTTTTCCAGGCTGCCCGCGGCGAACGCCGAGGGCGCAGGAATGCTCGCAGCATATTGGGTCAGCATGACGAAACCGGCCAGTTTCGGCTGACGGCTGCGTTCGAATTCCTTGAAACCGTCTTCGACGAACACGCGAGTCAGCTCACGGGCGCGGTCGGCGCGGAAGTTCATGAACACCACCGCATCACCGTCTTCGACCTTGACCGGCTCGCCGATGGAGGTGGCTTTGACGAACTCGTCGCTCTCGCCACGGGCGTATGCGGCTTCCAGACCTTCCTGGGCGGTTGCGGCGTTGAATTCGCCTTTGCCGTCGACAATCAGGTTATACGCTTGGGACACGCGGTCCCAACGGTTGTCGCGGTCCATGGCGAAGTAACGGCCGATGATGCTGGCGATCCGGCCTTTGCCCAGCGCCTGGAAGGTCGCGTCGAGCAGTTCGATGGACGACTGGGCGCTTTTCGGCGGCGTGTCGCGGCCATCGAGGAAAGCGTGCAGGTAGATTTTTTCAGCGCCGCGTTTGAACGCCAGTTCAGCCATGGCGATCAAGTGGTCCTGGTGGCTGTGAACGCCGCCATCGGACAGCAGGCCCATGAAATGCACGGCTTTGCCGGCGGCAACGGCTTTATCCACAGCGGCGCAGATGGTCGGGTTTTCGAAAAACTCGCCGTCGCGGATCGATTTGGTCACGCGGGTGAAGTCCTGATACACCACACGGCCGGCGCCGAGGTTCATGTGGCCGACTTCGGAGTTGCCCATCTGGCCGTCCGGCAGGCCGACATCCATGCCGCTGCCGGAAATGAGGCCGTTCGGAACGGTGGCCCACAGTCGGTCCAGTACGGGCTTCTTCGCGGCAAAGATAGCGTTGGATTCAGGGCTCTCACTGTGACCGAAGCCATCGAGAATAATCAGGACCAAAGGTTTAGGCGTGGTAGTCATGGATTCCACTCGTGGCTGAGTTAAAAGAGGGCGTTGGAAAAGGGAGTGGCAGTTTAAAGCGAAGTTCCGGCCACGTCACCGCCGGACGGGGTTTGGCCCACCATAGTGGCTGTGTATACTGGCCGACATTTTAACGCCCTGGAACCTCCTTCGATGGTTGCTCACCTGATTGAATTTGCCACTAACCACTACATTCTTGTCGGTATCTTCGTCGTACTGCTGGCGGCGCTGATTGCCTATCAAATGCAGGGCGGCGGTCGTAGCCTGAGTACCGGTGAACTGACCGGGCTGGTCAACAAGGACGCTGGCGTCGTGGTCGACATCCGTTCGACCAAGGACTTCGCCGCCGGTCACATCGTTGGCGCGTTGAACATTCCTCACGACAAACTGACCGCACGCATTGGCGAACTGGAAAAGCACAAGGCCAAGACCATTATTCTGGTCGACGCCCTGGGCCAGACCGCCGGTACCCATGCCCGTGAACTGATGAAATCCGGCTTCACCGCCGCCAAGCTCTCCGGTGGTATTTCCAGCTGGAAGGGCGACAACCTGCCGCTGGTCAAGGTGAAGTGATATGAGCAACGTCGTCGTCTATTCCAGCGATTACTGCCCTTACTGTTCACGAGCCAAGTACCTGCTCGAGAACAAAGGGGTGGCCTTCGAAGAGATCAAGGTCGATGGCAAGCCGCAGGTGCGCGCCGCCATGGCTCAGAAAGCCGGACGTACGTCTGTGCCGCAGATCTGGATCGGCAGCACCCACGTGGGTGGTTGTGATGATTTGTTTGCCCTTGAGCGTGCCGGTAAGCTCGATGCCTTGCTCAAGGCCTGAATACCTTCCCTATAAGACCCCAAGATCAGAAAGGATCTGAGATGACTGACCAACAGAACACTGCAGCTAGCGAAGAAGAAACCGCACCGCAATTCTCCTTGCAGCGCATCTACGTACGTGACTTGTCCTTCGAAGCCCCGAAAAGCCCGGCGATTTTCCGTCAGCAGTGGGAGCCGAGCGTCGGCCTGGATCTGAACACTCGCCAAAAGGCACTGGAAGGCGACTTCCATGAAGTCGTGCTGACCTTGTCCGTAACCGTGAAAAACGGTGAAAACGGCGAAGTGGCATTCATCGCTGAAGTACAACAGGCCGGGATCTTCCTGATCAAGAACCTGGACGACGCTTCGATGAGCCACACCCTCGGCGCGTTCTGCCCGAACATCCTGTTCCCGTACGCTCGCGAAACCCTGGACAGCCTGGTCACCCGTGGCTCGTTCCCGGCCCTGATGCTGGCACCGGTGAACTTCGACGCGCTGTACGCACAAGAACTGCAACGCATGCAGGCGGCTGGCGAAACTCCGACCGTTCAGTAAGCAGTCCTGAGAGTCGACGCAAGTCCAATGTGGGAGCGGGCTTGCTCGCGAAAGCGGTGTAACAGTCAACGAAGATGTTGAATGTTATGGCCCCTTCGCGAGCAAGCCCGCTCCCACATTTGTTATGCGGTGTTACTTGAAACCGAGCTGGCGCCAGCCTTCATACACGGCGACGGCCACGGTGTTGGACAGGTTCAGGCTGCGGCAGCCTTCGCGCATCGGCAAGCGCAGGCGTTGTTCGCCGGGCAAGGCGTCGAGCACGTCGGCGGGCAGGCCCCGGCTTTCCGGGCCGAACAGGAAGGCGTCACCTTCAGCAAAGCTGGCGTCGTGGAACGGTCGCGAGCCTTTGGTGGTAAAGGCGAACAACCGTGGATGACCCAGGCTCTCCAGGCAGCTGGCGAGGTCGGCGTGGCGTTGCAGGGTGGCGTACTCGTGGTAATCGAGGCCGGCCCGGCGCAGGCGCTTGTCGTCCATCTCGAAGCCCAGCGGCTCGATCAAATGCAGGTGGCAGCCACTGTTGGCGCACAGCCTGATAACGTTGCCGGTATTCGGCGGAATTTCTGGTTGAAAAAGGATGACGTGAAACATGCACGGCTCCGAAGGTAAAGATGACGGGCATTCTACGCCGCCAAAGGACCCCCGTTCGAAACTATTCCCACGAGTGCTCGGTTCGTTGGCGATTGTCGGGATGATGGTGGGGCTGATGATCGGTCGCCTGACCGCGCCAGACCCGACTGTCTTGCAGCAAGTCGAGGTCACGAGCGACGGCCTGGTGGTGTGGTTCAACAACGAACCCAAGAGCCACGGCGAATTTGTCGACGGTAGCCTCGCGCTGCTGTTCGAGGCTGAGGGCAAGGCGCAGAAAGGTCAGCTCAGGCTCGACGATAAAAACGTCAACTGGCGTGTTCGCTTGAGTGATGGGGGGTTGTTGCTGTCAGTGGTGGCGGCCCGGCCGCTGCAAGGCGAATGGGCCGGTCGCGAAGTCGATGACCGCTGGCGGCTGGAGATCCATCTCCGGGAGCAATAAAAGAGGGAATCCCCGGCCTGCCTGTACCAAGGTTCCCAAAACGGCAGGGCTCATGCATTGCGTCGTGAGCCCGGTGTAAAGAAGGAACCCCTGACCTGCCTGTATCAAGGGCCCCAAAACGGGGTGGGCTCGTCGCCTGTGCGGTGTGAGCCCGATGTAAAGAGGGGAATCCCCGGCCTGCCTGTACCAAGGTCCCCGAAACCGGGTAGTGAACTGAATCACTGAATGGACTATTGCAGGGGGCGTGCCATTTTTTAACAAGTTGAAACAGAAAGCCGCGCTGAAACGTCGAAAGCCCCGTATTCCGGGGCTTTCGTGTTTTTTCGATAGGGGTTCGATTGTGAAAAATGGCGGGGGGCGGGATCAGTGTTTGTGCGCGATTGCGGTTCACGGTGCATTGCGGCGGTGCACGTTGGCCCCAAAAGCTTCGCGGGCAAGCCTCGCTCCTACAGGGTTTGTGCCAATTTAAGATCGGCGCATGACCTGTAGGAGCGAGGCTTGCCCGCGAATGGATGTCGCTGTCAGCGAAGAGCTGAAGGTTGCTTAGCCTTCATCCCCCTCATCATCATCCCCACCGTCCACCTTCATCCCCAATTCCTTGATCTTGCGCGTCAGGGTATTACGCCCCCAACCCAGCAAGACCGCCGCATCGCGGCGGCGGCCGGCGGTGTGTTTGAGGGCGGTCTCGATCATGATCCGCTCGAAAGCCGGCACGGCGGTGTCCAGCAGGCTCGACTGACCCCGCGCCAACGCCTGATCGGCCCACTGGCGCAACGCTTGTTCCCAGTTGGTCACCGGCGCCGAATCCTGCGGCAGGCTCAGCAGCTCCGGCGGCAGGTCGCTGATGTGCACTTCGCGACCCGAAGCCATCACCGTGATCCAGCGGCAGGTGTTCTCCAGCTGGCGCACGTTGCCGCCCCACGGCAAGTTCTTCAGGTATTCCTCTGTTTCACTTTTCAGTAGCTTCGGCTCGACCGCCAGTTCCTGCGCGGCGCGGCTGAGGAAGTGCTTGGCCAGGGTCGGGATGTCTTCGCGACGGTCCGACAGGCGCGGTATATGGATGCGGATCACATTGAGGCGGTGGAACAAGTCCTCACGGAATTTCCCGGCGTGCACCAGAGTTTCCAGGTTCTGGTGAGTGGCGGCGATGATTCGCACATCGACCTTGACCGGCACATGACCGCCAACGCGGTAGAACTCGCCGTCGGCCAGTACCCGCAGCAAGCGGGTTTGGGTGTCGGCCGGCATGTCGCCGATTTCATCAAGGAACAGCGTGCCGCCATCCGCCTGTTCAAAGCGACCGCGGCGCAAGTTGGCCGCGCCAGTGAACGCGCCTTTTTCGTGGCCGAACAGCTCGGACTCCATCAAATCCTTTGGAATCGCCGCCATGTTCAGCGCGATGAACGGCGAGGCCGCCCGTGGGCTGTGGCGGTGCAGGGCGTGAGCCACCAGCTCTTTACCGGTCCCGGATTCGCCGTTGATCAGCACCGTGATGTTGGAATGGCTCAAGCGCCCGATGGCGCGAAATACTTCCTGCATCGCCGGTGCTTCACCGATGATTTCCGGGGTGCGGGTCAGGGCGACCGGGACTTCCAGGCCTTGCTGTTCCTGCGCGTGCTGATTGGCGCGCTTGACCAGGGAAACGGCTTCGTCGACGTCGAACGGCTTGGGCAGGTACTCAAACGCGCCACCCTGATAGGACGCGACAGCGCTGTCCAGATCGGAGTGAGCGGTCATGATGATGACTGGCAACCGTGGGTGCTGTTCGCGAATCCGTGCCAGGAGGTCCAGGCCACTGGCGCCCGGCATGCGGATGTCAGAGATGATCACGTCCGGTTGCTGGCGCGCCAGGCGGCTCATCACGCCATCGGCGCTGTCGAAGCTCTGCGTGGTCATGCCTTCCTGCTGCAAGGCTTTTTCCAGAACCCAACGGATAGAACGGTCGTCATCGACGATCCACACGGTTTCACTACGGCTCATGTCGATGTGGCTCCTTGTTCCAGTGGCAGAAAGATCGAGAAAGTGGTGTGGCCTGGGTGGCTGTCACATTCGATCAAGCCCTGGTGCTGGCTGATGATGTTCTGGGTAATGGCCAGACCGAGTCCGGTACCGTCCGGGCGACCGCTGACCATGGGAAAGAAGATGGTTTCCTGAAGTTCCGCAGGAATGCCCGGTCCGTTGTCGATGATTTCGATCTTGGTCACCAGGCGATGGCGCACATGGCCTATGGTGAATTGGCGCATGGCGCGGGTGCGCAGGCTGATGCGGCCCAGGCGCAATTCGTTCTGGCTGCTGATGGCCTGCATCGCGTTGCGCACGATGTTCAGAACCGCCTGAATCATTTGTTCACGGTCGATCAATACGTCCGGAATGCTCGGGTCGTAGTCGCGCACCAAGGTAATGCAACCCTGGCTTTCCGCTTCTACCAGATGGCAGACGCGCTCCAGCACTTCGTGGACGTTGCACATGGCCAGCGACGGCAATTTGTTCGAGCCGAGCATGCGGTCGACGAGGTTGCGCAGGCGATCGGCTTCTTCAATGATCACGTTGGTGTAATCGCGCAGGCTTTCTTCCGGTAGTTCGCGGGCGAGCAATTGTGCGGCGCCACGAATTCCGCCCAGCGGATTTTTGATTTCATGCGCGAGGCCGCGCACCAGCATCTTGCTGGTTTCCTGCTTCGACAATTGCGCCTCTTCCTTGGTGATCCGCAGCAGGCGGTCACGGGGGTGGACTTCCAGCAACAGCATGGTGGCGCCGTTGGCCAGGATCGGTGTGACCGCGTAGTCGACAGTCAGGGTCTGGCCGGTCAGGGCCGTGAGCATCGCTTCACGCTTGGTGAACGGGTGTGCCTGTTCTACCGCTTGGCGCAGTGAATTCAGCGCTTCGGTGGATTCGGTAAACAACTCGCTGATGAACTGCCCATGACTGCGCTGGCCGCTGATGGCCAGCAGCATCTCCGCCGCCGGGTTCATGTACTCAAGGCGCAATTCGGCGTCGAGCAGGATGGTGGCGGTGGTCAGGTTGTCGAGTAGCAAGCGGTGCAGTGCGTCGCTAATGGTCATCAGGACCTCTTTTGGAGCGGAGCGTGCGCAAGAAACAAGCGCTGATGCGGGGAAAATGCAAAAACCAAACCAAGGCTCCGAAAAGAAGCAATTAACGCCTGAAACGGACGTTTGACGCTCGTTTGCGTGGCGTTCTGCCAGCTTTTGCGGGTACTTTCGAACCAAAATGGGTTGCGATGTGGGTACAGTGCACCCTCTCGCACCAATATAGTGCGCAAAGCTCAGCGGTGTTAGAACAAACGCATGAAGGGATTTTTTTCTTCTGCCGGTTTTTCTTCCGGGGGACACTCGGGCCGCTGGCCGTAGTCGACGAGGGTGCAGGGTTTGACCCGGCGTTGTTGTGCGAGTGAGGTGCGCATCATGTGGAGGGGCTGATTGGCCGTGCGTTCTACAGTACGACCTTGTTCGTCGAGGATTTCCACTGACAGGTTGTGGCTGCCGCGATCGATATTGCTCAGAGGGAAAACAGGGCTCAGGCCCGGTTCGGCAGTGGGTTGGTCGTCGAGCAGCAGGCGGTAGCGATGACCCGGTTGCAGGCCGGGTTCATTGGTGACGCTGACGATAATTTCGCCGGCATTGCTGCGGATCGTCGCGTCCGGCTCTGGCACCAGGATGCGCAGCAAGTCGTAGTGAAACAGTGGTTGCTCTTCGGGCGGGTTCGCGGCAATCAGCGCCTTCGCAACAGTGGGCTGGGCAGCCATGCGATTGCTGGTCGTCAGCGGTACGCGTTTGGCGTTGCCGTGCTGCGGCAGGTCGGTGAAGGCGCGATTGCCTTGTGCGTCGACATAGGTGAACACCTCGGCATTGGCAGGGAAGGCGATCAAGCAGGCGATCAGTAGCCAAAGCTTCATGGCTTGTGCACACGTTGCACCGTGAACATCACGGTCGGACTTTGCTGAAGGATCGCCTCGCCATTGATTACCTGCACCGCCAGGCTGTGTTCGCCACGGTCGATGTTCACCAGTTGCAGAATCGGCACATTGCTCGATTGCCCATACGGCTGGCCATCCAGCAGCAATCGCAACAGATGCGGCGCTTGCAAGCGGGGCTTGATCAGGACGCTGACGGTGAACGTCCCGTTATTCGCGCGCAGGGCCTCATCGGTGGGCAGGCCTGCCAGTTGCAGCGCCTCATAGGTGCTCTGTGGCTGCTGATTGTTAACGCCGTCGGTAGACGCTGCGGGAGGAGGCTGGCGCTCAACACTGTTGAGTGGCGCAAGCTCAACCGGTTGGGCTCTGACGCCATCAGGCGGTTGATTGCTATAGGCGATATTGCCGTCGGCGTCGGTGTATTTGTAGATTTGAGCTGCCACTGGATAAGCGAAGAACAGCAGCAAAAGCAATAAAAGTGGCCGCATTCAGACTCCCTGTGAGCAGCAAGGATTTACTCCGACAGTGGAATACCTTCGCTGCCAGCATAGAACACAATAAGTTCTACCGGTTCATCACCAGTGACCCCGCGATGGACGACGTCGACCATTTCCGCCACGGCTTCACCTTGTTTGACGCGCCTGCTCTGGCCATTGTCTTTACTCTCGATCAGCAGTTCGCCAGAGAGGACGTAGCCCGTGTTGGGAATGGCGTGGGTGTGCCAAGGCAATTGGGTGTTGGCCGGTATCTTGAGTCTGAGCACTGTCAGCTCGGGCGCCGCAGCCGGGTAGCGAACGTAAGGTGAGTTGTCCCACGACTGGCTGCTTTTGAGCAGGATTTCTCGTTCGATTCCCGTGGGTGCGGTGGCTGTTGTGCAGCTTTGAAGGGCAAGGGCGCCGAGAGCGAGCGTAAGGGTTTTCATCGATCCATCCTTTGAGTTCGGGCAAAGGACAGGCTACGAGTCATCAAAGGTGTTTGATGCCGGACGATACTGCGTGCGCCCGAGGAGATGGCGAATTTCATTGTGGGAAATTGCCCCCACAAAAAAAGAGAGGCCCCCCGAAGGAGGCCTCTCTTTGTCACGCCGCGTGCTGCAGCGTTACCGGATCAGCAGCTGTAGTACAGCTCATATTCCAGTGGGTGTACGAAGGTGCGAACCTTGATTTCTTCTTCGCTTTTCAGAGCGATGTAAGCGTCGATGAAGTCGTCGGAGAACACGCCACCTTTGGTCAGGAACGCGCGACCCTTGTCCAGCTCTTCCAGGGCTTCTTTCAGGCTGCCGCAAACTTGTGGGATCTCTTTCGCCTCTTCAGGCGGCAGGTCGTACAGGTTTTTGTCAGCTGCGTCGCCAGGGTGGATCTTGTTCTGGATGCCGTCCAGGCCAGCCATCAACAGTGCAGCGAAGCCCAGGTACGGGTTAGCTGCCGGGTCCGGGAAGCGGGCCTCGATACGGCGAGCGCGAGGGCTGGACACGTAAGGAATACGGATCGAAGCGGAACGGTTGCGAGCCGAGTAGGCCAGCATCACTGGAGCTTCGAAACCTGGGACCAGACGCTTGTAGGAGTTGGTCGACGGGTTGGTGAAGCCGTTCAGGGCCTTGCCGTGCTTGATGATGCCGCCGATGAAGTACAGGGCGGTGTCGGACAGGCCGGCATAGCCTTCGCCAGCGAAGGTGTTCTTGCCATCTTTGGCGATGGACAGGTGAACGTGCATACCCGAACCGTTGTCGCCGTACAGCGGCTTAGGCATGAAGGTCGCGGTGCGGCCGTATGCATCAGCAACGTTGTGTACGCAGTACTTCAGGGTTTGAACTTCGTCAGCCTTGGCAACCAGAGTGTTGAACTTCACGCCGATTTCGTTCTGGCCAGCAGTTGCCACTTCGTGGTGGTGAACTTCGATGACCAGGCCCATTTCTTCCATGGCGTTGCACATGGAGGTACGGATTTCGTGGTCGTGGTCGAACGGTGGAACAGGGAAGTAGCCGCCTTTGACGCCTGGACGGTGGCCACGGTTGCCGCCTTCCACGTCCTGGTCGGACATCCACGAACCTTGTTCGGAGAAGATTTTGAACATCGAACCGGAGATGTCGGACTTGAACTTCACTTCGTCGAAGATGAAGAACTCAGGCTCTGGACCTACGAATACGGTGTCGCCGATACCGGTCGACTTCAGGTATTCCTCGGCGCGCTTGGCGATCGCACGAGGGTCGCGGTCGTAGCCTTGCATGGTCGAAGGCTCGATCACGTCGCAAACCAGGATCAGGGTCGGCTCTTCGGTGAACGGGTCGAGTACGGCGGTGCTGTCGTCCGGCATCAGGATCATGTCGGAGGCTTCGATACCTTTCCAGCCAGCAATGGAGGAGCCGTCGAACATTTTGCCTTCTTCGAAGAAAGCGTCATCCAGCGCGTCGCGAGCCGGCATGGTCACGTGGTGCTGAGTGCCTTTGGTGTCCGTGAAGCGCAGATCAATCCACTTGACGTCATGATCTTTGATGAGTTGAACCGACTTCGACATAGTGTCCTCCGGGTGGCTTCGGGCTTAGTAGTGGATGCCCTTAGAATGTGGGTGATGCCGGCGCGAATACTCTGCCAAGGCAACCTGCCTCACAAGGGAGCAAATTGCATGCCAGTGCCCCACCATGGGTTTTTTGCCCCAATTTCACGCTTATAAAGGTACAAAGCGTCTGTCAGCGGAAAATCTCGCCCTACAATGTAGCGTTAAAATCCATAAATGACCCGTTTTGGTGCGCGCAAAACCTTCTGCACATTAACTGGTTAAACCTTGAGCAATTTCCGCTATAATCCGCGCCCCCCTTTTTCGGCTGGCCCAGCGCGCGCTGTTTTCATGAAACTAATCGTAAAAGTCTTTCCCGAGATCACCATCAAGAGCCGCCCGGTACGGATGCGTTTCATCCGCCAATTGGCTAAAAATATCCGCACCGTGCTCCGCGATCTGGACCCGGCCGTGGTGGTGAACGGTGTGTGGGACAATCTCGAGCTGGAAACCCGCGTCAGCGAGCCCAAAGCCCTGAAGGAGATGACCGAGCGCCTGAGCTGCATGCCGGGCATCGCGCATTTCCTGCAGGTCGATGAATACCCGTTGGGCGACTTCGACGACATCGTCGCCAAGTGCAAGCAGCACTTCGGTGAATCCCTGGCCGGCAAGATCTTCTCGGTGCGCTGCAAGCGTGCCGGCAAGCACGAATTCAGCTCGATGGACGTCGAAAAATACGTCGGCAGCCAACTGCGTCGTCAGTGCGGCGCCGCCGGAATCTCGCTGAAAGAGCCGGAAATCGAAGTTCGCATCGAAATTCGCGACAAACGGTTGTTTGTGATCCACAGCCAGCACAACAGCATCGGCGGTTATCCGCTGGGTGCGCTGGAACAGACGCTTGTGCTGATGTCCGGTGGCTTCGACTCCACCGTGGCGGCGTATCAGATCATGCGTCGTGGCCTGATGAGCCATTTCTGCTTCTTCAATCTGGGCGGAAGGGCCCATGAACTGGGCGTCATGGAAGTCGCGCACTTCATCTGGAAGAAGTACGGAAGCTCCCAACGCGTGTTATTTGTCAGTGTGCCGTTCGAGGAAGTTCTGGGAGAAATTCTCGGGAAAGTCGATAACAGTCATATGGGTGTAGTTTTGAAGCGTATGATGTTGCGCGCTGCTTCCCGTATTGCTGATCGGCTGGACATCGAAGCGCTGGTTACCGGTGAAGCGATTTCCCAGGTGTCGAGCCAGACGCTGCCGAACCTGTCCGTGATCGATTGCGTGACCGACAAGCTGGTCTTGCGTCCGCTGATCGCCAGTCACAAGCAGGACATCATCGACCTGGCCAACGAAATCGGGACTGCCGATTTCGCCAAGCACATGCCGGAATACTGCGGGGTCATCTCGGTGAACCCAAAGACCCACGCCAAGCGTCCGCGCGTGGAGCATGAAGAGAAAGAATTCGACATGGCGATTCTTGAGCGTGCGCTCGAGAACGCCAAACTGGTACCGATCGATCGCGTAATCGACGAATTGGGCCAGGACTTGCAGATTGAAGAAGTCAGCGAAGCGCTGGCGGGGCAAATCATCATCGACATCCGTCACCCGGATGCCGCTGAAGATGATCCGCTGGCCCTGGCTGGTATCGAGGTACAAGCGATGCCTTTCTATGCATTGAACGCTCGTTTCAAGGAACTGGACCCTACTCGCCAGTACCTGCTGTATTGCGACAAAGGCGTGATGAGTCGCCTGCATGCCCACCATTTGCTCAGTGAGGGGCATGCCAATGTGCGCGTTTATCGACCGAGCTAAGAGCCCGGGGCTGTATGCCTGTGGCCTGCGTCACCGGCCCCCCGACTCTGCCGTCAAGCTGTAACGGCAAGGCCTGACTCTACTGTTAATCGCTGCCAAGACTTGTCAGCACACCGAATCCTCTGATCGAGATACACAAGTGATCGAAAATCTACGCAACATCGCCATCATTGCTCACGTTGACCATGGTAAAACCACCCTGGTAGACAAACTCTTGCGTCAATCCGGCACCCTGGAGCGCAACGAGCTCAACGACGAGCGCGTGATGGACTCCAACGACCAGGAGAAAGAGCGCGGTATTACCATTCTGGCGAAGAACACCGCCATCAACTGGAACGGCTACCACATCAACATCGTGGACACCCCGGGCCACGCCGACTTTGGCGGCGAAGTTGAACGCGTAATGTCGATGGTTGACTCCGTTCTGCTGCTGGTTGACGCTCAAGACGGCCCTATGCCGCAAACCCGTTTCGTGACCAAGAAGGCTTTCGAAGCCGGCCTGCGTCCAATCGTGGTCATCAACAAGGTTGACCGTCCAGGCGCGCGTCCGGACTGGGTTCTGGACCAGATCTTCGACCTGTTCGACAACCTTGGTGCTACCGAAGAACAGCTGGACTTCAAAGTGGTCTACGCCTCGGCCCTGAACGGCATTGCCGGTCTGGAACACACCGACATGGCTGAAGACATGACCCCGCTGTACCAGTCGATCGTCGACAACGTACCTGCGCCGAAAGTCGACCGTGATGGTCCGTTCCAGATGCAAATCTCCGCTCTGGACTACAACAGCTTCCTCGGTGTTATCGGCGTTGGCCGTATCGCTCGTGGCCGCATCAAGCCGAACACTCCGGTTGTCGCTATCGACGCCGACGGCAAGAAGCGCAACGGTCGTATCCTGAAGCTGATGGGTCACCACGGTCTGCACCGTATCGACGTTGACGAAGCAGCTGCCGGCGACATCGTCTGCATCAGCGGCTTCGACCAGCTGTTCATCTCCGACACTCTGTGCGACCCACTGAACGTCGAAGCGATGAAGCCGCTGACCGTTGACGAACCAACCGTTTCCATGACCTTCCAGGTAAACGACTCGCCTTTCTGCGGTAAAGAAGGCAAGTTCGTGACGTCCCGTAACATCAAGGAACGTCTGGACAAAGAACTGCTCTACAACGTTGCCCTGCGCGTTGAAGAAGGCGACACCGCCGACAAGTTCAAAGTCTCCGGCCGTGGTGAGCTGCACCTCTCGGTACTGATCGAAACCATGCGTCGCGAAGGCTTCGAAATGGGTGTTGGTCGTCCGGAAGTGATCATCCGCATGGTTGACGGCGTGAAGCACGAACCGTACGAAAACGTGACCATCGACCTGCCGGAAGAATCGCAAGGTTCGATCATGGAACAGATCGGTATCCGTAAGGGCGACCTGACCAACATGGTTCCGGATGGCAAGGGCCGTGTGCGCCTTGAGTACAACATCCCGGCTCGTGGCCTGATCGGTTTCCGTAACGAGTTCCTGACCCTGACCTCCGGTGCAGGCATCCTGACCTCGATCTTCGACCGTTACGACGTGATGAAGTCCGGCGACATGTCCGGCCGTCAGAACGGCGTGCTGGTGTCGGTTGCTACCGGTAAGGCTCTGACTTACTCGCTGGAAACCCTGCAAGCTCGCGGCAAACTGTTCCTGGGTCACGGTGAAGACGTGTACGAAGGTCAAATCGTCGGCATCAACAGCCGCGACAACGACCTGGGCGTCAACCCAACCAAAGGCAAGAAGCTCGACAACATGCGTGCTTCGGGTAAAGACGAAACCATCGCTCTGGTTCCGCCTATCCGCTTCACCCTGGAGCAGGCTCTGGAATTCGTTCAAGAAGACGAATTGTGCGAAGTCACTCCTAAGTCCATCCGTCTTCGCAAGAAGATCCTGGGCGAAAGCGAGCGTACCCGCGCTGCGAAGAAGTCCGGTAACTAAGTCATTTAGTTAGCTGACAAAAAAACGCCCCCGACCGCAAGGTCGGGGGCGTTTTTGTTTGTCCGGGGTTTGATGATCACTGTGGCGAGGGGGCAAACCCCCTCGCCACAGGTGAAGTGCAGATCAGAACTTATCGAGCGGTCGACGGCTCTCGCTGGTCTCGCGCACCACTTCTTTCGGCTTGTACGCGCAATACCCCGGCCGCGGCCCGATTTTCGGGTGATTGCGGCAGGTATCCGGGCGTTTTTCATAAATAGTGCACAGACGGCTCTTGCGATCCAGGTACAGGCAATCGTTATTGCTCATGCGCTGGAGGGTAAAGATCTCGGTCTTCTGGCTGTAACGCTCGACGATCCCTTCCTTCTGCAGTCGCTTGGCGATGTTCTTCGCCGGCTCGCCGCGCTCGAACTCGTCGACGATGCCGATACGGATCAGGTCCTTGATCTTGACCTCGACCGGCAGCGTGCAGCAGCTGGACACGCAGGAACCGCACATCGGCGCAGAGTACTTGGCCCAGGTATCGAGGCGATCGATCTCTGCGGCGGCGATCAGGTTGGGCTTCATCATCGGTTGTTACCAGCTACGTGTATCAGGGCGCGCGATCATACCGGGACTGGTGGATTTTTGAACAACCTTTCGCCAGATTTTTTCAGTGCCGCCCAAAAAGCATCGTTAATCCGGCACGGCCCCTGCATTGATTCAGGCACACGACAATTTAATTCCCAGCTATCTCGCACTATCAGGAAAAACTGCCGAACCAGAGCCCCCGCCGTCTGTCAGACCGTCTAGGCTCAACAACTCCACGCTCGCTCGAGGTCCTATCGATGACTCAAGAACCACTTGTTCGCGAAGCAGAGGTGG
Organism: Pseudomonas sp. FBCC-B1667; assembly: GCF_059133255.1. Classification (NCBI taxonomy): domain Bacteria; kingdom Pseudomonadati; phylum Pseudomonadota; class Gammaproteobacteria; order Pseudomonadales; family Pseudomonadaceae; genus Pseudomonas; species Pseudomonas sp. FBCC-B1667. The sequence goes on along the minus strand of NZ_CP101437.1, from coordinate 6,575,501 downwards.
CCGCATTCCGCGACGCCGTCTTGACCAAACTCACCTACGCGGTGGGTAAAGACCCGGATCACGCCTTCGACCACGACTGGTTTGAAGCCATCGCCCTGGCGGCGCGGGATCACATGGTCGAGCACTGGATGGACCACACCCGGCAGATTTACCGCAAAGGGCAGAAACGGGTTTATTACCTCTCCCTCGAATTTCTCATCGGCCGGCTGCTCTACGACAGCCTGAGCAACCTTGGCTTGCTCGACGTTGCTCGTGAAGCGCTGACCGAACTCGGTGTCGACCTCGAACGCATCCGCCTGCTGGAGCCCGATGCGGCGCTGGGCAACGGTGGCCTCGGTCGTCTGGCCGCGTGCTTCATGGAAAGCATGTCGACCTTGGGCATCGCTGGCCACGGCTACGGCATTCGTTATGAACACGGGTTGTTCCGCCAGGCTATCGTCGATGGCTGGCAGCAAGAACAGACCGAACACTGGCTGGACTTCGGCAACCCGTGGGAATTCGAGCGACCAGAAGTCGTTTACCCGATCGGCTTCGGCGGCAGCGTCGAAACCGTCACCGATGAAAGCGGCAAGACCAAGCAAGTCTGGTCCCCGGCGGAAACCGTGCGGGCGATTGCGTATGACACGCCGGTGGTCGGCTGGCGCGGGTCGAGCGTCAATACACTGCGTCTGTGGCGCGCCCGGGCGATGGAAGATTTGCACCTGGAACGCTTCAACGCCGGTGACCACTTGGGCGCCGTGGCAGAAGTCGCCCGGGCCGAAAGTATTTCCCGGGTACTTTATCCGGCGGACAGCACCGAAGCCGGCCAGGAACTGCGCCTGCGCCAGGAATACTTCTTCGTCGCTGCGTCCTTGCAGGATTTACTGCGTCGTCACCGCAACATGCACACCTCGGTGCTCACCCTCGGCGACCACGCGGCGATCCAGCTCAACGACACGCACCCCTCGATTGCCGTGGCCGAATTGATGCGCCAACTGGTCGATGTCTACGACGTCGCCTGGGATGCGGCGTGGCAGGTCACCGTGGACACGCTGTCGTACACCAACCACACGCTGCTGCCCGAAGCGCTGGAAACCTGGCCCGTCGGCTTGATGGAGCGGATGTTGCCGCGGCACATGCAGATCATTTACCTGATCAACGCCCAACACATCGATTCGCTGCGGGCCAAAGGCATTCACGACTTCGATGTGCTGCGCGCGGTGTCGCTGATCGAAGAAGACAATGGCCGTCGTGTGCGCATGGGCAACCTCGCGTTCCTGGGTTCGCACAGCGTCAACGGCGTGTCCGGGTTGCACACGCAGCTGATGCGCAAAACCGTGTTCTCCGAACTGCACAAACTCTACCCCGACCGGATCAACAACAAGACCAACGGCATCACCTTCCGCCGCTGGCTCTACCAGGCCAACCCCGAACTGACGTCGATGATGGTTGATGCCCTCGGGCCTGATTTGCTGGACAACCCCGAAGAGCGCTTGCTCGACCTGGAACCTTTCGCCGAGAAATCCGCGTTCCGTAAGGCATTCGCCGAGCAGCGCCTGCACAGCAAAAAAGCCCTGGCGTACATCATTCACGAACGGCTCGGGGTCGCGGTCAACCCGGCGGCGATGTTCGACGTGCAGGTCAAGCGGATCCACGAGTACAAGCGCCAGTTGCTCAACCTGATGCACACCGTGGCGTTGTATCAGGCGATTCGTGCCGAGCCGGAAATAGACTGGGTGCCACGCGTGAAGATCTTCGCCGGCAAGGCTGCCGCCAGTTATCACCAGGCCAAGCTGATCATCAAATTGACCAATGACATTGCCCGGGTGGTGAACAACGACCCGACCGTGCGCGGTTTGCTCAAAGTGGTGTTCCTGCCTAACTACAACGTCAGCCTGGCGGAGAGCATTATTCCGGCGGCGGATTTGTCGGAGCAGATTTCCACGGCAGGTTTCGAAGCTTCCGGCACCAGCAACATGAAATTCGGCCTTAACGGTGCACTGACCATCGGCACCCTCGATGGCGCCAACGTCGAAATGTGCGAACGCATCGGCGCCGAGCACATGTTCATTTTCGGCCTCAGCGCGCAGCAGGTTGAGGCGCGCAAACAGAACCATGAGTTCAATGCGACGCCGGACATCGCCGCGTCTCATCGGCTGAATGACGTGCTGCAAGCAATCCGTGGCGGAGTGTTCTCGCCGGATGATCCGTCCCGTTACACCGGGCTGATCGATTCGCTGGTGGATTACGACCGTTTTCTGGTTTGTGCCGACTTCGACTCTTACTGGGACGCGCAGATGCGCGTCGAAGCCCATTGGCATGATTCCAAGGAATGGTGGCGCTCGGCGGTGTTGAACACATCGCGGATGGGCTGGTTCTCCTCGGACCGGACCATTCGTGAGTACGCGACGGACATCTGGAAGGCATTGGAGTAACTTTTTGCAATAATTGCGTGCCAGGCCCGACGTGCGTTGGGCCTGGCCGATATACTAAGCACCAGTTTCAGTGAGCGCTGCGCGCTCAATCGCGGGCAAGCCACGCTCCCACATGTAAATCCTGTGGGAGCGTGGCTTGCCCGCGATGGCGTCAGTGCAGACGCCACAAGGCAATGGGCCGCTTAGGGATATCGACCATGCAATGGATTTTCATGCTGATTGGGCTGGTGCTCGGCTGGATACTCGACGAGTCATTCAGTGATGCGCTGTTGGGCGCGTTGCTCGGCTTGGGTATTGGTCAAGCCATTCACATCGCCCGTTTGGGTTCAAAAGCGGCCGAGCAACACCTCGTGCTGGAGCAGACACAAGTTGCGCTGAATGCCGTGCAGCAACGTCTCGCCTTACTGGAAGTGTCTGGCGTCAAAGCGCCTGAAACCAGCGAACCGATCGCCAACGAGTCCGTTGCACCTCCTGAATTTACCCTCGACGACATCCCTGCCGACACCCCGGAACTGATCTGGGACCTCCCTGCCGAACTCGAACCGATCACCGTTGCGGCGACTGAATCCAGTCAGCCGCTGCCCGCCGATGCCTGGAAACCCGAGCCGGTCGCCCGTGAACCGGCCATCCCGCGTGGCCCCAACTTCATCGATCGTGCCATCCGCGGCGCCCGCGCCTGGCTGTTCGGCGGCAATACTGTGCTGCGGGTCGGTGTGGTGCTGTTGTTCCTGGGTCTGGCCTTTCTGCTGCGATACGCGACCGAAGGCATGGTGGTGCCGATTGAACTGCGCTACGCCGGGGTTGCGGCGGCGGCATTGGGGCTGCTCGGTCTGGGCTGGTGGCTGCGTCATCGCAACACGAATTACGCATTGATGCTGCAAGGCACCGGCATTGCCGTGCTGTACCTGACGGTGTTCGCCGCCATGCGTTTGCATCCGCTGCTTGATCCGACCGCAGCGCTGGGCCTGCTGGTGGCGGTGACGGTGTTCTCGGCCATTCTGGCGATCACCCAGGATTCCCTGGCGCTGGCCTGCGTCGCCGCGCTGGGCGGTTTTGCCGCGCCCATTCTCACGTCCACTGGCGCCGGCAACCACGTCGCGCTGTTCAGCTACTTTGCGTTGCTCAATGCCGGCATCCTTGCCATCGCCTGGTTCAAGGCCTGGCGATTGCTCAATTTGATCGGTTTTGTCGGCACCTTCGGCATCGGTTTTGCCTGGGGCCTGCGTTCCTACACGCCAGAGTTGCTGTGGAGTACCGAGCCGTTCCTGATCCTGTTTTTCCTGATGTACCTGGCCATCGGCCTGCTCTTCGCCCGACGCAAGTTGCTGGAAATGAGCGATGCGCCCGAGGATGACAGCCGCGAGGCGTTGCTGCGCTGGTCGGCGCGCAAGGGTGATTACGTCGACGGCACGATGCTGTTTGGTCCGCCGTTGGTGGGCTTCGGTTTGCAGTTCGCGCTGGTCCAGCCTTTCGAGTTTGCTGCCGCGTTCAGCGCATTGGTGTTGGGCATGATTTACACGGGGCTGGCCCGATTGCTGATGGGTGGCCGCGCGTTGCTGCTGGCAGAAACCTGTCTCGCACTGGGTGTGATCTTCGCCAGCCTGGCAATTCCATTGGGCCTTGATGCGCGCTGGACAGCCGCGGCCTGGGCCGTCGAAGGTGCCGGGATTTTCTGGCTCGGCTTGCGTCAGCGACGCCCGCTGGCCAGAGCTTTTGCCTTGCTGCTGCAATTGGGCTCGGCGCTGGCGTTTGTCAGCGAGCTGCGGATCGGCGAAAGCAGCCTGCTCGATGGCTCACCGTTGGGCGCGTTGATGCTCGGCGTGGCATTGCTGTTCAGCTTCTACCAATTGCGCCAAGCCTCGCCAGAGCACACGGCGCAATGGGAACGCAAAGGGCTGCCGGTGCTGGCTTGCCTTGGCCTGTCGTTCCTTTATCTGCTGGCGCCGTTGTTTTTCTCCACCCACGGTACGGCGATCAGTTGGGCGCTGGCCGGTCTGGCAACGCTGTTTGTCGGTCTGCGCCTGCAATCGCGTACATTCCTGTTTACCGCGTTTGCCGTGCAATTGCTCGGTGGGGCGTTGTTCCTGCTGCGCCTGCAAGGTGCTGGCGGTGAATCGGCGGCGGTGTTCAGCGCCGGCTGGAGCGGGTTGCTCAGTGCCTCGTTGATCGGCCTGGCCTTGATCGCCGGCATGCTGTTGGCGGCGCGCGATGAGATGGTGCGCAGCGACGTGCGACTGCTGCGCGGTTTGTCGGTGGTGTTGCTGGCTGGCCTGGTGCTGATCAATCTGGCGGTGCTGTTCGTGCTGCCATGGCAAACCGCGAGCGCGGTGTGGGCGGCCAGTGGTTTGTTCATCATCTGGTTGAGCCTGTACCTGAAACAGCGCGTGAGTTTTGTCTTCGGTCTGCTGTTGCAGGTGATTGGCGGCGCGGCGTTCCTGTTTGCCGCGCCTGACCTGCTCGGTCCGTTGGCCAGCGAAGGATTGAAGCCGCTGGCGCACAGCGGTTTCTGGACGCCGTTGGTTCTGGGCTTGGCGGCGCTGGTCGGGGCCTGGCGATTGCAGCTGGGCAACCCTGCTTCGGCGTTCAATGTGTTGAGCTTGCAGCGTTTGTCCGACGTGCTGCTGGTGTGGGGTGCAGGTTGGTGGGCACTGGCGTGGGTCAGTGAAGTGCTGCGCTTTGCGCCGGTGAATCTGCAAGCGACGTTATTGCTGGCGGTCGCGGCCATCAGCGTGGCGCTGTGGACGCTGTTGGCACTGCGCTTGAAATGGCCGTCGCTGGGTTTGCTCTGCACCCTGCTGATGCCAGCGGCCGGCGTGGTGTTGCTGACGGCGTGGCACTCGCGTTATCACCCGGCGGCCGATGTCGGTTGGTTGGCCTGGGTGGCGGTGTTCGTCGTGCATTTCGTCTCGCTGAAGCGACTGGCGCCGATGTTGCTGGCGCGCGCGGTCAGCACTGCGCATGTGCTCGGCTGCTGGTTGTTGATCGGTGTGCTGGCGCTGGAATTGCGTTACGGCTTGCTGCTGTTGTCCGAGCAGTACAACGCCTGGCGCTGGTTGGGCTGGGCGATTCTGCCGAGCCTGTACCTGGTGCTGATGGCGGCGCCGCGCACTTGGCCATGGCCGGTGTCGGCGTATCCCCGCGAGTACCGACTGTATGCCGCAGCACCGCTGGCGCTGCTGATGCTCGGCTGGTTTTGGCTGGCGAACGTGGTCAGCGACGGCACCGCCGAACCGCTGCCCTATGTGCCGCTGATCAACCCGCTGGAATTGGGCCTGCTGTTTGCGCTATTCGGCGTCTACGTCTGGTCGCGCAGCGCGGTAACGCAACTGGCGATTCGCAAGGACTACGCCGAGAACGCCACGCAATTGATCGCCGGGGTTTCGCTGTTCGTGTTCTTCACCGCGTTGGTGATGCGCACCGCGCACCATTGGGGCGGTGTGCCGTTCGAATTCGATGCCTTGCTGGAGTCAATGCTGGTGCAGGCCGGCCTGTCCATCGTGTGGACTCTGATGGCGCTGAGTCTGATGATCGGCGGCCATTTGCGCCATCGTCGCGAGGTCTGGCTGATCGGTGCGGCGTTGATTGGCGTGGTGGTCGCCAAGCTGTTCTTCGTTGAATTGAGTAACCGTGGCGGGCTGGCGCGGATCGTGTCGTTTATCGGCGTCGGTGTGTTGTTGCTGGTGGTGGGCTATTTCGCGCCGCTGCCGCCCAAACGCGTCGAGGCTGTGCCGGCGTCTGAAAAACCGGCCCCGGAAACCGAGGGAGTGTCGTCTTGAGTCAGAAGCTGAACTTTGGCTGGTTGGGCGTGGTGGCGTTGGGTGTATCGCTGTCAGTCGGTGCCCAGGAACAACCGATGGATTTCACCACTCAAGTGCCGTTGTCCGTGAGCGGCGAAGGCCCGTGGTATCGCCTCGAATTGCCGTTGAGCGCGCAGTTGAGTGCGCGGCAAACCGACCTGAGTGATGTGCGTGTGTTCAACGCTGCCGGTCAGGTCCAGGCGTATGCCCTGGCGCGCGAGCTGGCCCAGACCCGGGAACATCGCACGTTGACTGACGTGAAGTGGTTCCCGCTGTACAACTCGGCGGATTCCACCGAGCACGCGCCCGGTGTGCGGGTGCAATCGAGTGCCAACGGCACGTTGGTTGAGGTGCAGCCGTCCAGCCAGTTGGAGGCGGGCGAAGAAGTCCTGCGTGGCTGGTTGCTCGATGCCAGCGGCATCAAGGCGCCGCTGCAGCAATTAGTCCTCGACTGGACCAGCGAGCGTGACGGCTTCCAGCGATTCAGCATCGAAGCCAGCGACGACTTGCAGCATTGGCAATCCTGGGGCGAAGGGCAGGTTGCACGGCTGACATTTGCCGACGAGCGGGTCGAGCAACATGAAGTCGGACTGCCGGGTCAATCGGCACGCTATCTGCGTCTGCTGTGGAATTCACCGCAATCGGCGCCAGCGCTGACCTCGGTGCAGGTGGAAAGCGCCAGCACCCGCAGCCTGCCGCTGCCGTTGGTCTGGTCGCAACCGTTGGCCGGCAGTAGCGCGAAGGCCGGTGAATACACTTGGCAGTTGCCGATGGGGCTGAATGTCGAGCGTGTGCAGGTCGAGCTGAGTCAGCCCAACAGTCTGGCACCGGTGACGTTGTCGGGTCGCCGTGAGAGCAGTTTGCCGTGGCAGCCGCTAGGCAGCGGTTTGCTGTATCGCCTGACCCAGAATGGCCAGGACGTGGTGCAGAACGAATTGCAGTTGCCGGGGCAAACCGTGCAGCAGTTGAAGCTGGTGGTGGACGAGCGTGGTGGCGGCCTGGGGTCCGAAGCGCCGACGCTGAAGTTCGCCGTGCGTTCGACGCAACTGGTGTTCCTGGCGCGCGGCCCCGGGCCATACACGCTGGCGCTGGGGAGTGCGACGGTGAAAGCGGCGAGCTTGCCGCTGTCGACGCTGATTCCGGATTACAGCGCGCAGAAACTGGCGGCATTGGGCAAGGCATCTGTGGACGGCGGGGCAGGGTTGACGTCGACATCGACGCTGACCACGACGGTGACGGCGGGTACGAACTGGAAAAAACTCGGGTTGTGGGCGGTGTTGTTGCTGAGTGTGCTGTTCCTGGCGGCGATGGCGTTCAGCTTGCTGCGCAAGCCCCCGGCCGCACCCTGAGAATGACTGGCGCTGCACGCCATTCGCGAGCAAGTCCGCTCCCACGTTTGATCGCATGCTAAGCCACTGACTCGGTCTAATGTGGGAGCGGGCTTGCTCGCGAAGGCTGACTATCAGGCAAGGAAAATCTTCAAACTGCCACCTGCCACCGGCCTACATCCGCCCCGTTTCGAACTACGCTCATCCCGGTGCATGAACTCTCTTGGGCGTATCACGTCTGATAGGAGGAAATGCGCCTCGACTCGCGTTAAACTGCGCGGGTTTTTAGCCCCCCATTCCACCGGAGCCTTCCATGTCCCGCGTTACCCTGAGTCGCTATTTGATTGAGCAGACCCGTAGCAACAACACCCCTGCCGATCTGCGTTTCCTGATCGAAGTGGTGGCGCGTGCTTGCAAAGAGATCAACCACGCCGTGTCCAAAGGCGCCCTCGGTGGTGTTCTGGGCAGCATGGGCACGGAAAACGTCCAAGGTGAAGTGCAGAAGAAACTCGACGTGATCTCCAACGAGATTCTGCTCGAAGCCAACGAATGGGGCGGTCACCTGGCCGGCATGGCGTCCGAAGAAATGGACAATGCCTACCAGATCCCGGGCAAATACCCGAAAGGCGCGTACCTGCTGGTATTCGACCCGCTGGACGGTTCGTCGAACATCGACATCAACGCGCCGGTCGGCACGATCTTTTCCGTACTGCGTTGCCCGAACGAGTACCTGAGCCAGAACGAGCCTTTGAACGAAAAGGCTTTCCTGCAGCCAGGCACCGAGCAAGTAGCGGCCGGTTACGCGATCTACGGTCCACAGACCATGCTGATCCTGACCCTGGGTGATGGCGTCAAAGGCTTCACGCTGGATCGTGAAATGGGCAGCTTCGTGCTGACCCACGAAGACATCAAGATCCCGACCTCCACTCAGGAATTCGCAATCAACGCCTCCAACCAGCGTCACTGGGAAGCGCCGGTACAACGGTACGTCGGCGAATTGCTGGCGGGTGAAGAAGGCCCGCTGAAAAAGAACTACAACATGCGTTGGGTCGCCGCGATGGTTGCGGACGTGCACCGCATCCTGACCCGTGGCGGTCTGTTCATGTACCCACGTGACAGCCGCGAGCCGTCCAAGCCGGGCAAGCTGCGCCTGATGTACGAAGCCAACCCGATGTCGTTCCTGGTTGAACAGGCGGGCGGTGCTTCCACCGATGGCCATCAGCGCATCCTCGACATCAAGCCGGACGGCCTGCACCAGCGTGTTGCGGTGTTCCTCGGTTCGAAAGAAGAAGTCGAACGCGTCACGGCGTACCACAAGGCGTAAACCATGACCGCGCCCTGGCAGCCGTTGCTCGATTGGTGGTTCGGTTCTTCCGGATCAGCGAAAGAAACAGCGGCCGCCAAGGGCAAGTTATGGTTCGGCAAGCGCGACAGCCAGGACCTCGAAGCGCAAACGCGTTTCGGGGACTGGGTCGAGCAGGCTCTGGCCGGCGGATTGACTGACTGGGCGCAACGCCCCGAAGGTTGGCTGGCCCTCGTGCTGCTGCTCGATCAACTCCCGCGAATGATCTATCGCGACACTCCAGAATCCTTTTCCGGCGATCTCAGGGCTCAGGCACTGGTGGCGCAAGGCATTGCTGCGGATTTTGATCGGCAATTGAAGCCGATTCAGCGGGTGTTTATTTACCTGGTGCTGGAGCATTGCGAGCAACTGGCGGTGCAGGACGAGGCGGTTTCACGCCACATCGATCTGGTTGCGCAGCAGCCGGAAACGGATCGAGCGCTGTTTGCCGATTACCTGGATTACGCCAGGAAGCATCAGAAGGTGATTGCGCAGTTTGGGCGGTTTCCGCATCGCAATGCGGTGTTGGGGCGGGAATCTACGGCTGAGGAGTTGGCGTTTCTTTCCAAGCCGGGGTCACGGTTCTAGTTTTTCGTTGTTGCCAATGCCGCCTTCGCGAACGAGCCCGATTGTGGGCTTGCTCGCGAAGGGGCCTTTGGAAGCAGCTTAAATCCTGAAGCTGCCCACCAACTGCTTCAACCGCGCCGCCTGCTGTTCAAGATCCGCACACGCACGCAAGGTCGACTGCAGGTTCTCCACACCTTCCTGGTTCAACGTGTTGATCTCGGTAATGTCGACATTGATCGACTCCACCACGGCCGTCTGCTCTTCCGTCGCCGTCGCCACCGACTGGTTCATCCCGTCGATCTCACCAATGCGCTGCGTCACGCTACCCAAACGCTCACCGGCCTGATTGGCGATACCGACGCTGCTTTCGCTCTGTCGCTGGCTGTCGGTCATGGTGCTGACCGCTTCACGGGCGCCGACTTGCAGCTCCTCGATCATCTTCTGCACTTGCTGCGCCGAATCCTGAGTGCGGTGGGCGAGGTTGCGCACCTCATCCGCCACCACGGCAAAACCACGACCGGCCTCACCGGCACGAGCTGCTTCGATGGCCGCGTTCAGGGCCAGCAAGTTGGTCTGCTGGGAGATGCTGGTGATCACCTCCAGAATCTGCCCGATGTTCACCGTGTTGCTGTTGAGCGTTTCGATGTTGCCGCACGAGTCGCTGATCTTCGCCGACAATTGCTGCATCGCCGCGATGGTTTTATCCACCACTTGCTGGCCGTCTTCAGCCAGGGCGCGGGCGTCGCTCGAATGCTGCGAGGCGAGGGCGGCGTTCTGGGCGATTTCCTGCGCGGCAGCGCCCAGTTGGTTGATCGCTGCGGCCACGCTGCTGGTGCGCGAGGCTTGCTGGTCGGAGTTGAACATCGACGAGTTGGAAGCCGCCACCACGCGCAGGGCCACTTCGTTGACCTGGCCGGTGGCCGAAGACACTTCGCGAATCGAGGTGTGAATACGCTCTACAAAACGGTTGAACGAGGTGCCCAGTGCGCCGAATTCGTCCTGGCCGTGGATGGTCAGGCGCTTGGTCAGGTCACCTTCACCTTCGGCGATGTCATGCATTGCGCGGCCCATGGTCAGCAATGGCTGCATCAGAAAACTGATCAACATGCCCAGCAGCGCGATGATGATCACCACGGCGATGACCATGGCGATGATCGCCGAGGTGCGGAATTCGCTGAGCATCGAAAACGCTGTTTCCTGATCCAGCACCAGTGCCACGTACCAGTCCGCTGACGGCACGCCGTTGACGTGGGTGAAGGAGATGAACTGGGTCTTGCCGTCGAGCTCGACTTCTTTCATGCCCGGGCTGACGTTCGGCGCGCCGTTCGGGTAGGCGTCGGCCAGCCCTTTGAGTACCAGCTTGCTGTCCGGGTGGATCAGGATCTTGCCGTCGGCGCTGACGATGAACGCATGACCGTGGCCGCCGAAGTTCAGCGAGTTGATGATCGCACTGACGCTGGACAAGTCGATGTCCGCACCGGCGACGCCGATCATCTGACCCTGATACTTCACGGGCGTGGCGACGGTGATCACCAGTTTGCCGGAAGACGCGGCAATGTACGGTTCGGTGACGATGGTCTGTTGGGCGCTATTGGCCGCCTTGTACCAGCCACGGACCCGAGGATCATAGTCGGCGGCGCGATTGCCGGCCGGAACCGAGAACATCACACCGTCAGTGCCGCCGAAATAGCTCAGCTGGAAGTTGCTGGTGTAGGCCGGCAGGTCGATGGCGCGTTTCAGGTTGGCGGGTGCGCTGCCATCCACGGCGATCTGCTGGGACAACGATTGCAGCAACTGGATGCGGCTTTCCAGCCAGGTCTGGATGTTGCTGGTGGTCAGGCTGCCGAGTTCCTGCATCGAGGACTCGGTACTGCTGCGCAGTGTCTGGCGCTGGCGGTAGTCGTTGAACAGGATAAAGCAGGCGAACGCAACGGCGACCACGAGGGCGGCGGCCAGCAAGATCTTGTGGCTGAATTTCATGTTTCTGGTCATTAAATGCACTACCGCGGAGGGGCTGATCAGCGAGGGGCGTCAATTCGCCACAGTCGAGGGCTTTACGCAGCTTCTATGTCGACTGGCCGGCGCCAAAGATTAGGCGTCTTTTTGCAAAAACGGACGAAATACTCAATGGCGCAGGAAAGTGGCTGATTTTTCAAAAAAAGGCAGACGAGTGGCCTGATAAATAGCGAAGCGGTCGGGGAACCAGATGGGGGTTTTCTCTTCTAAGCTTCAGCTTGGCAGCCATGCCATTCCCTTCGTTCCAGGAGTTTCACCATGTCGCTGCGTTCAATCGCCTTGCTCTCGTTCTGCGTGTTGTTGGCCGCATGCAGCAAGGTCAATCAGGAAAACTACTCGAAGCTGTCGTCCGGCATGCCTAAGGCCGAGGTCGAAACGTTGTTGGGTAAACCGGCTGATTGCTCGGGCGCGCTCGGCATGTCCAGTTGCACCTGGGGCGACAAGAACAGCTTTATCAGCGTGCAGTACGCCGGTGACAAAGTATTGATGTTTTCCGGCCAAGGCCTGAAGTAAACCGGGGCGTTGCGCCCACGGGAGAAAAACAATGAAGCGGTTCCTGTTCGTACTTTTTGCCGGCCTGGTATTGGCTGGCTGCGCCACTTCTGGCCATGATTCGTTGGCACCCAAAACCGTCAACAGCGTCAACCTCAAGCGTTACCAAGGAACCTGGTACGAATTGGCTCGCCTGCCGATGTATTTCCAGCGAGATTGCGCTCAGTCCGAAGCCCATTACAGTCTGAAGCCTGACGGCAACATGGCGGTGTTGAACCGCTGCCTGACGCCGCAGTGGCAGTGGGAAGAGGTCAAGGGCACGGCTTATCCACAGGTGTCGGGTAAATTCGACAAACTGTGGGTCGAGTTCGATACCTGGTTTTCTCGACTGCTACCCGGTACGGCGAAGGGCGAATATTGGGTGTTGTACGTCAGCGATGACTACAAGACCGCCATTGTCGGCGATCCGAGTCGCAAGTACCTGTGGCTGCTGTCACGGACCCCGACGGTCAATGGCGTCGTGCGAGAGGAGTTGCTGAGCAAGGCGCGCCAGCAAGGTTACGACACCACGCGGCTGATCTGGCGTGCGACTGATACGCAGATGGCCAAGACCTCGAACTAACGGTTAGCGCATAACAAATGCGGGAGCGGGCGTGCTCGCGAAGGCGGACTGTCAGTCAACATATCTGTTGAATCTGATGACCCCTTCGCGAGCAAGCTCGCTCCCACAGTCGTTTGTGGTTAGCCCAAGAGGTCGCGCAGGACTTGGGTAAAGGCGCGATTGCTTTCTTCTTCTCCGGCATGGCGCCCGTCACGCACGACCCACTGGCCATTGACCAGCACATCGCGAACCTGGCGATCACCACCGGCAAACAGCCAGCGATTCAGAATCCCGTCACCACTGGCCGTCGCCAGGTACGGATCGTCACCGTCCAGCACCAGCCAATCCGCACGCTTACCGACTTCCAGCGCGCCAATCGGTTGGCCCAGCGCCTGAGCGCCGCCATCCAGTGCCGCGTCGTACAGTGTGCGACCGACCATCGGCTGCTGCGCGCCATATAAGCGGTTACGCCGCTGATCGCGCAGACGCTGGCCGTATTCCAGCCAGCGCAATTCTTCCACCACGCTCAACGACACATGGCTGTCGGAGCCGATGCCCATGCGTCCGCCTTGAGCGAGGAAATCCACCGCCGGGAAAATCCCGTCGCCGAGGTTGGCTTCGGTCGTCAGGCACAAACCGGCAATGGCGCGACTCTTGGCCATCAGCGAGACTTCTTCGGCATTGGCGTGAGTGGCATGAACCAGGCACCAGCGCTGATCGACTTCGGTATTTTCGTACAGCCACTGCAATGGACGACGACCGCTCCAGGTCAGGCAGTCGTCGACTTCCTTCTGCTGTTCGGCAATGTGAATGTGCACTGGGCATTGCTTGTCGCTGGCGGCCAGCACTTCGCTGATCTGCTGCGGCGTGACGGCGCGCAACGAGTGGAAGCACAAGCCCAGCGACTGCGCCGGTTGCTGCGCAAGGACCGGCTGCAAGCGCGACTGAAGTTTCAGGTAGTTTTCGGTGCTGTTGATAAAGCGGCGCTGGCCTTCGTTAGGCATCTGGCCACCGAAACCGGAATGGCTGTAGAGCACTGGCAGCAGGGTCAGGCCGATACCGGCGGAACTGGCGGCCTGGCTGATGCGCAGCGCCAGCTCGGCCGGATCGGCGTAAGGCTGGCCATGGGTGTCGTGATGTACATAGTGGAATTCCGCGACCGATGTGTAACCGGCCTTGAGCATTTCGATGTACAGCTGACGGGCGATGACGCCGAGTTGGTCCGGGCTGATTTTTCCGACGAGGCGATACATCAGATCGCGCCAGGTCCAGAAACTGTCATTCGGATTGCCCGCCACTTCCGCCAGACCGGCCATTGCTCGCTGGAAGGCATGGGAGTGCAGATTCGGCATGCCCGGCAGCAGCGGACCGCTTAGCCGTTCGGCGCCATCTGCGTGAGAATCGGCCTGGATATGGGTCAATACGCCCGCGGCGCTGACCTCAAGACGTACATTGTTGGCCCATCCACTAGGCAGCAGCGCGCGTTCGGCAAAGAAGGCGGTCATGGTTCAGCACCCCATCGTGTGTTATTTGTATATACATATACAGACGTTTGCCTGCTCGGTAAACTCCGGCAAGCTAGCAACTTCCATCAAACGACCAAGGATTAAACGTGCCGACTCCGCCCCAAGTGTCACCGTTGGCCGCGAACATGGGCGACAGTCCGGCGCCCTTGTACGCCCGCGTCAAACAGATGATCACCCAGCAAATCGACAGTGGAAACTGGCCGCCGCACTACCGCGTTCCGTCGGAAAGCGAATTGGTCAGCCAACTCGGTTTCAGTCGCATGACCATCAACCGCGCGTTGCGCGAGATGACTGCCGACGGCCTGTTGGTGCGCATGCAAGGCGTCGGCACGTTTGTCGCTGAGCCGAAAAGCCAGTCTGCATTGTTTGAAGTGCACAACATCGCCGACGAAATCGCCTCCCGTGGTCATCGCCATACCTGCAAGGTCATCACCCTTGAGGAAGAGGCCGCCGGTTCCGAGCGTGCTTTGGCTCTGGATATGCGCGAAGGGCAGAGGGTTTTCCACTCGCTGATCGTGCATTTCGAAAACGATATCCCGGTGCAAATCGAAGACCGTTTCGTCAACGCGCTGGTCGCCCCGGACTACCTCAAGCAGGATTTCACCCTGCAAACGCCTTACGCCTATCTGAATCAGGTCGCGCCGCTGACCGAAGGCGAGCATGTGGTCGAGGCGATCCTCGCCGAGGCGTCCGAGTGCAAGTTGCTGCAGATTGAAAAGGGCGAGCCGTGCCTGCTGATTCGCCGCCGCACCTGGTCCGGCCGTCAGCCAGTGACGGCTGCTCGTTTGATCCACCCCGGTTCCCGTCATCGTCTGGAAGGTCGGTTTCATAAATAGAGCGCCATAAATGAATCAAGTGAAGGTTTTACGCGCCATCGATTACCCACGCATGCCGTGGAAGAACGGCGGCGGCAGCACTGAAGAAATCACCCGCGATGCAGGCGTTGGCCTTGAGGGTTTCGGCTGGCGCCTGTCGATTGCCGACATTGGCGAGTCGGGGGGCTTCTCGACGTTCACCGGTTACGAGCGGGTTATCACCGTGCTGCAAGGTGACGGCATGACCTTGCGGGTCGATGGCCAGGACACGCATCCGTTGTTACCGCTGCACCCGTTTGCCTTCAGCGGCGAGAGCGTGGTGTCCTGCACACTGCTCGGCGGGCCGATCCGCGACTTCAACCTGATTTATGCGCCGCAGCGTTACAGCGCGCGGTTGCAGTGGCTGGCGGGCGAGCAGCGGTTTTTCAGTTCGGCGGGCACCGTGCTGGTGTTCAGCATCGCGGACGCCTTGGAAGTGGATGCCGGTAACAGCGTTTCGCAACTGGGGCGCCATGATTGCCTGCAACTCGACGGCAACACCGGGCTGCTGGAAGTTTCTGTCAATGGCCCGTGCTGCGTGATCGAACTGACTGCACGCTGATTCAACACCGAGTCGCCTATATCGCGGGCAAGCCCGCTCCCACAGGTAATCATCGTACTTGTGGGAGCGGGCTTGCCCGCGATGCTTTTCGCCTCGCGAAATATGTTCCCCTGCGCGCACCATCTTGTTACCGAACGCCCCAGCGTGGCGCAAAACCTCGCTCAAGTAACAGCTGCTCCCCCTCGCACAATATCCCCCAAAAAATTTCATATCCTTCAAAACCCTTGATGTACAAGCCTTCCAGACCCACCCGGAACTTTTCTTGAACACTCATCCCAGAAGTTGGCCGCTTGATTGCATATGCTTGTATGTACAAGTAAAGACGTATGCGTATGAGTCGATCGAGACTCTCCGCAGCGTCCACTGATTCGCTTGTTGCGCAACGATGCGCACAGGCTGGCTTGCCCACTGCCAGGGTTGGTTTGAATTGATCGCTGAGGAGTCTTTTTCGTGACTGACAATACCCAGAAACCTACGCCTACGTTTACCAAGCGCCGTGACGTTGAAATCCGTGCCGCACGCGGTAACAAGCTGACCGCCAAGAGCTGGCTGACCGAAGCGCCACTGCGCATGCTGATGAACAACCTCGACCCTGAAGTCGCCGAGAACCCTAAAGAACTGGTGGTTTATGGCGGTATCGGTCGTGCGGCACGTAACTGGGAATGCTACGACAAGATCGTCGAAAGCCTGACCAACCTGAATGACGACGAGACCCTGCTGGTGCAATCCGGCAAGCCGGTCGGCGTGTTCAAGACCCACACCAACGCACCGCGCGTGCTGATCGCCAACTCCAACCTGGTGCCACACTGGGCGAGCTGGGAACACTTCAACGAACTGGACGCCAAAGGCCTGGCCATGTACGGCCAGATGACTGCCGGCAGCTGGATCTACATCGGTAGCCAGGGCATCGTTCAGGGCACCTACGAAACCTTCGTCGAAGCCGGTCGCCAACACTACAACGATGACCTGAAGGGTCGTTGGGTCCTGACCGCCGGTCTGGGCGGCATGGGCGGCGCTCAACCTCTGGCCGCGACCCTGGCCGGCGCTTGCTCGCTGAACATCGAATGCCAGCAGGTCAGCATCGATTTCCGTTTGAACAGCCGCTACGTCGACGAGCAGGCCAAAGACCTCGACGACGCGCTGGCCCGCATCGAAAAATACACCAAAGAAGGCAAAGCGATTTCCATCGCGCTGCTGGGTAACGCCGCTGAAATCCTGCCGGAACTGGTTCGTCGTGGCGTACGCCCGGACATGGTCACCGACCAGACCAGCGCCCACGACCCGCTCAACGGTTACCTGCCGGCCGGCTGGACCTGGGAAGAGTACCGCGCTCGCGCCAAGACCGAGCCAGCTGCTGTGGTCAAAGCCGCCAAGCAGTCGATGGCCGTTCACGTTAAAGCGATGCTGGATTTCCAGAAAATGGGCATCCCGACTTTCGACTACGGCAACAACATCCGTCAGATGGCCCAGGAAGAAGGCGTGGAAAACGCATTCGACTTCCCAGGCTTCGTACCGGCTTACATCCGTCCGCTGTTCTGCCGCGGCATCGGTCCATTCCGTTGGGCTGCACTGTCTGGCAACGCTGAAGACATCTACAAGACCGACGCCAAAGTAAAAGAGCTGATCCCGGACGACGCCCACCTGCACAACTGGCTGGACATGGCCCGCGAGCGCATCAGCTTCCAGGGGCTGCCGGCACGTATCTGCTGGGTTGGCCTGGGCCTGCGCGCCAAGCTGGGCCTGGCGTTCAACGAAATGGTGCGCAGCGGTGAATTGTCCGCGCCAATCGTGATCGGTCGTGATCACCTGGACTCCGGCTCTGTTGCCAGCCCGAATCGCGAAACCGAATCGATGCAGGATGGTTCCGACGCTGTGTCCGACTGGCCACTGCTCAACGCTCTGCTGAACACGGCGAGCGGCGCGACCTGGGTTTCCCTGCACCACGGCGGCGGTGTCGGCATGGGCTTCTCCCAACACTCGGGCATGGTAATTGTCTGCGACGGTACTGACGAAGCGGCCGAGCGTATCGCTCGCGTCCTGCACAACGACCCGGCGACCGGCGTTATGCGTCACGCTGATGCGGGTTATCAGATCGCGATCGACTGCGCCAAGGAACAAGGGCTGAACCTGCCGATGATTACTGGCAAGTAACACGCAAAACCTGTGGAACTGCTTTACCTGTGGGAGCGAGCTTGCTCGCGATGAGGCCAGCACATTCAACACCTGTGCAGACTGACAGATCGCAATCGCGAGCAAGCTCGCTCCCACAGAAAAGCAGAACCACGCGAATTCCCATAACAATCCACAGAGGTTGAACCATGGCTGTCAACGATCGTGCAGGCAACAAACCGTTGATCGAGAAGCGCTCGATCGACTACATCCCGGAAGCGGAAAGACACGGTCGTCTATTTAGCCAGTTCACCCTGTGGATGGGTGCCAACCTGCAAATCACTGCGATAGTCACCGGGGCCTTGGCCGTGGTACTGGGCGGTGACGTGTTCTGGTCGTTGATCGGTCTGTTGATCGGTCAACTGCTCGGCGGCGGGGTCATGGCGTTGCATGCGGCGCAAGGGCCCAAGCTGGGCCTGCCGCAGATGATTTCCAGCCGGGTGCAGTTCGGCGTGTATGGCGCGGCCATCCCGATCGTGCTGGTCTGCTTGATGTACCTCGGCTTCACCGCAACGGGCACCGTGCTTTCCGGTCAGGCGCTGGGCCAGTTGTTTGGCGTCAGCGACAGCGTCGGCATCCTGATCTTCGCCAGTGTCATCGTGCTGGTCACGGTGCTGGGTTATCGGGTGATCCATTGGATCGGCCGGGTGGCCAGTGTCATTGGCGTGATTGCCTTTGTTTATCTGTTCAGCCGCCTGATGAGCCAGGTTGATGTGGGCGCACTGTTGCAAATCCGCCACTTCAGCTGGAGCAGTTTCTTGCTCGCGGTATCGCTCGCGGCGTCCTGGCAGATCGCTTTCGGTCCTTACGTGGCTGACTACTCTCGCTACCTGCCGAGCAAGATTTCCTCGGTGAAAACTTTTTTCGCCGCAGGTGCCGGTTCGGTCATTGGTGCGCAGGTCGCGATGGTCCTCGGCGTGTTCGCTGCCGCATCGGCCAACGGGCAATTCGCTGGTCATGAAGTCGCCTACATTGTCGGCCTGGGCGGTACCGGTGCCACCGCTGCGCTGCTGTATTTCAGCATCGCGTTCGGCAAGGTCACGATCTCCACGCTGAACTCCTACGGCAGCTTCATGTGCATTGCGACCATCATCAGCGGTTTCCGGGGTGACCTGAAGGTATCGCGCTTGCAGCGTCTGGTCTTCGTGCTGGTCATTGTTGGTGCTGCGACCCTGATGGCGTTGCTCGGTCAGCACTCGTTCCTCGGTGCGTTCAAGTCCTTCATCCTGTTCCTGCTGGCGTTCTTCACGCCATGGAGCGCGATTAACCTGGTGGATTACTACTGCATCACCCGCGAGCGCTATGACGTGCCGGCGCTGGCCGATCCTAACGGTCGCTACGGCCGTTGGAACGCCCTCGGTATCAGCGTTTATGTCTTCGGTGTGCTGGTGCAGTTGCCGTTCATCTCGACCAAGTTCTATACCGGTCCGCTGGTGGCCGCTTTGGGTGATGTGGATATTTCCTGGATCATCGGTCTGGTGATTCCCGCAGCCCTGTATTACGTGTGTGCGAAAAAATGGCACGGCTCCGTGCCTGATCAACTGATCCTGCCGGTCGAGCAGGACAGCGTTGTACAACCTAAAACAAGCGGGACCGGTCGCGTTGCGACGCAGGCCTGATTGGACGTGGACAGGGCTGGATGCCTCTTGACTGCCGTAAGCCAATTCATGATTAGGAGCGTCACAACAATGAAATCGAACAAGACCCTGCTGACCACACTGCTTTCCATGGGCCTGCTGGCCAGTGCCGGCGCCACCCAGGCAGCCGGTTGGTGCGAGTCGGGCAAACCGGTGAAATTTGCCGGCCTGAACTGGGAAAGCGCCATGCTGCTGACCGACGTGATGCAAGTCGTGTTGGAGAAAGGCTACGACTGCAAGACCGACAGCCTGCCGGGTAACTCCATCACCATGGAAAACGCCCTGAGCAGCAACGACATTCAAGTGTTTGCCGAAGAGTGGGTCGGCCGCAGCGAAGTCTGGAACAAGGCTGAGAAGGCCGGCAAAGTCGTCGGTGTCGGCGCACCTGTGGTGGGCGCAATCGAAGGCTGGTACGTGCCGCGTTACGTCATCGAAGGCGATGCCAAGCGCAAGCTGGAAGCCAAGGCCCCCGACCTGAAAAACATTGCCGATCTGGGTAAATACTCGGCGATTTTCAAGGACGCCGAAGAGCCATCCAAGGGCCGTTTCTACAACTGCCCGGCCGGCTGGACCTGCGAGTTGGACAACAGCGAAATGCTGAAAAGCTACGGCCTGGAAAGCACCTACACCAACTTCCGCCCAGGCACCGGCCCGGCGCTGGATGCTGCCGTGCTGTCGAGCTACAAGCGTGGCGAGCCGATCCTGTTCTACTACTGGTCGCCAACCCCGCTGATGGGCCAGATCGATGCGGTGAAACTCGAAGAGAAACCCGGCGTGAACAAGACCGTGGATATCAAGGTCGGCCTGTCCAAGACTTTCCACGAACAGGCCCCTGAACTGGTGGCCGTGCTGGAAAAGGTCAACGTGCCAATCGACATCCTCAACCAGAACCTTGGGCGCATGACCAAAGAGCGGATCGAGTCGCCAAAACTGGCGAAGATCTTCTTGAAGGAACATCCTGAAGTCTGGCACGCGTGGGTGAGCGAAGACGCAGCCAAGAAAATCGACGCGGCCTTGTAGGTTGAGCCTCTCCGACTGCCGGTAGCGGCAGTCGGACGCTTGATCGCAACCCCTTGATTGAGAGTCTCCTATGTTTCCCGAAAGCTTTACCTTTTCCATCGCCGACTGGGTCAACGGTTGGGTCGATTCGCTGGTCACCAACTACGGCGACGTGTTCCGGCAGATCTCTGACACGCTGCTGTGGGCCATCGTCAACCTTGAAGGCCTGCTGCGTGCGGCGCCCTGGTGGCTGATGCTCGCCATCGTCGCGGGCATTGCCTGGCACGCCACGCGCAAAGTGGTGACCACGGCCGTGATTGTCGGCTTGTTGTTCCTGGTGGGGGCGGTCGGCCTCTGGGACAAGCTGATGCAAACCCTGGCGCTGATGATGGTGGCGACGATCATTTCGGTACTGATCGGCATTCCGCTGGGCATTCTCTCGGCACGCAGCAATCGCCTGCGTTCGATCTTGATGCCGCTGTTGGACATCATGCAAACCATGCCGAGCTTCGTGTACCTGATCCCGGTGCTGATGCTGTTTGGCTTGGGCAAGGTACCGGCGATTTTCGCCACCGTGATCTACGCCGCCCCCCCGCTGATTCGCTTGACCGACCTGGGCATTCGCCAGGTTGACGGTGAAGTGATGGAAGCGATCAACGCCTTCGGTGCGAACCGCTGGCAGCAACTGTTTGGCGTGCAACTGCCCCTGGCGTTGCCGAGCATCATGGCCGGCATCAACCAGACCACCATGATGGCGCTGTCGATGGTCGTGATTGCTTCGATGATCGGTGCCCGTGGCTTGGGCGAAGACGTACTGGTGGGGATTCAGACACTCAACGTCGGACGTGGCCTGGAAGCCGGTCTGGCGATCGTGATTCTGGCTGTGGTGATCGACCGCATTACTCAGGCGTACGGTCGGGCACGGCATGAGGTGAGCAAATGAGCAACGCAACCGTGAGCAAGATCGAAGTCAAAAACGTCTTCAAGATTTTCGGCAACCGCTCCAAAGATGCGCTGGCGATGATTGGCCAGGGCAAAACCAAGGACCAGGTGCTGTCCGAAACCGGCTGCGTGGTCGGCGTGAACGATCTGTCCCTGAGCATCGGCACCGGTGAGATTTTCGTGATCATGGGCCTGTCGGGTTCCGGCAAATCGACCCTGGTGCGCCACTTCAATCGCCTGATCGACCCGACCAGCGGCGCAATCCTGGTGGACGGCGTGGACATCCTGCAATACGACATGGACGCGCTGCGCGAATTTCGCCGCCACAAGATCAGCATGGTGTTCCAGAGTTTTGGCCTGTTGCCACACAAAACCGTGGTGGATAACGTCGCCTACGGCCTGAAAGTGCGCGGTGAGAGCAAGCAAATGTGCTCTGAGCGCGCGCTGCACTGGATCAACACCGTGGGCCTCAAGGGCTACGAAAACAAATACCCGCATCAGCTGTCGGGTGGCATGCGTCAGCGTGTGGGCCTGGCCCGCGCCTTGGCAGCGGACACAGACATCATCCTGATGGACGAAGCGTTCAGCGCCCTCGACCCGTTGATTCGCGCCGAGATGCAGGACCAGTTGCTGGAACTGCAAAAGACCCTGCACAAGACCATCGTCTTCATCACCCATGACCTGGATGAGGCTGTGCGCATTGGCAACCGCATTGCGATCCTCAAGGACGGTCGCCTGATTCAGGTCGGCACCCCGCGCGAGATCCTGCATTCGCCGGCGGATGAGTATGTCGACCGGTTCGTGCAGCGTCGGGCTGCGGTGGTGTAAGAGATTTGCGGTGACTGTGCCGGCCCCTTCGCGAGCAGGCTCGTTCCCACATGGATTTTGTGAGCACTGGAGATCCACTGTGGGAGCGAGCTTGCTCGCGATGAGGCCGGTAGGGCTGCATCAATATTCAAGTTGCAGGCACGAGGTTAATGATGTCCCAGGCTGAAAAAATCGTTATCGCTGACGCCCCGTTGCGTTGGCAGGATGTGGTCGCCGTAGCCCGTCACGGCGCACAGCTTGAGCTGTCGGCGCAGGCTTGGGCACGTATCGAAAACGCCCAGGCAATCGTCCAGCGCATTGTCGCCAGCGGCGAGCGCGCCTATGGCGTGAATACCGGCCTCGGCGCGTTGTGCAACATCTCGCTCAAAGACGAACAACTCAGCCAACTGTCGCGCAACACCTTGCTCAGCCATGCCTGCGGCGTGGGCGCGCCATTGGCCGACGAGCAAACCCGCGCCATCATGTGCGCTGCCGTCGTCAACTACAGCCACGGCAAATCCGGCCTGCACCGCCAAGTGGTCGAAGCTCTGCTGGCATTGCTCAATCGTGGCCTCACCCCACAAGTGCCGTCCCAGGGTTCCGTCGGCTACCTGACCCACATGGCGCACATCGGCATTGCCTTGCTGGGTGTCGGCAACGTCAGCTATCGCGGGCAAATCGTTTCGGCGCAGCAAGCCCTGGCCGAAGAAGGCCTTCAGCCGGTCAAGCTTGGCGCCAAGGACGGTTTGTGCCTGGTCAACGGCACACCGTGCATGAGCGGGCTCAGCTGCCTGGCCATTGCCGACGTTACGCGCCTGCTGCAATGGGCAGACGTCATCAGCGCCATGAGCTTCGAGGCCCAGCGTGGGCAGATCGCCGCATTCGATGCCGAGATCATCGCGCTCAAGCCGCATCCGGGCATGCAGCAAGTCGGTATCAACCTGCGAGCGCTGCTTGATGGCAGTGAAGTGATCGCCAGCAGCAAAGGCATTCGCACCCAGGATGCGCTGAGCATCCGCTCGATCCCGCAGGTACACGGTGCCGCGCGTGATCAGCTTGCGCACGCGACCAGACAGATCGAAACCGAGCTCAACGGCTGCACCGATAACCCGCTGCTACTGGGGACGCCGGACAACTTCCGTGTCATGTCCCAGGCCAACCCGCACGGCCAATCGGTCGCAATGGCGGCGGATTTGCTGGCGATTGCCATGGCCGAAATCGGCTCCATCGCCGAGCGTCGCCTGGACCGTTTGATCAACCCCCATGTCAGCGGTCTGCCAGCATTTCTGGTGGCCAATCCCGGGGTGAATTCCGGGATGATGATCGTGCAATACGTCGCCGCCTCGCTGTGCGCGGAAAACCGTCAATTGGCGCAACCGGCCGTGCTCGACAACTACGTGACTTCAGGTCTGCAGGAAGATCACCTGAGCATGGGCACCAACGCCGCGCTGAAGCTGCACCGCGCGTTGGAAAACTGCACGCAGATCCTCGCCATCGAGTACCTGCTGGCGGCGCAGGCGTTTGAGTTTCTCAAAGAACAACGCTTCGGCGCCGGCACCGATACGGCGTGGCGTCTGCTGCGTGAGCGCGTTCCGGCCTACGATCAGGATCGCTGGCTGGCACCGGACATCGCCGCTGCTGCGGGCGTTTTGAAAGACCCGATTTTGCTGCACAACGCTTTACCGAATCTGAACTGATCTCACACAACACCAGCGTGCCAAGGCGCCAGCCCTCTCAAAACGAGGGAAGCGACGGACAACGGATATCTCCGGAGCGTCTGGTAGTTAATTTAAAAAACTCTCAAAAGGAGCATAAAAATGACTGCGCTAAACCTGATTCCCGGCCAACTGAGCCTTGCCCAACTGCGTGATATCTATCAGCAGCCGGTGAAACTGACCCTCGATCACAGCGCCTCGGCCCAGATCGAAGCCAGCGTGGCCTGCGTGGAACAGATCCTCGCCGAGAACCGCACCGCTTACGGCATTAACACCGGTTTCGGCCTGCTGGCTTCGACCCGCATCGCCAGCGAAGACCTGGAAAACCTCCAGCGCTCGCTGGTGCTGTCGCACGCCGCCGGTGTCGGCGAGCCCATCAGCGACGCGTTGGTACGGCTGGTCATGGTGCTCAAGGTCAACAGCCTGAGCCGTGGTTTTTCCGGGATTCGCCGCGTGGTCATCGATGCGCTGATCGCCCTGATCAACGCTGAGGTGTACCCGCACATCCCATTGAAAGGTTCGGTCGGTGCTTCGGGGGATTTGGCGCCGTTGGCGCACATGTCGCTGGTGCTGCTGGGCGAAGGCAAGGCGCGCTACAAGGGCGAATGGATGGAAGCCACCGAAGCGCTGAAAATCGCCGGTCTGACCCCGCTGACCCTCGCCGCGAAAGAAGGCCTGGCGCTGTTGAACGGCACTCAGGTGTCGACTGCTTACGCCTTGCGCGGTCTGTTCGAAGGTGAAGACCTGTTCGCTGGCGCTGTCGCGCTGGGGGCATTGACCG
Organism: Pseudomonas sp. FBCC-B1667; assembly: GCF_059133255.1. Lineage (NCBI taxonomy): Bacteria > Pseudomonadati > Pseudomonadota > Gammaproteobacteria > Pseudomonadales > Pseudomonadaceae > Pseudomonas > Pseudomonas sp. FBCC-B1667. Next base: position 6,550,952 of record NZ_CP101437.1, on the reverse strand, counting down.
TTGAAGCGGTATTGGGCTCGCGCTCGCCGTTCGATGCGCGTATCCATGCAGCGCGTGGCCAGAAGGGCCAGATCGACGCCGCTGCCGCTTACCGCGATCTGCTGGGCGAGCGCAGTGAAGTGTCCGACTCGCACGAAAACTGCGAGAAGGTCCAGGACCCGTACTCCCTGCGTTGCCAGCCCCAAGTCATGGGCGCCTGCCTGACCCAGTTCCGCCAGGCCGCCGAAGTGCTTGCCATCGAAGCCAATGCCGTGTCGGATAACCCGCTGGTGTTCGCGGCTGAAGGTGACGTGATTTCCGGCGGTAACTTCCACGCCGAACCGGTGGCCATGGCTGCCGACAACATGGCGCTGGCCATCGCGGAAATCGGCTCCCTGAGCGAACGCCGCATCTCGCTGATGATGGACAAACACATGTCGCAACTGCCGCCGTTCCTGGTGGCCAATGGCGGCGTGAACTCCGGCTTCATGATCGCCCAAGTGACTGCGGCGGCACTCGCCAGCGAGAACAAGGCCCTGGCGCATCCGCATTCGGTGGACAGCCTGCCGACCTCGGCGAATCAGGAAGACCACGTGTCCATGGCTCCGGCGGCGGGCAAGCGTCTGTGGGAAATGGCGGAAAACACCCGCGGTGTCCTGGCGGTGGAATGGCTGGCAGCGGCTCAGGGCCTGGACTTGCGCAATGGCCTGAAAACTTCGGCGAAGCTGGAAAAGGCCCGCGCCATCTTGCGCAAAGAAGTGCCGTTCTATGAGAAAGACCGCTTCTTTGCACCGGACATCAATGCCGCGACTGAGTTGTTGGCGACCCGTTGCCTGAATGAGCTGCTCTCGGTGAAGTTGCTGCCTAGCCTGTAAGGCCCTTCGCGAGCAGGCTCGCTCCCACAGGGAGTACGCAATCTCCTGTGGGGAGCGAGCCTGATCGCGAATCGATTTTGAACAAGACGAGGAATTCGGGATGAAAACTCTCTGGCAACACTGCCACGTCGCAACCATGGCGCAAGGCGTCTACTCGATCATCGAGGATGCGGCCATCGTGACGTCCGGTGCGCGCATTGAGTGGATTGGCCCACGCACTGAGCTGCCGGCGGGTGAATACCCTGCCGTCAACGATTTGAAAGGGGCCTGGGTCACGCCGGGCCTGATCGACTGCCACACCCACACGGTGTTCGGCGGTAACCGCAGCGGCGAATTTGAACAGCGTCTGCAAGGTGTCAGCTATGCGCAAATTGCCGCGGCCGGTGGTGGCATTGCCAGCACCGTGCGCGCCACCCGCGCGGCCACTGAAGACGAACTGTTCGCCAGCGCCGCCAAACGTCTGAAAAGTCTGCTGCGCGATGGCGTGACCACGGTCGAGATGAAGTCCGGCTACGGCCTCGACCTGGCCAGCGAACGCAAGATCCTTCGGGTTATCCGTCGTCTCGGTGCAGAATTGCCGGTCAGCGTGCGCAGTACCTGCCTGGCCGCCCACGCCTTGCCGCCGGAATACGCGGATCGCGCCGACGACTACATCGACCACATCTGCGCCGAAATGCTCCCGGCCCTGGCAGCCGAAGGGCTGGTGGATGCGGTGGATGCGTTCTGCGAATACCTGGCGTTCTCGCCGGCGCAGGTCGAGCGTGTGTTCATCACCGCACAGGAACTCGGTCTGCCGGTGAAGCTGCACGCAGAACAACTATCGTCGCTGCACGGTTCGAGCCTGGCGGCGCGTTATCACGCACTGTCGGCCGATCACCTGGAGTTCATGACCGAGGACGACGCCATCGCCATGGCCCAGTCCGGCACCGTCGCGGTGCTACTGCCGGGCGCGTTCTACTTCCTGCGCGAAACCCAGTTGCCGCCAATGGAAGCCCTGCGCAAACACCGGGTGAAAATCGCCATTGCCAGTGACCTCAACCCCGGCACCTCGCCGGCGCTGTCGTTGCGTTTGATGCTGAACATGGCGTGCACCTGTTTCCGCATGACCCCGGAAGAAGCCCTGGCCGGTGCAACGATTCATGCCGCCACCGCGCTGGGCATGGCCGACACCCACGGTTCACTGGAGACCGGCAAGGTCGCCGATTTTGTCGCCTGGCAAATTGATCGTCCGGCCGACCTGTCGTACTGGCTGGGCGGTGACCTGGAAAAACGCGTCGTGCGTCACGGCGTCGAGACAAGCGTTTAGGAGAGCAGTTGTGGATAAGGTTCTGAACTTCAAACAAGGCCGCGTACCGCTGCTGATCAGCATGCCCCATGCCGGCGTGCGCCTGACCCCGGCGGTCGAAGCCGGGTTGATCCCCGACGCCCGCAGCCTGCCGGACACCGACTGGCACATTCCGCAGCTTTACGAGTTTGCCGCCGAGTTGGGCGCGAGCACGTTGGCGGCCGAGTATTCGCGATTCGTGATCGACCTGAACCGGCCATCCGACGACAAGCCTTTGTATGTCGGCGCGACCACGGGCCTGTATCCGGCGACGCTGTTCGATGGCATTCCATTGTTCCGCGAAGGGCTGGAACCGTCGAAAGAAGATCGCGCGACCTATCTGGAGCAGATCTGGACGCCGTATCACACGACTTTGCAGAACGAACTGGCGCGACTGAAAGCCGAGTTCGGTTATGCGTTACTGTTCGATGCGCATTCGATCCGCTCGATCATCCCGCACCTGTTCGACGGCAAACTGCCGGATTTCAACCTTGGCACCTTCAATGGCGCCAGTTGCGATCCGCAGTTGGCCACTCAACTGGAAGCGATTTGCGCCAGGCACGCCGATTACAGCCATGTGCTGAACGGGCGCTTCAAGGGCGGCCACATCACCCGGCATTACGGCAATCCAGCCGCGAACATCCACGCGGTGCAACTGGAACTGGGCCAGTGCACGTACATGGAAGAGTTCGAACCATTCCGCTATCGCCCGGATCTGGCCGAGCCGACACAAGTGGTGCTCAAGGAATTGTTGCAAGGCTTGTTGGCCTGGGGCGAGAAACACCACAAACGTTAAACCCAGACGAATGACCCTGTGGGAGCGAGCTTGCTCGCGATAGCGGACTGACCGACAACAGAGATGTTGAATGTTATGCCCTCATCGTCGGAGCGCCGCCCGGAGCAAGCTCGCTCCCACAGGTGAGTGATCATCTCGACCACAGTCGCCACCGTGCAAATCTCGGTCGCCACAGTTCACTTTTACCCTCTCGCTGCTGCGTAATGTGCAGGACACGGTGCACGAAGACACCGGCCCTCACAATAATCTGCCGCGCGAGACTCTCCCGATGAAAAGACTGTTCACCCGCTGTCTCTCGATCCTCTGCGGCACAGCGCTCCTGAGCACCAGCGTCCTGGCCAGTGACGATGCTTCCTGCAAGGCCGTGCGCATGGGCGTGGTCAACTGGACCGACGTCATCGCCACCAGCGGCATGGCCGATGTGCTGCTCAATGGCCTCGGCTACGAAAGCAAGCAAACCAGCGCCGTGCAGCAAATCATCTTCGCCGGCATCCGCGACAAGCGCCTCGACATTTTCCTCGGTTACTGGAAACCGGCGATGGACAAAAATATCGCGCCGTTCGTGGCCGCCAACCAAGTGAAAGTCATGGATAGGCCGAGCCTGGCCGATGCTCAAGCGACGCTTGCGGTGCCCGATTATGTGGCCGCCGCAGGATTGAAAACCTTCGCCGATATCGCCAGATTCAAGGACCAGCTCGGTGGCAAGATCTATGGGATCGAACCGGGCAGCGGCGCCAATACCACGATCAAAACCATGATCGAGACCAACCACTTTGGCTTGAAGGATTTCAAACTGATCGAGTCTGGTGAAGCCGGCATGCTCGCCGCCGTGCAACGCGCGGTGAATCGCAAGGAGTTCGTGGTGTTCGTCGGCTGGACGCCGCACCCGATGAACATCAACCTGAAGATCGCGTATCTGACCGGCAGTGAAGATGTGTACGGGCCGAACGAAGGCGCGGCCACCGTTTCCACCGTCACCGCGCCGGACTACGCCCAGCGTTGCCCGAATGTGAATCGCCTGCTGGAAAACCTGACGTTTACCGCGTCTCAGGAAAGTCAGTTGATGGTGCCGATCATGGAGCGCAAAACGGCGCAGGACGTGGCCAGGCAATGGTTGCGTGATCACCCGGAGGATTTGCAACGGTGGTTGGCGGGCGTGTCCAGTTTTGATGGCAAGGATGGTGTCGCAACCGTACAGGCCAGCCTGAAAAACTGACTGCAGGCTGACTCCCTAGGGTTGCACTCCACACCTATCTGAACGGACTGGCACCAGGCTCATGACTTCCTACCCGCTTTCCGAACAGATGACGGCTTTCGTCGAGAAAACCGTCAGCTTCAACAGCACCGACACCAGCCTCGCCGGTTTGCGCCTGGCCTACAGCCAGATGTGCCGGGCGTTCACGCCGCCACGTCCTGAAGGGCTCTATGTTGTCGATTTCGATTTGGCCGGTGTGGCCGTCAGGTCTTACCAGTCACACGCCTCGCCATCGACGGATGCGTGCCCGTGCATTGTGTATCTGCACGGCGGCGGATGGGTGGTGGGGGATCTGGATTCCCACGACTTCATCTGCGCCGAGCTGGCCTCGACACTCGGTGTGTTGGTGATTGCCGTCGATTACCGTCTGGCGCCGGAGCATCCGTTTCCGGCGGGTTTCGATGATTGCCTCAAGGTCTGGCGCGCGTTGCGCACCGGGCCGTTTCGGCTTGATCCCGAGCGGACGCTGGTGATGGGGGACAGTGCCGGCGGTAATCTGGCCGCGGCAGTGTGCCTGGCGCTGCGCGATGCCCACGAACCACTGCCTGCTGCACAGGTCCTGATCTATCCGGGCCTGGGCGGCGATCAGCAATCGTCATCGCGCAGTGAATGCATCGACGCGCCGTTACTCAGCAGCAGCGATGTCGATTGCTACCACGCCTTGTACTTGCGCGGCAGCCGACAGCCAGGAGCCTACGCCATGCCGTTACTCGCCGGATATTTCGGAGGACTGCCGCCGGCATTGATTGCCGTCGCGCAATTCGACCCGCTGCGTGATGACGGCGTGCGCTACGCCGAACAACTGGAAGCCGCCGGCGTGGACACCACGTTGTATTACGGCGAAGGTCTGGTTCACGGCTGTTTGCGCGCGCGCGGCCAGGTCGCCGAGGTCGATGCACTGTATGAAACCCTCCTCGGGTTTTTGGCTGACAGACTCTGAAGCAGCAAGGGCATGCTCATTGATGTAATTCGGGTTTATGATGCCGGACGGCAGAATAATAGAAGTCCCCACAGGGATGACCTCGACCCCTTACGGAGCGCGCAATGCAGACTTTGTACCCGCAGATCAAACCCCACGCCCGGCACGATCTGGCCGTCGATGACACCCATACGCTCTACGTCGACGAAAGCGGTTCACCGGAAGGGTTGCCGGTGGTATTCATCCACGGCGGTCCCGGCGCCGGGTGTGATGCCCAGAGCCGGCGGTATTTCGATCCAAACCTGTATCGCATCGTCACCTTTGACCAGCGTGGTTGCGGTCGCTCCACCCCTCACGCCAGCCTCGAAAACAACACCACCTGGGATCTGGTCGCCGACCTGGAGCGGATTCGCCAGCATCTGGGCATCGATAAATGGGTGCTGTTCGGCGGCTCCTGGGGTTCGACCCTGGCGCTGGCCTACGCACAAACCCACCCGGAGCGTGTTCACGGTTTGATCCTGCGCGGGATCTTTCTCTGCCGTCCGCAAGAAATCGAGTGGTTTTACCAGGCGGGCGCCAGCCGTCTGTTCCCTGATTACTGGCAGGATTACATTGCGCCAATCCCGCTGGACGAGCGCGGCGACTTGCTCAGCGCTTTCCACAAGCGCCTGATCGGCAACGACCAGATTGCCCAGATGCATGCGGCCAAGGCCTGGTCCACGTGGGAAGGCCGGACCGCGACGTTGCGTCCGAACCCCCTGGTGGTCGATCGCTTCTCGGAACCTCAGCGGGCGCTGTCGATTGCGCGCATCGAATGTCACTACTTCACTAACAATGCTTTCCTTGAACCCAACCAGCTCATCCGTGACATGGGCAAGATTGCCCATTTGCCCGGTGTGATCATCCACGGCCGCTACGATGTGATTTGCCCGCTGGATAACGCCTGGGAATTGCACCAGAACTGGCCGAACAGTGAGTTGCAGATCATCCGTGACGCCGGTCATGCCGCCGCCGAACCGGGTATTACTGACGCGCTGGTTCGGGCCGCTGGTCAGATGGCGCGCCGCTTGCTCGACCTGCCACCCGAAGAAGCATGAAGGGCCTGTTGCAACGCGTACGGGGTGCGCGAGTCGAGGTCGCGGGGGAAGTGGTGGGGGCGATCGACCAAGGGTTGTTGGTACTGGTCGCCGTCGAGCCTGTGGATACTCGGGCCAGCGCCGACAAACTTCTGAATAAGCTGCTTAACTATCGGGTATTCAGCGACGCCGAGGGCAAGATGAATATGTCCTTGGCGGATGTCGGTGGCGGGTTGCTGCTGGTCTCACAGTTCACCCTGGCTGCTGACACTAAAAGCGGGCTGCGTCCGAGTTTTTCGACCGCGGCCCCTCCCGCGTTGGGTGAGGAGCTTTTCGACTATCTATTAGGCAAAGCGAAACAGGTGCATGGCACTGTGGCATCAGGTAGATTCGGCGCGGATATGCAGGTGCACCTGGTCAACGATGGCCCGGTAACCTTCCTGTTACAGACCTGAAAGCGCTTGAAACAACTTTTTAAGGGCTTTTCGACTGAAAACAGGCATTTTTCGCGAGAAATACTTTGTTGCGCCTGATGCGTTGTAACGCGGCCTGCTAGATAATCGCGCGCTACGGGGATCGGCGTTCGTTGGTCCATTTTGACTTAGGTAGAGACTTGTCCTGGACCGTTTGGGGAATCATTTAGCCCCATCGGAGTCGGAACAATGCTCGCCAACTTGGCAAGAGTGGTTTGCAAGGTCGGTTTTTTCATGCCGTTTACCGTGCACACCCTTCAACTGGCCGTTGGTTTTTTGATCTGTTTTCGGCGAGGGTTGCTCGTGATTGTTAGTCCCTGTAATGCACCAAAATTGACTGCCAAACGGTTCCGAAGCGCTCTGGTGGCGGGTTCTGCGCTGCTGTGCCTGTTCAGCGCCGGCCAACTGTGGGCATTCAATCTGGAGGATGTGTCGGTCAAGGCAAAAGAGCTGGCCGCACAAAAATACGAAGCTCCGCGCAGTAACCTGCCGAACGAGTTCCGCGAGATGAAATTCGCGGACTATCAGAAAATTCGTTTCCTGACCGAAAAAGCCGAATGGGCCGACCAGAAGACCCCATTCAAGCTTTCGTTCTATCACCAGGGTATGCATTTCGATACACCGGTGAAAATCAACGAAATCACGGCTAACTCCGTCGAAGAGATCAAATACGACCCAAGTCGTTTCGATTTCGGCGATGTGAAGTTCGATCCTAAAGCCACCGAACAACTGGGTTATGCCGGTTTCCGGGTGCTGTACCCGATCAACAAGGCGGACAAGCAAGACGAAATCATGACCATGCTCGGCGCCAGCTACTTCCGCGTTGTCGGCAAGGGGCACGTCTATGGTTTGTCCGCACGGGGCATGGCCATTGACACCGCGTTGCCATCCGGCGAAGAGTTCCCGCGTTTCACCGAGTTCTGGATTCAACAGCCAAAGCCGGGTGACAAGCATCTGGTGATTTTCGCGCTGCTGGATTCGCCACGTGCAACCGGTGCCTATCGCCTGACCCTGCGTCCGGGCAGCGACACCATTGTCGACGTCAAGGCGCAGATGTTCCTGCGCGACAAGGTCGGCAAGCTGGGTATCGCTCCATTGACCAGCATGTATCTGTTCGGCGCCAACCAGCCTTCGAAAGTGCTGAACTACCGTCGTGAACTGCACGATTCCAGCGGCCTGGCGATCCATGCCGGCAACGGCGAGTGGATCTGGCGTCCATTGAACAACCCGAAACACCTGTCGGTGAGCAACTTCTCGGTCGAGAACCCGCGTGGTTTTGGTCTGCTGCAACGTGGCCGTGATTTCAGCCACTACGAAGACCTCGACGACCGTTACGACAAGCGCCCAAGCGCCTGGATCGAGCCGAAGGGTGACTGGGGCAAAGGTACCGTGGATCTGGTCGAGATTCCGACTGCCGACGAAACCAACGATAATATCGTTGCTTTCTGGAACCCGGAAAAATTGCCAGAGCCTGGCCAGCCGCTCGATGTTGCCTATCGCATGCACTGGACCATGGATGAATCCGCGATTCACGCACCTGACAGTGCCTGGGTCAAACAGACCCTGCGTTCCACCGGTGACGTCAAGCAGTCCAACCTGATTCGTCAGCCGGACGGCAGCGTTGCTTATCTGGTGGACTTCGAAGGCCCGTCCCTGGCGGCATTGCCACCCGATGCAGACATTCGCAGCCAGGTCAGCGTGGGCGACAACGCCGAACTGGTCGAGAACAGCGTGCGTTACAACCCTGAAACCAAGGGCTGGCGCCTGACGCTGCGCATGAAGATCAAGGACGCGGGCAAAGCCACTGAAATGCGTGCGGCACTGGTGCAGAACATCGTGCCGGCAGACCTGGCCAAGACCTCGATTCCCGCGTCGAATTCGTCTGTCGCCAAAGCCGACAAGGTTGCCGCCAAGCAACAGGAAAAAACCGACAAGGAAGCCAAGCAAGCTGAGGCCAAGCAGGCCGATGCCAAGCCGGTTGCAGACGCCAAGGACAAGGCTAATAAAGACGCCAAGCAGCCAGTGGCTGCCGACGCGGCCCCAGCCACACCGGAATCGGCACCGACTGAAGAAGTCCTGACCGAGACCTGGAGCTACCAGTTGCCTGCCGATGAGTAATTCTCAAGTACAGCCAGAGACGCTTGCCGAGTATCTGGCGCATTTACCGATGACTGACCAGCAGCGCGCGGAACTTGCGGGCTGCCAGTCCTTCAGCGAATTGCACCAGCGTCTGTCATCTTCGACGTTCGACGCTCCTGCCGAGGCTGCCCAAGCCTCGGTAGGCCGTCGCTTGACCCTGAACACCGCGCAAGAACTGGAAGACGCGGAAATGCTCGCAGTCGACGCCAGCGGTCGGGTTTGCCTCAAGGCGACCCCTCCGATCCGTCGGACCAAAGTCGTGCCGGAGCCGTGGCGCACCAACATTCTGGTGCGAGGCTGGCGTCGTCTGACCGGTCGTACCAATCCGCCGGCGCCGCCGAAAGATGAACGCGTGTTGCCAGCGGCTCGCTGGCGCACCGTCGGTTCGATACGTCGCTACATCCTGCTTCTATTGATGCTAGGGCAGACGATCGTCGCCGGCTGGTACATGAAAGGCATCATGCCGTATCAGGGCTGGTCGTTCGTCGATCTCAACGAAGTGCTGCATCAACCGCTGCTGCAAACTGCCACGCAAGTGCTGCCTTATGCCTTGCAAACCAGCATCCTGATTCTGTTCGGGATTCTGTTCTGCTGGGTGTCGGCCGGTTTCTGGACCGCGCTGATGGGCTTCCTTGAATTACTCACCGGCCACGATAAATACCGCATCTCCGGTAAAAGTGCCGGTAATGAACCGATTCCGAAGGACGCGCGCACCGCACTGGTGATGCCGATCTGCAACGAAGATGTGCCGCGTGTATTTGCCGGTCTGCGGGCGACATTTGAATCGGTGGCGGCCACGGGTGACCTGGATCGCTTCGACTTCTTCGTCCTCAGCGACAGTAACGATGCCGACATTTGCGTGGCCGAGCAGCAAGCCTGGCTGGACGTCTGCCGTGAAGCCGGTGGCTTTGGCAAGATTTTCTATCGCCGCCGTCGCCGTCGCGTGAAACGTAAAAGCGGTAACCTCGACGACTTCTGCCGTCGTTGGGGGGGTGACTACAAGTACATGGTCGTGCTCGACGCAGACTCCGTCATGACCGGCGAATGTCTGACCAGCCTGGTGCGCTTGATGGAAGCCACGCCGGACGCCGGGATCATCCAGACCGCGCCGCGTGCGTCGGGCATGGACACCCTTTATGCACGCATGCAGCAGTTTGCAACGCGTGTGTACGGTCCATTGTTTACCGCCGGTCTGCACTTCTGGCAGTTGGGTGAATCCCACTACTGGGGCCACAACGCGATCATCCGCATGAAGCCGTTCATCGAGCATTGCGCGCTGGCGCCGTTGCCCGGTAAAGGTGCTTTCGCCGGTGCGATTCTTTCCCACGACTTCGTTGAAGCAGCGCTGATGCGCCGTGCCGGCTGGGGCGTGTGGATTGCCTACGATTTGCCGGGCAGCTACGAAGAACTGCCGCCGAACCTGTTGGACGAACTCAAGCGTGACCGTCGCTGGTGCCACGGTAACCTGATGAACTTCCGCCTGTTCCTGGTCAAGGGTATGCACCCGGTTCACCGTGCGGTGTTCCTGACCGGCGTGATGTCTTACCTGTCGGCGCCGTTGTGGTTCTTCTTCCTCGTGCTGTCGACGGCGCTGCTGGCGGTCAACACGCTGATGGAACCGCAATACTTCATGGAACCGCGACAGCTGTATCCGCTGTGGCCGCAATGGCATCCCGACAAGGCTGTCGCGCTGTTCTCCACGACCGTCGTGCTGTTGTTCCTGCCGAAGCTGTTGAGCATCATCCTGATCTGGGCCAAGGGCGCGAAGGAGTTCGGCGGCAAGTTCAAGGTGACGATGTCGATGCTGCTGGAGATGCTGTTCTCCATGCTGCTGGCGCCGGTGCGGATGATATTCCACACCCGTTTCGTACTGGCTGCGTTCCTCGGCTGGGCCGCGACATGGAACTCGCCGCAACGTGACGACGACTCCACGCCATGGAGCGAAGCGGTCAAGCGCCACGGTCCGCAAACCTTGCTGGGCTTCTTCTGGGCCTTGCTGGTGATCTGGCTGAATCCGAGCTTTCTCTGGTGGCTGGTGCCAATCGTCGGTTCGTTGATGCTGTCGATCCCGGTGTCGGTGATTTCCAGCCGTGTCGGTCTGGGCCTGAAGTCTCGTGACGAAAGCCTGTTCCTGATCCCTGAGGAATACAATCCGCCGCAGGCGCTGCTGGCCACAGATCAGTACACCCACGAAAACCGTTATCACGCACTGAACGACGGCTTCGTCCGGTCGGTGGTCGATCCGCAGCAAAACGCCCTGGCGTGCTCGCTGGCGACCTCGCGTCACGGTCAGGCCGAGCCCATCGAGTGGTTGCGGGTTGAGCGGGTTCGTCACGCCTTGAAAGTCGGGCCTGAAGGCCTGAACAACAATGAGCGTGTGCAATTGCTGAGTGACCCGGTGGCATTGGGTCGTCTGCATGAGCAGATCTGGAGTGAGGGGCACCCTGAATGGCTGCAAGCCTGGCGTCAATCGGTGCAAGCCGATCCCCACGCGCCGTTGCTGCCGCTCAAGCCGCTGAGCGCACAACCTCAGTTGGCGTAATAAAACACCCCGCGAAAGCGGGGTTTTTTTTGCGCAGTGTCAGGCAACAAATCCTGCTTAAGACCTTGTGCAAACGGGCGAGTAGTTTAGGATCCGTCCCCGAATTGGTGCGCCCGGATAATTTTTGTCCGTATGGGTGAGTTTCCTGAGGGAAACCGCCGTTTTTGCGCGCCTCACACCGCAATGGTTTTGGGGACATGATGATGAACAAGTATCTCTCGATGCTGCTGGTCGGCGTCACGGCATTGGTGGCCGTCAGCGCGGCGCAGGCGGGTGCCATCGATGACGCGGTCAAGCGCGGCACGTTGAAAGTCGGCATGGATCCGACCTACATGCCATTCGAGATGACCAACAAGCGCGGCGAAATCATCGGTTTCGAAGTCGACATCCTCAAAGCCATGTCCAAAGCCATGGGGGTCAAGCTGGAGCTGGTGTCCACCGGCTACGACGGCATCATCCCGGCCCTGATGACCGACAAATTCGACATGATCGGCAGCGGCATGACCCTGACTCAGGAGCGCAACCTGCGCCTGAACTTCAGTGAACCGTTCATCGTCGTCGGCCAGACCCTGCTGATCCGCAAGGAACTGGAAGGCACCATCAAGTCCTATAAAGACCTGAACACCGACGAGTACCGCATCACCTCCAAGCTGGGCACCACTGGCGAGATGGTCGCCAAGAAGCTGATCTCCAAAGCCAAGTACCACGGCTATGACAATGAACAGGAAGCCGTTCTGGACGTGGTCAATGGCAAGGCTGATGCCTTTATCTACGATGCGCCGTACAACGTGGTGGCGGTGAACAAGGTTGGCGCGGGCAAATTGGTGTTCCTCGACCAGCCGTTCACCTACGAACCGCTGGCCTTCGGTCTGAAGAAGGGTGACTACGACAGCCTCAACTTCATCAACAACTTCCTGCACCAGATCCACGAAGACGGCACCTACGATCGCATCCATGACAAGTGGTTCAAAGACACCGCTTGGCAGAAAGACATGGAATAAGGCTCGGTCAGACAGACCGAGTCGCGCCATTCGCGAGCAAGCCCGCTCCCACAGGAATACGCATTCCAATGTGGGAGCGAGCTTGCTCGCGATGAGGCCCTCCCTGGCGACACAGAATTCGGAACCTTCAAACTCAATGAAACAAAAAAAATCCCAATGGCCCTGGCACGTTTTAACCGTGCTGGTGCTGATTGGCTTGGCCGGCGCGCTGTATTACGCCACCTCGCTGATGTCCTACGAATGGCGCTGGAACCGCGTGCCGCAATACTTCGCCTACCACGCCGAAGAATCCCAGCGCGCCGACGACATTTCCACCGTCAGCGAACTGGTGCACAAGGGCGATAAAGCCGAAGTCACCCTGCGCAACGACTCGGGTGATGAGCAACGCGTGACCGTCGACGACAACAGCCTGCAAGTCGCCCAAGGCGATGATGTGGCCGAAGGCGATGTGATCGGCGTGACTCGCCATTGGGCTGCCGGCCCGCTGCTTTGGGGCCTGTGGACCACTTTATGGCTGTCCGTAGTGTCCGGTGTACTCGGCCTGTTGATCGGCCTCGTCACCGGCCTGTGCCGGCTGTCGCACAACCCGACCCTGCGTGATCTCTCGACGATCTACGTCGAACTCGTCCGCGGTACGCCGCTGCTGGTACAGATCTTCATTTTCTACTTCTTCATCGGCACCGTGATGAACCTGTCCCGGGAATTCGCCGGGATCGCTGCGCTGTCGCTGTTCACTGGCGCCTACGTCGCGGAAATCATCCGTTCCGGCGTGCAGTCCATCGCTCGCGGCCAGAACGAGGCCGCGCGTTCGTTGGGTTTGAGTGCTGGCCAGTCGATGCGGCACGTGGTGATGCCGCAAGCCTTGAAGCGGGTGCTGCCGCCCTTGGCCGGACAATTCATCAGCCTGGTCAAGGACACGTCGCTGGTTTCGGTGATCGCGATTACTGAGCTGCTGAAAAGCGGTCGCGAAGTCATTACCACCTCGTTCTCGCCGTTCGAAATCCTGTTCTGTGTGGCCGGGTTGTACCTGTTGATCAACCTGCCGCTGTCGAAAATCGCCAGCCGGCTTGAGCGGAGGCTCGCGCAAAGTGATTGAAGTTCGCGATCTGGTAAAAGTCTTCGACACCCGTGGCCAGGTGGTTCGCGCGGTGGATAACGTCACCACGCAAGTGGCCAAGGGTGAAGTGCTGGTGGTGATCGGTCCGTCCGGCTCCGGCAAGTCGACCTTCCTGCGTTGCCTCAATGGCCTGGAAGCATTCGACTCGGGTTCGGTGAGCATTGACGGCCTGCAACTGGCCGACCCGAAAACCGACGTCAACGCCTACCGCCGCGAAGTCGGCATGGTGTTTCAGCACTTCAACCTGTTCCCGCACATGACCGTGTTGGAAAACCTCTGCCTGGCGCAGAAAGTCGTGCGCAAGCGTGGCAAGAAGGAGCGCGAGGCCAAAGCCTTGGCATTGCTGGAAAAGGTCGGTATTGCACAGAAGGCCAACGAGTTTCCATCACGGCTGTCCGGAGGCCAGCAACAGCGTGTGGCGATTGCCCGGGCGTTGGCCATGGAGCCCAAGGTCATGCTGTTCGATGAGCCGACCTCGGCGCTCGACCCTGAAATGGTTGGCGAAGTGCTGGATGTGATGAAAACCCTGGCCGTGGAAGGCATGACCATGGTTTGCGTCACCCATGAAATGGGCTTTGCGCGGGAAGTGGCGGATCGGGTGTTGTTTTTCGATCACGGCAAATTGCTGGAAGACGCTTCGCCGGCTGAGTTCTTCGATGCGCCGAAGGACCCGCGGGCGCAGGCCTTTTTGCGTCAGGTCCTCTAGTCGATCGTTCCCGCGCTAAACGTGGGAACGATCATGCGGCTGTTCAAACCTTGAACCTGCCCACCAGCATCTGCAGATGCGTCCCCAGCCGCGCCAGCTCAATGCTGGACGCCGCTGTTTCTTCACTCGCTGCCGAGGTCTGCTCGGACACATCACGCACGTTGAGCACGCTGCGGTTGATCTCCTCGGCCACCGCCGTTTGCTGTTCGGCAGCGGCGGCGATCTGCTGGTTCATCGACTGAATCGCCGACACGGTGTGGGTGATGCTTTCCAGTGAGCCGCCGGCGCGGCGGGTCAATTCGACGCTGCTGTCGGTCAGAAAGCGGCTGTTGTCCATGATCGTGGCGACTTGCTGGGTGCCATTTTGCAAACCGACAATCAGCTCTTCGATTTCTTCGGTGGACTTCTGGGTGCGCTGCGCGAGGCTGCGAACTTCATCGGCCACCACTGCAAAACCCCGTCCGGCTTCACCGGCTCGGGCAGCTTCGATGGCGGCGTTGAGGGCCAGCAGGTTAGTTTGCTGGGCCACGGATTTGATCACATCGAGCACGCTGCCGATCTTGTCGCTTTCGCGTTTCAGATCGCCCATTGCCGCGGTGGAATTGCCGACTTCGAGGGCCAGGCGCTCGATCTGGGCGATGGCTTCACCGACCACTTTGTCACCCTCACGCGCTTGTTGATCGGCGGCGACGGCGGCTTCTGAGGCTTCTTCGGCATTACGTGCGACTTCTTGCACGGTGGCGGTCATTTCGTTCATTGCGGTCGCTACCTGATCGGTCTCGACTTTTTGGCTGTTGACCCCGGCGCTGGTTTGCTCGGTGACCGCCGATAACTCTTCGGCGGCGCTGGCGATCTGCGTGACCCCGTCGCTGATGCCGCCGATCAATTCCCGCAGGCCCAGGGTCATGCTCTGCATGGCACGCTGGAGCTGGCCGAGTTCGTCGCGGCGCTTGGAGGTCAGGTTGTGAGTCAGGTCGCCGGCGGCCACGCGTTCGGCGACTTTCAGGGTCTGGTTCAGCGGGATGACGATCTGGCGAGTGATCGCCCAGGCCGCGACCATGCCAAAAGCCAAGGCCAGGGCGGTGGCCATCAGCAGCATGTTCTTGGCGTGAGCCGCATCGGTATCGCGGACGATGGTTTGTGACACGGTGAGTTTCTTGCTGACGTCGAGCAGGATGTCGCCTTGCGCGGCCATGCGCACGAGTGCGGCGGCGCTGGCAACCTGGGAGTCACGGTATTGGCTGACAGCGGCACGGTAAGCCTTGAGCGAGTCGCTGGCCTGTTGCAGGTTGGTGGCGTGCTCTTCCGGCAGTTTGGACGTCAGGCTTTCGAGGTTTTTCAGGGCGTTGTCAATGGCGTCCAGCGCAGGCTGTTCGGCTTCGGGTTTGGCGCTGTAGGTGTACCCGCGAACCTGGAAACGCGCCTGCTGAATCAGTTTGCTCAAATCGATCACGCTGTTGAACTGGGCGACGTTGTCACCTTGCAGCAGGGATTTTTCAACTTCAGCGACACGGGCAACAGCGTTATCGGCCGTGGCCCCGAGTTTGCTGCGGGCATCTTCGCGGTTGGTGCCGGCCTGGATCATCGCGCTGAACGCTTGTTTGTACTGGCTGACGGCGGCCAGTTGCTGGTCAACCATCGCCGCGTCGGCCGGTTGTTCAATCAGTTTGCGCGCGGTCTGCAAGCCGGCATCGAGTTGCGCCAGCTTGTCGTTGACCGCCGCCGGGCCTTGTTCGCCCCGGCGCATTTCATAGTCCAGGCGGGCCAGGCGCAGGTCTTTGGTCAGGTCATTGAGGCTGGCAATGAAACCGAGCTTGTCGCCGCGGCTCGTCACGTCACTCAGCCCAGTCCAGCCGGTGAAGGTGATCAACAGGGTAAGCAGCAGCACCAGACCGAAACCGATTCCCAGTTTGCGATTGACGCTGATGTTCCCCAGATTCTCGGCTAGCCATTGGTACATGCTGCAACTCCCTGGACCACTGATTGGTTTTGTGGGAACTGTATCGGCAGGCGAAAGAGAATCTGTAGGCGAACACGTTGGTCGGGAATACGACTTTCCCACAGGTTCTGTGCCTGAAGGTGGAGTGAGGTTAGAACAGGCGGGCGAGCAGGGCGGTGACGGCAGTCTCGACGCGCAGGATGCGCTCGCCGAGTTGCACCGGTTGCAGGCCGGACTTGCCCAGCAGGTCGATCTCGTAAGGGATCCAGCCACCTTCAGGGCCGATGGCCAGGGTCACCGGTTCGTCGAGGCCGCGGGGGCAGGGCGGGTAATTACCGGGATGGCCAACCAGGCCGAGAGTGCCCTCGGTGATCGCCGGCAGACGGTCCTCAACGAAAGGCTTGAAGCGCTTCTCGATAACGATCTCTGGCAGCACGCTGTCCCGGGCCTGTTCGAGGCCGAGGATCAATTGTTCGCGAATCGCCTCGGGTTCCAGAAACGGGGTTTGCCAGAAGCTCTTCTCGACGCGATAGCTGTTCACCAGCACGACGCGCGGCACGCCCATGGCGGCCACGGTCTGAAACACCCTGCGGAGCATTTTCGGACGTGGCAGGGCCAACACCAGGGTCAACGGCAGCTTGCTCGGGGGTGGTTGGTCAAGGGTGACGCGCAATTCGGCTTCATCGGCGTCCAGGCGCAGCACCTCGGCCGCACCCATCAACCCGCCGATCCTGCCGACACGCATGCTGTCACCGACTTCGCAGCGGTGAACTTCCTGCATGTGCGTCAACCGGCGATCACGCAGGATCACCCGGTCGGCCGCAATGAAATCGGCCTCTTCGAGGAGCAGCAGGTTCACGGTTGGGTCGCTGGCGGCTGGTCGTTGTGATCGTCCACCGGCTGGTCGTCCGGATGCTCGCCACGTTTGCTGATCAGGCTGCCAAACAGAATGCCGATCTCGAACAGCAGCCACATCGGAACCGCCAACAGCGTCTGCGAGAAAATGTCCGGCGGCGTCAGGATCATGCCGACCACGAAGCAGCCAATGACCACGTACGGACGTATTTTTTTCAGGTATTTGACGTCGACCACGCCGATCCACACCAGCAGCACCACGGCCACCGGGATTTCAAACGCCACGCCAAAGGCGAAGAACAGCGTCATGACGAAATCGAGGTAGCTGGTGATGTCGGTCATCATTTCCACGCCGGCCGGGGTGGCGGCGGCGAAGAACTTGAAGATCAGCGGGAACACCAGGTAATAGGCGAACGCCATGCCGGTGTAGAACAGCACGATGCTGGACATTAGCAATGGCACCGCGATGCGCTTCTCATGCTTGTACAGGCCCGGTGCGATGAAGCCCCAGATCTGATGCAGGATCACCGGGATCGCCAGGAACAGCGAGACCATCATGGTCAGCTTCAGCGGTGTCAGGAAGGGCGACGACACGTCGGTGGCGATCATCGTCGCGCCGGCGGGCAGGTACGCGCGCAGCGGCGTGGAGACGAAGGTGTAGATCTGCTGGGTGAAGGCAAACAACCCGGCGAAGATGATGAAAATCGCCGCTACACAGCGCAGCAGGCGGGTACGCAACTCGGTGAGGTGCGAAACCAGCGGCATGTGCTGGTCGTTTTCAGGGAGATCGCTCATGGGGCTCGCGGCGGCAATGTTGGGTCATGAGGGGCCGGCGCTGTCGGCGCGACGGCAGGAGCAACCGGTTCAACCGGCGTTGCTGATACAGCGGGCGCAGATGGCTCGGTTGCTACAACGGGCGCTGGCGTTGGTGCAGTGGCAGCGACAGGCGCGTGAATCGTCTGTTCCCCCACATGCTCCACCGGCGTCGGCTCCTGCTGGGTTGGCGAGAAAATCTTCCGCGCCTCCTGCTCCAGCGACAGAATGTGCTCGTTGTGCAGCTGCCGACGAATCTCGTCGGCACCAATTTCACGTTCAACTTCCTGTTTGATCGCGTTGAAGCTGCGCTTCAAGCGCCCGACCCACAGGCCGGCGGTGCGCGCAGCACCCGGCAAGCGCTCGGGGCCCAGCACCAGCAGGGCAACAAGGCCGACGAGCAGCAGTTCAGAGAAGCTGATACCAAACATTAGTCAGTGCTCACACGTCTTTGCGGATTGGCTCTTCGACTTTTTGTGCCTGCACGTCAATGGTGTGCGGCTGGTTCACGGACTGGGTGGTCTGCGGCTGCACCGGCGGAACCGGTTGCGCCGGGGTCGCGGTCGGATCGGCCGGTTTTTCGTCATCGTTCATGGCTTTCTTGAAGCCCTTGATCGACTCGCCAACGTCCGTGCCGAGGTTTTTCAGTTTCTTGGTGCCGAATACCAACACGACAACAACCAGGATGACGATCCAGTGTTTCCAGTCAAAAATGCCCATGTTGCTGCTCCTCTCTAATAATTGTTCAGGCGGACGGGCGCGATGCTTTCTCGGCGTGCCCGGACAGACCGAAACGACGGTCCAGTTCATCAAGTACAGCCTGTGGATGCTGCCCCAGTTGGGCGAGCATGACCATGCTGTGGAACCACAAATCGGCGGTCTCGTAGATCACATCGCTGCAGTCACCGCTGATGGCGGCATCCTTGGCGGCGATGATGGTTTCGACCGACTCTTCGCCGACTTTTTCCAGAATCTTGTTCAAGCCCTTGTGGTACAGGCTGGCGACATACGAGCTGTCGGCGGCGGCGCCTTTGCGCTCTTCCAGCACTGCGGCCAGGCGGGTCAGGGTGTCACTCATGTTTGTGTCCTGCGGAATAGATAGCGTGCGGGTCTTTCAGGACCGGGTCGACCGTTGTCCAGTCGCCGTTCTCAAAGACTCGGTAGAAACAGCTCTGGCGGCCGGTATGGCAAGCGATGTCGCCGATCTGCTCGACCATCAGGATGATCACGTCCGCGTCGCAGTCCAGGCGCATCTCATGCAGGGTTTGCACGTGACCGGACTCTTCGCCCTTGCGCCACAGCTTGCCACGGGAACGCGACCAGTAAATGGCACGGTTCTCGGCAGCGGTCAGTTCCAGCGCTTCACGGTTCATCCAGGCCATCATCAGGACGCGCCCGGTCTTATGATCCTGGGCAATCGCCGGCACGAGGCCATCAGCGTCCCATTTGATCTCGTCCAGCCAGTTTTTCATCTTCGACTCCGACAGCGGGCTCAACACTTCATTAGTCAAACCCAAGCGTCCGAACAGTGTGCCAGCGAGTTGCGTGACTGGCTATCGACGAACGACCAGATACAAGCCGACGGCCATCATGATTCCTGCCGGCCAGTAGGCCAGTTGGTTCAGAGGCCCTCCGGCAGCGAGTATCGCGCCCCCGGCCAGATGGGCTGTACCGAGTAGTCGCAGGAACCAGTCGTCCCGGCGTTGGTGCCACGGTGGCGGTGGATCGTAGGCATGAGGTTGAGACATGCGTTCGAGCAGGTCGCGGGCCATGTTGGCCAGGTGCGGCAGCTGTTCGAACTGGCTCTGCACGTTGCCGAGCAGGGCTTTGGGGCTGACGCGCTCGCGCATCCAGCGTTCAAGGAACGGCTGCGCGGTGTTCCACAAGTCCAGGTCCGGGTATAGCTGACGGCCCAGGCCTTCGATGTTCAACAGGGTTTTTTGCAGCAGCACGAGCTGCGGCTGCACTTCCATGTTGAAGCGTCGAGCGGTCTGGAACAGGCGCATCAGTACCTGACCGAAGGAAATATCTTTTAACGGTTTTTCGAAGATCGGTTCGCACACGGTACGGATCGCCGCTTCGAATTCGTTGAGTTTGGTTTCAGCCGGCACCCAGCCTGAGTCGATGTGCAGTTGCGCCACACGACGGTAATCACGCTTGAAGAACGCGAACAGGTTGCGGGCCAGATAGTCCTGGTCTTCCGGGGTCAGGCTGCCGACGATGCCGCAGTCGATTGCAATGTACTGCGGGCTCCACGGGTTGACGGTGCTGACGAAGATGTTGCCGGGGTGCATGTCGGCGTGGAAGAAGCTGTCGCGGAACACTTGGGTGAAGAAAATCTCCACACCGCGTTCGGCGAGCATTTTCATGTCCGTGCGCTGGTCGGCCAGCGTCGTCAGGTCGGTGACCTGGATGCCGTAGATGCGCTCCATCACCAACACTTTCGGCCGGCACCAGTCCCAATAGACTTGCGGCACGTAGAGCAGCGGCGAGCCTTCGAAGTTGCGCTTCAACTGGCTGGCGTTGGCTGCTTCGCGCAGCAGGTCGAGTTCGTCGTAGATGGTCTTTTCGTAATCGCTGACCACGTCCACCGGGTGCAGCAGACGCGCATCGGCCGAGAGCTTTTCAGCGGCGCGGGCCAGAATGAACAGCCACGCCAGATCCTGGGCAATGATCGGTTTGAGGCCCGGGCGAATCACCTTGACCACCACTTCTTCGCCGGTTTTCAACTGCGCGGCATGCACCTGCGCCACCGAGGCGGACGCCAACGGTTCGACGTCGAAGCGGCTGAAGACTTCACTGATCTTTTTGCCGAGTTGCTCTTCGATCAACTTCACCGACACTTGCGAGTCGAACGGCGGCACGCGGTCCTGCAGCTTCATCAGCTCATCGGCGATGTCTTCCGGCAGCAGGTCACGGCGGGTGGAGAGGATCTGCCCGAACTTGATGAAAATCGGCCCCAGGTCCTGCAATGCCAGGCGCAATCGCGCGCCACGGCTCAGGTCCAGCGTCTTGCGCGGGAACCAGCGCCACGGCAAGGCGTAACGCAATGCCAGCAGAAACCACGGCAGTGGCAGGGCAAACAGCAGGTCATCGAGGCGGTAACGAATCACAACGCGCTGGATGCGCAACAAACGGCGGACGGCAAGCAGCTTCATGCGTTATCGCTTGGGTCGAGGGATCGGGAAAGGCGCTCGAAGCGCGCCTCGAGACGTTCCAGATCGAGTTTGATCTGGTCCAGTTCACTGAAACGGGCTTCGGCTTCGCGCTGACCAACGAGGGTGCGCGACTCTTCAGCCAGGTATTCGCCCAGGTTCTGCCCCAGGCTGGCGAACCCTTGTTGATACCAGCGGGCGCGACTGCGCAGGTGGCCGCCGACCAGTTGCGTGGCGACCGGTCCCAGCCAACGCGAGAGTTCGTACTCCCAGTCCAGTTCCAGGTCTTGAAGGATCGCCGCCAGTTCCAGCAGCACGCCGCTGTCACCGTCGAGTTCGACTTCAGGGCCATGCAGGACCGAGGTCTTGTCCTTGCTCATCGCCAGCCTCAACAGGCTTGAGGCCGGTGCACGCAAGGTGCAGTCGGCGCCGGTTTCCCAGTGGGAAGCGAGCATCAGGCCTTCATCGCTGGGCAGGATGAACAGCTGCAACGCCGGGCTGCGGCAGTCGACGGCAATCACCCGGCCGCTCAGATGCGCCAGGCGCGGTAGCGCCGTGCTGTCGAGACGCAGCACCCGGTTCAGACCGAGTTCAACGCTGGCGAGCAGGCCGGCCAGCAACATCAGGGTTTGATGCCGCGGTGCAGGGCGACGATGCCTGCGGTCATGTTGTGGTAGGTCACGCGGTCGAAACCGGCCTCGACCATCATCGACTTCAGGGTTTCCTGATTCGGGTGCATGCGGATCGACTCGGCCAGGTAGCGATAGCTTTCCGAGTCGTTGGTGATCAACTTGCCCATCAGTGGCATGAAGGCGAACGAGTAGGCGTCGTAGGCCTTGGACATCAGCGCGTTGGTCGGCTTGGAGAACTCAAGCACCAACAGGCGACCGCCAGGCTTGAGTACACGCAGCATCGAACGCAGGGCGTCTTCCTTGTGCGTCACGTTGCGCAGGCCGAAGGCGATGGTCACGCAGTCGAAATGGTTATCCGGGAACGGCAGCTTTTCAGCGTCGGCCTGAACGAATTCAACGTTGCCGGCCACACCGAGGTCCAGCAGGCGATCACGACCGACCTTGAGCATGGATTCGTTGATGTCGGCCAGCACCACCTGGCCGGTCGGGCCGACGAGGTGCGAGAATTTTTTGGTCAGGTCGCCCGTACCGCCGGCGATGTCCAGCACACGATTGCCGGTGCGCACGCCCGAAAGCTCGATTGCGAAACGCTTCCACAAACGGTGCATGCCGCCCGACAGGAGGTCGTTCATCAAGTCGTACTTGGCGGCTACCGAATGGAAAACCTCGGCGACTTTTTCCGCTTTTTGGCTTTCCGGAACGTTTTTGAAACCGAAGTGAGTGGTGGGTTCGGCATCGCTGCCTTTGCGCTGATCAGTCATATCGCTGTCACCAGAAGAGAATGCGGGACATTCTAATCCCCAAGGCATGCTTTGTCTTGGCAAGGCTGAAGGTAAGATGGGCAACCACCGGGACGTTTTGACGCAGTAATGGTCAAGATGCTTCAGGAAAGTATCCATAACGCAGGAGTCATTCGATGGCCCGTATTAGTGTTGAGCGTGCCCACGGCCTGGGCAAAGAAGCGGCCCGCGAAAAGGCCGACAAGCTGGCGCAGAAACTGTCCGATCAATATGGCCTGGAGCCGCAGTGGTCCGGTGACACGCTGAACCTCAAGCGCTCCGGAGTAAAAGGCGCAGTGCATGTCAGCGAAGACTCGATCCGCGTCGACGTGGAGTTGGGGCTGATGATGTCGGCCATGAGCGGCATGATCAAATCGGAAATCGAGAAGGCGCTGGATAAAGCATTGGTCTGATTCGCGCTGGATTGGTGAATGCAATCCTGTGGGAGCGAGCTTGCTCGCGATAGCGGTGTATCAGGCAACATCTGTGTTGAATGTTATGGCCTCATCGCGAGCAAGCTCGCTCCCACATTTTTATTGCGGTGTTTCCCAAAGGTTTATGTCAGTTGTTAGGGTGCCGTTTCTAATTATTCTCCCTACTTTGTGCCTGAGCCCGACACTTGTCCGGGCAGTTCCTCAAACCTTCTGCGCGTGAGGTGCACCATGGCCAAAGTTATTTTGAAGAAAAAAATCGACGCTTCGACTACCGCTCTGGGCGACGTCAAATCCTATGCCCGCAAGATCTGGCTGGCAGGCCTGGGTGCCTACGCCAAGGTCGGTCAAGAGGGTAGCGAGTACTTCCAGGAGTTGATCCAGGCTGGTCAAACTGTTGAAAAGAAAGGCAAAAAAGCAGTGGCCGAGAAACTGGAAGCCGCTAACGCCGAGATCGTTGAAGCCAAGAGTGAAGTGAGTACTTTCAAAGGCAAGGTCGAAGTACAACTCGACAAGGTCGAGAAGGCTTTTGACTCGCGTGTCGCAAGTGCCTTGAATCGTATCGGCATTCCGTCTAAACATGACGTTGAGACACTCTCTGCTAAGCTCGATGAGCTGACGGCATTGCTCGAACGCGTCGCGCGTAAATCTTAAGGAGAACGGGATGGCTGTTAAAAAGAACACCGCAAAAGAAGGCAGCTCGTGGATCGGGAAAGTCGAAGACTACTCCCGCAAAATCTGGCTGGCTGGTTTAGGCGTGTACTCGAAGATCGACACTGACGGCAGCAAGCTCTTCGATACATTGGTCAAAGATGGCGAGAAAGCCGAGAAGCTCACCAAGAGCGCTGTTGGCAAGAAAGTCGACGCCGCCAAGGATTCTGCTTCGTCGGCCAAGTCGCGAATCAGTGGCGTTAAAGATCGTGCACTGGGCAAATGGGATGAGTTGGAAGGGGCTTTCGACAAGCGCCTGAACAGTGCCATTTCGCGCCTCGGTGTCCCGAGCCGCAACGAAGTGAAAGCACTGCACAGCAAGGTCGACACCCTGACCAAGCAAATCGAAAAACTCACCGGTGCCAAGGTTGCGCCTGTTGCGGCGAAAACCGCAGCGGCCAAACCAGCGGCTAAAACCGCTGCCAAGCCATTGGCCAAAGCCGCCGCTAAGCCGGCAGCCAAACCTGCTGCGAAAGCAGCGGCCAAGCCTGCTGCCAAAACGGCTGCGGCAAAACCTGCTGCAGCCAAGCCAACGGCCAAACCGGTCGCCGCCAAAGCAGCCGCCAAGCCAGCGGCTAAACCAGCTGCCAAAACCGCAGCTGCCAAACCGGCCGCCAAGCCAGCAGCAAAACCTGCTGCAGCGAAGAAGCCAGCGGTGAAAAAACCGGCAGCGCCGAAAGCCGCCGCACCAAAACCAGCAGCAGCTGCTGTTGCCAAACCGGCAACCCCGGCCGCCCCGGTCAGCGCATCGAACTCTGCTACCGCGCCGACCCCTGCTGTAACCCAGACTGTAGCGCCAGCAACGACGCCAACCAGTCAGTCCTGATTTTCAGGGCTCAAAAAAACGCCCGGCCTGCCAAGGTCGGGCGTTTTTGTTTGTGCGCGGATTCAAGGACACCCTGGAACCAATGTGGGAGCGAGCTTGCTCGCGATGGCGGTGTGTCAGTCACAGAAGTTTTGAATGTGATGGACTCATTGCGAGCAAGCCCGCTCCCACAGGGTTATTTGTAGTCAGGTCTACTCGTGTTCCTCCAGGTATTGGAGCGCCATCTGCTCGGTCGCGACCTTGATCGGCGGCAACAAGTGCGGCGCCACCAACATCATGATCTGGTAAACCACCAGCCTCACCTCGCCCTCACGATCCAGAATCCGCTGGTAGTCCAGCGAGAACAGTAATGTCATGGTGATCTGCTCCACCAACTGCCCCAACGCTTGCGTATCGCTGACCAACTGCCCTTGAGCCTTCAACTGCGCGAGCAGTGACGCCAGTGTGCGCTTCAGCGCATTGAGCAGGTTGCGTATGCCTTTGGCCAGTTTGGGCAGGCGACCAGCGAGGTTCGACAGGTCCTGGAACAGAAACCGGTAATGCGACAGCCGTTCGACGATCAAGTGCAGGAACAGCCAGTAATCGTCCGGTGCCAGTTCCACATCGGCCGGTGGGTCGAGCAGTGGCGCCAGTTCAGACTGGAAGCGCTCGAACAACCCGAGAATCAGCGGTTCCTTGCCGTGAAAGTGGTAGTAGAGGTTGCCGGGGCTGATGCCCATCTCGTTGGCAACTTCCATGGTGGAAACGTTCGGTTCGCCTTTCTGATTGAACAACTGCAAAGCACATTCGAGAATCCGGTCGCGGGTTTTCATCCAGTCTTCTTAATGGTCGAGTCAGTGCCACGGCGAGCGTCGGCCGTGGTGGGTTGAACGTCAGCGCACACGCACGTAAGTACCGGGTGCTGCCTCCTGCGGTGGATAGTTCTGATTGCCGAGGGCCATGTGGGTTTCTTTCAGCGCGCCGGAACGTTGCTGAATCCACTCCAGCCATTGCGTCCACCAGCTGCCGTCGACTTGCTTGGCGTCGTAATACCAGGCCCGTGGGTCGCTGCTCAATTTTGCGCCTTCGACGTAGTTGGCTTTCGGGTTGCTCGGCGGGTTGAGGATGCTCTGCACGTGACCACTGTTGGACAGCACGAAGCGTCGCTCGCCGCCCAGCAGCAGTGTCGAGCGGTACACCGCGTCCCACGGCGTAATGTGGTCGTTGATGCCCGCGACGCTGAAGCTGTCGACGGTGACTTTCTGCAAGTCGATGGGTGTGCCGCACACTTCAAGACCGCCCGGGTGGCTCAGCGGGTTGTGTTTGAAGAAGTCCAGCAGATCGCCATGAAAGGCCGCCGGCAGCCGTGTGTTGTCGTTGTTCCAGTAGAGGATGTCGAATGCTGGCGGTTCTTTGCCCAGCAGGTAGTTATTGACGAAATAACTCCAGATCAAGTCGTTGGGGCGCATCCAGGCGAACACCTTGGCCATGTCGCGACCTTCCAGCACACCTTTCTGATACGACCTGCGCTTGGCCGCTTCAAGGGTCTGTTCGTCGGCGAACAGCGTTGCCGGGGAGTCCATCTGACTGTCGAGCAGGCTCACCAGATAGGTCGCGCTCGACACGCGGCGCAACTGCCGCTTGGCCTGCAAGTGACCTTGCAGCGCGGCGATGGTCAGCCCTCCGGCGCAGGCGCCCATCAGGTTCACCTCGCGCGCGCCGGTGATCGAGCGGCAGACATTCATCGCTTCTTCCACGGCTTCAACGTAGGTCGACAGCCCCCATTCGCGATGGCGCACATCCGGATTGCGCCAACTGATCATGAAAGTCTGCAGACCGTTCTTGAGGGCAAACTGGACGAAGCTGTTGTGCGGACTAAGGTCGAAAATGTAGTACTTGTTGATCTGCGGCGGCACCACCAGCAGCGGTTTGGAAAATTGCTTTTCGCTCATGGGCTTGTACTGGATCAGCTCCAGCAGCTCGTTGCGAAACACCACCGAACCCGTCGTGGTGGCTACGGTTCTGCCCACTTCGAATGCTTGTTTGGTGACTTGCCGGGGCAGGCCGTCGTTGTGCAGGAAGTCGTCGACCAGATGGCTGACGCCGCGCACCAGGCTGTTGCCGCCGGAATTGAAGATTTCCTTGATCGCCAGCGGATTGAGCAGGGTGTTGGACGGCGACACGGCGTCATTGAGCAAGGCAAACGCAAAGTGCGCGCGGGCGCGATCATCGGGAGACATGGCGCTGTCGTCGATCCAGCTTTTGACCTGTTTCTGCCAGCTCAGATAGGCCTGCAGGCTGCGACGATAAAAAGGGTTGAGACTCCACGCCGGGTCGGTGAAACGACTGTCCCGCGGGTTGGTCGCGTGCAACGTTTCACCCAATAAGACACGGCCCAACTGACCGCCCAGTTTCAAGGCGTGTCGGGCGCTGTGCACCGGGTTGCGCAAGCCATGGGCCGCCACGCTGCGCAAGGTCGAAATCAGATCCCGGCCGCGCAGGCCGGTAATCGCACTCTGCGCGTTGATGAACGCGGCGGGAGTGGGTAAAGCGTCTCTCGCTGGTTTGTCGCGCATGTCTCAACACTCCTTCGTTTCAAGCCAAAAACAAACTCACTGAACCAGATCACCATAGACGCTGTTGTGGGTTGTTGCGCGGCGCGGCGTCCTGCCGGCCGATGAAGCGACTAACTGCCCAACGGCGAAGGATGCGGATGCATCACGGCGCGCTGACGTTCTTCCTCGAGGAATTTCATGATGATCGGTGCCACGGCTTCGGCGCGGGTGATCAGGAACAGATGCCCGTCATCGATGATGTGCAGCTGGGCGTTGGGAATTCGCCAGGCCAGCAGGCGCATGTTGACCAACGGGATCAGTGGATCGTCGTCACCGGCCAGTACCAGCGTCGGCTGGTTGATCTTGTGCAGCCAGTGGATGCTGGTCCAGCCCAGGCCGGCAAACAATTGCCAGTAATAACCGAGCTTGCCCGCCGAACGGACTTTCGCCGCGTGGCTGGCTGCCAGGGTGGGGTCGCGCCGGAAGGCGCCGCCATAGATCATCGGTGCAATGCGGATCACGTGCGACGGCTGGATGTAGCGCCTTGGGCTGGCCATCATCCACAGCACCTTCGGTTTGCCCGGCACCATCACCGCGCCCGCCGCCGTGGCCGCCAACACGAGTTTTTTGCAGCGCTCGGGGTAGTCATACGCAAACTGCTGGGCGAGGGCGCCACCCCAGGACACGCCGATCACGTTGACTTGTCCGTAGTCGAGATAGTCGAGCATTCGTGCCGTGAGTTTCGCCAGGCCGGGAAAGCGATACGGCCGATTCGGCGTCGACGAGCCGCCGACACCGGGCACATCGAAAGCAATGACCTCCAGGTCCGGGTCCAATGCCGCGACGAACGGAAACACCAGCTCCAGGTTGGCGCCGATGCCGTTGAAAATCAGCAAGGGCGTCAAGTGAGGCTTGCCGGGGCGTACCGCCGTGCGGAGGGTCTGGCCATCCAGGTCGACGGTACGGAATATGAACGGTTGCGGCATGCTTCAGGCCCTGTGGGTTAATTCATCCCCGATCCCCTGTGGGAGCGAGCTTGCTCGCGAATGCGTCCGTTCAGTCGACATCATTGTTGAATGATCAATCGCTTTCGCGAGCAAGCCCACGCCCTTCTGGGACAAGGTGTGTCAGTTACCGCTCATGCACATAAGTACCCGGAGCTGCTTCGCCGGCGGTGAAGGTTTTGTTGCCGTAAACCGTTGGGGCTTTCTTCAGTTTGCCCGAACGTTCGCCCAGCCATGCGTGCCAGTGCAGCCACCAGGAGTCGGTGTGCTTGGTGGAGTTTTCTTGCCAGTCTTCGGCCTTGGCCGGCATGTCGCTGCTGGTCATGTAGCGCGATTTCGGGTTGCCCGGCGGGTTCAGAATGCTCTGGATATGGCCGCTGCTCGACAGCACGAATTCGACCTTGCCGCCAAACAGCTGCGCCGACTTGTAGCAGGACTTCCACGGGGTGATGTGGTCAGTGGTGCCGGCCAGGCTATAAATGTCTGCGGTGACTTGCTTCAGGTCGATTGGCGTACCGCACACTTCCAGTGCATCGGGACGGATCAGTGGATTACTTTTGAACATCTCGATCAGGTCGCCGTGGAACGCGGCGGGCAGTCGAGTGGTGTCATTGTTCCAGAACAGGATGTCGAACACCGGCGGTTCGTTACCCAGCAGGTAGTTGTTGACCCAGTAGTTCCAGATCAAGTCGTTGGGGCGCATCCAGGCGAAGACTTTCGCCATGTCGCGGCCTTCCAGCACCCCGGCCTGATAGGACTGGCGCTTGGCGGATTCCAGGGTTTGCTCGTCGACGAACAAGGCAACGTCGCTGTCCAGAGTGGTATCCAGCACGCTGACCAGCAGCGTCAGGGCGTTGACCTTTTTCTCGCCGAGTGCCGCGTAATGGCCCAGCAACGCGGTGCAGGTAATGCCACCGGAGCAGGCGCCGAGCATGTTGATGTCTTTGCTGCCAGTGATGGCACTGACCACATCGACTGCCTCCTTGAGCGCTTCGATGTAGGTCGACAGACCCCACTCGCGCTGTTCCTTGGTCGGGTTGCGCCAGCTGACGATAAAGGTCTGCACATTGCTGCGCAGGCAATAGCGCGCCAGGCTCTTTTCCGGGCTCAAGTCGAATACGTAGAATTTGTTGATCTGTGGCGGCACCACCAGCAGTGGGCGCTCGAAAACTTGTTCGGTGGTTGGCTTGTACTGGATCAGTTCCAGCACGTCGTTGCGGAATACCACGGCGCCTTCGGTCACGCCCAGGCTCTTGCCGACTTCGAAGGCGCCCATGTTGACCTGGCTCGGCATGCCGCCGTTGTGCACCATGTCCTTGGCCAGGTGCGAAAGGCCATCGAGCAGGCTTTTGCCACCGGTTTCGAAGAAGCGTTTGACTGCCGCCGGGTTGGCCGCCGTGTTGGTCGGAGCCATGGCTTCGGTCATGAGGTTGATCACGAAGTGCCCGCGCGCGACATCCTTGGGCGCAAGGTTACTTTCGTCGATCCAGTCGTGGAGCTCCTTGCGCCACGCCAGGTAAGTTTGCAGATAACGTTTATAGAGCGGGTTCTGACTCCACGCCGGATCGGCGAAGCGACGGTCTTCGGGGGTCGGAAGAAGTTCGGATTTACCGAACAACACGTTCTTCAGTTCAAGGCCGAAATGGGCAACATGCTTTGCGCTGTGGACCGGTTGTTTGATGGCCTGCCTGAGCACCATGCGAGCAGACGCCAGTAGATCTTTACCACGCAACCCAACGACAGGATTCAGCCCTAAAGTGTTTTCCGAGGCTTGAGATTTCAAGTCATCGTTATTCTTGTTACTCATCTACGACGCTCCATTGTCCTGAGACGAGTACCTGAGCCTGACCGTGCAGTCACACAGTCAATGCCAGGTACTTCTGCTCGGGTGACCGTTAATACTGCATCGCTGCTTTTTAGTTCAGAGAGCCTGCAGGGAACTTGCCAGATCCATTGGTTACCCGAGTTTAATTTTTTTCGCAAGCGGGCCAATCATTGGCCCTGAGGCGGAGCATTCAAACAGATGAAATTAGAAAATGCCTTCTAAAGAGCAAGAGGCCTGACTTAGAGCATCAGCTTGACGACGGATTCGTTCGGGTCGCGGGTTTTTCCGGCGGCTTTGAGTTCCGCAAGATAATCGTCCCAGAGTGCGTCATGGCGTCGCGCAAGCTCGTACAGGTATTCCCACGTGAAGAGGCCACTGTCGTGACCGTCGTCGAAGGTCAACTTCAGGGCGTACTGACCGGCCGGTTCTACCTTGGTCAGGCCGACGTTGATCTTGCCAAATTGCAGGATGGGTTTGCCGTGGCCCTGGACCTCGGCGGAGGGAGAGTGCACGCGCAGGAACTCGGCGGGCAGGTGATATTCCTCACCGCTCGCGTATTTCAGCGACAGGGTTTTCGAGGCTTTGTGCAGTTTGATGTCGGTGGGAAGCTTAAGCATGGGAAGGGCCTTGGGCGGCAAGCTACAAGCCGCAAGCTTAACTCGATCAGCTTGCCGCTTGTAGCTTGCAACTTGAGGCTTACAGAATGTAGCGGGACAGGTCTTCGTTCTGCGCCAATTCGCCCAAGTGGCTGTTGACGTAATCGGCGTCGATCATGATCACCTTGCCGTCGTGGGCGCTGGCCAGGTCCCCGGCGCTGAAGGACACTTCTTCAAGCAGGCGTTCGAGCAAGGTGTGCAAACGACGGGCACCGATGTTCTCGGTCTTCTCGTTGACCTGCCAGGCGATCTCGGCAATGCGCTTGATGCCATCCGGCTGGAATTCGATGCCCAGGCCTTCGGTTTTCAGCAGCGCGCAATATTGCTCGGTGAGCGAGGCATGCGGTTCGCTGAGAATGCGTTCGAAGTCTTCCGGTGTCAGCGCCTTGAGTTCGACGCGAATTGGCAGGCGGCCTTGCAGCTCAGGCACCAGGTCGCTCGGCTTGCTCAGGTGGAATGCACCGGAGGCAATGAACAGGATGTGGTCGGTCTTGACCATGCCCAGCTTGGTGTTGACGGTGCAACCTTCGATCAGTGGCAGCAAGTCACGCTGTACGCCTTCACGGGACACGTCGACGCCGCCGGAGTTGCCGCGCTTGGCGACCTTGTCGATTTCGTCGATGAACACGATGCCGTGCTGCTCAACCGCTTCCAGGGCCTTGGCCTTCAACTCTTCATCGTTGACCAGGCGGCCGGCTTCTTCGTCACGCACCAGTTTCAGCGCTTCCTTGACCTTGAGCTTGCGGCTTTTCTTTTTGCCCTTGCCCATGTTGGCGAACAGGCTCTGCAACTGGTTGGTCATCTCCTCCATGCCCGGTGGCGCGGAAATGTCGACGCCGGCCACTTCGGCGACTTCAATTTCGATCTCCTTGTCATCCAGCTGACCTTCGCGCAGGCGCTTGCGGAACAACTGACGGGTGTTGGAATCGGCAGACGACGTCGATTCTTCGTTGCTGAAACCCATGCGTGCCGGTGGCAGCAGGGCGTCGAGGATACGATCTTCGGCAGCATCTTCGGCGCGATGGCGAACCTTGGTCATTTCCTGTTCGCGCAGCAGCTTGATCGCTGCGTCCGCGAGATCACGAATGATCGATTCGACGTCGCGGCCGACGTAGCCGACTTCGGTGAACTTGGTGGCTTCAACTTTGATGAACGGCGCATTGGCGAGCTTGGCCAGGCGACGGGCGATCTCGGTTTTACCGACACCGGTCGGGCCGATCATCAGGATGTTCTTGGGGGTTACTTCAACGCGCAGCTCTTCAGGCAGCTGCATCCGGCGCCAGCGGTTACGCAGCGCGATGGCGACGGCGCGCTTGGCATCGTCCTGGCCGATGATATGGCGATTGAGTTCGTGGACGATTTCACGGGGAGTCATGGACATAGTAATTGGCGGTCCTCAGGTAAAAGTGAGCCGTGGCGTGGTGGCCAAAACAGGCTTACTCAGCGAGGTCCTGCTCCTCAATGGTGAAGGTGTGGTTGGTGAATACACAGATGTCGCCGGCGATGCCGAGGGCGGTTTCGACGATTTCCCGGGCCGACAGATCGGTCTTCTTCAGCAGTGCGCTGGCAGCGGCCTGGGCATAACCGCCACCGGAACCCATGGCGATCAGGCCTTCTTCAGGCTCTACCACATCGCCGTTACCGGTGATGATCAGGGAGGCGTCTTTGTTGGCGACCGCGAGCATGGCTTCGAGGCGGCTGAGCGAACGGTCGGTGCGCCATTCTTTGGCGAGTTCGACGGCAGCGCGAACCAGGTGACCTTGGTGTTTTTCAAGCTGGCCTTCGAAGCGTTCGAAGAGGGTGAAGGCGTCAGCGGTGGCCCCGGCAAAACCGGCGATAACCTGACCGTGGTACAGGCGACGAACTTTCTTCGCGTTGCCTTTCATCACGGTATTGCCGAGAGAAACCTGGCCGTCGCCGCCCATGACGACTTTGCCGTGGCGGCGAACTGAAACGATGGTGGTCAAGGGGGAGTCTCCACGCAGCGGGGCGAAAATGCCTTATGCCATCTCATATGGGGGTGGTGGAGCGTTTTTCAACTGCGAGGCGGGAGAGGGGACGAGTGGTGCTAGTCAGGTGGGAGCTGTGGTGTTTGCCAGGGCCCCTTCGCGAGCAAGCCCGCTCCCACCTTGGAATGCGGTCAAATGTGGGAGCGGGCTTGCTCGCGAAGAACGATGACGCGGTGTCTCTGACGTGATCAGCGGCTTTGGCGTTGTTGTAACAACAGGTTGCTAAAGCCCGCGCCGGCCAGTTGTTTCTGCGCCGTTGTCAGCTGTTCGCGGTTGCTGAACGGCCCGACCAGCACGCGATACCACGTCTCATCCTTCACCGTGCCGGATTCAACCGCCACCGCCTGACCCAGCAGAATGATCTGCGCGCGCACCTTGTCCGCGTCAGTCTCTTTACGGAACGAACCGGCCTGCAAGAAGAACTTGGTCACCGGCGCCGCTTTGGAAACCGGTGGCGCTGGCGGTGGTGTAATCCCGGCCAACGCGGCCTGCGCGCGCGCCGTATCAATCTTCGCCGCTTCGGCCGGTGTCACCGGCGTGGTCGGGATCGCCGGCACTTGTGGCGTCGGCAAGGTTTTCTCCGGCACGGCGTCCGGCGGCACGATCACTTCCGATTCCGGCAACAAGGTGTAGAAGTCGTACTTCGGCTTCACCGGTTGCGTCGGGCTCGGCGGGGTCTTGTTGGCCTCGGCGATCTTGGCTTTCTGCTGCTGTTCCACCTTCTCGCGCTTGACCGTGTCGCTGCCCTTGCCGGGTTCCAGTTTCATCAGGAAGACGATGAACGCGCCTACCGTCAGGCCAATGGCCATCCACAACCAGCCCGGGATCGGCTGTTTTGCAGGAGCTTGGTAACGGCTGGCGCCACGCTTGGGTGCAGGTTTTTTCTTGGCAGCCAACTTACATACGCTCCAGAGTTTCCAGACCCAAGAGTTCCAGGCCTTGCTTGAGAGTGCGGCCGGTCAGCGCGGCGAGGCGCAGTCGGCTTTGCATTTGCGCCGGGGTGTCGGCGCTGAGGATCGGGCAGTTCTCGTAGAAGCTGGAAAACAGGCCGGCCACATCGTACAGGTAGGTGCAGAGGATGTGCGGCGTGCCTTTTTCGGCCACGTTGTTCAGGATTTCGCCGAACTGCGCCAGTTTGGCAGCCAACTCGTGTTCGTGTGCCGCTTCCAGCACGATCTGGCCTTCGACTTCGGTGAAGTCCTTGCCCAGTTTGCGGAACACCCCGGCAACGCGGGTGTAGGCATACAGCAAGTACGGCGCAGTGTTGCCTTCGAAGTTCAGCATCAGGTCGAAGTTGAAGCTGTAGTCGCTGGTGCGGTGCTTGGACAGGTCGGCGTATTTCACCGCGCCAATGCCCACCACCTTGGCGATGTTGCGCAACTCATCATCAGCCAGCTCTGGATTCTTGTCCTTCACCAGGGTGTAGGCGCGTTCCTGGGCTTCGGTCAGCAAATCGATCAGCTTCACGGTGCCGCCATCACGGGTCTTGAACGGACGGCCATCTTTACCGTTCATGGTGCCGAAGCCCATGTGTTCCATTTCCATCGGGTGCGTCACGAAACCGGCCTTGCGCGCCACGGCGAACACTTGCTGGAAGTGCAGGGCCTGACGCTGGTCGACGAAGTACAGCGCGCGATCCGCCTTGAGCTTGCCGCTGCGATAACGCACGGCCGCCAGGTCGGTGGTGGCGTAGAGATAGCCGCCGTCCGCCTTGACGATGATCACCGGCAGCGGGTCGCCGTCGGCGTTCTTGAACTCGTCAAGGAACACGCACTGGGCGCCATTGCTCTCGACCAGCATGCCGGCGGTCTTGAGGTCGTTGACCACGTTGATCAGGTCGTCGTTGTAGGCGCTTTCGCCCATCACGTCGGCCATGGTCAGTTTGACGTTCAGCAGTTCGTAGATTTTCTGGCAGTGCGACAGCGAGATGTCTTTGAACTTGGTCCACAGCGCCAGGCAGTCCGGGTCGCCGGCTTGCAGCTTGACCACCAGGCCACGGGCACGATCGGCAAACTCTTCGGATTCGTCGAAGCGCTGCTTGGCCGCACGGTAGAAGTTTTCCAGGTCCGACAGTTCGTCGCTGGTGATCGGGTTTTCTTGCAGGTACGCCATCAGCATGCCGAACTGGGTGCCCCAATCGCCCACGTGGTTCTGACGGATCACGTCGTCGCCGAGAAATTCCAGAACCCGCGCCACGCCGTCACCGATGATGGTCGAGCGCAAATGGCCGACGTGCATTTCTTTGGCGAGGTTGGGCGCCGACAGGTCGACCACCGTGCGTTGCACCGGGCCGGCCTTGCGCACGCCGATGTGTGCGTCGGCCAGTGCGTCGTCGAGGCGAGTGGCCAGGGCGTCGGTGTTCTGGAAGAAGTTCAGGAAGCCCGGGCCGGCGATTTCGGTTTTGCTGACGTTTTCATCAGCCGGCAGCGCAGCGATGATCTTTTCGGCCAGGTCACGCGGCTTCATGCCGGCCGGTTTCGCCAGCATCATGGCGATGTTGCTGGCGAAGTCGCCGTTCTTCTTGTCGCGGGAGTTTTCCACCTGGATCGCCGGCGACAGGCCTTCAGGCAACACACCTTCGTTGACGAGTTGGGTGATGGCTTGTTGGATCAGCTGGCGAATGGTGTCTTTCATGGTGGTCTCTTTCGACCGCAAGCGCGGTGCGCGCTTCGATGCGCTGGTGGAAAAACTGGGCATTATCCGTTGCGAAGACGAGCTTGCCAACTATAGCGGGCAGGATATGGATATGTGGTGACAAATAGTCAGCCTGCTCGCGAAGGCGGTCTCTCACTCAATACAAATCCACCGGATCGACATCCAGCGACCAACGCACCGCCCGTCCACTCGGCATCTGCTCCAGCACCAGTAGCCAACTGCTCAGCAAACGATGCAGCGGCGCCCGAGCCGTGGCCTGCAACAACAACTGCGCACGATAACGCCCGGCACGACGCTCCATCGGCGCGGGCACTGGCCCCAGCAACTCGAGCCCGCCCAGATTCTGCTCGGCCAGCAAGCGGTCGGCCTCGCTGCACGCCTCATCAAGGAATGCCTCAGCCTGCCCGGGTTTATGCGCTTCGGCCCGCAGCAGCGCCAAATGCGCAAACGGCGGCAAACCCGCGGAGCGACGTTCGCTCAACGCCTGCTCGGCAAACGCGAAATACCCTTGCTCGGTCAATTGCACCAGCAGCGGATGGTCCGCCAGGTGCGTCTGGATAATCACTCTGCCCGGCTCTTCGGCTCGCCCGGCGCGCCCGGCCACCTGAACGATCAATTGCGCCATGCGCTCGCTGGCGCGGAAGTCGCCGGAGAACAACCCGCCATCGGCGTCGAGAATCGATACCAGCGTCACCCGTGGAAAGTGATGCCCTTTGGCAAGCATCTGCGTGCCGACCAAAATGCATGGCTGGCCTTTCTGAATGGTCGCGAACAACTGATTCATCGCGTCCTTGCGCGATGTGCTGTCACGGTCGACCCGCAGCACCGGGACATCCGGGAACAGAATCGCCAGCCGTTCCTCGGCGCGCTCGGTGCCGGCACCCACAGGACGCAAATCGACTTTGCTGCATTTGGGGCAGCGCCGCGGCACGCGCTCGACGTAGCCGCAATGGTGGCAACGCAGCTCTCCGGAGCGCTGATGCACGGTCATTCGCGCATCGCAGCGCTGGCATTCAGACATCCAGCCGCAGTCGTGACACAGCAGCGTCGGCGCAAAGCCGCGACGGTTGAGGAACACCAATACTTGCTGGCCGGCGGCCAGTGTCTGACCGATGGCTTGCTGCATCGGCCCGGAAATGCCGCTGTCCAGCGGGCGACTTTTTACATCCAGGCGCAGGAAACGCGGTTGCTTGGCACCGCCCGCCCGCTCGTTCAGCCGCAGGAGGCCGTAACGGCCGGTGTAGGCGTTATGCAGGCTTTCCAGTGACGGCGTAGCAGAGCCGAGGACGATCGGGATGTTTTCCTGCCGGGCGCGAACCAATGCCAGGTCGCGGGCGTGGTAGCGCAAGCCTTCCTGCTGTTTATAGGAGCCGTCATGCTCTTCATCGATGATGATCAGGCCAGGGTTTTTCATCGGCGTGAACAGCGCCGAGCGGGTGCCGATAATGATGTCGGCGTCGCCGTCCCGAGCCGCAAGCCAGGCTTCGAGGCGTTCGCGGTCATTGACCGCCGAGTGAATCAACGCGATGCGCGCATTGAAGCGCTGCTCGAAACGAGCGAGGGTCTGCGGGCCGAGGTTGATCTCCGGGATCAGCACCAGCGCCTGCTTGCCGGCTTCAAGGGTTTCGCGGATCAGCTGTAAATAGACTTCCGTCTTGCCGCTGCCGGTGACGCCGGCCAGCAGAAACGCGTGATAGCTGTCGAACCCGGCACGAATCGCTTCATACGCAGCGCGCTGCTCCGGGTTGAGCGGCAGTTCCGGTTGCGCCAGCCAGTGTTCGTGACGCGCGCCGGGAGCGTGTTTGCGGATTTCCACCTGGACCAGGTCTTTGGCCAGCAGCAAATCCAGGCTATCCTTGCTCAGCATCAGTTTGCTCAGCAATTGATGCGCCACGCCGTGGGGATGCTGGGCCAGTGTCGCCAGGGCTTCGCGCTGGCGGGGCGCGCGGGCAATGCGCGGATCATCAAGGCTGGCGCCTGGCGCGGCGGACCAGAAGCGTTCCTGGCGTGCTTCGGCCAGTTCGCCCTGACGCAGCAACACCGGCAGCGCCCAACTCAAGGTGTCGCCGAGGCTGTGTTGGTAATACTGGGATGTCCACAGGCACAGCTTGAACAGCGCGGGCGGCAGTGGCGGTGTGGCGTCGAGCAGGGCAATCGCCGGTTTGAGCTTTTCCACCGGCACGTCGCTGGTATCGGTGACCTCCACCAGAATCCCGATCATTTCCCGCCGACCGAACGGCACCCGCAGGCGCATGCCCGGCTGCAACTGGGCGCGCAGGACGCCGGCCGGGGCACGGTAATCGAACAGGCGGCGCAGCGGCGAAGGCAGGGCGAGGCGCAAAATGGCGTCGGGCACGCGGGGGGATCTCGATCAGCAGGCAGTAAAAAGGAGCAGGCTCACCCCCACAGGGGACGGCGCTTTGGGTCGGGAGCCTAGCAGACGGTCGGTCTCAGCGACAGCTTGCGTGATTGGCAATGTCTGGTAGAATCCGCGGCCTAATTACG
The DNA here is from genome assembly GCF_059133255.1 of Pseudomonas sp. FBCC-B1667. Taxonomy (NCBI): domain Bacteria; kingdom Pseudomonadati; phylum Pseudomonadota; class Gammaproteobacteria; order Pseudomonadales; family Pseudomonadaceae; genus Pseudomonas; species Pseudomonas sp. FBCC-B1667. Next base: position 6,513,421 of record NZ_CP101437.1, on the reverse strand, counting down.
TGCGGTATTCAACAATAGTGTTGAGTGGCGGCACGCTAGCCTGAGGAATCATCATGAAAGCCGATATCCATCCAACATACGAAATCACCGCAGTTACCTGCAGCTGTGGCAACAAGTTCGAAACTCGTTCGAACCTGGCCAAGCCTCTGGCGATCGACGTATGCAACGAGTGCCACCCGTTCTACACCGGTAAGCAGAAGACTCTGGATACTGGCGGTCGTGTACAGCGCTTTGCAGACCGTTTCGGCGCTTTCGGCAAGAAAGCTCCAGCTGCTGCAGAGTAAGGTTGAAGGGCCCGATGGGCTTTTCCTTGCTGTTGAAAAAGGCGTCCCTCGCGGGCGCCTTTTTTGTGTCCGCGATTTGGCTGTCCGGCGCCCAGGCATTCTGCCCGACGCCGAGCGGACTGGCGTCTGTCACGGTGCAGCGGGTAGTGGATGGCGACACCTTGCGCTTGAGCGATGGCCGCAGTGTGCGCATGATCGGCTTGAATACGCCTGAACTGGGCAAGCAGGGCCGTTCCGACGAACCGTTTGCCGTGATCGCGCGCAAACGTCTTGAAGCGCTGGTGGCGGCCAGTGATGGCCGTGTCGGCTTGCTGCCGGGTAAAGACAGCAAGGATCACTACGGCCGCATGCTGGCCCATGTCTATGGCGCCAACGGGGCCAATCTCGAAGCGCAGATGCTCGCTGAAGGCCTTGGATTCCAAGTGGCGGTCGCGCCCAATGTCGATCTGGTCAATTGCCAGCAAGCCGCCGAACACAGTGCCCGACAGGCCGGACTTGGGGTTTGGCAGCAATCTCCTGTACTGAAAGCGGAGCAGATCAACGTTTCCGGCTTCGCTGTACTCAGCGGTCGTGTGAGCAAGGTTCAGCGCAATCGCGGCGGGGTTTGGATCGAGTTGCAGGATTCGGTTGTATTGCGTGTTGCACCCAATTTGCTAGGGCAGTTCGATGTACCGGCGCTGGAAAACCTGAAAGGCAAGCAAATCGAGGCGCGTGGCTGGGTATTGGACCGTTCACGTCGCGGAGGGCTGAAATCCGGACAGGCACGCTGGCTTCTGCCGCTCACCGATCGTTCGATGCTGCAAACCGCGCGATAAGAAAAAATTGTAGACATTTTTACTGTTGATTGTGAACAGTCTATCCCTTGTGTTCCGCGGCTCTTGGTCCAAAGTCCTAGGGCAGGGCGCTTGACAGGGGTGACCGGTCAGTCTTGTGGGGATTTTGCGAGGCGCGTATCCTCGCTGACCAGTCTGTCCAACAGTAAAAGCGGAATGCCCCCATGTCTGATTTGAAAACTGCCGCTCTCGAATATCATGCCCATCCTCGTCCAGGTAAGCTGAGCGTCGAGCTCACCAAGGCCACCGCTACCGCCCGCGACCTGTCGCTGGCCTACAGCCCCGGCGTAGCCGAACCAGTACGCGAAATCGCCCGCGATCCTGAGCTGGCCTACAAATACACCGGCAAAGGCAACCTGGTTGCAGTCATTTCCGATGGCACCGCGATTCTCGGCCTGGGTAACCTCGGCCCATTGGCTTCCAAGCCTGTGATGGAAGGTAAAGGCGTGCTGTTCAAGCGCTTCGCCGGCATCGACGTTTTCGACATCGAAGTCGACTCCGAAAGCCCGCAAGCCTTCATCGACACCGTCAAGCGCATCTCCATCACCTTCGGTGGCATCAACTTGGAAGACATCAAGGCACCTGAGTGCTTTGAGATCGAGCGCGCTCTGATCGAGCAGTGCGACATTCCGGTATTCCACGATGACCAGCACGGCACTGCGATCGTTACCGCGGCCGGCATGATCAACGCCCTGGAAATCGCTGGCAAAACCCTCGCTGACGCCAAGATCGTCTGCCTGGGCGCTGGTGCGGCCGCCATCTCCTGCATGAAATTGCTGGTGAGCATGGGCGCCAACATCGAAAACATCTTCATGGTTGACCGTACCGGCGTGATCCACTCCGGCCGTGACGACCTGAACCAGTACAAGGCTGTCTTCGCTCACGCGACCGACAAGCGCACCCTGGCTGACGCGCTGACCGGTGCTGACGTGTTCGTCGGCCTGTCCGGTCCGAACCTGTTGAGCGCTGAAGGCCTGCTGTCGATGGCGCCAAACCCGATCGTGTTCGCGTGCTCCAACCCGGATCCGGAAATCGCCCCGGAACTGGCACACGCCACCCGTAACGACGTGATCATGGCGACCGGCCGTTCGGACTACCCGAACCAGGTCAACAACGTACTGGGCTTCCCGTTCATCTTCCGTGGTGCCCTGGACGTTCGCGCCAAGCGCATCAACGAAGAAATGAAAGTGGCTGCGGCCAACGCCCTGCGTGAACTGGCCAAGCTGCCGGTTCCCCAGGAAGTGTGCGACGCCTACGGCGGCATCAAGCTGGAATTCGGCCGTGAGTACATCATTCCGAAACCAATGGATGCCCGTCTGATTACCCTGATTTCTGATGCTGTGGCTAAAGCCGCCATCGAGACCGGCGTAGCGACCCTGCCGTATCCGAAGAACTATCCGCTGAAAAGCGTGGATGACGTGTTCAACGGCTAAGCCGTTGTAGCGCTTCAACCAAAAAGCCCCGGTTCGTATGAGTCGGGGCTTTTTCATGTCTGGCAGGTGATCGTTCCCACGCAGAGCTTGGGAACGATCAGTGCAACAAAAAGCCCCGCTCTTCTCTCGAAGGCGGGGCTTTTACGTTGCGCTACCCGATCAGAACAAATCGATCGGTGCTGCTTCATCCGCTGGCAGCGGGCTGCCCGGCGCTGTGCCGTTACCCAGCTCATTCACCGACGGTGGCGTGTCTTCGGCCTTGAACAGTTCAAAGTACGCGCCTGGCGTGCCTGGGCTGGCGGCACGACCGCTGACCGGGTCAACCCGCAGGCTCAGGATGCCTTCCGGCTCTGGCTGCGTATGTGGCGGCTTGTCTTTGAGGGCGGCGCCCATGTAGCTCATCCAGATCGGCAGCGCGACGGTACCGCCGAACTCCTTGCGACCGAGGCTTTCAGGCTGATCGAAACCGGTCCAGACGGTGGTCACGTAATCGGCGTTGTAGCCGGAGAACCACGCATCCTTGGATTCGTTGGTCGTACCGGTCTTGCCCGCAATGTCGCCACGTCCCAAAGCCAGTGCGCGCCGGCCGGTACCAAGCTTGATCACGTCCTCCAGCATGCTATTGAGGATGTAAGTCGTGCGGCCATCGACGATGCGTTCGGCAACGGCCGGCGTTGGCGGCGCAGTGCTCGGCGCGGCGGGTGCCTCACCCGGTGTTGCGTTGACCGTAAACGCCTGTGCGGCCGGCGCAGCAATGCCGCTGGTCGCGGCATCGCCCTGAGGAACGCTTGGCGGGTTGGCGACGAACAGCGTGTCGCCGTTACGGCTTTCAATCTTGTCGATGATGTATGGGGTGATCTTGAAGCCGCCGTTGGCGAAGGTGCTCCAGCCCGTGGCAATTTCCATCGGTGTCAGGGTCGCAGTGCCCAGCGCCAGCGACAGGTTGGGCGGCAGGTCCTGCTTGTTGAAGCCAAAGCGGGTGATGTAGTCGATCGTCTTGCCAACGCCCATCGCTTGCAGCAAGCGGATCGACACCAGATTACGCGACTTGTACAGCGCCTCGCGCAGACGGATCGGGCCGAGGAAGGTGTTGGTGTCGTTCTTCGGACGCCAGACCTTGTCCAGGTATTCGTCGACAAACACGATCGGTGCGTCGTTTACCAGGCTGGAGGCGGTGTAGCCGTTATCCAGCGCCGCACTGTAAACGAACGGTTTGAAGCTTGAGCCTGGCTGGCGCTTGGCCTGCAAGGCACGGTTGTAGTTGCTCTGCTCGAAGGCAAAACCGCCGACCAGCGAACGAATGGCGCCGTTCTGCGGATCAAGGGATACCAACGCGCCCTGCGCCTGAGGGATCTGGCTGAATTTCAGCGAATTGTCCGGCTGGCGCTGCACGCGAATCAAATCGCCGACTTGAGCCACATCCGACGGCTGCTTCGGATTGGCGCCCATGCTGTTGGTGTTCAGGAACGGACGTGCCCACTTCATGCTGTCCCAGCCGACGTGTTCGTCACCGGTGCGGGTCATCACTTGCAGGCCGTTTTTGTCGACCTGAGTCACGATGGCGGGTTCAAGGCCGCTGATGGTGCGTTGCTTCGTCAGCTCGGTAGCCCAGGCTTCGCGCGTCTTGCCCGGCAGGCGCGACTCTGGCCCGCGGTAACCATGGCGCTGGTCATACGTCATCAAGCCTTCGTGAACCGCGGTGTTGGCCATTTCCTGCAGATTGCTCGGCACGGTCGTGGTCACGCGAAAACCTTCGGTGTAAGCGTCGCTGCCATAACGTCCGACCATCTCGGCCCGGGCCATTTCGGCAATGTACGGTGCATTCACTTCCGGCGTCGGCACGTGATAGCTGGCGTTCAGCGGCTCGTTGATCGCCGTGGTGTAATCCGCTTCGGTGATTTTCCCGAGTTTGTACATGCGCCCCAGAATCCAGTCGCGGCGCTCTTTGCTGCGGGCCGGGTTGGCCAGCGGGTTGAAGCGCGACGGGGCTTTTGGCAGGCCGGCGATCATCGCCATCTGGGCGAGGCTGACGTCACGAATTGATTTGCCGTAGTAAACCTGCGCGGCGGCTTCGATGCCGTAGGCGCGGTTGCCCAGGTAGATCTTGTTGACGTACAGCTCAAGGATCTCGTCCTTGGTCAACTGCCGTTCGATCTGCAAGGCCAGAAGGATTTCGGTGGTTTTGCGCGAGAAGCTGCGTTCGCTGGTCAGGAAGAAGTTCTTCGCCACCTGCATGGTGATGGTGCTGCCGCCAGACTGAATGTGTCCGCTTTTGACCAATTGGGTCGCGGCACGCATCAGGCTGCTAGGGTCGACGCCATAGTGATTGGCGAAATTGTCGTCTTCAGCACTTAGTAACGCATTAATGAAATTGGGGGGAATGTCGGCGAAACGGATCGGAGTACGGCGCATTTCGCCAAATTCTGCGATCAATTTGTTATCGCTGCTGTAGACCCGCAAAGGAATCTGCAACTGGATGCTTCTCAGCGCCTCCACGGACGGCAATCCGGGACTAAGGTAAAGGAAGGCGCCACTCAGACCCAGAAGCAGTCCGCAGAAAACGGCAACGATGGACCAACCGAAAAATTTCAGCAGACGAATCAAGGCTTTTGGACATCCAGGGCAAAAAATGAATGAGGCATCAGGGTTCGGATATACAGGGAACAACCCGCGCTTGAAGTAAAAACCGGAAAAAAACGCTGGGCATTATAAGCATTTTTCCGTGGGGAGCGTCATTGGCGCTTCTGTCAAGACGGGAGGTAATGAACGCAACGGATATTACAGAGTCCGTAAGACACGGATAGTCATAGGGAATGGGCAGTGCTGGGACTCTTCAATAAAAAAGCCAACACGCTGTTGGGGATCGACATCAGTTCCACGTCGGTAAAGCTTCTGGAACTGAGTCGTCAGGGTGACCGTTATCGGGTCGAGGCGTACGCGGTAGAGCCGTTGCCGGCCAATGCGGTAGTCGAAAAAAACATCGCTGAACTCGAGGGTGTCGGGCAGGCGCTTTCTCGCGTGCTGCTCAAGGCCAGAACCAGCCTCAAGAGTGTTGCGGTGGCGGTGGCCGGTTCGGCGGTGATCACCAAGACCATCGAGATGGACGGCGGTCTTTCCGACGACGAGATGGAAAACCAGCTCAAGATCGAGGCCGATCAGTACATTCCCTACCCATTGGATGAAGTCGCCATCGATTTCGAGGTCCAGGGCGTTTCCGCGCGTAACCCGGAACGGGTCAATGTGCTGCTGGCCGCCTGTCGCAAGGAAAATGTCGAAGTGCGTGAAGCGGCTCTGGCCCTGGCTGGCCTGACCGCGCGCGTGGTCGATGTCGAGGCTTACGCGCTGGAGCGCTCCTTCGGTTTGCTCTCGACACAACTGGCCGCTTCTCAGGAGCGCCTGACGGTCGCGGTGGTGGACATTGGCGCGACCATGACCACCCTCAGCGTGCTGCACAACGGCAAGATCATCTACACCCGCGAGCAATTGTTCGGTGGTCGGCAACTGACTGAAGAAATTCAGCGGCGGTATGGCCTGACGGTCGAGCAGGCCGGGTTGGCGAAGAAGCAGGGTGGCTTGCCCGACGACTACGTCAGCGAAGTCTTGCAACCGTTTCGCGAGGCACTGGTGCAACAGGTTTCGCGCTCGTTGCAGTTCTTCTTTGCCTCTGGCCAGTACAACGCGGTCGATCACATTCTGCTGGCCGGTGGCACGGCGTCGGTGTCGGGACTGGACCAGTTGATCGAACAGCGCCTGGACACGCCGACCCAGGTGGCCAACCCGTTCTCCAATATGGCCCTGAGCAGCAAGGTCAATGCCGGCGCCCTGGCCAGCGATGCGCCGGCCTTGATGATTGCGTGCGGGCTCGCCCTCAGGAGTTTCGACTGATGGCGAAGATCAATCTTTTACCCTGGCGCGAAGAGCTGCGAGAAGAACGGCGCAAACGCTTTTTGCTGGCATTGGTCGGCGTTCTGCTGTGCTCCGTGGTGGCCGTACTGGTCGCGGATCAGATCATCAGTGGCGCCATCGATCGGCAGACTGCCCGTAACACCTACATCGGCAAGCAGATCGCAGTGGTCGACGAGCGGATCGCACAGATCAGTGATCTGAAAGCCCGACGCCAGCAACTGGTCGAGCGCATGCGCATTATTCAGGACCTGCAAGGCAATCGGTCGATCAATGGGCGGATCTTCGATCAATTGGCGCGCGCGCTGCCGGACGGTGTGTATTTCACCGAAGTGAAAATGGTCGGCAAGACCCTGTCCATCACAGGCGCGGCGGAGTCAAACAATCGTGTGTCGGACCTGATGCGCAACCTGGATGCGTCCGACTGGTTCGATGCTCCGAGTCTGACCGAGGTCAAGGCGATGACCGCCGGTCAACTGGACCAGGCCAATGTCTTTCAGTTGACCGTTCGACAGACACAACCCGCTGCCATGGAGGGCGATCAATGAGTCCGTCACAGTGGCTGGAAGGGTTGCGCAATGTTGATCTGAACGATCTGGACACCAGCAACATGGGTTCCTGGCCGCCAGCGATCAAGGCCGTGGCAGGTGTTCTGCTGATGCTATTGGTGTTGGCGTTGGGGTACACCTTTTACCTCGGTGATCTCGAAGACCAGCTCATTCTCAAACGCGAAGAAGAGTCGACCCTCAAGGAGCAATTCGCGACCAAAGCCCACATGGCGGCGAATCTGGAGTTGTACACCCGGCAAATGAAAGAGATGGAGGCCTCCTTTGGTGTGCTGCTGCGGCAATTGCCCAGCGACACTGAGGTTCCCGGCCTGCTGGAGGACATCACCCGCACGGGCCTGGGCAGTGGACTGGAGTTTGAAGAGATCAAACTGCTGCCGGAAGTCACCCAGCCGTTCTACATCGAACTGCCGATCCAGATCACGGTAACTGGCGCCTATCACGACCTGGCGACCTTCGTCAGTGGCGTGGCCGGGCTGCCCCGGATCGTGACGCTGCATGATTTCGACATCGCCCCGGCCAGCCCTGAAGGTGGTCCGAAGTTGCGCATGAGCATCCTGGCCAAGACCTACCGCTACAACGATAACGGGGCGCAGAAATGAGTCCGGTTCGTTGTGTATCAATGATGGTGTTGTTCGCCAGCCTGGCTGCATGCGGCGGCGACAACGATGTTGGCGACCTGGATGCCTACATGAACGAAGTGCGTTTGCGAGCCCCAGGCAAAATTGAACCAACGCCGACGTTTCGGTCTTACCCAACGTTCACCTACAACGCCGCCAATCTGCGCAGCCCGTTTTCCCGGCAAGTCAGGGCGGACCTGGCCGGCCAGAAACGTGGATCGAGCAACGTCAAACCCGACCTCAATCGGGTCAAGCAGTACCTCGAAGGATTCAATATCGAACAGTTTGAAATGGTTGGCACGATCTCCAATGCCGTCGGCACCTTCGCGCTGTTGCGCGGGGCAGGCGGGGTGCATCGGCTGAAAGTCGGCGATTACCTGGGGCGTAACGACGGACGGATCGTCGCCATCAGCGGCTCACAAGTCGATGTGGTCGAAATTGTTCCCGATGGCGAAGGTGCCTGGCTGGAACGCCCACGGACCCTTCCTTTGAAAGAGCACTCATAGTGGAACTCGAATAATGAACAGGACTTTCACAACCCTCGGCATTTCGCTATGGATAGCGTTGGTGTCTCCGATGGTGCTGGCGACCAACCTCAAAGCGCTGGATGTTGCCGCGCTGCCGGGTGATCGCGTCGAGTTGAAACTGTCTTTCGATGGGCCACCACCGATACCGGACGGTTACACCACCGAGCAACCGGCGCGGATTGCACTGGACCTGCCCGGGGTGGTCAGTCAGTTGAAGAGCAAGACTCGCGACCTGGGAGGCGGCAATGCCCGCAGTGCCACGGTGGTCGAGGCCAACGACCGCACGCGACTGATCATTAACCTGACGCAGCTGACTCCGTATAACGCGAGGGTCGAAGGCAATAATCTGTTGGTGGTCGTTGGCCGGGGCGCCAGCAGCAAGGCATCGAAACCGGCGCCTCGCGCTGCGGTTGCAACACCGGCACCGGCTAAAACCTACGCCCCTTCGAGCAAGTCCATTCGCGGCGTCGACTTCCAGCGCGGCACCCAGGGCGAAGGCAATGTGGTCATCGACCTGTCGGATCCGTCCATCGCGCCGGACATCCAGGAGCACGAAGGCAAGATCATCCTCGGTTTCGCCAGGACCCAATTGCCCGAAAAGTTGCGCGTGCGCCTCGACGTCAAGGATTTCGCCACTCCGGTGCAATTCGTCAACGCCGTCGCTACCGGCGACCGGGCCACCATCACCATTGAGCCCGGCGGTGCCTTCGACTATTCGACCTATCAGACCGACAACAAGCTGACCGTCAGCATCCGGCCGATGACCGCCGACGATCTGCAAAAGCGCCACGCAGAGCGCTTCGCCTACACAGGTGAAAAACTCTCGCTGAATTTCCAGGACATCGACGTGCGCTCGGTACTGCAACTGATCGCCGATTTCACCAACCTCAATCTGGTGGCCAGCGATACCGTGCAGGGCGGCATCACGTTGCGGTTGCAGAACGTGCCGTGGGACCAGGCGCTGGATCTGGTGCTGAAAACCAAAAGCCTGGACAAGCGCAAGATCGGCAACGTGCTGTTGGTGGCACCGGCCGATGAGATCGCCGCACGGGAGCGACAGGAACTGGAATCCCAGAAGCAGATTGCCGAATTGGCTCCGCTGCGTCGCGAACTGTTGCAGGTCAATTACGCCAAGGCTGCCGACATTGCCAAGTTGTTCACTTCGGTGACCAGTGCCGAGGCAAAAGCCGACGAGCGGGGATCGATCACGGTGGATGATCGCACCAACAACATCATTGCCTACCAGACTCAGGACCGCCTCGACGAACTTCGTCGTATCGTCACGCAACTGGACATCCCGGTTCGCCAGGTGATGATCGAAGCGCGAATTGTCGAAGCCAATGTTGATTACGACAAAAGCCTCGGCGTCCGCTGGGGTGGTTCGGTGCGGAACAAGGGCAACTGGAGCACATCCGGGGCCAGCGAATCGAGGACCATTGGAACGCCGGAGAGCTCCACTACCAACTCCCCGTTTGTCGACATGGGCGCAGCAGGCGGTACCTCGGGCATCGGCATCGCGTTCATCACCGACAACGTATTGCTCGATCTGGAGCTGACGGCGATGGAGAAAACCGGCAACGGCGAAATCGTCTCGCAGCCCAAGGTAGTCACGTCCGACAAGGAAACCGCAAAAATCCTCAAGGGCACGGAGATTCCCTACCAGGAAGCCAGCTCCAGTGGCGCGACTTCGGTGTCGTTCAAGGAGGCCTCGCTGTCGCTGGAAGTGACGCCGCAGATCACTCCGGATAACCGGATCATCATGGAGGTCAAGGTCACCAAGGACGAACCGGACTACCTGAACAAGGTCCAGGATGTGCCGCCGATCAAGAAAAACGAGGTCAACGCCAAGGTCCTGGTCAACGATGGCGAGACCATCGTCATTGGCGGGGTTTTCTCAAATACTCAGAGCAAGGTTGTAGATAAGGTGCCATTTCTCGGCGATGTGCCGTATCTTGGCCGCCTTTTCCGGCGTGACGTGGTTTCGGAGAAAAAATCCGAGCTGCTGGTATTTCTCACTCCGCGTATCATGAACAACCAGGCGATTGCTGTGAGTCATTGATTCTGTGCGAAATTTGATTCTTGTTGGACCGATGGGCGCTGGTAAAAGCACCATCGGCCGGTTGCTGGCCAAAGAGCTGCGCCTGCCGTTCAAAGATTCCGATAAGGAAATTGAATTGCGCACGGGCGCCAATATCCCGTGGATTTTCGATAAAGAAGGCGAACCGGGCTTTCGTGACCGCGAACAGGCGATGATTGCCGAGCTGTGCGGCTGCGATGGCGTGGTGTTGGCGACTGGCGGCGGTGCGGTCATGCGCGAAGCCAATCGTCGGGCGCTGCATGCCGGTGGTCGGGTGGTCTACTTGCATGCTTCTGTCGAGCAGCAAGTCGGCCGAACCGCCCGCGACCGCAATCGCCCCCTGCTGCGCACTGCCGATCCGGCCAAGACCCTGCGGGACCTGCTGGCGATCCGCGATCCGCTCTATCGGGAAATCGCCGACCTGGTGGTTGAAACCGATGAGCGGCCGCCGCGAATGGTGGTGCTCGACATCCTCGAACGCTTGCAGCAACTACCGCCCCGTTAATGCGCAGCGCGAAATGCGCTATCCTCGGCGTCCTGTCATGACCGCTCAAGGTTGTGGCAGATGGCTACCGAACGGCGTCACACCAGCAGGCGCCGTGGACATTCGATAAATAAAGGCAGGACGCCTGATTCATCTTCACTGTGGGGACACATGCAGACACTCAAGGTCGATCTAGGCGAGCGCAGCTACCCGATTCACATTGGCGAAGGTTTGTTGGATCAGTCTGAGCTGCTGGCCCCGCATATTCGCGGACGGCAAGTAGCGATCATTTCCAACGAGACCGTTGCACCGCTCTACCTCGAACGTCTGACCCGCAGTCTGGCGCAGTTCTCGGTTATCTCCGTTGTGCTGCCTGACGGCGAAGCCTTCAAGACCTGGGAAACCCTGCAACTGATTTTCGATGGCCTGCTGACGGCACGGCACGACCGTCGCACCACCGTAATCGCCTTGGGTGGCGGCGTGATTGGTGACATGGCCGGCTTTGCCGCCGCCTGCTACCAGCGCGGGGTAGATTTCATTCAAGTGCCGACCACGTTGCTGTCGCAAGTCGACTCTTCGGTGGGTGGCAAGACCGGTATCAACCATCCGCTGGGCAAAAACATGGTCGGCGCGTTCTATCAGCCGAACGTGGTGCTGATCGATACCGCAACCCTCAATACTCTACCGGCCCGCGAACTGTCCGCTGGTCTGGCGGAAGTCATCAAGTACGGGCTGATCTGCGACGAGCCGTTCCTGACCTGGCTGGAGGAAAACGTTGATCGCCTGCGCGCCCTGGATCAGGTCGCCCTGACCTATGCCATCGAGCGCTCCTGCGCCGCCAAGGCTGCGGTGGTCGGTGCCGACGAAAAAGAGACCGGTGTGCGTGCCACATTGAACCTCGGTCATACGTTCGGCCACGCCATTGAAACTCACATGGGCTATGGTGTCTGGCTTCACGGTGAAGCTGTCGCTGCTGGCACCGTGATGGCTTTGGAGATGTCGGCGCGACTGGGCTGGATCAGCGAGCAAGAACGTGATCGCGGTATCCGCCTGTTCCAGCGTGCCGGCCTGCCGGTCATTCCGCCTGAAGAGATGACCGAAGCCGATTTCCTTGAACACATGGCAATTGACAAGAAAGTGATCGACGGTCGTTTACGCCTGGTGCTGCTGCGCCACATGGGCGAAGCGGTGGTGACCGACGATTATCCAAAAGAGATTTTACAGGCCACGCTGGGAGCGGATTACCGCGCCCTGGCTCAGCTGAAAGGTTAATAAGATCCCGATGACTAGTTTGCATGCCGACGAGGCTTTCCTCGGCCATTACCAGTTAAGTCATGACCCTTTTGCTCCACGGGTGCCTGGCTTCAAATTTTTCCCGGCCCAGCGCAAACCGGTGCTGGGGCAGCTGCATCATCTGGCGCGTTACAGCCAGTTGCTGCTGGTGGTCACGGGCCCTCAAGGCAGTGGCAAAACCCTGTTGCGTCAGGCTCTGGTGGCCAGCACCAACAAGCAATCGGTGCAGAGCGTCGTGGTATCTGCTCGCGGTGCTGGTGATTCGGCCGGCATCTTGCGACAGGTCGCTCAATCGCTGAACGTTGAACAGGCGGAGATCGGCGCGATCCTGGCGCAAGTGGTGCAACTCGCGTTGACCGGTCAGGAAGTCTATTTGCTGGTGGATGACGCCGAGCAGCTCGACGAGTCCGCGCTGGAAGCCCTGATGGCTCTGGCGGCTGGCGCACCGGAAGGTCGTCCGCACGTGTTCCTGTTTGGCGAGTCGTCGCTGATCGCTCAACTTGAGGCGCTGAGCCTTGAGGAAGAGCGTTTCCACGTGATCGAACTGCAGCCTTACACCGAAGAAGAAACCCGCGAATATCTGGATCAGCGCCTCGAAGGCGCCGGTCGCGGTATCGAACTTTTCACCGCGGATCAGATCTCTGATATTCACGAAAGCTCCGACGGATGGCCTGGCAACATCAATCAGGTTGCCCGCGATGCAATGATCGAAGCCATGATTGCCAGCCGCTCAGCGGTGAAGCGTCCAAGTATGGGGTTTAACATGCCGAAGAAACACGTATTGGCGATTTCCGCCGTAGTCGTGGTCGCGGTAGCCGCCGCCTGGTTGATGCCAGGCCGCAGCAAAGCACCGACCACCGGCGCACCTGCCAACGAACAGGCACAACTGCCGCTCGGTCAGGGTTCGCCACAGCCTAACGGCGGTGCACCTTCCGTCGAATTCGCCGGTAACTCGCAGCCGATGCCATTGCCGCTGGTCGGCAATTCGCAACCGGTCATGCGTGGTCCGTTGGCTGAAGCAGCCGGTGGCATTACCGAGGGTGACGATGGCGTGCCGGTCGAAGGCTCCAGCGCGACTCCACCAACCGTGACCACTGTCGCGCCGCCAGCGGGCATTCAGCCAGGTCCTGCGCCGACGCCGGCTGCTAAACCGGTTCCAGCGCCGACTCAGGTCGCCACCGCCAAGCCAGCCCCGGCTGCGCCTGCCGTGAAGCCGGCTCCAGCGCCGGCCAAGCCTGCTGTCGTGGCCACCGCCAAGCCTGCCGAGAAGCCAGCGCCTGCCACCAAGGCTGCGGGTGGCACGTGGTACGCCGGTCAACCGACCAGCAACTACGTGGTGCAGATCCTCGGCACCAGCTCCGAAGCAACCGCGCAAAACTTCGTGAAAGAGCAGGGCGGCGAGTACCGTTATTTCAAGAAAGTCCTCAATGGCAAACCGCTTTACGTCATCACCTACGGTAACTTCGCCAACCGCGATGCAGCCGTTACCGCTATCAAGGCCTTGCCAGCGAAGGTTCAGGCTGGTAAACCTTGGCCTCGCACTGTCGCCAGCGTCCAACAGGAACTGGCAACAACTCGCTGAAGATTCGGCGGCCTTACCCAGGCCGCCTCTCCCGGCACCTCAAAATTTCTGCAAGCGCATGCTGCCTCCAGGCCGCGTGCCTTGTGGTGTCTGCGTCACAGTAGTCTTTGAGTCGTTGCAGTCAAAATTAAAAAAAGTTTTGACTAGCACAGCAGATCGCTTTAAACCTTTCACAAATGCGACATAGATTTGCGACAGTTCGTCGTCAAATTTGTGAGCGTAAGTGTCGGTGTGTACAATGACCTCCCTTTTGCCCCCGCAAAGCTGGCGAACGTTCGGCGCGGATGGCAAGTGGTTGAATTGAAAAGAAATTTGCCTCGACAAGAGGCAGCCTGGTGAGAAAGTGTCTATGAAAGCAGGTCTGTACCAACCAGATGAATTCAAGGATAACTGCGGTTTCGGCCTGATAGCCCATATGCAGGGCGAGCCCAGTCATACCCTTTTGCAAACGGCCATTGAGGCCCTGACCTGCATGACCCACCGTGGTGGGATTAATGCCGACGGCAAGACCGGTGACGGTTGCGGTCTGCTGATTCAAAAGCCGGACGTGTTCCTGCGTGCCATCGCCCAGGAAACCTTCGGCGTCGCACTGCCCAAGCAATATGCTGTGGGCATGGTCTTCTTCAACCAGGACCCGGTGAAAGCCGAAGCCGCTCGCGAGAACATGAACCGCGAGATCCTGGCCGCCGGCCTGACCCTCGTCGGCTGGCGCAAAGTGCCAATCGACACCAGCGTCCTCGGCCGCCTGGCCCTTGAGCGCCTGCCGCAAATCGAGCAGGTGTACATCGGTGGTGAAGGCCTGAGCGATCAGGACATGGCCGTCAAGTTGTTCACGTCCCGTCGTCGCTCGTCCGTGGCCAACGCCGCCGATGCCGACCACTACGTCTGCAGCTTTTCGCACAAGACCATCATTTATAAAGGCCTGATGATGCCGGCGGACTTGACCGCCTTCTATCCAGACCTGAGCGATGAGCGCCTGCAAACGTCGATTTGCGTGTTCCACCAGCGCTTCTCCACCAACACCTTGCCGAAATGGCCGCTGGCTCAACCGTTCCGCTTCCTGGCGCACAACGGCGAGATCAACACCATCACCGGCAACCGCAACTGGGCCGTGGCCCGTCGCACCAAGTTCACCAACGACCTGATGGACCTGGAAGAGCTCGGCCCGCTGGTCAACCGCGTCGGTTCCGACTCCTCGAGCATGGACAACATGCTCGAGCTGATGGTCACCGGTGGCATCGACCTGTTCCGTGGCGTGCGGATGATCATTCCGCCTGCGTGGCAGAACGTCGAAACCATGGACCCGGATCTGCGTGCGTTCTACGAGTACAACTCGATGCACATGGAGCCGTGGGACGGCCCGGCCGGCGTGGTCATGACCGACGGTCGCTACGCCGTGTGCCTGCTCGACCGTAACGGTCTGCGTCCGGCGCGTTGGGTCACCACCACAAACGGTTTCATCACCCTGGCCTCGGAAATCGGTGTCTGGAACTACCAGCCTGAAGACGTGATCGCCAAGGGCCGCGTGGGTCCGGGCCAGATCTTCGCCGTGGACACTGAAACCGGCCAGATTCTCGATACCGATGCGATCGACAACCGCTTGAAGTCCCGTCATCCGTACAAGCAATGGTTGCGCAAGAATGCCCTGCGCATTCAGGCGACCATGGAAGACAACGACCACGGTTCGGCGTTCTACGACGTCGATCAGCTCAAGCAGTACATGAAGATGTACCAGGTCACTTTCGAAGAACGTGATCAGGTGCTGCGTCCGCTCGGCGAACAAGGCTACGAAGCCGTTGGTTCGATGGGCGACGATACGCCGATGGCCGTGCTGTCCCAGCGCGTGCGCACGCCGTACGACTATTTCCGCCAGCAGTTCGCGCAGGTCACCAACCCGCCGATCGACCCGCTGCGCGAAGCCATCGTCATGTCGCTGGAGATCTGCCTCGGTGCCGAGCGCAACATCTTCCAGGAATCGCCGGAACACGCCTCGCGCGTGATCCTCAGCTCGCCGGTCATTTCCCCGGCCAAGTGGCGCTCGCTGATGAACCTTGATCGTCCGGGCTTCGAGCGCGCGATCATCGACCTGAACTACGACGAAAGCGTCGGCCTCGAGGCGGCGATCCGCAACGTCGCCGATCAGGCTGAAGAAGCCGTGCGCGCCGGTCGTACCCAGGTCGTGTTGAGTGATCGTCACATTGCCCCGGGCAAGTTGCCGATCCACGCTTCGCTCGCCACGGGCGCAGTCCACCACCGCCTGACCGAAAAAGGCCTGCGTTGCGACTCCAACATCCTCGTGGAAACCGCGACCGCTCGCGACCCGCATCACTTCGCCGTGCTCATCGGTTTCGGCGCCTCTGCCGTTTACCCGTTCCTGGCCTACGAAGTGCTGGGCGACCTGATCCGTACCGGTGAAGTGCTGGGCGACCTCTATGAGGTGTTCAAGAACTACCGTAAAGGCATCACCAAAGGTCTGTTGAAGATCCTGTCGAAGATGGGCATCTCGACCATCACCTCGTATCGCGGTGCGCAACTGTTCGAAGCCATCGGCCTGTCTGAAGAAGTCTGCGAGCTGAGCTTCCGTGGCGTGCCTAGCCGCATCAAGGGTGCGCGTTTCGTCGACATCGAAGCCGAGCAGAAAGCCCTGGCTGCCGAAGCCTGGAGCCCGCGCAAGCCGATCCAGCAAGGTGGTCTGCTGAAGTTCGTCCACGGTGGCGAATATCACGCTTACAACCCGGACGTGGTCAACACCCTGCAAGCCGCTGTGCAGCAGGGCGACTACAGCAAATTCAAGGAATACACGGCGCTGGTGGACAACCGTCCGGTGTCGATGATCCGCGACATGTTCAAGGTCAAAACCCTCGACACGCCGCTGGACATCAGCGAGATCGAACCGCTGGAGTCGGTGCTCAAGCGCTTCGACTCTGCCGGTATCTCGCTGGGCGCCCTGTCGCCGGAAGCTCACGAAGCCCTGGCCGAAGCCATGAACCGCCTTGGTGCGCGTTCCAACTCCGGCGAAGGCGGCGAAGACCCGGCGCGCTACGGCACCATCAAGAGCTCGAAAATCAAGCAGGTTGCGACGGGCCGTTTCGGTGTGACCCCGGAATACCTGGTCAACGCTGAAGTGCTGCAGATCAAAGTCGCTCAGGGCGCCAAGCCCGGCGAAGGGGGTCAACTGCCAGGCGGCAAGGTTAACGGTCTGATCGCCAAGCTGCGTTACGCAGTGCCGGGCGTGACCCTGATTTCGCCACCGCCGCACCACGACATCTATTCGATTGAAGACTTGTCGCAGCTGATTTTCGACCTGAAACAAGTCAACCCGAAGGCGCTGGTCTCGGTGAAGCTCGTAGCAGAAGCGGGCGTCGGCACCATCGCTGCCGGTGTGGCCAAGGCCTATGCGGACTTGATCACCATCTCCGGCTACGACGGTGGCACCGGTGCATCGCCGCTGACCTCGATCAAATATGCGGGCGCTCCGTGGGAGCTCGGGCTGGCAGAAACCCACCAGACCCTGCGCGGCAACGACCTGCGCGGCAAAGTGCGGGTACAAACCGACGGCGGCCTGAAAACCGGCCTCGACGTGATCAAGGCCGCCATTCTCGGCGCTGAGAGCTTCGGCTTCGGCACCGCGCCAATGATCGCTCTGGGCTGCAAATACCTGCGTATCTGCCACCTGAACAACTGCGCCACCGGCGTCGCGACTCAGAACGAGAAGCTGCGCAAGGATCACTACATCGGAACCGTCGACATGGTGGTGAATTTCTTCACCTACGTCGCCGAAGAAACCCGTGAGTGGCTGGCCAAGCTGGGCGTGCGCTCCCTCGAGGAGCTGATCGGCCGTACCGATCTGCTGGAAGTCCTCGAAGGCCAGACCGCCAAGCAGCAACACCTGGACCTGACGCCGTTGCTCGGCAGCGATCACATTCCGGCAGACAAGCCTCAATTCTGCCAGGTGGACCGCAACCCGCCGTTCGACAAAGGCCTGCTGGCCGAGAAAATGGTCGACTTGGCGACCTCGGCCATCAATGACATGAGTGGCGCCGATTTCGCCCTGGACATCTGCAACTGCGACCGTTCGATCGGTGCGCGGATCTCCGGTGAAATTGCTCGCAAGCATGGCAACCAAGGCATGGCGAATGCGCCGATCACCTTCCGCTTCAAAGGGACGGCCGGTCAGAGCTTCGGTGTGTGGAACGCCGGTGGCCTGAACATGTACCTGGAAGGCGACGCCAACGACTACGTCGGCAAAGGCATGACCGGCGGCAAGCTGGTCATTGTTCCGCCGAAGGGCAGCGTCTACAAGACTCAGGACAGTGCCATCATCGGCAACACCTGCCTGTACGGCGCCACGGGCGGCAAGCTGTTCGCTGCCGGTACCGCGGGCGAGCGTTTTGCCGTGCGTAACTCGGGTGCCCACACGGTTGTGGAAGGCACTGGCGATCACTGCTGCGAGTACATGACCGGTGGTTTCGTCTGCGTCCTGGGCAAGACCGGTTACAACTTCGGCTCAGGCATGACCGGCGGTTTCGCCTACGTGCTCGATCAGGACAACACCTTCGTTGACCGGGTCAACCACGAACTGGTGGAAATCCAGCGGATCAGCGGTGAGGCGATGGAGGCCTATCGCAGCCACTTGCAACGCGTGCTGAACGAATACGTCGAGGAAACCGACAGCGAATGGGGTCGTAACCTCGCTGAAAACCTCGACGACTACCTGCGTCGTTTCTGGCTGGTCAAGCCCAAGGCTGCCAACCTGAAATCGTTGCTTTCCAGCACCCGTGCCAACCCGCAGTGATATGCGCCTGAAGAGTTTGATGAGGTTTTAACAATGGCTGAACGTCTGAATAACGACTTCCAGTTCATCGATGTCGGGCGCAAAGATCCGAAGAAGAAACTGTTGCGTCAACGCAAGAAAGAGTTCGTGGAGATCTACGAACCCTTCAAACCCCAGCATTCGGCCGATCAGGCCCACCGCTGCCTGGGTTGCGGTAACCCGTATTGCGAATGGAAGTGCCCGGTGCACAACTTCATTCCGAACTGGCTGAAGCTGGTGGCCGAGGGCAACATCCTCCAGGCCGCCGAGCTGTCGCACCAGACCAACACCCTGCCTGAAGTGTGCGGTCGGGTGTGCCCGCAGGATCGTTTGTGCGAGGGTGCCTGCACCCTTAACGACGGCTTCGGCGCGGTGACCATCGGTTCGGTCGAGAAGTACATCACCGACACCGCGTTCGCCATGGGCTGGCGCCCGGACATGTCCAAAGTCAAGCCGACCGGCAAACGTGTCGCGATCATCGGTGCCGGTCCCGCTGGCCTGGGCTGTGCCGACGTGCTGGTACGTGGTGGCGTGACCCCGGTGGTGTTCGACAAGAACCCGGAAATCGGTGGTTTGCTGACCTTCGGCATCCCCGAGTTCAAGCTGGAAAAGACCGTGCTGAGCAATCGCCGCGAAGTTTTCACCGGCATGGGCATCGAGTTCCGCCTGAACACCGAAGTGGGCAAGGACGTGACCGTCGAGCAACTGCTCGAGGAATACGATGCCGTGTTCATGGGCATGGGCACTTACACCTACATGAAGGGCGGCTTTGCCGGCGAGGACCTGCCAGGCGTGCACGATGCGCTCGACTACCTGATCGCCAACGTCAACCGCAACCTGGGCTTTGAAAAGTCGCCGGAAGATTTCGTCGACATGAAAGGCAAGAAGGTCGTGGTACTCGGCGGTGGCGACACGGCGATGGACTGCAACCGTACCTCGATCCGTCAGGGTGCCAAGTCGGTGACCTGTGCGTACCGTCGTGACGAAGCGAACATGCCGGGCTCACGCAAAGAAGTGAAAAACGCCAAGGAAGAAGGGGTGAAATTCCTCTACAACCGCCAGCCGATCGCCATCGTCGGTGAAGACCGCGTCGAAGGCGTGAAAGTGGTCGAGACCCGTCTCGGCGCACCGGATGCCCGTGGCCGTCGCAGCCCTGAGCCGATCCCGGGCTCCGAAGAGATCATCCCGGCTGATGCCGTGGTTATCGCGTTCGGTTTCCGTCCAAGCCCGGCGCCGTGGTTTGAACAGGTCGACATCCAGACTGACAGCCAGGGCCGCGTGGTGGCCCCGGAACAAGGCAAGTTCAAACACCAGACCAGCAACCCGAAAATCTTCGCCGGTGGCGACATGGTTCGCGGTTCTGACCTGGTGGTGACGGCGATCTTCGAGGGCCGCAATGCGGCGGAAGGGATCCTGGATTACCTTGGTGTTTAACCAGACTTGAAATGCGATTAAAGGTGGGAGCGGGCTTGCTCGCGAAGAGCGGTAGAACAGTCGACATTAATGTTGAGTGTTAGGCCCTCTTCGCGAGCAAGCCCGCTCCCACATTTGCTTCGCGGTGTTGCGAAAACCGGATTTCACCGCGACAAATTGACCCGATAGACAAAAGGTGCGGCGCTTGCCGTGCCTTTTGCGTCGCGCTCTGAGAAAATGCCCGCACTTTTTTTCCGGATGCCGACATGACTGCCCTGAAGAACGACCGTTTCCTTCGCGCCCTGCTCAAGCAACCTGTAGACGTGACCCCGGTGTGGATGATGCGTCAGGCCGGTCGCTACCTGCCTGAGTACCGCGCCAGCCGTGCCAAGGCCGGTGATTTCATGAGCCTGTGCATGAACCCGGAGTTCGCTTGCGAAGTCACGATGCAACCGCTCGACCGCTACCCGCAACTGGACGCGGCGATCCTCTTCTCCGACATCCTGACCATCCCGGATGCCATGGGTCAGGGCCTGTACTTCGAAACCGGTGAAGGCCCGCGCTTCAAGAAAGTCGTCAGCACCATGGCCGACATCGAAGCCCTGCCGATTCCTGATCCGCACAAAGACCTCGGCTACGTCATGGACGCGGTCAGCACCATCCGCCGTGAGCTGAATGGCCGCGTGCCGCTGATCGGCTTTGCCGGCAGCCCATGGACCCTGGCCACTTACATGGTCGAAGGCGGCTCGTCGAAAGACTACCGCAAGACCAAAACCATGCTCTACGACAACCCGCAAGCCTTGCACCTGCTGCTGGACAAGCTCGCGCAGACGGTCACCAGTTACCTCAACGGCCAGATCATGGCCGGCGCGCAAGCGGTGCAGATCTTCGACAGCTGGGGTGGCAGCCTTTCGGCGGCGGCGTACCAGGAATTCTCCCTGGCCTACATGAAGAAAATCGTCAGCGGCCTGATCCGCGAACACGAAGGCCGCAAAGTGCCGGTGATCCTGTTCACCAAGAACGGCGGCCTGTGGCTGGAAAGCATCGCCGACGCTGGCGCTGATGCATTGGGCCTGGACTGGACCTGCGACATCGGCAGCGCCCGTGATCGCGTCGGCAGCAAAGTCGCGCTGCAAGGCAACATGGACCCGACCGTGCTATACGCCAAACCAGAAGCCATTCGCAGCGAAGTCGGCCGCATCCTCGCCAGCTACGGCAAAGGCAGCGGTCATGTGTTCAACCTGGGCCATGGCATCACCCCGGAAGTTGATCCGGAACATGCGGGTGCGTTCTTGCGCGCGGTGCATGAGCTGTCGGCGCAGTATCACGAGTGATCCTCGTCCGATAATGAAAACGCCCGGCTAATGCCGGGCGTTTTTGTTTGTGTTGGCTTTCAGTGGCCGAGGAGTTGTTCGGCGTAGCGGGCGATGATGTGGTCGAAAGGTTTTTGGTCACCGATATCGGTAGAGCGAATTACCGCAACGAGGTGGGTCAGGTCTTCTTCACTGGCATGGGTGATGAATTCGTCATCGAACAGCAGCCGGATGGTGCTCTGACGGCGGTTGTTGAGGTAGGCGATGTCCAGTGCCAGTACTTCAATCATCTTCGTTGCTGGCAGGTCTTCAGATTCTTTTGGTTGGATTCCGCCAGTTCTCAGGTATCGGAAGCGCAGTTCACATTGCTCGTCCATTGGAGAGATGTGCTGAGCTTCATCAAACCAGTTGCCCTTGCGGTGGCCGCAGTGCAAGGGATTACCTGGCTGGGTTTCACGCAGACATGAGACATGGAGGTTTTGATACTCCAATGCCAACTCCTCAAAGTGTTCTTGAGGCCTGAAGTGTTCGATATGACTGGAGGTTGCCTCTATTTCTCTACCGCAGTAGCAGCAGAGAAACCCTTGTTCGAGTAATAAGCTGTTGTGAAGGTCCCGTTTTTGCGGGTTTTGCAGCGTTGAGTAAGTGGGCGACCACTCATCGTTTGCCGAATTTTTCCATTCTGTAAATAAAGCGGGTTCAATTCCTTTGAGCACTCGCTTCATTTTCCAAGGATCTCCTTGCGCCTGATCAACGCTTCGGCACCGGCGAACTCTGGAAGGTCCGGGGCTTTTTTCTTCAGTGCTTCAAGTTGTGATTTTGCTTTTTTGAGGTCGTTGTCTTCAAGAGTTGAAAACAGCTCGGAGAGCAATGTTTCAATTTCGGGCTCGCGTTGCGCAACGTCCATGACCTCTTCAAGTACGCTACTGGAGTCCAGGCCGTAGGTGACACGTGGGTGAGACGCATCGCCGTTGTTCAATACAATGACTTCTTCGGGTTTCAGGCTGCCGATGATTTGAGGAGAGTGGCTGGCAGCTATGAATTGGACTTTGGGAAATGCCTGCTTCAGCGCCGGTACGATGGTGCGCTGCCATGCCGGGTGGAGATGAATATCCAGTTCGTCGATGACGACTACGCCTGAGGTATTTTTCAGTACGTCCTTGCCCATGTGTGGGTTGAGGATGCACATACGGCGAGCGATGTCGGCAAAGAGCGCGACCATGCCTCTTTGGCCATCACTGAGATTGTTGAAGGGAATGGTTCTCTCTCCTTCAACATCGATCAATAAGCTCTGAAGTCTAAGGTCGTAGCGAAGATCTTTGGTTTTTGGCAGCGCTATCTCAATTGCTTGATTGACCCATGCCAGTTCGTCATCGAATGGGGCCAGTGCTGCTTTTGCATCTAACAAGTTTTGCATTCGCTCAAGCGTCTTACCGATGAGCCAACTTTCGAAGTCTTTCAAATCGGTAACTGCGTCAAACCAATTCGTATATCCGTCTAGGCGAGAGATTCTTTGTTGTGCGGCAAGCTCGGCAGAAACATTTGCGCCTTTCCACTGACGATTGGATCGGTAAAAAACGAGAACAGGTAACTCGATCCTTTCACCAAGGTCGAATTTCACGAGCTCTTTATCTGTCGCGAACTGCAATTCATCAGTTACGAGAGGCGGGGAGTACTCGCTCGCTTGAGTGGTTTCCCATTTTTTGACTCCCAATATCTCGCCCTGTGCTTCTAGTAGCAGAGGGAACTGCCGTTCGAAGCGACTACGGCCTTCAAATTTGTTTATGACAAAACGCACATCATCCAAGGCTAAGCCGATGGACTGCAGCTTTATGGTGTTCGCATACTCGATGAACGAAACAGCCACCGCCTGCAACAACGAAGTCTTCCCACTCCCGTTAACCCCCACCACCAGATTGAAACCCGGTTGAAAGTCGAAAGTGGCATCTTCGTAGCAACGAAAATTCTGAATGTGGAGACGGTCCAGGCGCATTCTGGCTTCCCTTTACCAAGACTGGCGAATGTCGTCAGTGTACCTTGGCTCGCGATTACCGCTAGGGCGCAGTTGTGGCTAAACCTGTGCAGTGCCCGGCAACGGCGGCAACTTCGCCAGCTTCAACGCCACCAGCAACGCAATCACCAGCAACGCGCCAATAAACACCCCAATCCCGTTCCACCCGCCCAAGTGCCAGAACACCCCGCCCGCCGTCCCGGCAATGCTCGACCCCGCGTAATAGCTGAACAGGTACAACGATGACGCCTGCCCTTTGGCCTTGGTCGCCCGTCGACCGATCCAGCTGCTGGCCACGGAGTGCGCGGCAAAGAAGCCAAAGGTAAAGATCAGCATGCCGATGATCACCACCGGCAGCGGGGTAAACAGGGTCAGGGCCAGGCCGGCGAGCATCAGCACAATTGTCGCCCAGAGCACTTTGCGCCTACCCAGTTTGTCAGCCAGCGAACCGATCTTCGCCGAGCTGTAGATTCCCGACAGGTACACCACCGAGAGCAGTCCGACGAAGGCTTGCTCCATGTGATACGGCTCGGCCAGCAAGCGATAACCGATGTAGTTGAACAGCGTGACGAACGCGCCCATCAGCACAAAGGCTTCAAGGAACAACAGCGGCAAACCGGCATCGCGAAAGTGCATGGTGAAGCCGTCAAGCAAGCTGCG
The DNA here is from genome assembly GCF_059133255.1 of Pseudomonas sp. FBCC-B1667. Taxonomy (NCBI): domain Bacteria; kingdom Pseudomonadati; phylum Pseudomonadota; class Gammaproteobacteria; order Pseudomonadales; family Pseudomonadaceae; genus Pseudomonas; species Pseudomonas sp. FBCC-B1667. The sequence goes on along the minus strand of NZ_CP101437.1, from coordinate 6,489,609 downwards.
CGGGTGCAGCGAGCGAGCGCGGAAGTTGCGCGACTCGGGAAGGATTTTCCAGAACACCGCTGCCGCGATCAGGGCCAGGCCACCGATCACCAGCATCGCCGTGTGCCAGCTGACGAAGTCGATCAATACGCCGGTGATCAAACGTCCGCTCATCCCGCCAATCGCGTTGCCGCCGATGTACAAACCCATCGCCAGACCGATGTGCTGCGGGTGGATCTCTTCGCTCAGGTACGTCATGGCGACCGCCGCCAGACCGCTCAACGACAATCCGATCAGTGCGCGCATGATCAATACGCCTTCCCAACTTGGCATCATCGCGCTGGCCATGGTGCACAGCGCGGCAGCGAACAACGCGGAGACCATCACCGGTTTTCGGCCGACGCGGTCGGAGATCGGCCCGGTGATCAGCAGGCCAATAGCGAGCATGCCCGTCGCCACCGACAGGATCAGGCTGCTCTGCGCCGCGTTGATCGAGTATTCGTGGGACAGCAGCGGCATCATCGGTTGCACGCAGTAGAGCAGCGCGAAGGTCGCGAAGCCGCCGGAGAACAGCGCCAGCACTGTGCGCATGAACATCGGCGTGCCTTTTTCGATGTAAATCTCCTTCAGCTCGGCGACGACATCGTCAGCCGCAGCCGGCGGAACTTCATGGGCGAGTGGAGCGACAGCAGTTTTCACGATGGACCTCGGAGAGACGCAGCCGGGCAGGCAATGAAAAAATCATATAGCTGCCTAATGATTCAATCCAATATATTGTTCGACCTGTTTGAGAGCTTTTACGACCTAATGGGGTTTTCATGGAACTGCGTCACCTGCGCTACTTCATCGCCGTCGCCGAAGAACTGCACTTTGGCCGCGCCGCTCAAGTGCTGGGCATCTCTCAGCCGCCGCTGAGTCAACAGATTCAGGCACTGGAGGCCGAGGTTGGCGCCCGCTTGTTCGAGCGAACCAATCGTCGGGTCGAGCTCAGCGAAGCCGGTCGGTTGTTCCTGCAAGAGGCGCGATTGGTGCTGGCGCAAGTCGACAAAGCCGCCGACGTGGCGCGGCGTGCGCAACTGGGGGAGCTCGGTGAACTGAAGATCGGCTTCACCTCCTCGGCACCGTTCAACTCGACCATTCCCCAGGCGATTTTTTCGTTCCGCCAGCGCTTCCCGGCCGTGCACCTGAATTTGCGGGAGATGAGCAGCACCCAGGTCGCCGATGCGTTGGTCGACGAATCAATCGAGGTCGGCATCATGCGGCCGCTGGGGTTGCCGGACTCCCTCAGCGTCGTGGAGTTGATGCGCGAGCCACTGGTGGCGGTGCTCAGCTCCAAGCACCCATTGGTCAACGGCAGTGAGGACGGATTGTTCCTGTCAGCACTGGCACTCGAACCTTTCGTATTTTTCCCACGCAGCTACGGCAGTGGCCTCTACGCACAATTGCTCAGCCTGGCCCGTGATGCCGGCTTCAGTCCTCACTTTGCGCAAGAGGCGGGCGAGGCGATGACGATTATCGGGTTGGTCGCGGCGGGGTTGGGCGTGTCGGTGCTGCCGGCGTCGTATCAACGGATGCGCATCGATGGCGTGGTGTATCGACCGTTACTGGATCCGGCGGCGGTGTCAGCAGTGTGGCTGGTGCAGCGCAAGGATCAGAAGTCGCCGATGGCCAAGGCGTTTGTTGAGTTGTTGACGCGTAAGGTTGAGGGGGCCTGAACGCAGGGCCATGGGGCGCCGCAAGGCGCCCTTTGTCGTGTCTGGCGTGTAAAAAACAGTGGGTCCCGGATCAGCGCCAGCGGCGGAAGATCAACGATGTGTTGACGCCACCAAACGCGAAGTTGTTGTTCATCACGTATTCATTGCTCATCTGCCGGAACTCGCCGCGCAGGTAATCCAGCTTCCCGCATTGCGGATCGACCTCGTCGAGGTTCAGCGTGTGTGCATACAAATCACGATTCATCATTTCGATGCTGAACCAGGATTCCAGTGCACCGCAGGCGCCCAGGGTGTGGCCGAGGAAGCTTTTCTGTGAGCTGATCGGCATGTGTTCGCCGAACAACGCGCTGGTGGCCAGTGTTTCGGCAATGTCGCCTTGTTCTGTTGCGGTGCCGTGACCGTTTACGTAGCCGATGTCCGACGGTTGCAGCCCGGCGTCTTCCAGGGCCAGTTCCATGGCGCGGCGCATGGTCAGTTGCTCCGGACGTGTGGTGTGCTGGCCGTCGGCGTTGCTGCCGAAGCCGACGAGTTCGGCGTGGATGTGCGCACCGCGAGCCAGGGCGTGTTCCAACTCTTCAAGTACCAGCATGCCGCCGCCTTCGCCGATCACCAGGCCGTCGCGGCCTTTGTCATAAGGGCGAGGGGTGGATTGCGGGGCGTCGTTTTTCAGGCTGGTGGCGTAGAGCGCGTCGAAGACCATGGCTTCGGTCGGGCACAGCTCTTCGGCGCCACCCGCCAGCATCAACGGCAGGCGGCCGAACTTGATCGATTCGTAGGCGTAACCGATGCCCTGGCTGCCACTGGTGCAGGCACTCGACGTCGGGATCAAGCGGCCGGTGAGACCGAAGAAGATGCTGATGTTCGCGGCGGTGGTGTGCGGCATCATCCGCACGTAGGAGTTGGCATTCAGGCCTTCAGCCACCGAGTTGAGCAGCATGTTACCGAACGCCTTGATTTCGTCGGTACTGCCGGTGGACGAACCACACGCCACACCCATGCGCCCGTCCTTGATCGACTCGTCGCCGAGCAGTCCGGCATCGGCCAGGGCTTGCTCGGCAGCGCCTACGGCAAGGCGCGACACCCGTCCCATGCTGCGCAGTTGTTTGCGGGTCCAGTGGCTCGGGACTTTGAAGTCATCGATGGGGCCGGCCAGGCGTGTGTTGAGTTCGGTAAAGCGATCCCACTCGTCCATGCGCCGAATGCCGCTGCGGTTGGCCGCGAAGTGGCCGGCAATGGTGGCCCAGTCGCTGCCGAGGGACGTAATGCCGGCCATGCCGGTGACGACAACGCGCTTCATCAGCACAGGCCTCCATTGACGGCCAGAACCTGCCGGGTGATGTACGACGCTTCCGCCGACATCAGGAAATTCACCGCGCCAGCCACCTCTTCCGGGGTGCCCATGCGTTGTGCGGGGATCATTTTCATCAGTTCTTCCACGGGCACGTTTTCGTCGAGCATGGCGGTGTCGATCAGGCCGGGCGCGACGCAGTTAACGGTGATTTTACGCTTGCCCAACTCGATCGCCAGCGCCTTGGCCGCGCCGATCAGACCGGCTTTGGAAGCGCTGTAGTTGACCTGGCCACGATTGCCGATCAACCCCGACACCGAGGTGATGCAGACAATTCGCCCGGCGGCGCGACGACGGATCATTGGCATCATCACCGGGTGCAGCACGTTGTAGAACCCGTCGAGGTTGGTGCGCATCACCACATCCCAATCATCCTCGCTCAGCGCCGGAAAAGCACCGTCACGGGTCAGGCCGGCGTTGAGCACCACGCCGTAATAGGCGCCGTGGGTTTCAACGTCGGCTTCAAGAATGGCTTTGCAGCTGGCCCGGTCAGAGACGTCGAATTGCAGAACGCGTGCATGGCGGCCCAAGGCGTCGATTTCGCCCTTCACGGCGATGGCGTCCGCCAGGCCGCTGCGGCAATGCAGCACGATGTCGTGCCCGGCCTGAGCCAGGCGCAGGGCGATGGCGCGGCCGATGCCACGGCTGGAACCGGTGACCAGTACGGATTCAGTCATGACTGGACTCCTTCGGGTTCATGAAGATATTGAGCGGCCTGAGGCGGACGAAACACGTTCAGGCGCGCGCTGGCGTGGATGCCGGGGGCGTTGATATGGCATTCGAACACGCCCATGCCGTTGTCGTCTTCCAGCGAGCGAATGCCGTGAATGGTCAGTTCGGTGCCGGCCGGGAAGTGTGCGACGTTGCATTCGAATTTACGGCTGCCGAGCAGAAAGCCCAACTCCACCGCATCCCCGCGCTGGCGCGCATGGCAACCGGCGTAGGCAGCGACGCTCTGGGCCATTATTTCAATGCCGACCCAGGCCGGCAGGCTGCCGTCGGGACGGTTGAACAGGCCGCCGGGTTTGACGGTGAGGCGGGTGTGAATCTGCTCGTCATCGAACGCCAGGATTTGTTCGATAAGGATCATGTCGCCAGCGTGCGGCAGCAACTCGGCGAGCGGCCAGTCAATCATGGTGCGTCTCCGATAATCAGGCTGACGTTGTTGCCACCGAAGGCAAAGGAATTGCTCATCAGGTAGCGAGGTGCAATGGACGACAGGCGATCGGCCGGGGTCACCCAATGCAGTGCGGGCAGTTGCGGGTCGGGCTGGCCGTCCCAGACGTGTGGCGCGAGGGCGTGATCGCGATTATCCGGGCTCAGGCTCAGCCAGCAGAACGCGGCTTCCAGGGCGCCGGCAGCGCCGAGGGTGTGACCGGTCATCGGCTTGGTCGACGAGCAGGGCACGCCTTGGGGGAACAGTGCTGCCACGGCGAGGCTTTCCATCGCGTCGTTATGCTGGGTCGCGGTGCCGTGCAGGTTCAGGTAATGGATCTGCTGCGGTTGCAGGTTGGCCCGGTTCAGGGCTTTGCTCATGGCTTGCAGAGCACCACGGCCGGTCGGTTCCGGCGCGGAGATATGGTGCGCATCGGAACTGGCGCCGCTGCCGAGCAAGGCAATGGCCTGACCATTTCCGGCGGTTTTGGTCATTAGAAACAACACGGCCGCTTCGCCGATGTTGATGCCGTTGCGGTTGACCGAAAATGGATTGCAGCGCTGCCCGGACACCGCTTCCAGGGCCGAAAAGCCGTTGAGGGTCAGTTTGCACAAGCTGTCGACGCCGCCGCACAACACCGCATCGCACAGGTTCAGGTCGAGCAGGCGCTGGGCACTCATCAGTGCCCGAGCGCTGGAGGTGCAGGCGGTGGAAATCACATAGGCCGGGCCACTCAATTGCAGCCAGTCGGCGAGGAAGTTGGCCGGTGCACCGAGTTCCTGTTGCTGATAGTCGTACTCGGCAGGGAATTGATGTTCACGGATGTAATGGGCCAACCCGCGGCTGGCCTCATCGATGCCCGAGGTGCTGGTGCCCAGAATCACGCCGATGCGGTCACGGCCGTAAGTCTGGATCGCCTGATCAATCTCGTCGCGAATTTGCAGCGCGGCGTCCATCAGCAATTGGTTGTTGCGAGTGTCTTGCACTTTCAACTCAAGCGGAATCGACGGCAGTTCCCCGCTCACTGCCGCTACCGGCAAGGCGCGCTCTGGCACCCAACCGGTTTCGACGCGCAGACCTGAGCAATCGCCGGCAAACAGATTGGCGGCCACCTCGTGTTTGCCACGACCCAATGCGCAAATCACCCCGAGGGCATTCAAGTAGGCTGTCATGGTGCGTCCCCGCTCAGCGGCGTGACTTCATAGCGGGGCCCCTTGGGCAGGTTCAATTCAAAGGTCATGGGCTGTGAATATAAGACGTCCCAGTGTGTTGGCAGCGAGCGTTGCCTGCCGTGCTGCCACGCAGTGGGGTAATTACCCGACAGTTCATCTTTGGGGGTCAGGGCAAACAGCAACGCGGCGAACAGCTCCCGGGCTTCCGGGTTGGGCGGCAACAGACCATCGGCGTGCCATTTGCCATCAATCAGTACCTGCCGAGCTTGTGGAATGCCCAGCAAATCCATCATCAACCAGCGAAGCCCGGTCTCTTCAGGCTGGATCACCAATACCCAGTCCTGACGTTGCGCGGCTTCCAGGCGCTGGATGTGCAGTTGCAGCGGTAACGACAGCTTCGGGATGTGCTCGGGCAGCGGTGCCTGGCTGGCGCAAGCGCTCAGCAACAGCAGGCAGCCCAGGAGCAGAAAACGGATCATCAGGCATTACCTTCAAGGGAATTGCACGGCAAACAGGCGGTCCTGTCATTCATGTGACATCTCTGGCGCAGAGTTCTGACAACATGCGCAGCCGACGCTTGGGTTCACTGACGAACGGGTTGCGTTCGTCCCAGGCATAACCGGCGAGAATGGCGCTGATCATGCGGCGGATGTCCGGTGAGCCGCCTGTGTGGAAGATCACATCCTGGAAGGTCCCGGCGTACCAGCCCTCGACGTAACAACGGAAGGTGTCGACGCCACGCTTGAGCGGTTCGGCGAACTCGCCCTGCCAGTCCACGCTTTGCCCTAGCAGTTGGCGATGCAACACGCTCGCGGCCATGCTCGCCGAGCGCATGGCGATGGTCACGCCGGAGGAGAACACCGGGTCGAGGAATTCCGCCGCGTTGCCGAGCAGCGCAAAGCCCGGGCCGTGCAAGGTTTTGACGTTGGCCGAGTAGCCGCCGATGGTGCGCGCGGGCGTGTCCCACACGGCATTTTTCAGTACGCCGGCAAGGCTCGGGGTTTCAGCGATGAACCCGCGCAGGCATTCGTCCAGATTCTCCATGCGGCCTTCGAAATGTTCGGCGGCCGCGACCACGCCCACCGAGCAACGACCATTGCTGAACGGGATGGTCCAGAACCAGATGTCGCGGTGGACGGGGTGGGTGGTAATGAGGATTTTTTCGCGCTCGAAGGCCGGGCTGTCGATGTGGTCTTCGATGTGGGTAAACACGGCCTGGCGCACCGGAAAATTCGACGGCGCTTCAAGGTCCAGCAGGCGCGGCAGCACACGACCGTAGCCGCTCGCATCGAGTACGAACTCCGCTTCGACGCGGTACCGGCTGCCGTCTTCGCGCAACACGTCGAGCTGTGGTTTCGGCAAGTCGAAATCGACGCTGACGATGGCTTCCCCGTAACGCACTTCCACGCCTTGCAGCGCGGCCTGATCGGCCAGCAGCTTGTCGAAATCGGCGCGCTGGACCTGGAACGTGGTCGGCTTGCCATGGCTGAACGTGTCGCCGAAATCGAAGGCGCTGTACTGCTCGCCCCAGGCGAACGCTGCGCCGTTCTTGAGCTGGAACCCGGCCGCGTTCACAGCCTCAAGCATGCCGGCTTCTTCCACGAAATCCAGGCAATGCGACAACAGGCTCTCGCCGATGGAAAACCGCGGGAAGTGCTGGCGCTCGATCATCAGCACATCGTGACCGTTGCGCTTGAGCAACGCGGCAGCGATGGCGCCCGAGGGCCCCGCGCCGATGACGACGACTTGGCGGCATTGCATTTCAACTGTTGGCACGGGGGCTCCTTGCCGGGGCGGCGATGTTCAAAGGGGGGCTGTGCATGCCGGCGAGTGCCGGCAGCAGCGTCGCGATCAGGCCCATCACCATCAGCGCAAAGTACAGTGCCGGGCTGATGAGCTGTTGTTGCAGCAGCAGGTTGAGAAAAACAATCTCGCTCAAGCCGCGAATGTTCAGCAGCAGGCTCTCCCGCCAGCGGCTGGCGCCTTCAAAAGAGGCTCCGGCCCAGCCAAGCCCCAGCCAGTTGCCCAGCAGTTTGCTGGCAATCGGCAACAGCAGCAGTGCGGCCAGTTGCAGCCAGTTCAGGCTGGTCATGGCGGCGTGCACGTTGATCTGCACGATGCCGAACGTGAGGATCAGCGGGATGGCGATCCAGGTTTGCAGGCGGTTCATCCACGCGGCGGATACTGGCCACACCAGCGGTACTTTCAGCGCGGCCATGCACAGCAGATAACCGATGCCGAAAATCAGCGCGTTGAGCTTGAAGTGCTCGGCGACCACCAGCAGCGCGAAGAAGCAGCCGCTGTGCAACAACGGCTGGCGCAAACCGAGCAAGCGCAGCAGCACTGGCAGACAAGCGCCGGCCAACGGCAACAGCAAACTGCTCACGTGCAGGCTGCCCTGAGCGAAGCCGAACAGGGTCCAGCACGTCAGGTCGATGAGGATCGCGGTCTGCACCAGTCGCCGGGTCGCCTCGGATGGGTAGTTGATGTGCCGCAGGTACAAATACAACACCGGAATCGCGGTGATGGCGAACACCAGGCCCACCGCCAACGAACTGATCCACGATTGTGCTGGCAGCAGCCACACCGCCGTCGCCAGCCCGCCCGCGAACGGAATGCAAAAACTTGGCAGGGCGATTTTCAGGCTCTGGCGATCCAGCCGCAGGTCGATCACGTCACTCAGAATGTGCCCCAGCAGCAAGGCAAAGCTCAGGCTGTAGAGGTTTTTCAGCCACGTCGGCGAGATCAGGTCTGCGCCGCTGAGCTGCCAACCGGGCTCGATCCAGAAGTACATCAGCAGCGGCAGGCCGAAGGTTGCCAGCAGCAATTGGCTGACGATCGGGATCAGGCCGAAATGACGCCCGATACGGGTGGCCACGGCGAACAGCGCGAGGGCCATCAGCCAGAACAGGGCGATCATCATGCGGCTGACTCCGCGACCGGAGCGGTGTGCGGATGGCGGCCCGCCCACGGCGCCAGGATGAAACTGAAGGCCAGCCCCAGGCTCACTGACAATCCAAAATTGCTCACGGCCGGCGTGCTTGATACGGCGAGCAGACCGAACGACAGCCAAGTGGTCAGCGCCGCCAGCAAGGTGCCCAGCAGGCTCACTGCGGCGCCGCCGACCTGTTCGCGCATGAGGATCGCGTAATCGACGCTGATCGCCGTCACCAGCAGCAGACCGAACAGGCTGAACAGCGTCAGCGGTTGGCCCAGCCAGCCGAGACTGGCCAGGCTGCACAGTGCCGCCAGCAGTGGCAGGGCAACGATGCGCAGGGCGCCGGCGAGACCGAACGGCAATATCAACACCAGCACGATCAGCGCGCAGGAGGCGAGCTTGAGCTCAGCTGCGCTGATCTGTGTCGCCGCGAAAACGCTGTTCAATTCACCGAGGCGGTCGACCAGTTTGACGCCTGGCAAGTCCAACGCCTGGACGCGTAACAGGGTCGGATCGTTCAGGCCTTGCAGGCTGACCATCGCCGCCACGCCTCCGTCATCTGTCGACCCCAGCCATAGAGGACGATAGGGTTCAGCCAGCGGGCCGAGCAGTGCGGTATCGATGTCTTCGGTGGGCAACGCCTGCAATTTCGTCAATTCCGCATTCAGCGCTTCTGCCGGTACGCCGACGTCGAGCAGCGGTTGCCAGTACTGTGGCAGTTGGCGCAGTGCTTCACGCACTTGCTGCTGTTCGCTTGGCTGGCTCACCAGCTGATTCAGTGACAGGTAGCCCTGGAGTTTTTCCAGGTTCACCAACTGATCCAGCCGTTCGTTCAACGCGGTCTGACGCTCCAGCAACTCCTGCTGATTGGCGCCGCGTACGAGGAAGAACTGGCTGGTCGGTTGAAAACCGGTGATGCGCGCAATGGTCTTGGCTTCGTCAGTCAATTGCTGCGGTGCGCCGATCCACTGGCGGATGTCGTTTTTGCTGTCGAGTTTCAGCAGACCGCCCACGCAGAAGGCGATTAGCAGGGCCAGCAACACCGGCGTACTGGCCTGTTTGAGCAGCGCGTCACGCAGGCTGAGCAAACATTCGCAGAGACGCAGTGGCCATTGTGCTGGACGGATATCAGCACCCTTGAGCAGCGCTGGCAACAGACAAACGGCAGACAGATAGGCACCCAGCAAACCGGCGGCGGAGAACACGGCGATCTGGGTCAGGGCCGGGAACGGTGTCCACGCCAGCGCCAGGTAACCGATGCAACTGGTGATCAGGCTCAGCGTCAGGCCCGGCAGCGTCAGGCGCAATGCGGGCCAGCTGTGCCAGGGTTTCAGGCTCCAGCTTTTCGACAGGTAATGCAGTGGGTAATCGACGGCTACGCCAATCAGGCTGGAACCGAGCACCAGTGTCATCACATGCATGTGGCCGAACAGCGCCACGCAGGCCACCGCACCAAACAGCATGCCCACCAACACCGGGATGAACGCGAGCAGTACTCGCCAACGCCGGAAAGCCAGCAACAGCAACGCCAGAATCCCCAGCGTGGCGCCGCCGCCGACCCACGTCATCTCGCGGGTGGCTTGTTGCTGACCGCTCGCGGCGTAGAGCAATCCGCTGGCTGCCAGCAGTTGCACGTCAGACTGCGCCGCTTGTTCGCGGCTGTGTTCAAGCAGGCTGGCCACTTGCAGCGGCAGGCTCATGTCAAAGGCATTGCCGGTAGTTTTAGCCCGCAGCATCACCCAGCTCTTGCCGTAGGCATCGGCGATCAACGCGCCGCTGCCGATGTCCAGTTGCACGGCACCGTGTTGAGGCTGACTGTTCTGGATACGCCCGGTCAGGCCCAGCCAGTCATCCTGGCTTGGCACCAGGCTGAAACCGGTGAACGGGTCGAACAGGGCTTGCACCCGTTGCTGGATGAAGGCGTCGGGATGCTCGACCAGTAGCTGTCGATCCACCCCGGAGAGCATCGCCAATCGGCCTTGCAGCAGTTGCGTGCGCAGTGCGGGCAAGTCGGCTTGCAACGTCCATTGCACCTTCTCGAACAGACCGCTGGCCTGCCATTGCTCGCCGAGTTTCTGCGCCATGGCGAGGGCATGCCCGCGATCCTTGTGGCCGACCAGCACCAGCATTTCGCGGTTCAACGGCTCCTGCATGCGTTGTTCAGCGCGCAGTTCCAACGCGTCCGGCGTCGTGCCCGGCACCAGCTCCATCAGGTTGGCCGACAGCGGAGCGCCGTCGCGCCATTGCCAACCGGCGAGCGCGAGCGCTGCCAGCAGCAGGATCAGGAAAAGCCACGGCAGCCTGCGTTCACTCGGCAAAGTCATGTTGCTCCGCAGTGCTAAACGGTTGGAAGCGGGTGCTGTCCTGCATGCGCAACAGGGTGCTGTCGCCCTGGGTTTCCAGCAGTTCGATGGTGCTGACCAATTCACCGCCAGTGATGTTGATCTGCTTGAACACTTGCTTGAGCAGTAGCGAACGTGGAATCAACGTCAGCTTCCAGTTCTGCGCATCGCCGCTCAATGACAGCTCGAAGTCACGCTGCAAACCGCTGCTGTCGCCTTGCAGCACGGCGAGGAACAAGCGGTTCTGCTCGGCACCGGCGCTCTTGCCTGGCAGCATTTGCCAACCACTGGCGTCACGTCGGGCGATGCCATTGGGGGTGATGCGGTAATCCTGTTGCAGCGGCGTTTTCAGCAGCCACAGCAGGCCATGATTTTTCGCGAGCACGAACGTGCCCTTGCTGGTCAGCGGCTGGGGCAGGGCGCGCAGGTGTTTTTCCTGGATGAAGTTGCCGTGGATCACCTCGGGTTTGGCCAGTTGATCGCTCAGTTGCTGCAGATCGAAGGCGTTGGCGAGCGATGACAAGCCAAGCAGTACCAGCGCACCGAAACATTTGAGGATCGGGTTCATGCCAGCATCCTTTCGACAGCGTCGGTAAAGACCTTCGGGGAGGCCAGCTGCATTTCACGGCTGGTCATGTCGACGGCAACCTGCACGGAGCTGGCGCGGGTCAGGCGTTCGCCGGTGTCCAGGTCACTGATCAGGTAGTTGATCTTCAACCGGTTCTCCCACTCCACCAGATTGGCCCGCACGTTCAGCTTCTGGCCGAACACTGCGCCGCGCACGTAGCGCAGTTGCAAGTCGATGACCGGCCAGGCGTATCCCGACTCGGACATCGCCGTGTAGTTGTGGCCGATCTTGTCCAGCAGCGCACAACGCGCAACTTCCAGATATTTGACGTAATGGCCGTGCCAGACCACGTGCATGGTGTCGACGTCAAAGAACGGCACCTGGATTTCCGTATCGGTGTGAAGCACTCCCTTGCTACGCATGCAGCCTCCAGTGTTGCTCGGCAATTCGTTTCAGGCACAGGCGCAATTCGCCCTCCAGGGCACGATCTTCAATGACCGGCGGGAAGTCCTTGGCCAGCTCTTCGTGCATGGCGGCCAGGGCTGGCGGCAACGGGCGAGCATCCTCGGCCTTGCTGCGCAGCCACACGCCTTGGTTTGCGGCGAGCAGAGTCGCGGCGGCGACCTGTTCGGTCAGCTCCAGCACACGAATGGCGTCGCGGGCGGCAATCGTGCCCATGCTCACTTTGTCCTGGTTGTGGCACTCGGTAGAGCGCGAGAAAACGCTGGCCGGCATGGTGTTTTTCAGTGCTTCGGCGGTCCAGGCGCTGGTGCCGATCTGTACGGCCTTGAAGCCGTGGTTGAGCATCGCCCGATCAGCGCTAGCACCGGACAGATTGCTCGGCAAGCCGTGGTTGTAACGCTCGTCCACCAGCAAGGCGAGTTGACGGTCCAGCAGGTCGGCAACGTTGGCCACCAGGTTCTTCAGGCTGTCCATGGCGAACGCGATGTGGCCGCCGTAGAAATGCCCGCCGTGCAATACACGCTCAGCTTCGGCGTCGATGATCGGATTGTCGTTGGCGCTGTTGAGTTCAATCTCGATGAACGAGCGCAGCCAGTTCAGGCTGTCCGCCAACACGCCGAGGACATGGGGCGCGCAACGCAGGGAATAGCGGTCTTGCAGGCGGTGCAGTGGCGCAGTCGGCGCGTCGATCGCCAGATCCTTGCGCAGCCACGCGGCGACTTGCATCTGCCCCGGGTGCGGTTTGGCGGCAAACAGGCGTTCATCGAAATGTTCCGGGTTGCCCTGCAACGCCACCACGTTCAGCGCGGTGATGCGGGTGGCCAGTTGCAGCAGGTAGTCGGCGCGCGCGAAGGCCAGGCAGGCGAGGCCGGTCATCACCGCGGTGCCGTTCATCAAGGCCAGCGCTTCTTTCGGACGCAGCACCAGCGGCTGCCATCCCAGTTCACGGTGCACGTCGGCGGCCTGTCGGCGCTCACCGCGGAACATCACTTCGCGTTCGCCGGACAGGGTCGCGGCAACGTAGGACAGCGGCGTCAGATCACCGCTGGCGCCCACCGAGCCTTCTTCCGGGATCAGCGGCAGGATGTCGTGTTCGAGGAACGCTTGCAGGCGTTCCAGCAGTTCCACGCGAACCCCCGACACGCCGTGGCACAGCGACTGCAAGCGTGCGGCGAGCACCGCGCGGGTGGCTTGTTCGTCGAGCAGTTTGCCCAGGCCACAGCCGTGGAAGGTATACAGATGACGGGGTAGGGCCTCGACGTGATGCAGCGGCACCGCGACCACGCAGGAGTCGCCATAACCGGTGGTCACGCCATAAATCACGCCTTCCTTGTCCAGCAGCGAATCGAGGAATCGCGCGCCCTTGGCGATACGCTCGCGGTACGCGGGGTCGCCCTGCAATTGCGTCGGCACCTGACGTTTGGCCAGGGCCAGCACGTCTTCGATGCGCAAAGGGAGTTCGCCGAAGGTTACCGGCTCATGCGTTGGCGTCGTCATCGGTCTTCCAGAAAGGGTAAAAGTTGAACCATTGTTGGGGCGCTTCGAGGCAATAGTGGCCCAGGCGCTCGGCGTAGCGGGACGCCCACTGATGAATGACCTGTTCGCGGTCGCTGCGTTTCCATATCACGGCCTCGGCAAAGGGTTCGAGGGTCACGCGGTATTGGCCCGATGGTTTTTTCAGGCACATCAGCAGATTGATCGGGCATTTGAGCAAGCCGGCGAGCAGCCACGGCCCCTGAGGGAACGCCGCCGGGTGGCCGAGAAAATCCACGGTTACACTGCGTCCGCCGTGCAGCGGCACGCGGTCGCCGGCAATGGCCAGCCATTCGCCGCGCTCAAGGCGCTCATGCAGTTGCAGCATGATCACCGGGTCCAGCTCGCTGACCTGGATCAACCGCAGATTGGTCGCTCCAGCCTCGCCGAGCAAGCGGTTGAACTGCTCGGCGTGTTTGGTGTGGACCAGCACGTTCATCGTGACTTTTTCGCCGATTTCCGCCAGTGCGCGGCAGACCTCGAGATTGCCCAGATGCGCGCCCACCAGCATTTGCCCACGGGTGCCACGCAGTTGATTGCGCAGCAATGCCGGGTCGATGATTTCGATCTGGTCGATGCTGAGCTTGCCGTTCCAAACGTCGAGCTTGTCGAGCATGGAGTCGGCGAATGCCATGAACTGGCCAAACACGCGCCAATGGGTGGGACGCAATTCTGTGCGACCGCTCCAGTCGACGAGACGTTGCTGGTACTGCCAGGCACTGTGGCGTGCACTGCGGCCGAACAGGAAAAAGTACAGGACGATGCCGTACAAAATCGGACTCAACAGCCGCCGACCCAGTACTTTGGCGCCGAACGCGGTGAGCTTCATCAGCCAGAAACTGCCGCGCTCCTGCCGGTCGGCCCAGTGTTTTTTATCGACGTCACTGCTCATGCTCGCCACCGCCGCCAGAGGATCAGCGGTGCCCGCAGCAACATGCCGAAAAACAGCCGGGTATGCATGCTGGAAATCAGCACGTTGTCGTGGAACAGGCGGAAATGCGAGACGCCGTCCAGCGGGTAATGAACCCGGGTCGGCAACCATTGCATCGGCAGGTTGCGCCAGGCCAGGCGCACGAGAATGTCGGAATCGAAGTCCATGCGTTTGCCGATCTTCGCCGAGTCGATCAGCGCCAGAGTCGGCGGCAATGGATAAACGCGAAAGCCGCACATGGAGTCGCGAATCTGCAAGGACAGCGTGTTGATCCACACCATCACATGCGTCAGGTAGCGGGCATACAAACGACCTTTGGGCACACTGGCGTCGTATTGCGGGTAACCGCAGATCACCGCATCAGGCTGGGCGCGTGACTGCTCGATGAACAGCGGCACATCTTGCAGGTCGTGCTGACCGTCGGCGTCCACTTGCAACGCGTGACTGAAACCCAGGCGTGAGGCTTCGCGCAGGCCGGTCATGACAGCGCCGCCCTTCCCCTGGTTGGTGGTGAGGCGAATCAAGTTGACCATGTCGCGCCGGGCCAGGCGGTCGAGCACTCTGGCGCAGGCTTGATCGCTGGCATCGTCCACCAGAATGCACGGCAGGCCACTGGCGATCAGCGCGTCGACCACCGTGGTGATTGCGTTTTCGTGGTTGTAGACCGGGATTACGGCGCAGGGGCTATGCATGGTGATTAACGCCCGACGCATCGAGTTGATCCCATCGCGAGCACTCATCAACCTTATGCATCGCCCGCTGCCTCCAACAAAATCCGCCCACTGGAGCAGGTGGCGGTCTCATTGCGATAGGTGAAATACAATTTGCTGCGTTCCGGGTCAAAACGCAGGTGCAGCTGGATTTCGTCACCCGGGCGCACCAGTTGCTGGAATTTCAGCACTTCCATGCCCGCGAATTTCGCCGGCAGGTCCATCAAATGCTGGCCGAGGCTCAACGCCCATTCCACCTGCACTACGCCGGGCAGTACCGGCGTTTGCGGGAAGTGGCCGCTGAAGTAGGCGAGGTCCGGCGGGACAGCCAGCTGAAGGCTCCATTCGCCGTCGACTTCGACCTGTTCGAGCACGTGCGGTGCTTTGACTCGGGGCGCCAGCAACACGGCTTCGACATCGGCCTGAGGCAGTTTGCCCTGAGCGTTCAGGGGCAATTGCCGCAGCAATCGCCAGCGTCGTGGCAGGGCGAGGGTCTCACAATGCTGGGCCAGGTGTTGACGCAGCGCCTGCGTGAGGGTGCGTCGGCCCTGATTGCGCAAGGCATGCAGGCCCGGCTCACTTAATACCACTAGCGCACCCAGCGAGGCGCGGTTTTCCTGGACCACACCGAGACGCGCTTCCGTGACCCAGTGGTGGTCCATCAGGGCCTTTTCCAGCATGGGCAACGAGATACGTTTTTCTTCCAGTTTGACGATCCGGTCCAGCCGTCCAAGCAATTCAAAACGGCCGTTGGCTGCTATTCGTGCGGCGTCAGCGGTGTGTTCGGTATGTCCTGCTGGCAAGTACGGTGATTTGATCAGCAGAGCGCCGTCACTGTCCTGGCTCACTTCGACCTCCGCAAATGGCTGCCAGAGATCGTCACCCTGACGCCAGGCGATGCCGCCGGTTTCCGAGCTGCCGAGGATTTCTGTCGGCCATTGTTGCAGACGCTGGTGCAGACTCTGCGCGGCCTCGGCAGGCAACGCGCCGCCCGAGGAAAACACCCGGCGCACGGCGCTCAAGGCAGGCCAGTCGAGGTTGTCACCCATGCGCTTGAGCAGCGCCGGGCTGGCCACCCAGGCGAAGACCGGATGTTCACGACTGGCGCGCTGCAAGTCTTCGGGAAACGCCAGTTGCTGGCGTCCGAATGTCCGACCGGCGCACAGCGGCCACAGCACCCGAAACAGCAAGCCATAGATGTGTTGAGTGGCGACGCTGCCGATGATGCACGCCTCGCCCAGGTCTGCGCCCCAGAGCTGTTCCAGGGCCTGAACTTCGTTGGCCAGTTGGCGCAGGGTTTTGTCGATGCGCTTGGGCTCACCACTGGAACCGGAGGTGCAAAGGCTCAACTGGCAGGCGTCTAGATCCAGCGCGGCCCCCGCGAGAGGCGGGTGACGGTAATCGCTCAGGTGCGCGTCATCGGCCAGATCGGTCAGCCACAGATCGACTTCGCCGGACCAGCGCTGGCGCGTCTGCGGTTGCAGATCGGCGGGCAGCAGCACGCTGACCCCGGCACGCCAGGCACCGAGGAGGGCAATGGCCAGGTCGGCGGCGTCTTCAAGGTGCACGGCAATGCGCTGCACACGCTGGGCTTGCAGGCCGGCTGCCAAACGCAGGGCCTGTTCGCACAAGTGTGCATGATTCAACACCGGTTTGGCCGTGACGGCACGTTCCGGCTGAGCCTTGAGCAACAGCTGCTCAAGTGTTATCCAATTCATGAGTGGCCTCGTACGCGTTGTCGTATCAGCCATTCAATGGCAAACAGCAGGCCCATCAATCCGTAGGAAATCAGGCCGGTGTACAACATCCACCAACTCAGCGGCGCCCAGAGTGTCAGGGCGGCGGCGAGCAAACCGTTAAAGATGAAAAACACGCACCAGGCAATCGTCACCTGGCGCGTATAAATAATGGCCTTGGCCGGCAGGTGCGGTTCCCGCAGGCGCGCGAGGCGTTCGACCATTGGGGGGCCGAACTTCAGGCTCAGGCCAAACAGCCCGAGCATGAACGCGCTGATCAGCACCGGGTACCAGCGCAGCAACTGCGGGCTGTCGAACAGCGCCAGCAGCAGGCAAAAAGCGATGGCGATGGTCGCCACCCACACGCTGCCGGGACGCCGCGCACCGAGCAACGCCCGAGCCAGCCACAGGCTGCCCAACAGCAGGCCGAACTGCCACGGAGCAAAATGTTCCACGCCGAAATACACCGCAAAGGGGTACAACAGGCCCGCGAGCAGCAGGCCAAGGCCGACCAGCCGGCTCATGCTGCCGGTTGAACCAGGCGATAGACCGCCTCGACCACGTCGCTGACAGTTCGCACCGATTTGAATTCTTCGGCGGCGATTTTCTTGCCGGTCTGACGCTTGATGTGATCGATCAGGTCGACGGCGTCGATGCTGTCGATTTCCAGGTCCTGATACAGGTTCGATTCGAGGCTCACGCGCGCCGGGTCCAGCTCGAAGAGTTCTACCAAGGCATCGCGCAGGGTGTTGAAAATGTCGTCACGAGTTTGCATGGTCCGGTCTCAAGCTGCCTGTTTTGCAGTGACGAACGCCGCAAGGCTCGCCACGTTGGTGAAGTGATTGCGGGTGTCCTTGGCGTCGGCATCGATTTTGATGCCGTATTTTTTCTGAATCGCCAGACCGAGCTCCAGAGCGTCCACTGAATCCAGGCCCAGCCCTTCGCCGAACAATGTCTGGTCGTTGTCAATATCGTCGGCGCTGATGTCTTCGAGGCCGAGGGCGTCGATGATCAGTTCTTTGATCTCACGGTGTAGTTCGCTCATCTTCGGCGAGCTCCTTAATAAAGTAGGTATGCAAATATTCGTTAAGCTTGCGCGAAGCCTGGGGAGCCGGGCCTAGCGTTGCAAAAGACTGTGGGTCTATATCGGCCCCAACACGAAAACTGAAGTGCACGCGGCGTTTCGGGATCCGATACCAAGGCTCGGCCTTGGTCAATGTCGTCGGGCTGACCTTGATGATGACCGGGGTGAGGATTTTCGCACCGCGCAGGGCGATCGCCGCGCCCCCCCGATGAAAGGCCGGCGCCTCGCCGGGCTGGGTGCGCGTGCCTTCGGGAAAGATGATCAAGGTCTGACCGTCTTTCAGCGCATCGGCAGCTGCGTCAAGCATGTCCATGCTGCCGTCGTTGCTGATGTATTCGGTGCGACGCAGCGGCCCGCGGGTAAAGGGGTTTTCCCAGAGACTTTGCTTCACTACGCAGTTGGAATGAGGCACCAAACCAATGAGAAACACGACATCGATCAGCGAGGGGTGATTGGCGAGGATCATTTGCCCTGGGCGACCGAGTTTTTCCGCCCCTTGGATGTCGTAGGTCAGGACCCCGGTGCGGGCCATGAACCGGACAAAAAACCAGAAACAACGACTGACGGTTTTTCGTGCGCGCAGCCGGTGGGTTCTGGCATCACCGGGCAGGCAACCCAGCAACGGGAAAACCACCAGCCGCAGGCACAGGCCACCCAACCCGAAGAGGGTAAAGCTTGCGGCAGTGGCCAGCAGGCGCCAGTAATAGGCGTCGCGGTTTTTTCCGGCTACGGGGTGCGATGCCAGGTCCATACACGATTCTTCCAGGCATGTTGGCAAGTGGTTTGCTGGCCGAGCAGGGTACGCAACAGATTCAGGGCATGGGGCCAGTGGGCTTTGGACAACCTTTGCGTCGAGCTGTTCAGGGACAACTGCCAGGCGGTACCGGGGGTCAGTAACAACGCCACGGCATACGGAAACGGCACATCGTCGATCCAGGTTTCATAGGCATCCGGCGGTTGTTCTTCGCAGACGATCAACAGGACGGCAGGTGCACCTTCGTCCAGCATCGCCGCGGCCTCTAACATGCCGTGCTCCAGCCCGTCACCGGCAGCGGCGAGCGCCGTCATTTCGCTGGTTTCGCCACGCATGATCGACCATAGACCGATAACGGCGTTGTGGACGGACAAGCTGAATTGAGTGGGTGACAACGGTTGGTCGGTCGCCAGATCACTGAGGATTTCGAACGTGCGCGGTGTTTCGCCGTGGCGGGAAATAAAGACCAACGGTAGGTCCTTGCGACCATCGGCCAAGGGCCAGCCGACACTGAAGGCCATTCGCGCCAGACGGCTGAGGCGCCGGCGCTGTATGGCGGGCAGAAACGACACGTCGGGGGCGGCATCGCTGCTCGCAAGCACGACCGGTTGTCGGCTCCATGCCTGCCAGTCGTCCACGCTTTCGAGCCCGGGAGCCCATGCGCGCCATTGGGCGATGTTGAAGTTGATCACAGACATACATCCCGCCCCTGCGGGGCTAACGTGACGCGGTGAGTCGCAAAAACAGCGACAGACCTTACGTGGCGCGTCGCGCCGAGTGGCGCGCATTATCCGGGTGCTACGGGTGCGTAGCAAATACTGGTTACATTTTGCGCAAGGAAATGTACCGTCCGGTTCGCGAAAAACGCGCGTTTGGCCATTATCCACATGGGGATGCTCATGTCTGTCGGCCCGTTGCCTGACTCAATGGATGAGATAGCCTCTTATCCATAGGGAAACAGACGCTGACCGTGTAGTCCTTATACCAAGGAGGTAGCTAAGCGATGCCGTGGACTACTACACTCGGTCATTCTTTGATACATGGAGGTCTGACATGCGGCGCGTGGTGTTTAATCAAAAAGGCGGCGTGGGCAAATCCAGTATTGCCTGCAATCTGGCGGCGGTCAGCGCCAGCGAGGGCTATCGCACCCTATTGGTGGATCTCGATGCCCAGGCTAACTCCACTCAATACCTGACGGGCCTCACCGGCAGTGATATCCCGATGGGCATCGCCGACTTCTTCAAGCAAACCCTGTCCTCCGGCCCGTTCTCCAAGAAAAACCAGGTCGACATCTACGAAACGCCCTTCGAGAACCTGCATGTGATCACCGCCACGGCCGAACTGGCGGATTTGCAGCCCAAGCTTGAGGCTAAACACAAGATCAACAAGCTGCGTAAGCTGCTTGAAGAGTTGGGAGAAGATTACGACCGGATCTACCTCGATACACCGCCCGCGCTGAACTTCTACGCGGTATCTGCTTTGATTGCCGCGGATCGCGTACTGATTCCCTTCGACTGCGACAGCTTCTCACGCCAGGCGCTATACGGCTTGCTGGCTGAAATCGAGGAATTGAAGGAAGACCACAACGAAGGCCTTGAAGTCGAAGGCATTGTGGTCAACCAGTTCCAGGCCCGCGCCAGCCTGCCCCAACAGATCCTCGACGAGTTGATCGCCGAAGGGTTGCCGGTGCTGCCGGTGTACCTGGCCAGTTCGGTGCGTATGCGCGAATCCCACCAGGCGAACACACCGCTGATCCACCTCGACCCACGGCACAAACTGACCCAGCAATTCGTCGAGCTGCACAGCCTGCTGGAAAATGCCTGATCCCGGCTAACACCCCCCATCAAAATGTGGGAGCGAGCAAGCCCCACATTGATTCGGTGGTGTTTTTAAATTCCTTGGCTACGCAGCCAACTCATCAACTGCGGCAGCGGAAACGCCCCGCTCTGGCGCGCCACTTCCCGGCCGTTCTTGAACAGAATCAAACTCGGAATCGAGCGAATCCCCAACTGCGCGGACAACTGCTGGTTCGCCTCGCTGTCCAGTTTTGCCAACCGGCACTTTCCCGCTAACTGACCCGCCGCCTGCTCGAACACCGGTGCAAACGACTTGCACGGCCCACACCAATCCGCCCACACGTCCACCAGCAACGGCAGATCGCCTTTGATCTGGCCGGCGTAGTCATTTTGGTTCAGTTCGAACGGCTTGCTCAGCAAGACCTCGGCCTTGCAGCGACCGCATTTTGGATGATCGTTGAGGCGCTCGGCGGGGATGCGGTTGAGGCCGCTGCAGTGGGGGCAGGGGATGAGGAGTGGGTCGGTCATAGTCGGCTCTTCGAAAATTGGCAATCAATGTCAGGGATCTGGAGGCACAGATCCCGATTATCAATAGGTCAAAGCCTATGACCGTGAACACCACTCAATGCCAATCTGAAATTTCGTTGGACTCAAGAAGAACAACTGATCTCCAAGTGCTTACCCCACTCCGGCGGCCGCTCGGCGTAGGTCTCCATCCCCGGCTGTTCCTCGAACGGATTGCTCAGCACCGCGTGCAGCCGCCGAACCTCTGAATAATCACCGCTTTGCGCCGCATCGATAGCCTTTTGCGCCAGGTAATTACGCAGGATGTACAGCGGATTGACCGCGTGCATCCTTTTGCGGCGTTGTTCCTGATCAACCACGCCGTCACGGGCCACCCGGGCGATATAGCGCTCACCCCAGGCATCGAAGCCCTTGATGTCGACAAAATCATCGCGCAAGCGGGCGACGGCCTGTTCGGGTGATTCATCTCCGAGTCGGCGGAAGAACAGGCTGTAATCGACGCCGCTGTTCTGCATCAGTTGCAGCAAGTGCTCCAGCAGTTTCTGGTCGTCGTCTTCAGCGGTGGTGAAGCCGAAGCGGCGGCGCATCAGGTCCAGGTAGTGGGCCTGGTACAGCGGCAAGTACAGACCGAGGGTTTCGCGCAGGGCTTCGACACTGATGAACGGCGTCAGGGCCTGGGCCAGGGCGCTGAGGTTCCACTGGCCGATCGGCACCTGGTTGCTGAAGGAGTAACGGCCCTGATCGTCGGAGTGGTTGCAGATGAAGTTGGCGTCGAAGTCGTCGAGGAAGGCGAACGGGCCGAAGTCGAAGGTAATGCCAAGGATCGACATGTTGTCGGTGTTCATCACCCCGTGGCAGAAGCCATAGGCCTGCCACTTGGCGATCAGCCCGGCGTTGCGCTCGACGATTTCACGGAACATCGCCAGATACGGTTCCGGCTGTTCCAGGCATTCGGGGAAATGCATGGCCAGCACGTGTTCACCGAGTTCTTTCTGCTTCTCGGGACGTTTGGTGTAGTAGAAGTATTCGAAATGCCCGAAGCGCACATGGCTCGGCGCCATGCGCAGGACCATGGCGGCGCGTTCCTGCTTCTCGCGCCAGACGGGCGTGTCGGAGCCGATCACGCACAACGCGCGGGTGGTCGGGATGTTCAAGGCATGCAGCGCCTCAGAGGCGAGAAACTCGCGGATCGAGGAACGCAACACTGCACGGCCGTCGCCCATGCGCGAAAAAGGCGTCTGGCCGGCGCCTTTGAGGTGCAAGTCCCAGTGTTCACCGGCCTCGTTGTAGACCTCGCCCAGCAACAAGCCACGTCCATCACCCAACTGTGGGTTATAGGAGCCGAACTGATGCCCGGAGTAGACCATCGCCCTCGGTACCGCGTCAGCCCAGAGCTTGTGGCCGCTGAACAGCTCGGCGAACTCCGGGGTTTCAGCAACGGCCGGGTCCAGGTCCAGCAGCGCCATTGCCGCAGGGCTGGCCACCACCAGACGGGGATTATCGATGGGCTCGGGCAGCACAAGGGCGGAAAACGTATCGCCCAGGCGGGCAAAACGATTATCGAAGGTCAGTTCGTCGAGGGCTTTCACCGGCCATCTCCAGCAGAATGTCCAAGCATTCTGCTGGGGATAGGGCGGTTAGTCGAGCTTGGCGGAGGGTGGTTCTTGCACGGGTTTGCCATCGGCCATCGGCACGATGGTTTTACTTTCCGGCTCGATCGGCACCATTTTGTATTCCTGACCCTGAAGGTTCTTGAGGTAGACCTCCATCTGCCGGAAAGAGATGTTGATGTGCTGCTTCTTGAACTCGCGGTTGATGAAGCGGTTGACTTCATCGAGCACCGGGTTGCGGTCGCCAAGGTCGCGCACGTGCATGCGCAACTCATGGTCGAGGGTGCTTTCGCCGAAGTTCAGGAAGTACACGTGCGGTTCCGGGTCCTTCAGCACGCGCGGATTATCCCGGGCAGCCTTGAGCAGCAGCTCTTTCACCAGGTCCAGGTCCGAACCGTAGTCGACGCCGAGCTTGAGTGTTACCCGGGTGATGGTATCGGTCAGCGACCAGTTGATCAGTTGCCCGGTGATGAACGTCTTGTTCGGGACAATGATGTCCTTGCGGTCGAAATCGGTAATGGTCGTGGCACGGATGCGGATCTTGCTCACCGTACCCGACAGGTTGCCGATGGTGATGGTGTCGCCAATCCGCACCGGGCGCTCGAACAGAATCATGATGCCGGAGATGAAGTTCGCAAAGATCTCCTGCATCCCGAAACCGAGGCCGACCGATAGCGCGGCCACCAGCCATTGCAACTTGTCCCAACTCACGCCGAGGGTCGACAGGGTCGAGACAAAACCGACCCCGGCGATCACGTAGGACAGTAGCGTGGTCGTGGCGTAGGCGCTGCCCTGCGCCAGGTTGAGTTTGGACAGCACCAACACTTCCAGCAGGCCCGGCAAGTTGCGGGCGAGGGCGAAGGTGATGCCAATGATGATCAGCGCGCCGAGCATGTCACCGATGCTGATCGGCACCATGCTCATGGTGGCGCCCGTGCCGCTGGTGTATTCGTAGAGGGTGATGTTGTCCAGGTACGAGAATACCGAAATCAGGTCGGACCAGGCCCAGTACAGCGCGGCCATGAAGCCGCCGAGCAGCGCCAGGCGGATCAGGCGCAAGGACTGCTCGTTGACCTTCTCGATGTCGAGCGTCGGTTCTTCGATCACCGCTTCGCCATCACCGGCCTCTTTAGCGGCCTGGCGTTTGGCCAGGGCTCGCTGGTACGCCAGTCGGCGTGCCGCCACGCTGAGGCCGCGGACAAAAGTGGCTTCGATCACCAGCCAGAACATCAGCAGGTAAAGGGTGTTGATCAGTCGATCACTGAGTTTGAGCGCGGTGTAGTAGTAGCCGAAGCACACCGCCACGAACAATGCGATCGGCAGCGCGGTGAACAGGATCCCGACGATTTTGCGGAATAGCGAAGTGTTCTCATGCGTCGGGCTGCGCATCAGCAAGCGGCTGAGCAGCCACGCCATCAAGGCGTAGCAGGTCAACACCACCGGCATGCCCAGCACGTCATCGGCGAGCGTCGCCGGTTGCAGCTCGGCGACCGCCACTACCGCCACCAGCGCCATCACCACCAGACCGAGTCGACGGATCCAGCCTTGAAGGAATTCGACCTGAGGTTTTTCCCAGCGGAAATGCAACTCCGCCACGCCGCCCGGCGCCAGGATCCGGTAGGCGGTGTAGAACACCAGCCACGCCTGGGCCATTTGCAGCAGCGCTGCACCCATGTTGGCGTTCTGTCCGCGGGCGTCAATCTGCAAGGCGAGGCCGCACAAGGCCAGGCCGAGTGCGACCGGCATCGCCAGCAATATATTGATCAGAATGGCCTGAGGCGTGTGCCACTGGCTGTCGCGCTTGAAGTGGCCAATGTCCTTGTGAACCTTGTTCAGGCGGGCATACAGGCTTTTGCGTCGCCACAGCAGGGCGCCGATCAGCAGCACCAGCGGCAGAAACAGCAGCGGCCGTTGAATCAGGCCATCGCTCAATTCACTCAGGCTGGACGACCACGGCAACGTGGTGACCTGGCGCTGCAAACGTTCCGGCACGGCGTGGATCCATTCCAGGTCCAGCGGTTTGTTGCTGGGAATCCAGAACATCTGCTCGTCGAGGGTCGCGCGCAGGCTTTGCGCAGTGCTCAGCAGTTGTTTCTGATTGAGTTGCAGAGTGATGGATTCATTGAGTACGGCGCTCAATTCCCGGTTCAGTCGTTCCAGCAGGTCGGAACGGGTCGTGGCCAGCTCCAGCAGGCTCTTGCGCAGTTGCGGGGTGACTTGCTCCGGCGGTTGGGTCGACAGCAAATTGTCGACATAGGTGGCCGGGTTGCTCAGCAGTTCGCGTTGCTGGCTGACTTCAAATTGATAGAGGCGAATGTCGGCGATCTGATCGGCCAGGTTGCGGTCGAGCCTCAAGCGCGGCAGGGACTGCTTCTGTTTGTAGAGAATCTTGGAGAGCAGCAGGCTGCCCTTGAGCACGTTGATTTGCTCGTCCAGCGCCGAATCGCTCTGGGTGACGTTGTCCAGTTGTTGTTTGGTCTGCAGGTTTTGCTGAGTGACTTCGTTGAGGCGGTCGGTGCTTTTGAGCAGGTAGTCGGAGAGCTTCAGGTTGGCCGCGCTTTCAGTAGCCAGCAAGGCGCTACCGCCGGACTTCTGCGCCTCGATGGACTGTTGGGTTACCGTTTCCTGTGACTGGGCGAGACGTTTCTGGTTGATCAGGGTTTGCAGCTCCTGGATCTCCTGATCCAGGCGATCGGATTTTTCCGAAAGCAAATCGTGCTGGCCGCTGCCCAAGTCCTGCAACTGACTGTTGCCGGCCAGTTCTTGGCGCCGCAGCGGGATCAGCGCATTCAGGGCAGTGAGTTCGGCATTGAGTAAATCGCGCTGTTCTCCACTCAAGGTTTTGCCGGCGTCTTTGCCCGTCTTGAGGGTGTTGTTGATTTGTTGAATGCGCGTCTGGCTGGCCGAAATCTCGGCCTGGGCACGTTCCGGACGAGTCTGGGCGGTAATCACCAGGCTGTTGGCGTCGGCCAGGGCCTTTTGCAGATCGCTTTGCTGGGTTGAGCGCTCGGTGAGCATTTGTTCAAGTTGAGGGATCGACAGGTTGGCGTAGCGTTGCCCGACGGGCTGCGGCTTGGTCGCCTTGAGCCGCGCCAGTTCACGCTGGTTCTCGATGTTCTGCTTGGGCGCGGTGGCCAGTTGCTGTTTGAGATCGGCGAGTTTCTGCTCGTAATCACGCTGATTGTTCAGCTGGGTCAGCGTGTTTTGCAGGATGGCTTGCAACGCTTTCTGATCGGCTTCCGGCAGCTTGCGGTCGGCGATCTTGTCCAGGCTGGCCTGTACGGCTTCGCTGGACGGCGGTTCGGCCGCTTGCAGCGTGCCGATGGAGAGGCTCAGGCCCAGCAGGGCCATGACAAAAAAGGTGCGCAGGGTTGACATAGAGACCGATCGAAAACGAGACGAAGAATGGAGTTTAGAGGAACAAGCCCGGACCGGGGCGACTTCCTTCGGGGAATCTGACGCCCACTTTGCCGATCTTGTTCCCCTCCATGACCGCGACCGTCCAAATGGTGTTGTTCCACTCCACCTGGTCACCGACCACGGGTGCACCCCCGACTTTTTGGGCGATGAAGTGACCGAGCGCCATGTCCGGATCGATGCCTTCGACTTTCAACCCGTACAGCGAAGCAACCGCGCCCAGCTGGGCGTCTCCTTCGAGTACGAAGTCGCCGAAGAAGCGCAAATCCAGACCCCGTTGCGGTGCCTGGCTGAAGAGTTTTCCGAGGGCCGGCAGGTTGTGTTCATGGCCGATAACACACAGCAAATCATCGACTTCGAGCACCGTACTACCCGACGGATGGAGCAATTGCTGGCCTCGAAACAGCGCCGCGATGCGCGTGCCTTCGGGCATTTTCAGCTCGCGAAGGGGCGAGCCGATGCACCATTTCTCGGCACCGAGGCGATAAATGAACAGTTCCCACTCACTGGTGACGTGCACTTCCAGGGCTGACCGCGAGATCGGCGCGGGCTCCGGCGGCACCGTCACTTTCAGCAGTTTGGCCACCCATGGCAGGCTCGTGCCCTGCACCAGCAGCGACACCAGCACAATAAAGAAAGCGAGGTTGAAATAGAGCTGGGCGTGGGGCAGACCGGCCATCAACGGGAACACCGCCAAAATGATCGGGACCGCGCCGCGCAGGCCGACCCAGGAAATGAATGCTTTTTCGCGGCCATGGAACGCCTTGAACGGCAGCAATCCAGCCACCACCGACAGCGGCCGCGCGACCAGGATCATCCACAGCGCCAAACCCAGCGCGGGCAGGGCGATCGGCAGCAAGTCATGCGGGGTGACCAGCAGCCCCAGCACCAGGAACATCCCGATCTGCGCCAGCCACGCCATGCCGTCGAGCATGTGCAAAATGCCGTGCCGACTGCGCACAGGTCGGTTGCCAATGACCAGGCCGCACAGATACACCGCGAGGAAACCACTGCCGTGCAGGGCGTTGGTCAGGGCAAACACCACCAGGCCGCCGGCAATCACCAGAATCGGATAGAGGCCGTTGGCCAGGTTGATCCGGTTGACCAGTTGCAGCATCAGCCAGCCGCCGCTGAGCCCGACGGCAGCACCGATGCCGAACTCGCGCACGAAGTGGCCGAGCAGGCTCCAGTGCAGGCCGGTCTCGCCGCTGGCGAGCATGTCGATCAGGGTGACGGTGAGGAACACCGCCATCGGGTCGTTGCTGCCGGATTCGATTTCGAGGCTGGCGGTGACCCGTTCGTTCAGGCCTTTGCCACCCAGCAGCGAGAAGACCGCCGCGGCGTCTGTAGAGCCGACAATCGCGCCGATCAACAGGCCCTGAATGATGCTCAGGTTGAACAGCCAGGCGGCGACCATGCCGGTCAACGCGGTGGTGATCAACACCCCGACCGTGGCCAGCGACAGCGCCGGCCAGAGCGCAACGCGGAAACTGGCGACCCGGGTGCGCAAGCCACCGTCGAGCAGGATCACCGCCAACGCGAGGTTGCCGACCAGATAGGCCGTTGGGTAGTTATCAAAAATAATGCCGCCACCGTCGACGCCGGCAGCCATGCCCACGGCCAGGATAATCACCAGAATCGGGATGCCGAGGCGGGACGAAAGTGAACTCACCAGAATGCTCGCACCTACCAGCAACGCGCCGATCAGAAACAGGCTGTTGATGGTGATTGCATTCAAAGGCAGTACTCCAGAAAACGAAAGGCGGGCACAAACTGACCATGCAGTCTGCGTGCCAGCGATTCTAACCTGTTGAAATGTGATGCTGTCAAAAAGCTTTTGCAGCAAGGGAGGTGAAGAGGAGGATCATTCCCACGCTCCGCGTGGGAACGATCATCGACCGGGTCTCAGAGGCTAAACCGCCCAACCATGTTGTTCAGGTCCAGCGCCAATCGCGACAGCTCATTACTCGCCGCACTGGTCTGGTTGGCCCCGGTCGCCGATTGCACCGACAAATCACGAATGTTCACCAGGTTGCGATCCACTTCACGGGCCACTTGCGCCTGTTCTTCGGCCGCACTGGCGATCACCAGGTTGCGCTCGTTGATTTCGACAATCGCACTGTTAATGGTGTCCAGCGACATCCCCGCGCCACGCGCAATGTTCAGCGTCGACTCGGCGCGCTCGGTGCTGTTGCGCATTGAATCCACTGCGTGCTCGGTGCCGCTCTGGATGCTGCCGATCATGCGTTCGATTTCGCTGGTCGACTGCTGAGTGCGATGCGCCAGCGCACGAACCTCATCCGCCACCACTGCAAAACCACGACCGGCCTCACCGGCGCGAGCCGCTTCGATGGCCGCATTGAGGGCCAGCAGGTTGGTCTGGTCAGCCAGGCCACGAATCACGTCCAGCACCTTGCCGATGTCACGGGATTCATTAGCCAGATCGCCGATCAGCGTCGCGGTGCTCTGCACGTCGGCACTCATGCGTTCGATGGCGCTGACGGTTTCCTGTACCAGATCACGGCCGTCACCGGCCGACGTCGTGGCGTTTTTCGAGGCTTCGGAAGTGCTCACGGCATTACGTGCGACTTCTTCCACGGCGCTGGTCATTTCGTTGACCGCAGTGGCCGCCTGTTCGATTTCGTTGTTCTGCTGAGTCAGGCCGCGCGCGCTTTCGTCGGTGACACTGTTGAGCTCTTCAGCGGCGGACGCCAGTTGTGTGGCCGAGCCGGAAATCCGTTGCAGGGTGTCGCGCAGCTTGTCTTGCATCTTCGACATCGCCAGCAGCAAGCGACCGGCTTCGTCTTCACCGTCGACGGTGATCGGGCGCGTCAGGTTGCCTTCGGCAATTTCCTCGGCAGCGCTCAGGGCGTTGGCGATGGGCTTGGTGATGCTGTTGGTCAGCAACCAGGCGAACAGCAGGGTCAGGCCGGTAGCGATGATCAGCAGGGTGATCACCAGGTTGAACGCCGATGAATACTGGTCGGCTGCCTGTTGGTTGGTGTCGATGGTCTGTTGCGTGTTGATCTCCAGCAAACGGTTAAGCACGGTGTTGAGCGCTTCGGAGTTGGTCAACAGATCGGTGTTGAGCAAGGTGCGCAGTTCATCGACCTGATTGTTGCGCGACAGGCTCTTCATGCGATCTTCGATCTGACGGTACTGACCCAGCAACTGCACGTATTGATCGTAGGCCGCACGTTCCTGCGGGCTGCTGATCAGTTTTTCGTAGGTCGTCTGGGCGCTGCGGATTTGCTGATTGCGAGTGTCCAGCAGGTCCATCGTTTTCTGCTGCACGTCCGGCTCGCGGTTGACCAGCAAGCGATAAGACAGAACGCGCAGGCGCAGGGTCAACTGAGTGAACTCGTCGAGGCTCTTGATGCTCGGCACGCTGCTCGAGGTGATTTCCTCGGCGGCACCGCGAATCTTGCTCATCTGGTTCAAGGCGAACACGCCCAGGATCAGCATCAAGCTGCCGATCAGGGCAAAACCGAGGAACGCTCGTGGAGCGATATTCATATTACGAAGGGACATGGTGTTTACCGAAGTGAGCGCACCCGTGCGGCGCTGAAGCTGACATATGAGTGACTTATCGGTCATGCGACTAAAGTCTTGAGTCCCTGCGCGTTTTTGTCGCACAAGGGCCCCCGGCGACGAAGTGCAGGAACCGGATCCACCAATCACAGTCTCTACTGCTCGCGAGAAAGGTCGCCCGCCAGGAAAATCAAGGCTTCAGGCCCCAATAACCCTGGCATCCGTGGTGACTTTTCTTTATCGTACGCGCCCTTTGAAAATGCTCGGAAAATCAAAATGTTGGAAGCATCCCTAAGCCAATTGGAACAGCTGGTAAATGACCTGGTGCAACAGAACCAGGCACTGCTGGGCACCAACCAGACCCTGAGTGCAGAACTGGCTCAGGCCAAGGATGAAAACGAAAGCCTGCAACTGAGCCTGATGGAGCAGGAAGAGAAGCAAGGCGCCACCGCCGCACGCATCCAGGCCCTGGTTGAGCGCGTCAGCGCCGGTCCGGTCAGCGCATGAATCACGGCGCCGCAGGGGTAAAAGTCGTCTCGATCCTGGGGGAGGACTATTCGATCAAGGCGCCGGCCGGGGAAGAGCAAACCCTGCTGGACGCCGCGATGATGTTGAAAGCTGCTTTGGCCGACACCAAACGGAAGTACCCGACCCTGATCGGTGACCGCCTGCTGGTATTGGCCGCGATGAATCTGTGTTCGCAGCAAATCGAAATGCAAAAGCAGCACAAGCAGGCACTCGACCGTTACCAAGAGCAAGTCAGCGCCACGGTTGAAGTGATCTCCAAGACGATCAATCAGGCCTGATCGGCTTTGCGCACAACCAAAGAATAAATTGTCGATAAGCGTTGTATACAATCGGCACGGCTGTTGCAGTGTTTCAGCCTCTTATTCTTTGGGGGTGCACCATGCAGTTCTGGCGACGCAGTATTCAATGGCAGTTGATCCTGAGCATGGGCACCGCCCTGCTGGTCAGTATCCTCATCGTGGTGGGTATTTATACCCTGGTGGTTAACCGTCTCGCCCAGAGCTATCTGGTCGAACAAGCCCTGCCTTCAAGCATCGAAGCGATGCGCAACGACATCGAACGAATCCTCGTTCAACCCCTCACCGCCGCCAAGGACATCGCCAGCAATAGCATGGTGCGCGACTGGTTGGCCGCGGGTGAAGACAGCGGCCGGACGGCTGAATTCGCGCAATACCTGGAAGGCATTCGCGCCGAGCATAAAGCGTTCACCGCGCTGATTATCGGCACCGGTTCAAATCATTATCTGACCGAAAAAGGCCTGGACCGGACCCTCAGCCGTTCCAACCCCAAAGACGCCTGGTTCTACTCATTTCTCGACAGCAATCAGCCGCGCACCCTCAATATCGACAATGACACCGCGACCGGAGAATTGGCGTTGTTCATCGACCTCAAGGTGCAGGCCGCCGGTAAAGTCGTGGGCGTTGCCGGCCTGGGGCTGAGCATGAAAGAGCTGTCGGAGCTGATCCACAACTTCAGCTTCGGAGCGCGCGGCAAGGTCTATCTCGTGCGTTCGGACGGTTTGATCCAAGTGCATCCCGAGGCGCAATTCAGCGGTAAACGCACCTTGGCCGAGCAAATCGGTGCCCCGGCGGCGCAAGCGGTCATGGGTCAAAAAACCGCCACAAACAGCAGCTTCATAAGAGACGGTGAAGACTTCCTCGCCTTGAGCCTGCCGCTGCGAGACCTGGGCTGGACGCTGGTGGCCGAAGTGCCGCAGTCGCAGATCTACGCTGAAGCACGCCGCGCCATGTGGATGAGCAGCGGCATCGGCCTGGCCGTGGCGCTGGTGTGCCTGATGCTGGTGGTGTTGCTGGCCCGTGGGTTGGTGCGCCCGATCCGGCAGGTAACAGCGGCGTTAGTGGCCATTGGTAGCGGTGGGGGAGATTTGACCCATCGGTTAGATTCCAGTCGTGCCGATGAACTGGGTGACTTGGCGCGCGGCTTCAATCGATTCCTCGACAGTCAGCGCGAGATGATCGGCGACGTGCTGACCACCAGCGAGCGCTTGCGCACCGCCGTCGGCCAAGTGGCGACGGTGGTGGACAACACGGCCCAGCGCTCCGGTCGGCAGCAGGAAATGACTGACATGGTCGCCACTGCCGTTCATGAGATGGGTTTGACCGTGCAGGAAATCGCCCAGAACGCCGGCAACGCGGCCGTTGCTTCGCAAAATGCCCGCGATGAAGCGATGCAGGCGCGGGAAGTGGTCGGCGGCTCGATCCGGCATATAGAAAGCATGTCCGATGAAATCGGCCTCGCGGCAACGGCGGTGGGCGATCTGGCCCATCAAGTAGCGTCTATCGATCAGGTGCTGGCGGTGATTCGCGGGATTTCCGAACAGACCAATTTGCTGGCGCTCAACGCCGCTATCGAAGCGGCGCGCGCCGGGGACATGGGGCGTGGGTTTGCGGTGGTGGCGGATGAAGTGCGCACCTTGGCGCGGCGCACGCAGGCGTCGACCGACGAGATTCAGCAGATGATCGGCAGCCTCAAGCAAGGCGCGGAGAATGCGGTGTCGTCCATGCATTCAGGGCAAGCGGCAACGGGCACCGGTGTCGAGTCGAGCCAGCGCACCGGGGCGTCGTTGACGGCGATTACCGGGCAGGTGGAGCGGATCAGCGACATGAACCATCAGGTGGCGACGGCAACGGAAGAGCAGTCGGCGGTGACCGAGGAGATCAACCGCAACGTACAGGGGATTTCGGATTTGGCCCGGGCTACGGCTGGCGAAGTCAGGGCTTGTCGCGAAGACTGTCAGACGTTGCAGCGGTTGGCGGATGATTTGGCGCGGCAGATGAGCAGTTTCAAGCTGAGCTGAAAAATGTGTTGCCTGAGCGGGCGCCTTCGCGAGCAAGCCCGCTCCCACATTTGATCGCATTTCAAGTGTGGGAGCGGGTTTGCTCGCGAATGGATTTCAGCAGCACCACAAAGCTCTGATCAGAACCACTCATCCTGCATGTTCAAGCACACATCATCCCGCGCCTCCAGAATCGCCAGCTCATGGTGGCAACCCGGCACTTCCCACGTCAGGAAATACCGCGCCGCCTGCAGCTTGCCCTTATAAAAGCTCACATCCGCCGCATGACCTTTGGCCAATCCTTCCTCGGCCCGAATCGCCTGTTCCAGCCAGCGCCAGCCAATCACCGTGTGCCCGAACACTTTCAGGTACAGCGCCGAATTCGCCAGGCTGCTGTTGACCTTGCCCTGCGCCAGATCAGTCAGCAGGCCGATGGTCACCGTTTGCAAACGCGCCACCAGTTTCTCCAGCGGTTCACGCAATGCGGTCAAGGATTCATACGCCTGCGCCCGCGCACCTGTGTCGGCGATCAGTCGGATCAGTTGCTTGAGCCCTGCCCCACCGTTCTGCGCCAGTTTGCGCCCGAGCAAGTCCAGCGACTGAATGCCGTGCGTCCCTTCGTGAATCGGGTTCAGGCGGTTGTCGCGGTAGTACTGCTCCACCGGATATTCGCGGGTATAGCCATGGCCACCAAGAATCTGGATCGCCAGTTCATTGGCCTTCAGGCAAAACTCCGACGGCCAGGATTTGACGATGGGCGTCAGCAAATCCAGCAACTCATGGGCCTGTTTGCGCTCGGCTTCGGTTTCAAGCGTGGTGGTGTCGTCGAACAATCGCGCCGCGTACAACCCGAGGTCGAACGAACCTTCGACATACGCTTTCTGCGTCAGCAACATGCGCTTGACGTCGGCGTGTTGAATGATCGCCACCGGCGCGGTGTTCGGGTCCTTGCTGTCCGGCACGCGACCTTGCGGGCGCTCCCGGGCGTATTCCAGCGAATACAGATACCCGGCGTAACCGAGCATCACCGCGCCCATGCCGACGCCGATCCGCGCTTCGTTCATCATCTGGAACATGTAGCTCAAACCGTGATGCGGCTTGCCCACCAGGTAGCCGACACACTCGCCGTTATCGCCGAAATTCAGCGCGGTTGACGTGGTGCCGCGCCAGCCCATCTTGTGAAACAACCCCGCCAGCAACACATCGTTGCGCTTGCCCAGGCTGCCGTCATCGTTGACCAGGAACTTGGGCACGATGAACAGCGAAATGCCCTTCACCCCGGCCGGCGCATCCGGCAGCTTGGCCAGCACCATGTGCACAATGTTTTCCGACAGCGGGTGATCGCCGCCGGAGATGAAGATCTTGTTGCCCTTAAGGCGATAGGTGCCGTCAGACGCAGGCTCGGCGCGTGTACGAATGTCCGACAGCGAAGAACCGGCGTGCGGCTCGGTCAGGGCCATGGTGCCGAAGAAGCGACCGTCAATCATCGGTTGCAGGAAGCGCTGCTTCTGTTCATCGGTGCCGAAGCTTTCGATCAGGTTGGCCGCGCCCATGGTCAGAAACGGATAGGACGTCGATGCCGCGTTGGCCGATTGAAAGTGCGCAAAGCAAGCCTGCGACAGCAGCGTAGGAAGTTGCATGCCTCCGGCGTCGAAACTGCGCGCCGCGTTGAGGAAACCGGCTTCGAGGAAGGCATCCACCGCCGGTTTCACTTCCGGAATCAGAATCGCCTGACCGTCCTCATAGCGCGGCTCGTTCTCGTCGCCCTTGCGGTTGTGCGGGGCGAAGAATTTCTCGGCGATGTTGCGGGCAGTGCCGATGGCGGCATCGAAGGTCTCGCGATTGTGCTCGGCGAAACGCTCACGCTGGGTCAGGCCCTCGGCATCGAGGACTTCATACAGCTCGAAAGCCAGATTGCGGGAACTGAGCAACGTCTCGGACATGGCGGCCTACCTTTTTTTGGAATGGACCGAGTCTAGGCGTGGGTAGGTTTGGGCGAAAGGAAGATTGATAACGGTGATAGACAGGCCAAACACGCAACCTGTAGGAGCCGGCTTGCTGGCGATCAATTCACCACGGTGTATCTGACGCACCGCTATCGCCAGCAAGCCGGCTCCTACAGAGTCTTGTGCGGAGTCAGATAAAAAATGGGCGCCGGTAAGGGCGCCCATTTTGTGTCGCTGACGTAGCAGTGATTAACCGATGGTCATCAAGCTCGCATTACCACCCGCCGCCGCCGTGTTAACGCTCAACGCCCGCTCGATCACCAGTCGCTCCAGCGCAATGTTGGTTTCGCCTTGGGACAAGCCATGAACCCCGACAATCGCCCCGGCACGCTTGGCCACTTGCTGGCACACCGCACGCAACTGATCCGAATGGCCATGATGCAGAACCGCATCAAACACCACTTCATCCTTGTTCCAGTCGGACACCAGTTTGATCCGTGCCTGAACTTCCTTCGGCAGGCGTGCGAACAACGCCTTGCTCACGTCAGATTCCGGCCACACCGCCGAACCACCGACCGCCAACACCGCTGCCAGTTGAGTCAACAGATCGCCTTCAACCTCGGCCAGACATAGCACGTGTTCGCGCGGCAGGATGGCGTAGCTGTTGCGCTCGCCGGTCGGGCCGGCCAGCACTCGGGTGATCCCGCTTTGCGATTGCGCTGCGTACTGCACGCACAGGGTGCTCAGGTCGGCAAACTTGTTGCTGTCGGCCCAGGCTTTCAGGGCGGTCAACGGCTTGCTCATGGCGTCACGCAGACGAACGTCCGGTGCAGCGAGAGCGTCACCGCGAGCGAAGGATTGTTCGATCGCATCGGTAGGACGTGTCGACAGCAGTCGGTACAGGTACAGCGGACCACCCGCCTTCGGACCCGTACCCGACAAGCCCTCGCCACCGAACGGCTGCACGCCAACCACAGCGCCAACAATGTTGCGGTTCACGTAGACGTTACCGGCATTGACGTTGTCGATCACCTTGGCGATGGTCTCGTCGATACGCGTGTGCACGCCCAGCGTCAGGCCATAACCGGAAGCGTTGATCTGACCG
The DNA here is from genome assembly GCF_059133255.1 of Pseudomonas sp. FBCC-B1667. Classification (NCBI taxonomy): domain Bacteria; kingdom Pseudomonadati; phylum Pseudomonadota; class Gammaproteobacteria; order Pseudomonadales; family Pseudomonadaceae; genus Pseudomonas; species Pseudomonas sp. FBCC-B1667. Next base: position 6,454,427 of record NZ_CP101437.1, on the reverse strand, counting down.
ATCAGTTGATCGATGTCTTTGCGCTTGTAGCGAACCACGTGCAGCACCGGGCCGAAGATCTCCCGTTGCAGTTCGTCGAAGCTTTCCAGTTCGATCAGGGTCGGCATCACGAAGGTGCCGCGTTTGACTTCTTCGCTGTTGGCGATAGCCACCTGGTACACGTTGCGACCTTTGTCGCGCATGGCCTGGATGTGCTTCTCGATGCCAGCCTTGGCTTCGGCGTCGATCACCGGGCCGATGTCCACGGACAGGCGCTCAGGGTTGCCGAGACGGCATTCAGCCATGGCGCCCTTGAGCATTTCGATGACGCGGTCAGCGGAATCTTCCTGCAAGCACAGGACGCGCAGTGCCGAGCAACGTTGGCCGGCGCTGTCGAAGGCCGACGACACGACGTCGATCACGACCTGTTCGGTCAGTGCCGAAGAGTCGACGATCATCGCGTTCTGACCACCGGTTTCGGCGATCAGCGGGATCGGACGGCCCTGGGCATCCAGGCGACCGGCGATGTTGCGTTGCAGCAAACGAGCGACTTCGGTGGAGCCGGTGAACATCACGCCTTTAACGCGCTCGTCACCGACCAGCCCGGCACCCACGGTTTCGCCACGGCCCGGCAGCAGTTGCAGCACGCCTTCCGGAATTCCGGCTTCGAGCAGCAAACGCACGGCTTGCGCGGCGACCAGCGGAGTTTGTTCCGCAGGCTTGGCCAACACCGGGTTACCGGCCGCCAGTGCTGCCGCGACTTGGCCACTGAAAATGGCCAACGGGAAGTTCCACGGGCTGATGCACACCACCGGACCCAGTGGGCGGTGGGCGTCATTGGTGAAGTCGTTGCGCGCCTGCACTGCGTAATAACGCAGGAAATCCACGGCTTCACGCACTTCGGCGATGGCGTTGGCGAACGTCTTGCCGGCTTCACGAGCCAACAGGCCCATCAGCGGCTGGATCTCGCCTTCCATCAAATCGGCGGCACGCTCCAGAATCGCGGCACGTTCGGCGGGCGGGGTGGCCTGCCAGATCGGCGCGGCGTTCAGCGCACACTGGATCGCATTGTCGACGTCTTCGACGGTGGCTTCTTGCACATGGCCAACCACATCACGCAGATCGGACGGGTTCAGCACAGGCACAGGGGTTTCAGTGCTGGAGGCGCAACCGAGCATCGGCGCGGCTTTCCAGTGGTTGTGAGCTGTGGCCAGCAGGGCGCAGGACAGGGAAGCCAAACGATGTTCGTTAGCCATGTCGATGCCGCTGGAGTTGGCGCGCTCGGCACCATAAAGATCACGCGGCAGCGGGATGCGCGGGTGCGGCAGGCCGAAGCCGCCTTCCAGCGTCGCCATCTGCTCGATGCTGGCCACTGGATCGGCCACCAGCTCCTGGATCGAAATGGATTGGTCGGCGATGCGGTTGACGAACGAAGTGTTCGCACCGTTTTCCAGCAGACGCCGCACCAGGTACGCCAACAGCGTTTCGTGCGTGCCGACCGGAGCGTACACGCGGCACGGACGGTTCAGCTTGCCTTCGGACACTTTGCCTACAACCTGTTCGTACAGTGGTTCACCCATGCCGTGCAGGCACTGGAACTCGTACTGGCCGGGGTAATAGTTCTGACCGGCAATGTGGTAAATGGCCGACAGGGTGTGGGCGTTGTGCGTGGCGAATTGCGGGTAGATAACTTCCGGCACCGACAGCAGCTTGCGGGCGCAGGCGATGTAGGAAACGTCGGTGTACACCTTGCGGGTGTAGACCGGATAGCCTTCCAGGCCTTCGACCTGGGCGCGCTTGATTTCGCTGTCCCAGTACGCGCCTTTCACCAGACGGATCATCAGGCGATGACGGCTGCGGCGAGCCAGGTCGATCACGTAGTCGATCACGTACGGGCAACGCTTTTGGTACGCCTGGATCACGAAACCGATGCCGTTCCAGCCGGTCAGTTGCGGCTCGAAGCACAGACGCTCCAGCAGATCCAGCGACAGCTCGAGGCGGTCGGCTTCTTCGGCGTCGATGTTCAAACCGATGTCGTACTGCTTGGCCAGCAAGGTCAGCGACAGCAGGCGCGGGTACAACTCGTCCATCACACGCTCGTACTGCGCACGGCTGTAACGCGGGTGCAGTGCCGACAGCTTGATGGAAATGCCCGGGCCTTCATAAATCCCACGACCGTGGGACGCTTTGCCGATCGAGTGAATGGCTTGTTCGTACGAGGCCAGGTACTTCTGCGCATCGTGCTCGGTAAGTGCCGCTTCACCCAGCATGTCGTAGGAGTAGCGGAAACCCTTGGCTTCGAACTTGCTCGCGTTGGCCAGGGCTTCGGCGATGGTTTCGCCGGTCACGAACTGCTCGCCCATCAGGCGCATGGCCATGTCGACGCCCTTGCGGATCATCGGCTCGCCGCTCTTGCCGATGATGCGACTCAGGGAAGAAGTCAAACCGGCTTCGTTATGCGTAGAGACCAGTTTGCCGGTCAGCAGCAGGCCCCAGGTGGCGGCGTTGACGAACAGCGACGGGCTGTTGCCCAAGTGCGGGTGCCAGTTGCCGGTGCTGATCTTGTCGCGGATCAACGCGTCACGGGTGCCTTTGTCGGGGATGCGCAGCAGCGCTTCGGCCAGGCACATCAGCGCCACGCCTTCCTGGGACGACAGGGAAAATTCCTGCAACAGGCCCTGAACAATCCCGGCACGGCCACCGGCACTTTTCTGATTGCGCAGCTTCTCGGCAATCGAGGAGGCCAGTTTGTTGGTGGCTTCAGCCATCGCTGCCGGCAGACGTGCCTGCTCGATCAGCATCGGCACCACTTCCGGCTCCGGGCGACGGTAAGCGGCGGTGATCGAAGCGCGCAGCACCGATTGCGGCAGGATGCTTTCGGCGAATTCGAGGAAGCACTGGTGAGCGTGATCCAGAGGCGCATCGACGGCGTCGTCGGAATCCTTGGTCAAACCGCTCAGCTCGGTCAGGGTTGCACCACCCTCGAGTTTTTCCAGGTAATTGAAAATTGCCTGCTTGATCAGCCAGTGCGGCGTGCGATCAATCGAGGTCGCGGCAGCCTTGAGGCGCTCGCGGGTCGGGTCGTCAAGTTTGACCCCAAGGGTGGTGGTAGCCATTTTTTTATCCTCATGTTTGCCACGACCGCGTGGCATCAGCTGGCGGCAAGATTAGCTGTGCAACCGTTGAGGTGCAACCGGGTGCAACCCTTTTTTTGTCGGAATAATAAGCAGCTCGTCAGGAATTAAATTCCGGTACGAACGTACTGCTTCGGCTTGGTGCTTTTACTTCTAGAAACGTCGCGTGACTGCGCTAAAAGGGAGCAAAAACCCCCTGGTTTTGCGGAAAACAGTGTGGGTGCAACTAAATCTCACGAAATGGGTTGCACCTTATTTGGGTTGTTGAATAGGATTCGCGCCCCAAGGTGCAACCGGATGAAAAATCGGTGCGCCGGCTGATGGCTTTCCTGGGGAAACATCAGTCTTAAATGCGCGGGCATTGAAATCGTCTGAACAAGCGGTGACGTTTGTCGGCGGGTTCACACGCTGACGCTACATAAAAACAAAGCCAGGGCATCACAGAATGAGCGTAAGCAATCCAACCCTGATCACGTTCGTGATCTACATCGCAGCAATGGTGCTGATCGGCTTGATGGCCTATCGCTCCACCAACAACCTTTCGGACTACATTCTGGGCGGTCGCAGCCTGGGCAGCGTCGTCACAGCCTTGTCCGCCGGTGCCTCCGACATGAGTGGCTGGTTGTTGATGGGCCTGCCGGGCGCCATCTACATGTCTGGCCTGTCTGAAAGCTGGATCGCCATTGGCCTGATCATCGGTGCTTATCTGAACTGGCTGTTCGTCGCTGGCCGTCTGCGCGTGCAGACCGAGCACAACGGCGATGCCCTGACCCTGCCGGATTACTTCGCCAGCCGTTTTGAAGACAAAAGCGGCCTGTTGCGGATCATTTCTGCGGTGGTGATCCTGGTGTTCTTCACCATTTACTGCGCTTCCGGCATCGTCGCTGGGGCCCGTCTGTTTGAAAGCACCTTTGGCATGTCCTACGAGACTGCGCTGTGGGCCGGCGCTGCGGCGACGATTGCCTACACCTTCGTCGGCGGTTTCCTCGCCGTTAGCTGGACCGATACCGTACAAGCCACGCTGATGATCTTCGCGCTGTTGCTGACGCCGATCATCGTGCTGCTGGCTACCGGCGGCATCGACACCACCTTCCTGGCCATCGAAGCGCAAGACGCCAGCAACTTCGACATGCTGAAAAACACCACCTTCATCGGCATCATCTCGCTGATGGGCTGGGGTCTGGGCTACTTCGGCCAGCCGCACATCCTTGCGCGTTTCATGGCGGCCGATTCGGTCAAGTCGATTGCCAACGCCCGTCGTATCTCCATGACCTGGATGATCCTGTGCCTGGGTGGCACTGTTGCCGTAGGTTTCTTCGGTATCGCCTACTTCTCGGCGAACCCTGATCTGGCCGGTCCGGTCACTGAAAACCACGAGCGTGTGTTCATCGAGCTGGCGAAAATCCTCTTCAACCCATGGGTTGCCGGTGTGTTGCTGTCGGCCATTCTGGCTGCCGTGATGAGCACCCTGAGCTGCCAGTTGCTGGTGTGCTCGAGCGCCCTGACCGAAGACTTCTACAAAACCTTCCTGCGTAAATCCGCTTCCCAGGTGGAACTGGTCTGGGTCGGCCGCGCCATGGTGCTGCTGGTTGCCCTGATCGCCATCGCGTTGGCCGCCAACCCGCAAAACCGCGTACTGGGTTTGGTCAGCTACGCCTGGGCCGGTTTTGGTGCTGCGTTCGGTCCTGTCGTCCTGATCTCGGTGATCTGGAAAGACATGACCCGCAACGGCGCACTGGCCGGCATTCTGGTCGGTGCGATCACCGTGATCGTGTGGAAACACTTCGAACTGCTGGGCCTGTACGAAATCATCCCTGGTTTCATCTTCGCCAGCCTGGCGATCTACATCGTCAGCAAGCTGGGTTCGCCGACTCACGGCATGCTTCAGCGTTTCGCTGCGGCCGAGGCAGATTTCCGTCTGAACAAGTGATGGGGATGAGCTAAGGCTCTGACCTTTCGCCGAACATGAAAACGGCCCGCTTCCTTGTGGAGGTGGGCCGTTTTTTTTGGTTTGCAGGAAATGTCTGTAGTCAAACATCCCAACTTTTGAAGGACAAAATCCCTAAAAACGTAGGGCAAATCTGATTTTCCTGTCCCTCCCGCAACACCCCTTGTCGCTCATGCAGAATCGCCCGCCCTCATTCTGCAGAGACACATCGGATGTTCGCTCCTGCCAATCAACCGCGTTTCACGTTGACGATCGACGGCGTCCAGATTGAGCTCAAGGTGCTTGAGTTCACGGGCACGGAAGCCATCAGCCAACCCTACCGCTTCGACCTGGAACTGGTCAGCGACCGGCCGGACATCGAGCTCGAAACCCTGCTGCATCGTCAGGCCTTTCTGAGTTTCGACGCACAAGGTTCCGGTATACACGGTCAGATCTTTCGCATCGGACAAAGCGATTCCGGGAAACGTCTGACGGGCTACCAAATCAGCCTCGTACCGCGGCTGGCCTACCTCGGTCAGCGCATCAATCAGCGGATCTTCCAGCACAAAAGCGTGCCGGCGATCATCGCGCAGGTCCTCAAGGACCATGGCATTCAGCGTGATGCGTTCGAGTTTCAACTGGGCAGCGACTACGCGCCTCGCGAGTACTGCGTGCAGTACGCCGAAAGCGATCTGGCGTTCCTCCAGCGGTTGTGCGCCGAGATCGGCATCCACTACCACTTCCAGCACAGCCCCGACGGGCATTTGCTGGTGTTCGGCGATGACCAGACCGTTTTCCCTCGTCTGCCCGAGTCGACGCTGTACCTGCCCGGCAGTGGCATGGCGGCAGACGCGCCGGCCATCAAGCGTTTCAACGTGCGTCTGGAGACCCGCACCACGGCGGTCACCCGTCGCGATTACGACTTCCAGAAACCGCGTCTCTCCCTGGAAAACCGAGTCGACAGCGAACAGCGTCCGGTGCTGGAGGATTATCACTTCCCCGGCCAATTCACCGACCGCGAGCATGGCAAACAGCTGACACAGCGAGCGCTGGAACGGCACAACGCAGACTTCCGTCTGGCCGAAGGTCGTGGCGACGATTCTGCCTTGGTCAGCGGACATTTCCTGCACCTCGCCGAGCACCCGCGTCAGGCGTGGAACGACCTGTGGCTGATCACTGAAATCGAACACCGTGGCCGACAGCCGCAAGTGCTGGAGGAGTCGGCCACCAGTGATGACCCGGATGATTTCCAGGGTTATCGCAATACCTTTCTGGCGACGCCGTGGGATGTTTCGTTTCGTCCATCCCAGGGGCCGGAAAAACCACGGATGCTCGGTTACCAACCTGCCGTGGTCACCGGTCCTGTCGACAGCGAAATCCATTGCGATGAGTTCGGCCGGGTAAAGGTCCAGCTCGCTTGGGACCGCGACGGTCAGCTCAATGAGCATTCCAGTTGCTGGTTGCGGGTCGCCACGGGCTGGGCCCACGACCATTACGGCAGCGTGCTGATCCCACGAGTGGGCATGGAAGTGCTGGTGGGTTTCATCGACGCTGATGCCGACAAACCGCTGGTGATGGGCTGCCTGCCGAATGCGGCGACGCCCGTTCCGCTGGACCTGCCGGCCGACAAGACCCGCAGTATTTTCCGCAGTCAGAGCAGCCCGGGAGGCGGGGGATACAACGAACTGCGCATCGAGGATCGCAAAGGCGCCGAGGAAATCTACCTGCGCGCCCAGCGAAACTGGACCCAGCACGTGTTGAACGATCAGCAGGTGCAGGTCGATAACCAGCGCAGCATCGTGGTCACCGGCACCGCCCGCCACGAGTTGAAAGCCGACGAACAACGCATCACCCACGGCCAGCGCCAGACCGAAGTGAAGCTCGACGATCACTTGGTGGTGATGGGTGATCGGCACATCCGCGTGACCAGCCAGGCGCTTAACGCCAGCCAGCAATTCCACGTCAGCGCCGGCCAGCAAGTGGTGATCGACGGCGGCGCCAGCGCGACGATTCAGGCCGGCGGGCAGTGGATCAACATTGGGCCCGGGGGGATTTTCAGTAGCGTGCCGATTCAGGTGGGCGGGGCGTTGGTGCCGGCGATGGCGGCTGCGCCAACGTCGCCGAATACGCCGTTGAAACTCGCGGCTGCGCCGGCAGCGTTGTTGAGCGCCGCACAGATCATGAGCCTGAAAAGCGACGCGCCGTTTTGTGAGGAATGCGAGCGTTGCAAGGACGGTGTCTGTGCAGCCTGATCATTTGACGCCTCGCGAGTGGCTGGACCGGCAGCCGCTGAAACCGTCTGAACAGCTCTTTGCGATCTTCAGCAATGCCAGCGCGGCTGAGCCGTTCAACGTTTGGCAGCGCTCGATCACCGTTCACGCGCCGCTCCCGATTTGGGCCGACACCGCCTACGCCGAGTGGGAACCGGTGATGCCTTTTGTGGGAATCGTCGCGGCGGGCAGTGAGTTTCTTGAATGGGTCGCTGCCACCGAGTCTCGCGATTGGGGTTGGTTGGCGGTTTCTTCTGCGGTTCAAGAAGTGCTGGTCGAGCATCTGCGCAGCCTTACCCAGGCTCTTTTGCCAAACGGGAATGCGGTGTTTTTCCGCTTCTGGGACGGGCGTTATGTGCTGCCGATTCTTCAGTCCGGCGAAGTGAATGCCACGCAGTTAATGCCTGTGATTGACCGTTGTTTGATCAATGGTCAGCCGCTCGATATCGGTGGCAGTGCGCTGAAAACTTCCAGGATTTTTCCGTGGTGGGAGGTTTCCGGGTCGCTACTCGAGTTCCTCGCAGACGAGTCCGCGGCGACTCGCATCAACAACTTGCTGATGTGGTTGAGCGAAGACCGACCTGATCTTTATGAGGCGTTTTCGCCGAGCGTTTTGCGCCACAAAGTCGCGCTCTTCTTGCAAACGCCGGACCTGCCTCAAGCACCGAAATCAGCCTTGGTGGATTACCTGATGACGGAGTTGGACTGATGGATCAGACCGTACGGATCGAGCAGGAGCTCGACGGATTTAAAGACACGCTGGTTTTGTATCGCCAGCAACTTAGCAGCTTCTTGGGGCGCAATACCGACAGGGTCAGCCGGGCGATGGATTTGCCTTCGCTGATGAGCATGGAGCGGCTGATAAAACTTGGGAACACCACGACTGCGGTGAGCAGTGGTGATGATGATTTTTTCTCCAGTGTTGCGCAGTGTCCAGATAGCAAGATTCTGGAGATCGAGAGCAAGTTTGAATCGGTTTATGACATTCCGTTGGGGAACATTTCGGTTGATGTGATTGCTGTTGATAGCGGCGAGAGCACACCGGTCAAGCTCGATGAAAACGGTAAAGGGCAGTTCGTAGGGATACCCGGCAAGTTCTATCGGGTTCATGTTCAGCGTGAAGTTACGCCGGCTCAAATAGAAGACCTTTTCTCTTCTTACAACGGCCTGACCAAAGACCTGGACGGCTGGCTACGCAAAGAATGGGAAGGGTTCAAGCCCCAGTGGTCGCAGTCGACTTTTGCCGCGGCAGGTAACGGAATGCTCGCGGGAAGTTGGGCGGCGATTTCTGGTGTGTGGGACAGCATCAGCCTGCTCTCGGACATTCTTCAGGATCCCCGCAAGTTCGTTGGACGGTTGGGTAGCGGCGCCGCCCAACTAGCCAAGCTGGCAGAAGACTTTCCGGCAACGATGGAAAAAGTCCAGTTGCTGGTCAGTGACGAAGCGGCGCTCTGTTTATTGCTTCGCACCGCGAGCCTCTGGTTGGAGATGCTGCCGCCCAGCGAAATCGCCGGTAAAACGACTGAAGCGGTTTCGACGGCAGTGGTGCAGTTGCTCATCGATATTCTGATCGGAATCGTTTTGACCTTCGCCGGTGCGGGGGCGGGCATTGCCTATCTGGGGATGCGTCTTGCCCACTACGGCGCCCGGATCGTCAGCGCCGTATTGGGTTTCGTCAAAGCGATCTTCACGATCATCAACAGTTTCATGTCCTACGTGGATCGCTACAAAGCGGTCGCCGCGCGCGGCGTCGCGGCCGGTTTGAAACAAGGCCGCATGCAACTGCGTTGGGATGCCAAACGCAACACCACCCTCAAGCAAAACGAACACCACGACAACGCCCCGGATCAGGCGAAAAATCCCAACGGCGACGCTGCCGATTCCGCCAACAAAACCGCCACCAACAAATGCCCGGTGTCGATGGTCACTGGCGAAGAACTGCTGACCCTCACCGACGGTTCGCTGGACGGCGTCCTGCCGTTCGACTTCACCCGGCTCTACCGCACCAGCGCCGCCGAGATCGACTGCGGTCTCGGTTTTGGCTGGAGCCATTCGCTTTCCCATCGACTGGACATCGACGGCGACAGCGTCATCTGGATCGACCACGAAAACCGTCGCACCCCATTCCCGCTGCCGACCGCTGAACGCCCGGAGATCCACAACAGCCTGTCGCGCGCGGCGATTTATCTCGGCGCTGAACCGGAAGAACTGATCCTCGCCCAGGCCGGTGACGACGCACGGTTTTATCACTTCCACCACGGTCGACTCACAGCGATCAGCGACGCCTACGACAATCGCCTGCGCATCACCCGCGACCGCCAAGAGCGCATCCAGCGCCTCGACAACGGCGCCGGTCGCGCCCTGCGCTTGCGTTATGAGCGCAGCCATTTGGTCGCCGTCGATTATCAGGTTTTCGCCCCGGCCCAAACCCAGGACGAAGCTTGGCTGACCGAGCAGACCCTGGTCGGTTACCGCTACGACGAACGCGGTCGACTCATCGAAGCCACCAACGCCGCCGGCGAAAGCGAGCGCTACGACTACGACGATCAGCACGTCATTCTCCAGCGACAACTGGCCGGTGGGGCGAGTTTCTTCTGGGCGTGGGAAAGGTCCGGCAAGGCCGCCCGATGCATCCGCCACTGGGCGTCGTTTGCGCAGATGGACGCGCGATATGCCTGGGATGACCAAGGCAGCGTCACCGTCCACAACCTCGACGGCAGCGAAGAGGTTTACGTCCACGACGACCGGGCGCGGCTGGTGCGCAAGGTCGAACTGGATGGCGGTGAACACCTCAAGGCCTACGACGACCAGGGTCGGCTGATTGCCGAGCAGGACCCGCTCGGCACGGTCACCGAATACCGCTACGACGAAGTCGGACGCTTGGTGGCGCTGATTCCGCCAGAAGATGAGCCCACGGCCTACGAGTATCGCAACGGTTTCCTGCACGCACGCTATCGCGGCAAAGCGGTGTGGAAGTATCAGCGCAATGCCCAGGGCGATGTCACCGAAGCGACCGATCCCGATGGCCATGTCACCCATTACCACTACGACGAAAAAGGTCTGCTGCTGTCGATCCGCTACCCGGACACCAGTCGGCATGTGTTCGTCTGGAACGGTTTGGGGCAACGGGTCGAGGAAACGCTGCCGGACGGCGGGGTGCGGCGCTTTTCCTACGATGCACTGGGTCGGCAGATTACCCGTCAGGACGAACATGGCTCGGTCACCCAGTCGCAATGGGACGCCGTTGGCCGACTGATCCAGACGACTTCGCCTACCGGCGCCAGTCGCACCTACCGCTACAACGCCTACGGAAAAATCACCGCCGAACGCGACGAACTCGGCCGCCTCACGCGCTACGAATACCTCGACGACCTGCACCTGGTCAGCCGCCGCCTCAATGCCGACGGCACCCAGCTGAAGTACCGCTACGACAACGCGCAACTGTTGCTCACGGAAATCGAAAACGAATCCGGCGACAAATATCGGCTGGACTACACGCCGGGCGGATTGATCCGACAGGAAACCGGCTTCGACGGCCAACGCACGGCGTATGCCTACGACCTCAATGGCCAACTGCTGGAGAAAACCGAGTTCGGTGCTGACGGTTCGCAACTGATCACCGCTTACGAGCGGGATTCGGCCGGGCGCTTGCTGGTCAAAACCCTGCCCGACGGCCTCAAGGTCGAATACCGCTACGACAGCCTCGGCCGGTTGAACGGCGTCGACGACGGCCACGACCATCCGCTGGAATTCGAGTATGACCAACAAGACCGACTAATCACCGAACATCAGGGCTGGGGCACCCTGCGCTATGGCTACGACGCCTGCGGCCAACTCAATCGCCTTCGCCTGCCGGACGGCAGCAAACTCGATTACCACCACGCCAAGGGCGGCGCGCTCACCGCCATCGACCTCAACGGCGCTCGGCTCACCGGCCACCGGTTTGCCTTCGGCCGCGAGCAACAACGCCAGCAAGGTCAACTGCTTAGCGACTATGCCTACGACGATCAGGGCCGACTGAAGGCTCACGCTGTCAGCCAACAGCAGCAACCGCTGTATCGCCGCGACTATGCCTACAGCACCAACGGCAATCTCGACAGCATCGCCGACTCCCGTCACGGCCAACGCAACTACCAATACGACCCGCTCAACCGCCTGACCCGCGTCCGCCACACGCGCGACACCCCGCCGGAATCCTTCGCCCACGACCCGGCCGGCAACCTGCTGATGCAAGACCGCCCCGGCGCCGCGAAGGTGCGGGGCAATCGGTTGCTGATGCAAGGCGACCGCCACTACGACTACGACGCCTTCGGCAACCTGATCCGCGAACGCCGCGGCACCGCGCAAAAACTCGTCACCGAATACCGCTACGACTGCCAACATCGCCTGATCGGCGTCACCACCCCGAATGGCCGCACCGCCAGCTACCGCTACGACGCCTTCGGCCGTCGCATCGCCAAAACCGTCGATGGCCACACCACCGAGTTCTTCTGGCAAGGCGACCACCTCGTCGCCGAAAGCAGCCGCGACCATTACCGCAGCTACGTCTACGAACCCGGCAGCTTCCGCCCGCTGGCCATGCTCGACGGCAAAGGCCCGCGCAAAGCCTGCCCGTTCTACTACCAACTCGACCACCTCGGCACGCCGCAAGAACTCACCGATTTTGGTGGCGAGATCGTCTGGTCAGCGAAGTACAACGCCTACGGCAAAGTCACTCGCCAGACGTTCGGCGGGGGCGAGCAACTTGAACAACCGTTACGGTTTCAGGGCCAATACTTCGACGCCGAGAGCGGCCTGCACTACAACCGGCATCGGTACTATGATCCAGAGATCGGTCGCTACCTGACGCCGGACCCCATCAAGTTGGCGGGTGGGCTGAACCCGTATCAATACACGCCGAATCCGACGGGGTGGGTTGATCCGTTGGGGTTGAGCGGGAATTGTCCGCCGCCGAATAAGCCAGGGTGTGGGGCGCCGGATGATACGACTGGCGTTAAGGTTGATGAGGGTGAGCCGGCGCTGCCGAAAATGGCGGCTGAGCAGCGACGAGCAAGAATTGATGAGTTATCAGAGTCGGTTTTTAAAAGGCGCTTGAAGGAAATGGAAGAATCGATTGATGGTGCCCATTTTCAGCAGAAACATGGAGCACAAACAACCCTGCAATCCCAGTTTGATCGGGTGAAGGAAGGCAGGAATCCCACGACAGGCGAAATAGAAAGGTACGCGAAAGGAAAGAAAAAAGGCGAGCCCGTCATTCCTTCAGCCGCGACGCGTTTTCTCAGTCATCGTGATCAATTTAATGCAATACAACGTGCTCAGTTAATTTTTAGGCAAAGTGGTATAGATGCTTCACGACAACCTATTGATATGGGTAAAAAAATAGGTGAAGGGTTTAAAAGGGAGGGGTTGCAGTATGGTGAGCAGACTAGAGCGGTCGTCATACTGGATAAAAATGGTAATGCAAAAACTTCATACACGGAATTTGACTGATGAATAGGCCCCACACACTGTGGAGTATACGAGGTCTGCTTTTCGTTTTTGATATTGAAAATACGCATGATTTGGAGCGGGAGGAGGTTATCGTTTCTAAGAATGTGAATGATGACAAAGAACTTGCCGAGCTTTTTGACGCCTTGCTACGCCCGGAATTTTTTATTTATAGTGAGCAAGAGCGCATTTCATTAATCGAAACCTTGTCTTATTTTTTAGAGGAAGGTAACAGTTTTGATGAGATTTTTTCAAAAATGGACACATATTTTGATGATGATGTTAAAGATCAAAGACGGTTTATGACAGTTCTTATTAATTGTTTGGAGCGGTATCAAGATCAAGGAGGTGGCGATAATTAGTTCTAAAGAAAGAAAAAATATGGTATCTGGACCGATTTTTACCAAAGAGGACTTTGAAGGGGCGGATTTATTTTGTTGCCAGCTTCGAAGGTGTTGTTATAGATCAACAAATAAGTTCGTCCCATTTTTCCTTAAAACGAAAGGCGTTCCATTTTCAGACGGCACCGTTGAAAAAATAACATGTGAGCGTAAGCGCATTTTTATAGAGTTTCTGGATTGGCAGGGAGTGCGTTGGATTATTACCTTTGAAAATGTTCTAGGCTTTAAGTCTGTTGGAGCTGTGGGGAGGGAGGTGTCAGAGATGTTTGTGAAGAATGTAACCCCTTTGTCGCAGGAATTGGCGTTGATCGAACCTTTGGATGTCGGGTTTAACTACTGCTTTACCTGTGCTCGCGAAGGCAACGTTATTCTGACTATAGTAGCTAGCGGATACACGACTGAAAAATGCATTGAGATGCGGCAGATACTTTAGCCAAGCAAATTTTCTCGTCTGGGAAAGAAGTGATAAAGGTAAAATAAATCCATCCCTTTTTTGAGATACAAGTTACGAAATTTACGTGCGAAGAGTAAATAAATTTGTCCTTCTTTATTTATTTCTCCTTGTTGTGAATTTTGTTTGTGAGTATTGACAGCGAAGAAGAATTTGTTTTGTTTCGGATAAGGTATATTTTTGGTGTTGAAAGTAATTGACGAAGAAAAAAGTAAATCGCTTCTTGATCGGATGGATGAAGCTGGCTGTGTTTTCAATTTTGTCGTGCTCCGCCCTGAGATAAATGTGACAGTCGACGAATCAATTCATCGGCAAGCTTTGACGAGGCTTCACGAAAAGCTCATGAAAGATTCGTGGGATTGGCATAACGATTTGATAAAAAATCCGGAGTATACAAATCCCGGAGATCCAGATATCAGTTGGGAGCTAGATAAGGCTGTGGCTACTGTTTTGAGTCGGGAGGAAATACATAATCTTATTTTAGTCGAAGATTATGAGCGAGGACGGCTGGCATTTTACGGTTCTTTCCGTGAGCCACCTTATCGAACTGAATTCAAACGAGGAGAGCTTGAGGCTCAGGAACTATTCCATGAGTGGTGTCAGGCTCTAGGCCTCGAAGAACAGGATGATGTTGTAGTAATAAATTGGGTTAAGGGATTTAAGCGAGAATGGGTTAATAACTCTGATGCAATTCCAGGGCGCGAATCATGGAGTGATTACTTCAACGAAGGTTTGGAGTGGTGGGGGGTGTGGTGTTTGACTATCTGGAATCCTAAACGTCGCATCATCAGCGCGTTGATTGCCAGTGCATCGGACTGAGTAGTAGTGTTTAAGGTGCTCTTGATAACTGAGAATTTTCCGGGCAAGCCCACCGGAAGTTTCCTTCAACTCGTATCGGTTTCCATGAACTGGTTTGAAATGCATTCCCTCGATAGTCTCTGGTGGTCACTGAAAACTCAGTGGCAGGGTGTAGGAACCCTTCAAGACTAGAGAGGACGCTTCGGCGTCGACACCTGAATTGCGGCCATCAACATGCGTCCGTAAGATCAGTTGCGGCGGCTGTGCGCGGGCACGCTTCGGTGTGGTCGAGTTCTCTGGTCTCGATATTCCTACCCCGCGTATAGCTGCCACCCAAGCCTGTAGGAAGGCCGATGGTAGCGCCCATTACTACCAGAGGTTTCAATCATGAAAAATCTTCACCCCGACCCACCCTACGAAAAACCAATCCCCCACCCCAAAAGCCGCTTCATGGCCCTCACCAGCAACTGCACCGACATGCCCACGTTGTTCGTCGATACCCACGCGCCGCTCGATGTTTTATACGACGCCGCCAACTATCGGATTCGCGCCGTCACGCAGGTGCTGGAGAACATGTCGATGCGCGGTTCGGTTGAGTGTGAGTCGTTCATTCTTAGTGATTTCGCTTTGCTCTGCGCCATCCCATTGCGCGATGGTTGTGATGTGTTGGACGTGATTGGGCGGCGGTTGCGGGCTCGATCTTCGGGCTAAGCGGCGTATGGATTTTGTGGCGAAGGAGCAAGGCTCCCTCGCCACAACAGCAAGATCAAAAGATCGCAGCCTCATTTCACTCGACAGCTCCTACAGGGGGTGTGTTGTGCAAAGTAGCTGCTTGGCTGTGAGGCCCTGACCTTGGCATAAGAGCGAGATCAAAAGATCGCAGCCTCGTTTCACACGACAGCTCCTACAGGGCGGGTGTTGGGCAGAGTAGCTGCTTGGCTGTGAGGCCCTGACCTTGGCATAAGAGCAAGATCAAAAGATCGCAGCCTCGTTTCACTCGACAGCTCCTACAGGGGGATGTGTTGGCCGCTCGGCTGTGAGGTCCTGACGTTCGGCGCCGTACAAGGTAAACTTCCCGGCCTTCGCAGGAGCAATCATGAATTATCGTCACGCCTTCCATGCCGGCAATCACGCCGATGTGTTCAAACACCTGACTTTGACCCGCCTCATCGCCCTGATGTCGCGCAAGGAGCAGCCGTTTGCTTATCTCGATACTCACGCCGGCATTGGTCTGTATGACCTGCAGGGTGATCAGGCGAGCCGTACCGGTGAGTACCTGGAAGGTATTGCGCGTTTGTGGGATCAGCCGGATTTGCCAGCGTTGACCGCCGACTATATGAAGGTGCTGCACGACATGAACCCGGATGGCCAGTTGCGCTATTACCCGGGATCGCCTGAGTTGGCGCGGCGCCTGACGCGGCCGCAGGATCGGGTGATGCTCAACGAGAAGCACCCCGAGGACGGTGTGTTGCTCAAGGACAACATGGCCGGTGACCGTCGGGTGAAAGTGCATCTGGGCGAGGGCTGGCATGTGCCGCGGGCGATGTTGCCTGTGCAGGAGAAGCGGGCGGTGATGTTGATTGATCCACCGTTTGAACAGCTCGATGAGATGCAGCGCTGTGCGGCTTCGCTGAAAGAGGCGATTGGCCGGATGCGTCAAACCGTGGCGGCGATCTGGTATCCGGTGAAGGACCAGCGCTTGTTGCGGCGTTTTTATCAGGATCTGGCTGGCACGGGCGCACCGAAGTTGTTGCGTGTGGAGTTGCTGGTGCATCCGCTGGATACGCCGAACAGTTTGAATGGCTCTGGACTGGCGATTGCGAATCCGCCGTGGGGCCTGGAAGAGGAATTGCGTGAGTTGCTGCCGTGGTTGTCCAAGAAGCTTGGGCAGACCCAGGGCGGGTGGCAGATGGATTGGTTGATTGCCGAATAGGGTCAATCGACAAGCAAGATCAAAAGATCGCAGCCTCGTTTCACTCGACAGCTCCTACATCGGAATGCGTATTCCCTGTAGGAGCTGTCGAGTGAAACGAGGCTGCGATCTTTTGCTTTCTGAGAATTAAATCGGGCAGGTCACGCCTGTACCGCCAATCCCGCAATACCCTTCAGGGTTCTTCGCCAGGTATTGCTGGTGATAGGCCTCGGCGAAGAAGAACGTCGGCGCTTCGTCGATTTCAGTGGTGATTTCGCCTTTTCCAGCCTTGGTCAGTTCGGCCTGGAACACGCCCTTGCTGTGCTGGGCGGCGGCCAGTTGCGTCGGGTTGGTGGCGTAGATCACCGAGCGGTACTGGGTGCCGATGTCGTTGCCCTGGCGCATGCCTTGGGTTGGGTTGTGCAATTCCCAGAACATCTTCAGCAGTTCTTCGTAGCTGACTTTCGCTGGCTCGTAGACCACCAGGACCACTTCGCTGTGGCCGGTCAGGCCCGAGCAGACTTCTTCATACGTCGGGTTCGGGGTAAAGCCGCCGGCGTAACCCACCGCCGTGCTGACCACGCCTTCGCGCTGCCAGAACTTGCGCTCGGCGCCCCAGAAGCACCCCAGGCCGAAGATCGCAAAATCCACGTCCATCGCGAACGGGCCCAGCAGCGGGGCGTCGTGGACGAAGTGTTTTTCCGGCACGGTCATTGGGGTTTCACGACCGGGCAGAGCTTGTTCTTTGGTAGGGAGCACGTTTTTGTTCACCAGAATTTCCGAGCGCAAGACCATCAGCAGTCCCCTCAGTCAGGTTGAATGTAAATTGTCAGACATGCAGTTTGCCCAATGCTGGGCAGTTACGCACTACCCCTGTGGGAACACAGCTGTCAGACGAGAGGGCCGCGCGGGTAGCGCTTGAGCTTTTCGATCAGCTCGGCGCCGGGGATCGGGCGGTCGAACAGGTAGCCCTGGCCGACGTCACAGCGGTGGCGGCGCAGGAACGCCAGTTGTTCGGCGGTCTCGATGCCTTCCGCCACGACCTTGAGTTTCAGGTTGTGGGCCATGGCGATCACCGCGGAGGTGATTTCCATGTCGTCCTGGTTGTCCGGGATTTCGTGGATGAAGCTGCGATCGATCTTGATGATGTCGATCGGGAATTTTTTCAGGTAGCTGAGCGACGAGTAACCGGTGCCGAAGTCGTCCATGGCCAGGGTCAGGCCCAGGCGCTTGAGCTGGTCGAGCTGCAAGTGGGTGTCTTCGGTCGCTTCCAGCAGCAGGCCTTCGGTCAGTTCCAGCTCGAGCAGGTTCGCCGGCAGCGCTTCTTCCTTGAGGATGTTGGCGATGGACGACACCAGGTCCGGGTCGGAGAACTGCTTGGGCGACAGGTTGATCGCCACTTGAAGATTGCCCAGGCCGGCGGCGCTCAGTTCTTTGCTCATGCGGCAGGCCTGGCGGGCGATCCACTTGCCGATCGGGATGATCAGGCCGGTTTCCTCGGCGACGCTGATGAACTGGTCCGGGCGGATCATGCCTTTGTCCGGGTGATTCCAGCGCAGCAGCGCTTCCATGCCCAGCAGGCGACCGCTGCGCAGGCACAGCTTGGGCTGGTAGAACACGTCCAGCTCGTTCTGGGTCAGGGCACGACGCAAATTGTTCTCGACGAACAGTTTGTAACTGGCCTCGGCATTCAGCGCTTCGGTGAACACCTGGACCTGATGCTTGCCGTTGGCCTTGGCCTTGTGCAGCGCCAGGCCGGCGTTGCGCATCAGGGTTTGCGGGTCGCGACCGTGCAGCGGCGCGCAGGCCAGACCCACGGAACCGGTGACGCTGATCAACTGGTTGTCGACGAACATCGGCTTGTCGAGGGTCATCAACAACTGGTGGGCGACCTGTTGACCGGTGCGCAGGTCGGTGTTGTCCAGCAGCACGGCGAATTCGTTACTGGCGAACCGCGCCAGGCTGCCGCTCGGGCTCAGGCTGTTGCGCAGACGTCGGGCCAGGCTGATCAGCAGTTTGTCGCCGGTCTGGTGACCGAGGCTGTCGTTGATCCGCTTGAAGTTGTCGATGTCCACCAGCAGCAGGCTGATCGGCGTATCGGTGTCGCGGGCGAAGCGTTCGTCTAGGTTGCGGATAAACGCCGGGCGGTTGCCGAGGTTGGTCAGGTTATCGGTGTAGGCCAGGCGCTCGATGCGCTGCTGGGCGAGTTTGGTCTGGGTGATGTCTTCGTAGATGCCGATGTAATGCGTCAGCTCGCGGTTGTCGCCGTAGACCTTGGAGATCGACAACTGCCCCCAATACGGTTCGAGGTTTTTGCGTCGGCTCTTGAACTCGCCCTGCCAACTGTTGCTCTTGGCCAGCGCCGAGGGCGCGTCGAACAGCAGTTCGCTGAGGTTTTCCAGTGCCGGCAATTCCGACAGCCGCTGGCCGTGGACTTCATCGGTGCTGTATTGGGTGATGGCGGTGAAGCTCGGGTTGACGTATTCCACCACGCCGTCGCAATTGACCAGCAAAAACGCGTTGGCGCTTTGCTCGACCGCACGCTGGAACAAGTGCAAGGCACTGGTGGCGGTGCGGCGGTTGTGGTTGTTGATGACCTGGGCGAACTGATCGGCCAGTTCGCCGGCAAAGGCGATTTCGTCCGACTGCCAGGCGCGGGTCGCCCCCGTCTGCTCCAGGCACAGCACGCCGACCACCTGGCCGTCGACGCGGATACTGGCGTCGAGCATCGCGTTCACATCGCGTGGGCGCAGGCTCTCGGCCATGTCCCGGGTGCGCGGGTCACGCATGGCGTTGTGGGCGTCGATGGCGCGGCTGCTCTGCAAGGCTTCGAGGTAATCGGGGAATCCGCTGACGTCGATCGGTTCCGGTAGCAGGTATTCGCCGTTTGCGCGGTGAAAAGCCGAAATTGGTACCAGCATCGAACCTTCCAGGTTCCACAGGCTGGCACAGTCGATTTCGTAGATGTCGCAAGCGCTGCGGGTGATCAGTTCGGCGGCTTCTTGCAGGGAGTTGTTGGTGCTGTAGCGCTGGCGGGTCAGCAACAGGATCAGGTCCTGTTGGGCGCGCACCCGGTCCAGATGCTGCAATTGTTCTTGCTGAGCGCGCTGGTTGAGTTCCAGGGCTATTTGCAGGCGCGAGTTCTGGGTTTCCAGATCCTGCGCGGGCTGTAGCTGAAAGCCCTCGAACAGGTCATCAACCACCAGCAGATAGCCGCGCAACAGGTGCCGATTGTGCTGTCTATAGGCTTCGCCCACTTCCAGCAGGTTCAAGGCGCCGGAGGCGGTGTGCAAGGTGTAGCGGATCTGGTAGTTCGGACTGTCGGTGAGTTGCTGCTGGACCGCGTCGTGCAGCTGATAGCGCGCTTCGGGCTCCATCAGGCTGGCATAGGGGGAGTCGACCAGCGCACACAGGTCTACAGCCGGCAGGCCGAAATGGCGTTCGCAATTAGGATCGAGAAACAGCAGCGCCCAGCTAGGCTCATTCAGCCGTTCGAAACGCAGCATGCCGAGCCGCGAGGGCACAGGCAACTGCGTCACTACCTCGGCCACCATACGGCTGGCGGCATCGGGTTGGCTTTTCATTGAGGGGAACTCACTTCGAATGTGCTGATCGCGCCGGGCTCTCGCCCTCTTAACTGTTGTCTGCGGCAAGGTTGCATCATTGCGGCCCCGACTGACAAGAGACATGAAGGCCAAGTGCTATAAGAATATGTCGGCAGGTCCGAAGTTTTCTCCAGCGCGGCCGCAAAACTAATGCATTTGGCCTCCGTTACCTTAGTGCAGCGGGATGTTTGCCGCTTGTAGTCGTTTACCGTCCCGGTCGTGGTAATTGACCTGAATGTGCTCGCCATCAACCACCAGATGGGCAAAGTTGTCCTCGCTGACCACTTGGCTGGTCAGTTCATGCCGGTAGTTCCCCGCAGCCGTTTGCGCCAAGGCTTGATCCAGAATGAACGTGGAGGCCTTGGCGTACGGCAGCAGTTTACTGTTGCACAGCGGTGAGGAAACGACGGTGTGCACCTCGAAGTCCGGGTCTTCGCTGTGGGTCAGGCGACTGGTCAAGGAGCCGTGGACATCGCCCGACACGAAGATGACGTTCTTGATGCGATGTGTGCGGATCGTCTCCAGCAATCGCAGGCGTTGTTCTGGAAAGGCTTTCCAGGCGTCGTCGCCATGGCGTTTGCGGTCGGGGTAGAACATCACACTGGTGACCACGAATTTGACCCGGGCCTGGCTGTGGATCAGCCATTTGCACAACGCCTGCTCCTGTTCGTCGTCCAAAATACGGCGATCATCGGTCGACAGGTTGCGCCGAGTACGGCTGTCGGTGACAAACCATTCGATATTGCCGTCGGTGAACTGATACCAATACTGTTCAAGCTTTCTGCTTATCTGCCCATTGGCTTGAAGTTCATGCGCTGGACTATGGCTGGCCTGATATAACTCATAAGCGGCCATGGCGTTTTTATATAAGACGGCGTCTGACTTGCTTTTGTTGGCTGGCCAGTTGTCTTCAATTTCGTGATCGTCGAGGATCATGTAAGTCGACAGGTTTGCCATGAGTCTGGCTATGTTCGGCTGGGAAAAAGCTGCACGGTATTTGCTGATTATTTCCTTGTACTCGCGGTCGGGTGCAATGAGGTTCAAGTCATCGACATAGATTTGATCGCCGGTCATTAACATCGCGCTGACAGGGGGATTGGCCCGCTGCGCCAGATCGCAGATCGAGCCGAAAATCCGGTCTCCCTTTTGTGGTGCCGAGGCAATGCCTGCCGTCATGCGCAGATAGCGGCAGGAACCGACGATGTACGATCGCGGCGAGCTGGCCTTGCTGGACCTCGTGCGAAAACGATAGATCTCCCTTGGCCATTGCAGTGGCAGTTCCTGGACCGTCTCTACGGTATGCACCGGGCTCATCGGGCTGAACCAGCCGGCTTGATATTCGTATTCGGTATCGCCGGCCAGATGATTGAGTGCGATCACATCTGACATGTCGCGCAAGATCGTCAGTTTTACAAATGCGCCCCGGGACCAACGCTCTTCACCCTGGCGTCTATAACGAACTCCAGCAAATACCAATGCACTATCTTGATGTTTTCCACGCAGGAAGATGCGCGCGTGATTAGTTGTAGTGTGGCCAATAGTCGGGCCGACAGTCGGTTTCAGCATGTTCGAATCCATTCGAAGTAAGTGCTAACTAAGCAGGAGATGGCTAATTAAGTTTTAACTAGAGTCAGTTGGACTAAGACTAGTTGCTGCGTCGAAAAAAATATCGGGAGGATGTGGACTTGAGCTGTGGGCAATGTAAGCCACTGGAGTAGGAAAATACTTTATTCAAGGCAAAAAAAGCCCCGCCAAATTGGCGGGGTTGAGGTACGAGCGTGGCGCTCGGAAAACGGGGTACGCGAGCGGCCCTCCGGTGAAGGAGGGCCAGCCGGTGTTACAGCAGGATGGTGCGGATGTCCGCCAGCAGGCTGCTCAGACGCTGGGTGAAGCGTGCGGCAGCGGCGCCGTTGATCACACGGTGATCGTAGGACAGCGACAGCGGCAGCATCAGTTTCGGCTGGAAGGTTTTGCCGTCCCAGACTGGCTGGATAGTTGCCTTGGAAACACCGAGGATCGCCACTTCCGGCGCGTTGACGATCGGCGTGAAGCCGGTGCCGCCAATGTGGCCGAGGCTGGAAATGGTGAAGCAGGCGCCTTGCATGTCATCAGCGGTGAGCTTTTTGTCGCGGGCTTTGGCGGCCAGCGCAGCGGCTTCGGCTGCCAGTTGCAACAGGCTCTTCTGGTCGACGTTCTTGATGACCGGTACCAGCAGGCCTTCAGGGGTGTCGACGGCGAAGCCGATGTTCACGTACTTCTTGCGAATGATCGCCTTGCCGCTTGGAGCCAGCGAACTGTTGAAGTCCGGCAGTTCCTTGAGCAAATGCGCGCAGGACTTGAGCAGCAGCGGCAGGATGGTCAGCTTGACGCCGGCCTTCTCTGCAACGGCTTTCTGAGCGATACGGAACGCTTCCAGCTCGGTGATATCAGCCGAATCGAACTGAGTCACGTGTGGAATGTTCAGCCAGCTGCGATGCAGGCTCGACGCGCCGATTTGCATCAGGCGAGTCATCGGCACTTCTTCGGTTTCACCGAAGCGGCTGAAGTCCACCACCGGAATCGGCGGGATGCCCGCGCCGCCGGTTGCGCCGGCAGCAGCGGCCGGTGCTTCCTTGGCCTTCTGCATCATCGCCTTGACGTAAACCTGCACGTCTTCCTTGAGGATGCGACCGTGCGGGCCACTGGCGCCGACGGCATTCAGCTCGACGCCGAACTCGCGAGCCAGTTGACGCACGGCCGGGCCAGCGTGAACTTTGGCGCCAGGCTTGGCTGGAGCAGCAACCGGGGCGGCGGCTGGTGCGGCGGCGGCAGGTGCAGCAGCGGCTTGAGCCGGAGCACTTGGTGCAGCAGCAGGCGCAGCGCCTTTGATTTTCAGCTTGAGGATCAGGTCGCCGGTACCGACTTCGTCATCCAGCTTGATGGAAACGCTTTCCACCACGCCAGCGGCAGGCGATGGGATTTCCATGCTCGCCTTGTCGGATTCCAGGGTGATCAGCGACTGGTCGGCTTCAACGGTGTCACCGGCCTTGACCAGGACTTCGATGATCTTGGCCTTGCCCGCCGAACCGATGTCCGGAACGTGGATGTCCTGAACGCTGTCGGCCACTGGAGCAGCCGGAGCTGCAGCGGCTGGCGCAGGAGCCGCGGCGGCCGGTGCAGCCGCCTGAGCTGGAGCGGCAGCCGGGGCCGCAGCACCTGCCACTTCCAGATCCAGAATCAGGTCGCCGGTGCCGACTTCGTCGTTGAGCTTGACGCTGATGGCCTTGATCACGCCAGCGGCGGGCGAAGGGATTTCCATGCTCGCCTTGTCGGATTCCAGGGTGATCAAGGATTGATCAGCCGCGACGGTGTCGCCGACCTTGACCTGGATCTCGATGATCTGGGCCTTGCCCGCCGAACCGATGTCCGGCACATGCACTTTCTGAATCGAAGCGGCAGCCGGCGCAGCAGCTGGCGCAGCGGCGGCAGCAGGAGCAGCAGCCGGTTTCGCTTCAGCTTTTGCAGCGGGTGCAGGGGCCGCCGCAGGGGCCGCCGCAGCGGCACCTTCGACTTCCAGCTCGAGCAGTTCGTCGCCTTCTTTCAGGCGATCGCCCAGCTTCACCTTGATGCTTTTGACGATGCCGGCTTTAGGCGCAGGAATTTCCATGCTCGCCTTGTCCGATTCCAGCGTCAGGATGCTCTGGTCGGCTTCGACACGGTCGCCGACCTTCACAAACAGTTCAATTACTTCACCTTCACCGCTGCCGATGTCAGGTACGCGAATGAGTTCGCTCACAGAATCTCTCCTCAGCAGTCCAGTGGGTTGAGTTTTTCCGGGTTGATACCGAACTTGGTGATGGCTTCAGCCACAACCTTAGGTTCGATGTCACCACGGTCAGCCAAGGCTTCCAGGGCTGCCAACACCACGAAATGACGGTCGACTTCGAAGAAATGACGCAGTTTCTTGCGGCTGTCGCTGCGGCCGAAACCGTCGGTGCCCAGGACTTTGAATTCCTTGGACGGGACCCACTGGCGAATTTGTTCAGCGAACAACTTCATGTAGTCGGTAGAGGCGATGACCGGACCTTTACGGCCGTTCAGGCACTCTTCGACGTAGCTCAGCTTAGGCTTCTGGCCCGGGTGCAAACGGTTGCTGCGCTCGACAGCCAGGCCATCGCGACGCAGTTCGTTGAAGCTGGTCACGCTCCAGACGTCAGCGCCGATGTTGAACTCTTCGCGCAGGATCTTCGCCGCTTCACGGACTTCACGCAGGATGGTGCCGGAGCCCATCAGTTGAACGTGGTGCGCCGCTTCGCGGGTGTCTTCTTCGAGCAGGTACATGCCCTTGATGATGCCTTCCTCGACACCGGCCGGCATGGCTGGCTGCTGGTAGGACTCGTTCATCACGGTGATGTAGTAGAAAACGTCCTGCTGCTCTTCGGTCATCTTCTTCATGCCGTCCTGGATGATCACCGCCAGCTCATAGCCGTAGGTTGGATCAAAGGTGCGGCAGTTCGGGATGGTGCCGGCCAGGATGTGGCTGTGACCGTCTTCGTGTTGCAGGCCTTCGCCGTTCAATGTGGTCCGGCCGGCGGTGCCGCCGATCAGGAAACCACGGGTACGGCTGTCGCCAGCGGCCCAGGCAAGGTCGCCGATACGCTGGAAGCCAAACATCGAGTAGAAGATGTAGAACGGCAGCATTGGCTGGTTGTGGCTGGAGTACGAAGTACCGGCAGCGATGAAGGAGCTCATGGCGCCCGCTTCGTTGATGCCTTCTTCGAGAATCTGGCCCTTCTTGTCTTCCTTGTAGAACATCACCTGGTCTTTATCGACTGGCTCGTAGAGCTGGCCGACGGAGGAGTAGATGCCCAACTGGCGGAACATGCCTTCCATACCGAAGGTACGGGCTTCGTCCGGGATGATCGGAACGATGCGCGAGCCGATTTCCTTGTCCTTGACCAGTTGCGCGAGGATCCGCACGAACGCCATGGTGGTGGAAATCTCACGGTCGCCCGAGCCATCAAGGATGGCCTTGAGGGTATCGAGTGGCGGCGTTGGCACGCTGATGCTCTTCGCGCGGCGCTGTGGTACGAAACCGCCCAGGGCAGTGCGGCGCTCGCTCAGGTAGCGGGCTTCGGCGCTGTTTGGCTCTGGCTTGAAGAACGGCAGGTTTTCCAGCTCTTCATCCTTGACCGGGATGTCGAAACGATCGCGGAACAGCTTCAGGCTTTCAACATCAACCTTCTTGGTGTTGTGCGCGGTGTTCTTCGCTTCGCCGGCACCGGTGCCATAACCCTTGATGGTCTTGGCCAGGATGACGGTCGGTTGTTCTTTGTGGTTGACCGCTTCGTGGTACGCCGCATAGACCTTGTACGGGTCGTGGCCACCACGGTTGAGTTTCCAGATCTCGTCGTCGGACAGATCAGCAACCATCGCCTTGAGTTCTGGCGAGTTGAAGAAGTGTTCACGCACGAACGCGCCGTCTTTGGCTTTGTAGTTCTGGTACTCGCCGTCGATGACTTCGTCCATGCGACGTTGCAGGATGCCGTCGACGTCCTTGGCCAGCAGTGGGTCCCAGAAACGGCCCCAGATGACTTTGGTCACGTTCCACTGAGCACCACGGAACACGCCTTCGAGTTCCTGGATGATCTTGCCGTTGCCGCGAACCGGGCCGTCGAGGCGCTGCAGGTTGCAGTTGATGACGAAGATCAGGTTGTCGAGCTTCTCGCGGCCAGCCAGCGAGATCGCGCCCAGGGATTCCGGCTCGTCACACTCGCCGTCGCCCAGGAAGCACCAGACTTTCTGCTTGCCTTCAGGGATGAAGCCACGGGCTTCCAGGTACTTCATGAAACGTGCCTGGTAGATCGCCTGGATCGGGCCCAGCCCCATGGATACGGTCGGGAACTGCCAGAAGTCAGGCATCAGCCAAGGGTGCGGGTAGGACGACAAACCGTGACCGTCGACTTCCTGGCGGAAGTTGTTCATCTGGTCTTCGGTGATGCGGCCTTCCATGAATGCACGGGCGTAAACGCCTGGCGAGGTGTGGCCCTGGAAGTAGATCAGGTCGCCGCCGTGTTCGTCGGTCGGGGCCTGGAAGAAATAGTTGAAGCCGATGTCATACAGGGTGGCGCTGGAGGCGAAGCTGGAGATGTGACCGCCCAGGTCAGAATCTTTCAGGTTCGTACGCATCACCATGGCCATCGCGTTCCAGCGTACCAACGAGCGAATGCGGCGTTCCATGAACAGGTCGCCAGGCATGCGTGCTTCGTGGGTAACAGGAATGGTGTTGCGGTATGGCGTGGTGATGGCGTAAGGCAGTTGCGAACCGCTGCGGGTCGCCAATTCGCCCATACGGGTCATCAGATAGTGAGCGCGGTCTTCGCCTTCTTTGTCGAGAACCGATTCCAGGGCGTCCAGCCATTCCTGGGTTTCGACGGGATCGAGGTCTTGCATGGCTTGCTCCAGGGCGGAAAGGCTTCCAGAATCGGTTGCCTGAGTTTGCGACTGGCCTTGTGGGCAGACGATATAAATTCTTGGATTGCCGAGAGGTTGTTCCGGCGGCGTGTAGTTTTACTACAAATCTTCGGGCATTTCAGCCCTTCGAATGTATATACGAGTAGTAAAACTACAGATGAATGGCTTGTGGCCTCCGGCTGCGTTGTGAGAATAATCGTTAAGGTTGGTCTTTTACCAATCACAAAAGGTGAAAGCTTGATGTTCACTGCCAAAAATAAAGAATTTTCAGCTATTTCTAACTTTTGTTCGACAGTCCTCCACGTAGTGCAATATGAAAATTCACTACATGCAACCCGTTCTACGCCGATCAAGGATAGACCATGAGCCTCCCAACGCTTGCCGAACTGCCCGCCATTCTCCTGCCGTTTGTCACCCGTGCCGAGCAATCGTTGCGTGCCGCCGTTGCGGCACTTGAAAACGACCATGGCCTGTCGACCTGGACGCCTGAACGCTGGGCGCAATTCGCCCGTGTCGCGGCGGCCAGCGACTTTGTGATTGAACAGAGTGTGCGTGACCCTTTGATGTTGCTGGCGTTGGTGCAGTCCGGCGAACTGGACCGCAGCTACGCGCCTGGCGAGCTGTGCGCACAGATTGCGGCGGCGGTGAGTGCAGCGCAAACCGAAGACGAACTTGGCCGCGTCCTGCGTCGCCAGCGCACCCGACATCAAGTGAGGATCATCTGGCGCGACCTGACCCGTCAGGCCGATCTGGTCCAGACCTGCCGCGACCTCTCGGACATGGCCGATGCGAGCATCGATCAGGCCTATCAGTGGTTGTATTCGCGTCATTGCCAGCAGTTCGGCGTGCCGACCGGTCGCCGCAGTGGCGAGCCGCAGCAGATGGTCATCCTCGGCATGGGCAAGCTCGGCGCCGTGGAACTCAATCTGTCGTCGGACATCGACCTGATCTTCGCCTACCCCGAGGGTGGCGAAACCGTCGGGGTGAAGCGTTCGCTGGATAACCAGGAATTTTTCATTCGTCTTGGTCAGCGCCTGATCAAGGCGCTGGACCCGATGACCGTCGACGGCTTCGTGTTCCGCGTCGACATGCGCTTGCGGCCATACGGTTCGGCTGGTGCGTTGGTCTTGAGCTTCAATGCGCTGGAGCAGTATTACCAGGATCAGGGTCGGGACTGGGAACGCTACGCGATGATCAAGTCGCGGGTGGTGGCCGGCGATCAGGTGGCCGGCGCGCAATTGCAGGACATGCTGCGCCCGTTCGTTTACCGGCGTTACCTGGACTTTTCGGCCATCGAAGCGCTGCGCACCATGAAGCAACTGATCCAGCAGGAAGTGCGGCGCAAGGGCATGGCCGACAACATCAAGCTCGGTTCCGGCGGCATCCGCGAAGTCGAATTTATCGCTCAGGCTTTTCAGCTGATCCACGGCGGCCGCGACTTGAGCCTGCAACAACGGCCTCTATTAAAAGTATTGAGCACGCTGGAAGGTCAGGGTTACCTGCCGCCGGCGGTCATCAGCGAGTTGCGCGAAGGGTACGAATTCCTGCGATACACCGAGCACGCGATTCAGGCGATCGCCGACCGCCAGACCCAGATGCTGCCGGACGGCGCGCAGGATCAGGCACGCATTGCCTTTATGTTGGGCTTCGTCGACTGGGACGCTTTTCACGAGCAGCTGATGTATTGGCGTGGCCGCGTGGCCTGGCACTTCGCTCAGGTGATTGCCGACCCCGATGAAGAGGAAGGCACAGAAAGCGAAGTAGTGGTGGGTGGCGAATGGCTGCCGCTGTGGGAAGAAGCTCAGGACGAAGAGGCGGCTTGCCGGCAGTTAGAAGAGGGCGGTTTCAAGGATGCTTCCAAAGCCCTGAAAGCCTTGGCCGGTTTGCGCAGCAGTCCGCAACTGCGGGCGATGCAGCGTCTGGGCCGGGAACGCCTTGATGCCTTTATTCCGCGGTTGTTGGCTCAGGCCGTTGAACATGCCAATCCGGATCTGGTGCTGGAGCGCGTGCTGCCGCTGGTTGAGGCCGTGGCCCGTCGCTCCGCGTATCTGGTATTGCTGACCGAAAACCCCGGTGCGTTGCGCCGCTTGCTGACCTTGTGCGCCGCGAGCCCGTGGATCGCCGAACAGATCACCCGTTTCCCGCTGCTACTGGATGAATTGCTCAACGAAGGCCGGCTATTCAAGCCGCCGCTGGCGCCAGAACTGGCTGCCGAGTTGCGCGAGCGCCTGACGCGGATTCCCGAGGATGACCTCGAGCAGCAAATGGAAGCCTTGCGCCATTTCAAACTGGCGCATCGCTTGCGCGTCGCCGCCTCGGAAATCGCCGGCAGCCTGCCGTTGATGAAAGTCAGCGATTACCTGACGTGGCTTGCTGAAGCGATACTCGAACAAGTGCTGGCCCTGGCCTGGCGCCAGACCGTGGCCAAGTACGGCACGCCGCTACGCACCGACGGCACGTTGTGCGATCCCGGCTTCATTATTGTCGGTTATGGGAAAGTCGGCGGGCTCGAACTCGGGCATGGTTCGGACCTGGACCTGGTGTTCATCCACGACGGCGACCCGCAGGCGGAAACCGACGGGCCTAAGCCGATTGATGGTGCGCAATTCTTCACCCGGCTGGGGCAACGGATTATTCACTTGCTGACGGCGCAGACCAACTCCGGTCAGTTGTATGAAGTGGACATGCGCCTGCGACCGTCCGGTGCATCGGGGTTGTTGGTCAGTTCACTGGGGGCGTTTGCCCGCTATCAGGAAAACGAAGCCTGGACATGGGAACACCAAGCGCTGGTGCGAGCGCGGGTGCTGGTCGGCAGTCAGGACGTCGGCCAGGCGTTCGAGAAAGTGCGTGCGGCAATACTCGGCAAGGCGCGGGACCTGTCGACCCTGCGTCAAGAGGTAAGCGAGATGCGCGCCAAGATGCGCGATAACCTCGGCAGCAAGAGCACCGCGGCCGGTACCGGGGCAAATGCCTTCGAGGCCACGGCGCCGTTCGATCTCAAGCAGGACGCCGGAGGTATCGTCGATATTGAATTTATGGTGCAATACGCGGCCCTGGCGTGGTCCGAAACACACCCGCCATTGCTTCGCTGGACCGATAACATCCGCATTCTGGAAGAGCTGGAACACGAAGGGCTGATGCCCGTCGAAGACGCCAACTTGCTGCGCGAGGCCTATAAAGCCTACCGCTCCGCCGCTCACCGGCAGGCCTTGCAGAAGGACGCCGGGGTGATACCAGGCGATCAGTTCGCGGACGAACGGCGACAGGTAGTGCGGATCTGGCGCGAGCTGGGGTTAAGCTGAAACAGGATGGTTGCAACACTCAATACCCAAGGCGGGAGCGAGCAAGCTCGCTCCCGCAGTAGATCTGCAGTGTTTTGTAGAATTATCGAGGCGGGGAGGCGTAGGCCTCCCCGGTTCGTTTTTGGAAACCACATGAAAATTCTGATCGTTGGGCCCAGCTGGGTCGGTGACATGGTGATGGCGCAGACACTGTTTCAGTGCCTCAAGCAACGCCACCCGCAATGCGAAATCGACGTCCTGGCCCCCGAGTGGAGCCGGCCGATCCTGGAGCGCATGCCCGAAGTCCGGCAGGCCTTGAGCTTTCCGCTCGGCCACGGTGCCTTGGAACTGGCGACTCGTCGGCGCATCGGCAAATCCCTGGCCGGCCAGTACGACCAGGCGATCTTGCTGCCCAATTCGTTGAAATCGGCGCTGGTGCCGTTCTTCGCCGGCATCCCGAAGCGCACCGGCTGGCGTGGCGAGTTCCGCTATGGCCTGCTCAACGATATGCGCACGCTGGATAAAGAACGTTATCCGCTGATGATCGAGCGCTTCATGGCCCTGGCTTATGAGCCCGGCGCCGAACTGCCGACCCCTTATCCACGCCCGAGCTTGCAGATTGACCCGGTCACCCGCGAAGCGACGCTGGCCAAGTTCGATCTGACCCTCGACCGCCCGGTGCTGGTCTTGTGCCCCGGCGCCGAGTTCGGCGAGGCCAAGCGCTGGCCGTCCGAGCATTACGCCAAGGTCGCCGAAGCGAAGATTCGCGAAGGCTGGCAAGTCTGGCTGTTCGGTTCGAAAAATGATCACGCGGTGGGTGAAGACATCCGCGCGCGGCTGATTCCCGGCCTGCGTGAAGAGGCGGTCAACCTCAGCGGCGGTACCTCATTGGCCCAAGCCATTGACCTGATGTCCTGCGCTGACGCAGTGGTGTCCAACGACTCCGGCCTGATGCACGTCGCCGCGGCGTTGAACCGCCCGCTGGTGGCGGTTTATGGCTCGACATCGCCAGGCTTTACCCCGCCGTTGGCCGAGCACGTCGAAGTGGTGCGCCTGGGTATCGAATGCAGCCCGTGCTTTGATCGCACGTGCCGTTTCGGTCATTACAACTGCCTGCGCCAGCTCATGCCGCCGGCAGTGAACGAAGCTTTGCAGCGATTGCAGGGCACTGTGGTCGAGGTCAAATAGTTTGCGCGTTTTGCTGATCAAGACTTCTTCGCTGGGCGACGTGATTCACGCGTTACCGGCGCTGACCGACGCGGCGCGGGCGATTCCCGGCATCAAGTTCGACTGGGTGGTGGAAGAAGGCTTCGCCGAGATCCCGACCTGGCATCCCGCCGTCGGCAAGGTGATCCCGGTGGCGATCCGTCGCTGGCGCAAGAGCCTCTGGCAAACCATCAAGAGCGGCGAGTGGAAGCGCTTCAAACAAAGTGTTCGAGCCGAAAAATATGATCTGGTGATTGACGCCCAGGGCTTGCTGAAAAGCGCCTGGCTGACACGCTACGTCAAGGCGCCGGTCGCCGGGCTGGACAAGGATTCGGCGCGCGAGCCGGTGGCTGCGCGTTTCTACTCCCGCCGTCTGGCAGTGGGCCGTGGACAGCACGCGGTGGAGCGGGTGCGCCAATTGTTCGCCTTGGCGTTGGGCTACGACTTGCCTAAAGGCCTGGGGGATTACGGCCTGAACGTCGAGCGCCTGGTCGAACTGCCGCGCAAGAATCCGTACGTGCTGTTCCTGCATGGCACCACATGGGACACCAAACACTGGCCGGAAGCCTACTGGCGTGAACTGGCCGAACGCGTCGGTTATCTGGGCGTCGGCGTGAAGCTGCCGTGGGGCAACCCGATCGAGAAAGCCCGGGCCGAGCGCATCGCCACCGGGTTCCGTCATGTCGAAGTGCTGCCCAAGCTGAACCTGGCCGGTGTCGGCAAAGTGTTGGCCGGCGCGCAGGCCTGTGTCGCCGTGGACACTGGCCTTGGTCACTTGGCCGCCGCCCTCGATGTTCCCACGCTGTCGCTGTTTGGCCCGACCAACCCGGGCCTGACCGGCGCCTACGGTAAAGCGCAGATTCACATCGCCAGTGACTTCCCCTGTGCACCGTGCCTGCAAAAGAAATGCACGTATCAACCGACGGAACAGGATGCCCGTCAGTTCAATCTGAAACGCGAGTGGCCGCTGTGCTTCACGCGTCTGAATCCCGAGCGTGTCGCGACCCGACTGAGCACGTTGTTACTGGCTGAGGAGCTGCGCTGATGCAATTGGCATTCGTCTTGTACAAGTACTTTCCGTTCGGGGGGCTGCAGCGTGACTTCATGCGCATCGCCCTCGAATGTCAGCAGCGCGGGCATCAGATTCGTGTCTACACGCTGATCTGGGAGGGCGACGTTCCGCCAGGTTTTGAAGTGCTGGTGGCGCCGGTCAAGGCGTTCTTCAATCATCGCCGTAACGAAAAGCTCACCGAGTGGATGGAAGCGGATCTGGCCAAGCGCCCCGTGGACCGTTTGATCGGTTTCAACAAAATGCCGGGCCTGGACGTTTACTACGCTGCCGACGGCTGCTTCGAAGACAAGGCGCAGAACCTGCGGCACTCGTTGTACCGGCGTTGGGGCCGTTACCGGCATTTTGCCGAGTACGAGCGCGCGGTGTTCGCCAAGGACGCCAAGACTGAAGTGCTGATGATTTCCGAAGTGCAGCAGCCGCTGTTCATCAAGCATTACGACACGCCGCTGGAGCGTTTTCACCTGCTGCCGCCGGGTATTTCCCAGGACCGTCGCGCACCGGCCAATGCTGCCGAAATCCGAGCCGGTTTCCGTGCCGAGTTCAACCTGAAAGACGATGAACTGTTGCTGGTGCAAATCGGCTCCGGGTTCAAGACCAAGGGCGTGGATCGCAGCCTCAAGGCATTGGCCGCGTTGCCCGCTGATCTGAAGAAACGCACCCGGCTGTTTGTAATTGGCCAGGATGACCCCAAATTATTCCAGATGCAGAGCACGGCATTGGGGCTCGGTGACAACGTGACGTTCCTGAAGGGGCGTAGCGATATCCCGCGTTTCCTGCTCGGTGCCGACCTGTTGATCCACCCGGCGTACAACGAAAACACCGGGACCGTGTTGCTCGAAGCGCTGGTGGCCGGGTTGCCGGTGTTGGTGAGTGCGGTCTGTGGCTACGCCCATTACATCGCCGAAGCCGACGCCGGCCTGGTGCTGGACGAACCCTTCGATCAGGCACAATTGACCCAGTACCTGACCGGCATGTTGAACGACGCTCAAGCACGAGCGGCCTGGAGCCGCAACGGTCTGGCCTTCGCCGAGACGGCCGATCTCTACAGCATGCCGCAACACGCGGCCGATGTGATTCTGGCGGAGCACGCTTAATGAAGTTGATGCTGGCTGAACCGTTCAAGAGCCTTTGGGCCGGACGCGATGCGTTCACCGAAGTCGAGGGCCTCGAGGGCGAGGTTTACCGTGAGCTGGAAGCGCGCCGGACTTTGCGCACTGAAGTGAACGGCAATGGTTTTTTCGTGAAGATCCACCGGGGCATTGGCTGGGGCGAGATCTTCAAGAACCTGCTGACGGCCAAGCTGCCGGTCCTCGGCGCGGGTCAGGAATGGAAGGCCATTCAGCGCCTCCAAGAAGTCGGCGTGCCGACCATGACCGCCGTGGCTTACGGTGAGAAAGGCAGCAATCCGGCGGATCAACACTCGTTCATCGTCACCGAAGAACTGGCGCCGACCGTCAGCCTCGAAGACTTCAGCATCGACTGGGTCAAGAACCCGCCTGCGCCCACGCTCAAGCGTGCGTTGATCGCCGAAGTCGCGCGCATGACCGGCATGATGCACCGAGCCGGGGTCAACCATCGCGACTGCTACATCTGCCACTTCCTGCTGCACACCGACAAACCGGTGGCGGCGGATGATTTCAAACTCTCGGTGATCGACCTGCACCGTGCCCAGACCCGCCCGGCAATCACCCAGCGCTGGCGCAACAAAGATCTGGCGGCGCTGTACTTTTCGGCCCTGGACATTGGCCTGACCCGGCGCGACAAATTGCGTTTCCTCAAGGGCTACTTCCAGAAGCCACTGCGCCAGATCCTGGCCGAGGAAGCGTCATTGCTCGCCTGGCTTGAAGGCAAGGCCAATAAACTCTATGACCGTAAACAGCGATATGGGGATGCGCTCTGATGGCGGGTTGGAGACTGGAGCCAGCTTACAGCGATTTGGCAGAAGATTTTGGCAGCCTTGAAGCAGTGTTCGCGCTGCAAGGTGAACGGCTGACCCGCGACCTGTTGTCCGAGGTCATCCGCGTTAATCGCAACGGCGTCAATTATTACGTCAAGCGCTACGTTGGGGCCGGCAAAGGCTTGCGTCGTTACCTGGGCAAACCCCGGGTGAAGGCCGAATGGCAGAACCTCAAGCGCTTCGCCAAGTGGGGCATTCCTACCGCCGAAGTGGTGGCCTGGGGCCTGGAACGACGTGGCGCGGCGTACGATCGCGGGGCGATGATCACCCGCGAGTTGCCCAACACTGAAGACTTGTCGGCCCTCGCTGATCGGCGCGATCCGAAGTTGGCGGACCGCGCCTGGGTCGATTCGCTCAGTCGGCAGTTGGCCGGTTACACCCGGACCATGCACGACAATCGCTTTACCCATAACGATTTGAAGTGGCGCAACTTGCTGGTCGATGATCAAGCCCGACTGTTCCTGATCGATTGCCCCAATGGCGATTTCTGGCACGGCTTCTGGCTTAAGTACCGCATCACCAAAGACCTGGCCTGCCTCGACAAGGTGGCCAAATACCACCTGTCGGCGACCCAGCGCCTGCGCTTTTATTTGCAATACCGCCAGCGTGACCGGTTGAATGCCGCCGACAAGAAACGCATTCGGCACGTGATGAGATTTTTCGAGGGACGCGAATGACTGATTTTCTGGCCGCTGAAGACCGTGCGCTGCTTGAGCGCCATGGCCTCGGCACGTTCGATGCGCTCTGGGCCAAACAGCTCGAGGCTGTGGATGAGCCCAACACCGTTGGCGATGGCTGGAGCAGTGTGTTTCGGCTGGATCTGGAAGGACGTGGCTTCTACCTCAAGCGCCAGAGCAACTACCTGACGCGTACCTTCCACGCGCCCTTCGGCGAGCCGAGTTTTGCCCGTGAATTTCGCAACATCAGCCGCTATGAAAAGCTCGGCATTCCGGCGCTGAAGGCGACTTTTTTTGGTGAGCGAAAAATCAACGGCGAAGTCCGGGCGGTACTGTTGACTCGCGCGCTGGACGGTTGGGATGACTTGGATTCGCTGTTGCAGCGCTGGTCGGACCTGAGCGAGGCACAGCACTCGGCGATTCTCAAAGCCTGTGGCGAACTGGCGCGGCGACTGCACGGGGTACGTCAGGTGCATGGCTGTTTCTACCCCAAACATATTTTTCTGCAGGCCACAGGCGACGGTTATCTGGCTCAGTTGATCGACCTGGAAAAAACCCGGCCGCTGCTGTTCGGTCAGCGTGACCGAGTCAAGGATCTGGAACCGTTGCTGCGTCGTGCGCCGGAGTGGACCGACGCGCAGTTGCGCGAATTGCTGGCGGTCTATGTCGATCAACCCTCGGACAGTTCACTGGTGGACAGTTGGGTGTCGCGCCTGACTGCGCGTCGCAGTCGCAAGGAGACGCGCTGATGCGCTTGTCCGAACTGAAAAACGGCGGCCGCAGCCCGAGCCTGCCGATGAGCATTTCCCTGGCCGATGCCGCAGGTCCCGCCGATTTGCAGTTGTTGAGTCTGCTGCGGGTTTTACCGGGGCAGCGTTATGTCGGCGCCGGTGTCTGGCGTGGCCGTCCGGTGCTGGCCAAATTATTGGTTGGCAGCAAGGCGGCGCGGCACTTTCAGCGTGAACTGGACGGCGTGCGTTTACTCTCCGATCAGGGTCTGACTACGCCGCAACTGCTGGCAGATGGGCTAAAGGATGGCGAAGGCGGCTGGCTGTTGTTCGATTTCCTCGAAGGCGCCGAGAGCCTGGGAGAGACTTGGAAAAAGGTCGAGCACTTGCCCGTGTTGGCGGATATGCAAGGGGCCGTGATCGCCGAGGCGCTGGGCGCAATCGGCCAAATGCATCGCAAGGGACTCTGGCAGGAAGACCTGCATCTGGACAACCTGCTGCGTCAGCGCGGCCGTTTGTACCTGATCGACGGCGGCGGTGTCTGTGCTGAAACGCCGGGCCAACCGCTGTCACGCAATAAAGTCCTGGAAAACCTCGGCGTATTTTTTGCGCAGTTGCCCAAGTCGCTGGAGCCGTTTATCGAAGAACTGCTGGTGTATTACCTGCTGAGCAACGGCGAGCACGCCTTGCCCATGGAAGCCTTGCAGAAGCAGATCGATAAGGTTCGCGCCTGGCGCTTGAAGGACTTTCTGATCAAGGTCGGCCGCGAATGCACGCTGTTCAGCGTCCAGCGCGGGGCGTTC
Source organism: Pseudomonas sp. FBCC-B1667 (assembly GCF_059133255.1). Taxonomy (NCBI): domain Bacteria; kingdom Pseudomonadati; phylum Pseudomonadota; class Gammaproteobacteria; order Pseudomonadales; family Pseudomonadaceae; genus Pseudomonas; species Pseudomonas sp. FBCC-B1667. The sequence continues at coordinate 6,418,286 of NZ_CP101437.1, read as the reverse complement.
CGTCTGCGGGCGATTCGTCGCGAGGAAGAGGCCGCGATGCTGCCGGTGCTGGGGCAGGCCGATGCGTTGCTCGATCAGGGCCATTTGTACAAGACCGGCGGCGCGGCGACTGTAGGAAAATTCGAGATCGATGGTCGGACGCTTGTGATCAAGCGCTACAACATCAAAGGCTTTGCTCATTGGCTCAAACGCTTCTGGCGCCCGAGCCGTGCCTGGCACTCGTGGCGCGAAGGCAATCGACTGGCGTTCCTCGGAATCGCCACGCCCAAGCCGCTGGCATTGCTGGAAACGCGGTTTTTCTGGCTGCGCCGTCGGGCCTATCTGGTGACCGAGTATTTGCCGGGGCCGGACATCATAGAGCGTTTCGCCCCCTACGTTGAAAGCGGCAATGCACCGGAATCAGAATTGCTGGCGCTGGATCATCTGTTCGCCGAGCTGATCGGCGCGCGCATCAGCCATGGCGACTTCAAGGGCCACAACCTGTTCTGGCAGGAAGATCGCTGGGCGCTGATTGACCTGGATTCTATGTGTCAGCATGGCTCGGTGGGCAGCTTTGCCCCGGCGTATGCTCGGGATCGGGCGCGGTTTATGCGCAATTGGCCTGAGAGCAGTGCGCTGTATCAGGTCATTGATCAGCGTCTTCCCAAAGACATCTCCAGCGCGGCCTGAAAAGGGTCTTCGACGCTATCGCGAGCAGGCTCGCTCCTACAGTGGTTTCGTGCACGGCGTAGATTTAGTGCAGGGGTGAGCCTGCTCGCGATGGGGGAGACCAGCCGCGGAGATCCAGGGGACAAGATCTGATGAATCGTCCTACATGATCTACAGACCCCATGAACTGTGCCCTGAACAGCCTCAATGCTAGTTTGCCTGACGTTCACGGAGGGCAAATCTTGACCATAAAAATGGCTGTTATGTTGGGTGCTTTTTCGCTCGCGCTGACCGGCTGCGGGACCGCTATGACGGTGCTGCAAGACGATGAAGACGCAGCCCGCAGTCTCAGAAAGCAAAAAACCTACTGTCAGTCCATTCCTCGCATTTATAGCGGCCTGGCCTATGACTTTTGCATATTGAACGCCCCGCCCGATCCTACCGGCTTTCTCGTGCCGTTCGTGCTGCTGGACCTGGGCCTGTCGGGTGTCTTCGATACCGTGTCCTTGCCGCTTACGATCTACCGCCAGGCTACAGACGGCAATCTCCGCATTTACTGGCGCCCGGGCCGTGGATAAGCAGGGCGCCGTGCTGTCCTCCCAGGCAGGACAATAAGCGCTGGGTCATTCCCGCCCTGTTTACGCTATAATCCCGCCCTTTAGCTGTCTCTCGCCGCTTGCGAGGGCACATTAATTTTTGAGGCGCTTGTCGCCTGCATGCAGACTAAAGAGGCTAGACCCCTGTGGCATTGACGATTCTTGGCCTGTCCGGCGCCCTTAGCCATGATCCTTCCGCAGCTTTGTACATCGACGGCAAGCTGGTCGCGGCGGCTGAAGAAGAGCGTTTTGTGCGCGATAAACATGCAAAGAACCGCATGCCCTACGAATCGGCGAAGTTCTGCCTGGAACAGGCAGGCATCAAGCCGTCCGACGTTGATGTGGTGGCGATTCCATTCGCACCGATCAGTATTTTTGGTAAGGCTCGCTGGCAGTACGCCAAGCGTTATTGGTACGCCCCGGACCGCGCGCTTGACGCGATCCTGATGGGCAACCGTCGCTACAAGCGCTATCGCAACAAGATTGTCTGGTGCCTCGAGCAACTGGGCTTCGATCCGAAGAAAATCAAGATCGAGCCGGTCGAACACCACCTGGCCCACGCCTCCAGTGCTTACCACTGCTCCGGTTTCAAAGAGAAAACCGCGATCCTGGGGATCGACGGCAAGGGTGAGTACGCCACGACCTTCTTCGGTTACGGCGAGAACGGCAAGATCCACAAGATCAAGGAATTCTTCGATCCGGACTCCCTCGGCGGCCTGTATGGCGCGATCACCGAGTTCCTCGGTTTCGATATGCTCGACGGCGAATTCAAGGTCATGGGCATGGCGCCGTACGGCGACGCCAGCAAATACGATTTCTCGCGCCTGGCTTCGTTCGAAAACGGCGAACTGGTGATCAACACCGACTACGCCAACGTCATCGGCCTGCGTCGCTACAAAGAGAAGGGCAAAGGCTACTACTTCTCGCCGAAGCTGATCGAGTGGCTGGGTCCGAAGCGCGAAGGCGACATCGCCGACGAGCCTTACATCCACTACGCCGCGAGCATTCAAGCGCTGTTCGAAAAAATCGCGCTGCAGATGATCGACCACTATCTGGGCGACGTGCTCAAGGAAACCGGCAAGCTGGCCTACGCCGGTGGCTGTGCGTTGAACGTCAAGCTCAATCAGAAAATCATTGCCCGCGACGACGTCAAGGAGCTGTTTGTGCAACCTGCCTCCGGCGATGCCGGTACGGCGGTCGGTGCGGCGGCTTATGTGTCTAACGCCCGTGGCGTGCCGGTCGAGAAGATGGAACACGTCTACCTCGGCCCGTCGTACACCAACGAAGACGTCCTCGCTGCCTGTGCCCGTCACCCGAGCAAGCCGGTCTGGCGCAAGCTCGCCAACATGCCGGAAAACATCGCCAAAATCATGGTCGACGGCAACCCGGTGGCCTGGTTCCAGGGGCGCATGGAGTTTGGTCCGCGTGCCTTGGGTGGTCGTTCGATCATCGGTTGCCCGAGTGCCGTTGGCGTCGCTGACCGTATCAACCACCAGATCAAGTTCCGCGAGCGCTGGAGGCCTTTCTGCCCGTCGATGCTCGACACCGTGGCCCCGCAGATGATCAAGATCGATCATCCAGCGCCGTTCATGACCTTCACCTTTGAAGTGGCTGAAGAGTGGAAGACCCGCGTGCCGGAAGTCGTCCACGAAGACGGTACGTCCCGGGCCCAGGTGCTCAAGCGCGAGTACAATCCGCGCTATTACGACATGATGAAAGCGCTGGAAGTGCTGACCGGCAACGGCGTGTCGCTGAACACCTCGCTCAACCGTCGTGGCGAGCCGATGATCTGCTCGCCGACCGATGCCCTGAACATGTTCTTCGGCTCTGACCTACAGTATCTGATCATGGAAGACATCCTGGTGGTTAAAGAGGGCGCTGACGCATATGACTCGCTCGGCTGAACGCCATGTGTTGCAGTTCTGTCACGGCTATGACGGCCCGTTTCTGGACTGCGCCCGGCAGTACGCCAGCCTGTTCGCGGGGACCGGCTATCGAGTGACCACGGTCTTTCTGACCGGGGCCGCCGACAGTGAAGTCGCTGCGGGCTGCGCTTCCGATGAAGTGCTGTTCATGGAATACAGCTCCAAGGCCATTCGTGGCCTGAAGCTGGGCGCCATCGGCGATCTGCGCAAGATCGCCGCATCGCGCAATTTCAGTTTCTGCATTGCCCACCGATTCAAGCCGATCTACATCGCACTGCTCGGCACTTCGCTGCCGGTCATCGGTGTGCATCACGGGTTTGACGATTACAAGCGTGGCTCTCGCAAACTGTTCGCCCATATTTTCCGCAAGCGGCTGAGCCTGCTTGGGGTCTCTGATGCGGTGCGTGACGACATGCGCAGTTGCCTGCCGAAATGGCCGGCCGGGCGGATACAGACGCTCTATAACCGGATCGATGTGCCGGCGTTGCAGACCAGCCAGGTGTCGGTTCGCGAGGCTCGGGAAACCCTCGGCCTGTCAGCGGACGCCTGGATTGTCGGCAACGTCGGGCGACTGCACCCGGACAAGGATCAATCCACGCTGCTGCACGGTTTTGCCTTGGCATTGCCGCAGTTGCCGGCCAATAGCCAACTGGTGATTCTCGGTAGCGGTCGACTGGAACAGGACCTCAAGGAACTGGCCCGGGAACTGGGTATCGGCGATCGCGTGCTGTTCCTCGGTCAAGTGCCGGATGCTCGTCGCTACTTCCGTGCCTTCGATGTGTTTGCCCTGAGCTCCGATCACGAGCCGTTCGGCATGGTGCTGCTCGAAGCCATGGCCGCTGGCGTGCCGTTGCTCGCGACCGCGTGCGGTGGCGCGCGGGAAGTCGTTGAAGGGGTCGGCATCCTCTTCCCGTTGGGCGATGCCGAACGTCTGGCTCAAGGGCTGCACCATCTGGCCGCGATGGACGCGCAGCAACGTCACCAGTGTGCCGAGATGATGCTCGACCGCTTGCGTGAGCGCTTCTCCGACCGCGCCGTGCGCGAGGCCTTCTGGCATTTGCCACACGTCACAGAACTGGCACCGAGGGGCTGATGCTCAACCGATTTCAAGGCTGGCGCGAACGGGGCTGGACGGTGGTCGACGCCTCGACTTATGCACAGGCCTGGCAACGTTTTGGCGGTAGCGTCGCGACGCATCCCATGGTGGTCGAACGCCTGGCGCAGTTGGCCGACATCCCGGTGCGCTATTTGGCCTGGGAGCACAACGGTGAAGTGAAAGCCGCCATCCCGACCTGGGGACGCGACTTGGCGCTGTCCAAAGACGTGCTCAAGCGCCGTGGCAAAAAAGGGTTGTTCGACCTCGGCAATGCCGAGGTGATCCTGCCGGCGGCTGCCGATGCACAAGCACCGCTGCGCCATCGCGGGCGTTATCTGTCAGCCCTGAGCGAAGGCCGTTTCAGCGATATCAAGCTTCAGGCCGAACAACTGGCCATGGCACGCACGCCCGAAGAACTGTCGAAAAAATTCCGCTACAACCAGCGCCGTGAATTGCGCCTGCTGGAAGAAGCCGGTGGCGTTGTGCGAGCGGTCGCCGAGTTTTCCAGTGCCGAACTGGCCGCGATTTATTGCGACCTGTTCCAGCGCCGCTGGGGCTTCCCGGCCACGGGGGCCGAGCGCATGGGCGAGGTGATCGAGCTGCTGCGCGACTTGCTGATCGGCTCGGTGATTTTCCTCAACGATGCACCGATTGCGATTCAACTGGTGTACCGCGTCGAAGCGCCGGAATGGATCAGCGTCGAGTACATCAACGGTGGCGTCGACCCTGAAACCCGCGAGTTCAGCCCCGGCAGTGTGCTGAGTTTCCTCAACACGCAAAGTGCCTGGGAACACGCTCGCGCCCTCGACAAGCCTTTGCGGTTTTCCTTCGGCCGCGCCGACCGGGAATACAAAGACCGCTGGTGCAATCCTGTGCCGGTTTTTACCGTGTGAGTGAACCCATGAGCCGCAAACAGCAACTGCTCAAGCGCCATCGGCGCAACAAACGCATAAGCCTGTTGATCGCCCTGGTGCTGTTGATTGCCCTTGGCGTGCTGGTGGCCTGGTGGCTGCCATTGGTACTTGCCGTGTTGGGCTGGATTGCCCATGAGGCCTGGTTTGCGGACCACCTGTTTTATTCCCCCCAAGACGATTACCAGTACAGCTTCCCGCCCTACACTCCACAACCCAAAGTGCATCTGGACGGCGAGCGTTTGCGTCTGGATGAAGGCGTGATGTTGGTCGACGACGCCACACTGGTGTTGGCGCTGCGGGTCAAAAGCAGCTGGCTGGGTCGCTTTATCGACCCGATGGTGGAGCTGTTGGGTGGCGACAACCCGGACCGTCAAACCTTCGAGCGTGGCGTCAACGGCCTGCGTTACCTGAACCTCAGCGGTCAGGCGCCAGTGCTGTCGCGCGGTGAATTGCGTCTGCGAGGGCGCTTCTGCCGATTGCTCGGCGAGCCGGTATTGTGGGCGCTGGAACAACCGGATTTCCGCCGTCAGCGGGTGATGGTGATCGCGCCCCACGCCGACGATGCCGAGCTGGCCGCCTATGGTCTGTACAGTCAGGCCGATGAAGCCTGGATTGTCACGCTGACGGCGGGTGAAATCGAAGCCGAACACTATCAACAGTTCGGCCTGGACAAGGTCGAGGCGGCGCGCCTCAAGGGTCGCTTGCGGGCCTGGGATAGCATTGCCGTACCTCGTTGGGCGGGCGTACCTGAAGCGCATTGCGTGCAGCTGGGTTATTTCTGTCTGCAACTGGCGGCGATGCAGGCCGCACCGACGCAACCGGTCGCTTCGCGGGAAGCGGACCTGAGCGACACACGGCTGTTCCGCCAGTTGAACCCATTTGCCCTGCCGGGCGATGCCGACGGCGCACCGACCTGGAACAATCTGTTGGCCGATCTGCGTGAATTGCTGTTGCGCGCACGGCCCGAAGTGATCGTGCTGCCGCACCCGACACTCGATCCGCACCCCGATCATATCTGTGCCCAACAAGCAGTCCTCGAAGCCTTGAAAGGCCTGGAGTGGCAGCCGACCACATTGCTCGGTTATGCCAATCATCTGCACGACAACGACCGCTGGCCTATGGGTGACGCCGGTCATGGCATCGCGTTGCCGCCCGCCTTCGACCCGGCCACGCCGATGCAGCCTTGCTGCCTGCCGTTGCCGCTGGAGCTTCAGCGCGATAAAGCCATGGCCCTGGGCATGATGCATGACTTGCAGCCGCCGATGCCGTTCAAGCGTCGTCTGCGCCGGTTGATCCAGCGACTGTTGGCCAGGCGCAAGCCGCCGGCTTACGGCCAGAACGAATTCTTTCGCAAGGCGGTTCGACGTCACGAGCTCTTGTGGATACTCAAGCACACACCAATAAGCGCTTCTCAGCGGGGAGAGTTATGAGCCAGCGGCTAAAGGTTCTGCAGTTGCAGCCTGACTATAACGTCAAAGCCCATGATTTTGCCGACCTCGCAGAGCAGATCGTCAAGGCCTTGCCGAGCGAGCGCTATGAAGTGACAGCGGCGTTCCTGCGCGGCAAGCCGGGGCCTGGCGAGGCGATAAGCCGAGCCGACCGTTCGGTGTATTTCGAGTTTTCCGACAAGTCCCTCAAAGGCATGCGCCTGCGGGCGATGTGGACGTTGTACAAGTTTTGCCGCGCGGAAAAATTCGACGTGGTGATCTGCAACCGCTTCAAGCCCGTGAACATGATGCTGACGCTGAACCGGTGGTTGAAAGTGCCGCTGTGCATCGGCATTTCCCACGGTTTTGGCGAGTACGACCGGTTTTACCGACGCCGCCAGACTCAGCGCCTGATTGATCATCACTGGCGTTTTGTCGGTGTATCGCCGGCGGTCAAACAGTACCTGCTGGACTGCGATTGCGGCTTCACCGATCAGAATACCTACGCGATCACCAATGCCATCGACATCGAGCAGGCCGAAGGTTTGCAGCACAGCCGCGAGCGCGCCCGAGAAATGCTCGGCATCGATCCGTCGGTGCGATTGATCGGCGCGCTGGGGCGTCTGGTGCCGGTCAAGGGCCACACCTATCTGTTGCAGGCGTTTGCCGCACTCAAAGACAAGTACCCGAACACTCAATTGGCGATCATTGGTGCCGGACGTGAGGAATCACGCCTGAACGCCGAGATCGAACGCCTGGGCCTGACCGGGCGCGCGCACTTGCTGGGCTTCAAGGAAATCGCCTTGCAGTACATTCGCGCGTTTGACATCTGGACCATGCCGTCCCTGGCAGAAGGCCTCGGGTTGGCGCTGCTCGAAGGCATGAGCGGGCATCTGCCGGTTATCGCCTCCAACGTGCCGGCCATGTTGCCACTGATTGAAGGGGCAGGCGGGTTGGCGATTACGCCCAAGGATGTGCCGAGCCTGGTCGCAGCGTTGGATAACTACCTCGCGCTGTCGGATGACCAGCTCAAGGCCAAGGGCGAGCAGGCCTACCGTTATCTGCAGGAACAACATGACATCGAGGTGTTCCGTCAGGAGTACCTGAACCTGATCGACTCCGGCTTGAAACAGGCCCGCAAGGAACAACCATGAGCGCCGCGCAACCTCTCGTCACGGTCATCATCGCGTCGTACAACCACGCTCCCTATATTGAGGAAAGCATTCTCAGCGTCCTCAACCAGACTTACAAAAACATCGAACTGCTGGTGGTTGATGACGGCTCCAAAGACGACAGCGTCGAACGCATCAACGTGCTGCAGGCACAGTATGGATTCGACTTTCGGGTTCAGCAGAATCAGGGCCTGACCAACACGCTGAACGGCGCCATTGCGCGCTCAAGTGGCAGTTTGATCGTGCCGTTCGGTTCCGACGACATCATGTTGCCGGAACGCATCGCTACTCAGGTTGAGTACATGGATGGCAAGCCCGAGGTCGGTATCTGCGCCGGCAACATCGAGCTGATCGACGCCGACGGCAATCTGTACCCGGAGAAGCGGCAGCGCCGGGACGTGCCGTTCCGTCGCCTGGATTTCGATGACATGTTTCTGGAGCGTAAACCCTATCCACCGGCCCCGACCCTGATGATCCGCCGGGAAGCACTGGACAAGGTGGGCGGGTTCGATCCGGACATTCGCCTGGAAGATTTGGCGATCGAGTTGAAGGTGACCCATGCCGGTTACTTTATCGACGGCCTGAATGTGCTGATGGCGCGCTATCGCAAACACGCCACCAACTCCTACAAGAACCACCGGTTCATGATCGACAACATCCTGCGCACCTACGCGCTGTTCAGCGATCATCCGCTGTACGACGAGGTTCGCTACAAGTCCCTCAATTCGATGTTCCTCAAGACTGCCAACCGCGATCGCAAGCTGGCCCGCGAACTGCTGGCGCAGATCCCGTTCAAGGCCTGGAACAAAAAGACCTGGCGTGGTTTGGGGCGTCTGTACTTCTCGCCGCTGGAAAAAAACTGACACTGATGCGCTTTGTGCAGCCACTGGCGAAGCCTGCGCCAGCGGCTACTTAGCGAGCGATTTTCTCAGTCAGAGCCTTATCGACCTTTTTGCGTTGCCGCAGCCACTGCAACACCTTTCTGCCGGCCGTGATGCCCGGCTTCTCGATGTACAGGAACGTCAGGCTGCTGATGATGATCAGCAGGCAGCTGCACACGGCCAGCAGCGGCAGGAAGGTCCAGATGTCGCGAACCTCCAGATGAAGCATCAGCGGCAATCGCTGGACTAACACCCACAGCACAAAGCCGTGCAGCAGGTAGGTGCTGTAGCTGATTTCGCCGAGCCAACGGATGCTGCGAGGTTTAAGGACGCCAAACAGGGTGTTGCCGGACGCCACGATCACGAAAAACAACGACATGAGCAGCATTGGCCGCAGGCTAAAGGCACGGTTGAATGCCGTGAAGGCAATCGCCAATGCCAGCAGCGCGACAATCCCCGCCATTCGCGTCTGACCCCAAGCCACCAATTGCGGCCTGCGAACCCAGTACGCAGCGCCGATACCGCCGAGAAAACTCGCCAGAAAGTGCTTTTTCAGCGAGTGTTCCAGGCCGACCAATTTATACAGGGCGACAATGCCTATCAGGCACAACATGACCTGCATCCAACTGCCCCGGTAGATAAACACCATGGCGGCAAGGGGCAATGCCAGATAGAAAAACACCTCGTAGCCCAGGGTCCAGGTGACGTTGGAGATCAGCATGCCGGTTTGGTAGTACTGATTGACGTCGGGTCGGTCGAAGGTCAGCCAGGCCAGTATCTGGCCAATGAAATGGATGCCGGAATCCTTGAATTCCCAGTTCTGCAGGTAGAACACCGTGACAAACACGATCAGCATCAGCGGCAGGTACAACGGGTACAGGCGAAACACCCGTGATATGGCAAATGCCAGCCAGTCGTGTTGACGCCCCTGAGTGAGCAATCGGCTCCAGAACAGAAAACCGGTGATCATGAAGAACAGCGCAACACTGCCTTGTCCGAGCTGCGAGTAGAAATTGCTGGGGGGGAAATCAATCACGCCCGTGCGCAGGAAGATCAAGGTAATGATCGAGTGGTGCACGAACACGCCGAATGCCAGATAGCCACGTAGCCCATCAATGCTGGCATAACGGCTTTCACCGGAATGTTCGATGTGTCGGGCGATTTTCGGTACTGCGCGCAATAGCAGGGCCGAGGTCGCAATGGCCAGCAGATAAGCGGCCAGCGCTATGAGCGGGTTGGTTTCAGTCATGAATGAGCCCGGACCGGGGAACTCCCGGCCAGCACTTGCCTGTGCAGATTGTCGACTGCGGACTTCGGTGCCGTCATCGCGTAACCCTGAAGCAGCGCTTCAAAGTGCTCTTCAAACAGCCAGCGCCGGTCCACGGTGTAACGTTGCATGTGGCGCAGATTGCGCTGACGCAGGGCCAGGCTCAAGGAAGAAGGGTAAATGCGCAGGTCGGCGACATCGATCAAGCCAAACTCGCCATCTTCAAGCACCAGTACGTTCCCCAGGTGCAGCGAACGGAAATAGACGCCTCGTTCATGCAGTTGAGCCATGAACTTGCCGAAACGCTCCACCAGCGCCTGGCGCACCGCCGGTGCGGTAATGCCTTGCAGGACCTGGCGCAGCGTATTGCCGGGCAACGGCGAATAGTGCACGGCGCTGCTGCCATCTGCCAGGCGATACAGGTCAAGAATAGGCGGGGCAGGAATCCCCAAGTTGCGCAGTTGCTCGCTATTGACGGCAAAGCGTTCGGAGTACGGGTTGAAACTGCCTGAGGTGTACCAGCGGCGGCCGCGAAACAGCTTGAGGAAGCTACCATCGGCCAGGCGCAAGACTTTTGGGCCCAGGCCATCTTCTTCGATCACCTGCGCATTGGCGGCCAGTTGTTGCTGGGCGGCCGGCGTCAGTGCCTTGATAGGCATCGCCAGCAGGCGTCTGGCGCGTTGGTTGACGCTGAGCGCGACGATCAATGCCAGCGGGATCCACAGCAGGAACCAGTGTTCCTTGGGCCGGGAGATAATGCCACCGCCCTCGGTCAGGCCCGCGCCGATACCGAATATCAGCCAGGTCGAAGCGATGATGAACAGCGGTTGCAGACGATTGCGCCAACTGCTGTACAAGCTCCAGAACTGGAAAAACAACCACGGCAGCAAACCAAAAATGCCCACGTAATAGAGCACGCCCAGGACGAAGCTGTGGGGTTCCTGAAAGCTGACGCCTACACCGGGATCGATGGCCAGATTGGCGTTATAGCCATGACCGATCCAGGGGTGATCGGCAATTTTCTGCAAGGCCAGCTGCCAGATTTCAAAGCGGTAAGAGTCGCCGCGTTGAATGATCATCTGCGAAAACAGCGCGTAAACCGTGGCACCACTGGCAAACAGCGCACCCAGTAATACGACGGAGCGACGGTTCCAGCAAATGAAGCCCAGCCAGAGCGCTGCCATCGTCAGCGCGACCAGCGGTGTCCTGGAGCCGGTGGCGATCACAGCAGCGAACATGATTGCCATCGCCGGGATGCTCACCCAGAGCATCCGGCGTTGTTTGCAGATCATGCTCATGCTCAGCCAGTAGGCAGCATAGAAACCATACATATGAGAGCTCAGCAGCGGGTTGTCGAACGCACCGCCGCCGATCAAGCGCAAGCCGGGCTCGTACACGCGAGCGAACATGAACAGGTCGTGGGCGCTGCCTATCAGTCCGACCAATGCCGCGGCGAACAGCAACGGCTGAATGATTTCAGTGCGATAGCGCACCAGCAGGTAGCAGCCAGCGAACAGCAGCAGGGTATGCAGCGGTGGTTTGAACTGGCCGACGAAGCTTTCCTTGCCCGGCCCCCAGCACAGGCTCAACAGCGCCCAGGCCGCGAACACCAGCACGGCGACGAAGATCGGTTCGCGGACCAGCTCCTTGAGTTCACGGGGACGCAGAAACAGCGCGATCAACGCTGGAATGCTGAACAGCCCATAAAAAAGCTTGTGGTGCAAACTTCGGCCCGGCAGGAAGAACAGGGCACACAGGAGCAAGAGATAGCCGAGTGGAAGAATCCAGAGGCAAATGAAATCGAAAACTCGATTTGACGCACTATTGAAACCGCTGAGTTGCATGCTGAGAGATTCAATCCTGAAGTTGATCGGCCATTTCGGGGTGATGGCTATTTGATGCTTAATTCGAGGCCTAACAATAACAGCCTTTATGCGATTGCCAGAACCCAGAAGAAGCTGTGCTAAAGTCAGCGTCCTTTTTATCGACAAACGCGTGATATGACCGACTCCAGTCTCTCCGCAAGCCCATCGAGCTTGAAAATCTACTTCCGCCTGCTTGGCTATGTCCGGCCATACATCAGTCTGTTTCTGATCAGCATCGTCGGCTTTCTGATTTTCGCTTCGACCCAGCCGATGCTCGGCTACATTCTCAAGTACTTTGTCGATGGCCTGTCCAATCCTGAGGCAGTGCTCTTTCCGACGGTGCCTTACCTGCGCGACCTGCAACTGTTGCAGGCTGTGCCGCTGCTGATCATCCTGATCGCCGCTTGGCAAGGGCTGGGATCTTATCTGGGCAACTACTTTCTAGCCAAGGTTTCCCTGGGTCTAGTCCATGATCTGCGAGTACAGCTGTTCAATAACCTGTTGGTGCTGCCCAACCGGTATTTCGACAAGCATAACTCGGGTCATCTGATTTCGCGTATCACCTTCAACGTGACGATGGTCACCGGGGCGGCCACAGATGCGATCAAGGTCGTAATCCGTGAAGGCATGACGGTAATTTTCCTGTTTGCCTCGCTGCTGTTCATGAACTGGCGTCTGACACTGGTCATGGTCGCCATCCTGCCGTTGATCGCCGTCATGGTGCGTACCGCGAGCAAGAAATTCCGCAAGCAGAGCAAGAAAATCCAGTTGGCCATGGGTGACGTGACGCACGTCGCGTCGGAAACCATTCAGGGGTATCGCGTGGTGCGCAGCTTCGGTGGCGAAGTCTACGAAGAAAAACGCTTCTTCGAGGCCAGTCAGGGCAACACCGACAAGCAACTGCGCATGACCCGCACCGGTGCCATCTACACGCCGCTGCTGCAACTGGTGATCTACACCGCCATGGCAGTGCTGATGTTCCTGGTGCTGTACCTGCGCGGCGATGCCTCGGCCGGTGACATGGTTGCCTACATCACCCTGGCCGGCCTGTTGCCCAAGCCAATCCGTCAGCTGTCCGAAGTCAGCTCGACCATCCAGAAAGGCGTGGCCGGTGCGGAAAGTATTTTCGAACAACTGGATGTTGCGCCTGAAGTCGATACCGGCACCGTCGAGCGCGATGCCGTCACCGGGCGTCTGGACGTACGCAACCTGAGCTTCACCTACCCTGACACCGATCGCCAGGTGCTCAATGACATCACGTTCTCGGTCGAGCCGGGGCAAATGGTGGCACTGGTCGGACGCTCAGGCAGTGGCAAGTCGACCTTGGCCAACCTGATTCCACGCTTTTATCACCACGACACGGGCGAGATCCTGATCGACGGTGTTGAAGTGGAGCGGTACAAGCTGCTGAACCTGCGCAAGCACATCGCCCAGGTGACCCAACACGTGACGCTGTTCAGCGACACCGTGGCCAACAACATTGCCTATGGCGATCTGGCCGGCGCACCGCGTGAAGACATCGAGAAAGCGGCGCGAGATGCCTACGCCATGGATTTCATCGCGCAGTTGCCCGAAGGTCTGGACACTCAGGTCGGCGAAAACGGCGTGCTGCTGTCCGGCGGTCAACGTCAGCGCCTGGCGATTGCGCGAGCCTTGTTGAAGAATGCGCCGTTGCTGATTCTCGACGAGGCCACCTCGGCGCTCGACACCGAATCCGAGCGCCACATCCAGGCAGCGCTGGATCAAGTGATGAAAGGCCGGACCACGCTGGTGATCGCTCACCGACTGTCGACTATTGAAAAGGCTGACCTGATCCTGGTCATGGATCAAGGTCGTATCGTCGAGCGCGGCACCCATGCCGAACTGCTGGCGCACAACGGTTACTACGCCCGCCTGAATGCCATGGGCCTCGACGCCCCGGCTGAAGACATCGCCTGACCCCTGCTCGCCGGGCGCGTCATGCGCCCGGCGATTTTTATCCAGACCTTTACCCTTCTTGATCAAACCCGTCTTTTATAAACATATCTGCTCAATAACTGAACAGATTTGCCTGCAAAATCATCCCGTTGCAGCCGTCACGCAAGCCAGCGCCAACCCTGTGGTAATATCGCGCCCCTGTTCATTTTGTATGTGGGTTGCTCCATGAAGTTGTCCATGCCGCGATTCGATCAAGCCCCTGTCTTGGTGGTCGGCGATGTCATGCTCGACCGTTACTGGCATGGTGGTACCTCACGGATTTCCCCTGAGGCGCCGGTGCCAGTGGTCAAGGTCGAGCAAATCGAGGACCGCCCGGGCGGTGCCGCCAACGTTGCGTTGAACATTGCCGCGCTCGGTGCTCCGGCTTCGCTGGTCGGCGTGACCGGCGACGACGAAGCGGCGGATAGCCTGGCCAATAGCCTCCAGGGCGCAGGCGTCCGGGCGATATTCCAGCGCATTGCGCACCAGCCGACCATCGTCAAGCTGCGGGTCATGAGTCGTCACCAGCAATTGCTGCGTATCGACTTTGAAGAACCCTTCGCCACCAACGCGTTGGCGCTTGGCGAGCAAGTCGATGAGTTGCTCGAAGGCATCAAGGTGCTGGTGCTGTCCGACTACGGCAAAGGCGCGCTGAAAAACCATCAGGTGTTGATCCAGGCCGCCCGTGCCCGCGGCATTCCGGTGCTGGCGGATCCCAAAGGCAAGGATTTCTCGATCTACCGCGGTGCCAGCCTGATCACCCCGAACCTCAGCGAGTTCGAAACCATCGTCGGTGGTTGCGCCGATGAGCACGAGTTAGTGAGCAAAGGCGCGCAGCTGATGCACGACCTCGACCTCGGCGCTCTGTTGGTGACCCGCGGCGAACACGGCATGACCTTGCTGCGTCCGGATCATCCGGCGCTGCACCTGCCGGCCCGTGCCCGCGAAGTGTTCGACGTGACCGGTGCCGGCGATACCGTGATTTCTACCCTGGCAGCGGCGATTGCCGCTGGCGAAGAATTGCCCCATGCGGTGGCCCTGGCCAACCTGGCGGCGGGCATCGTGGTCGGAAAACTCGGTACGGCAGCCATCAGCGCCCCGGAACTGCGTCGCGCCATCCAGCGCGAAGAAGGTTCCGAGCGCGGTGTGTTGGGCCTTGAGCAGCTCTTGCTGGCCGTCGCCGATGCGCGAGCGCACAAAGAGAAAATCGTGTTCACCAATGGCTGCTTCGACATTCTGCATGCCGGCCACGTGACCTACCTCGAGCAGGCACGGGCCCAGGGCGATCGTTTGATCGTTGCGGTCAATGACGATGCTTCGGTCAGCCGCCTGAAAGGGCCGGGTCGTCCGATCAACAGCGTCGACCGCCGCATGGCAGTACTGGCGGGTTTGGGGGCGGTGGATTGGGTGATCAGCTTCCCTGAAGGCACCCCGGAAAACCTGCTGCGCGAGGTCAAGCCGGACGTGTTGGTCAAAGGTGGTGATTACGGGATCGATCAAGTGGTCGGCGCAGACATCGTGACGGCGTATGGCGGGGCGGTGAAAGTGCTGGGGCTGGTAGCGAACAGCTCGACCACGGCGATTGTCGAAAAAATCCGTCAATCCGAGTGAGACGCTGATCGTTCCCACGCTCTGGTGGGAACGATCAAGAGCTGACTTTTTTATGCGGCACGATTTTTTTCAGCAATTGCTTCGCCTTTCCGCGTAACCGCGCCAGACCCGAATCCTTCCCCGGCGGGCTCAGCCCCTGCTGGCGCACCCAATCCTTCCAGCGAATCCGCTCATCACGCACCACCCAGCCTTCCTGTCGGGCAAAGCTCTCCGCCAGAAACAACCCGCGAGTGCTCGCCGGGTAGAGTTGATCCTTCTTCAAGGTATACAACTCGGCCATCGGCTGGCCGTCCTGCAAGGGCATCAGGTACAAGTCGGGGCGCTTGCGGTCGAGGCGGGCCACCAGTTGATCACCTTCAAGCCGCTCATCGACATGAAACAGGCTCAGGGATTTGGCTTCCTTGGGCACGTCGAGGCGTAAGTCATAGATCAATTGCAACGACGCGGTGGGCAAATGCACGTAAGCCCGCGGACGTTCGATCAGCTGCAGGTTGGCGCACCGCACCGGCCGCGCCGAACCGGACAACGGCGTCAGGCGAAACGGTAGCGCCTCGCGGTAGTGCAGGGCGCTGGCATAGGGCGCTGGCAGCCAAGTGTCATTAAAACGTCCGCCGAGCCAGCCTTCCGGGGTTTCCAGCAGGCACTCTTCGGCAATTTCCTGGATCGCCGTGTGCAATGGCAGGTTCAGCTCATGGGCCGGCACGTACCCGGAGATCAGCTTGAGCACCACGTCGCCACGGTCTTGCCGACGCTGACGCACCAACACCCAGTAATCGCGATTCTGCCAATGCAGGGTCAGGCGCACCGAGACCCCGAGGTTGGCCAGTTCCAGCGCAAACCGCTCGGTGCTGGCCACCGTCACGGGGCGGCGACGCTGCAGGGTCTGGGAGAAATTGAGCGGCATCCCGACGCTCTGATAGCTCAAGCCTTCGGGGGTCGCTTCGACGTACAACGGCAGGGTCTTGAAGTTGCTCGGGTTCTTTCTAATGAGCGTACGCGGCATGTCGGCTCCTGCTTAAGGCCGCGTGGGCGGCATCAGTTTCTACGGAGGACCTGGGCAACGGTCGCAACGTTGTGGGCGAGGTGCAGCGGATTGATGGTCCCGACAATAGCACTGGCCACACCCGGATGTTCAAACAACAACTCGAAGCTGGCGCGCACCGGGTCCACGCCTGGACTCAGGCACACATGACCGCTGGCGAGGGCTTTTTTGACCAGAATGGCTTTGCCGTGAGCAGCAGCATAGTCAATGACAGGCTTCTCGTTCTGCTCGTTCAGATTGTAGGTGACCATCGCGCAATCACCCTGCTCCAGAGCCTTCAAACCACCTTCGACGGTTTTACCGGAAAAACCGAAGCCGCGAATCTTGCCTTCGGCCTTGAGCGCGGCGAGGGTTGTATAGACCTCGCAGTCAGTGAGAATCGCCAGGTCGTTGCCGTCGGAGTGCACCAACACCAAGTCGATAAAGTCAGTTTCCAGACGTTGCAGGCTGCGCTCCACGGAAAGTCGCGTGTGGGCGGCACTGAAGTCATGGCTCGACTGGCCGTTTGCAAACTCTTCACCGACCTTGCTGACGATCACCCAGTCCTGGCGCTGGCCACGCAACAACGGTCCGAGGCGTTCTTCGCTGCAGCCATAGGCCGGGGCGGTGTCGATCAGGTTGATGCCCATGTCGCGGGAAAGTTTGAGCAACCGGCGTGCATCGTCGTCGTCGGGAATCTGGAAGCCGTTGGGATACTTCACGCCCTGGTCACGGCCGAGCTTGACCGTGCCCAGGCCCAGCGGCGAAACCAGCAGGCCGGTGCTGCCCAGTGGGCGGTGCAGATCGTGCAGGGTGGGTTGGCTCATGGCAGCAGTTGCTCCCAGGCCGGCACGGCCATGGGCGGTTTCGGCAATTCCGGCAGTGGCGCTGGATGGCTTGGCTGAATGCCGTCACGCGTCAGGCTGGCGATGACCCGGTCGGCGAAGTCTGGCGCCAGCGCCAGTTTGGTCGGCCAGCCCACCATCAGGCGACCTTGTTCGGCGAGGAAGGCGTTGTCAGGACGGGTAAGTCCCGATTGCAGCGGCTCTGCGCGTTCCACACGCAAGGTCGCCCATTGCGCGGTACTCAGGTCGATCCATGGCAGCAACTGGCCGAGCTCTTGCTGCGCCGTGGCGATTTGCTCGGCAGGTTCGCGGGCTACGCCTTCGGCCTCGGCAATGTCGCCACCCATGTACCAGACCCACTGACCGTCGGCCGCCGGGTGAGTGGTCACGGTCAGGCGTGGTTTGGTGCCGCCGCCCAGGCAATGGGCGTACAGCGGTTTGAGGCCCGGGCCTTTGGCGATGATCATGTGCAACGGCCGGCGCTGCATGGCGGGTTGGCTCAGGCCCAGCGCTTCGAGCAATGACGCGGTGCCGGCGCCGGCGCTCAGGACGATGCGTTGGGCACGAATCTCTCGATCGTCGACCTTCAGGCCGACAAGAATTCCACCTTCCAGCAGCGGCTCGATCTTCTGCCCGGCGAGCAGGCCATCACCGGCCAGATCGGCCAGACACTGGATCAGGCTTGGTACATCCACCACCAATTCCGCCAGGCGATAGACCTTGCCCTTGAAGCGTTTGTCTTGCAGGGCCGGCGGCAGTTGCTCGCCCTTGACCTGATCAACACGACCGCGCACAGCCTTGCTGGCGAAGAAACTGGTGAGGTTGCCGGCAAGTGTGCCGGGGGACCAGAGATAGTGGGCTTCGGACAACAGGCGCACGCCGGACAGGTCCAGTTCGCCATCGCCCGCCAGCGCTTCACGCCAGCGGCGCGGCATGTCGGCAATCGCTTCCGACGCCCCGGTCAGGGCACCGTGCAACGCGTACTTGGCGCCGCCGTGAATGATGCCCTGGGACTTCATACTCTGCCCGCCGCCGAGGCTGGCGCTTTCCACCAGCACGGTCGAAAAACCCTGTCGGCGCAGACGGGCATTCAGCCAGAGGCCGGCGACACCAGCGCCGACAATCAGAACGTCGGTGGAAATAACGGATGGCATGCGGCGACCTCAGTGTTCAAGACGAGGGCGCAGTATACAGACTCGACGAAAAGGGAATTTGTCGGTGATCAACTGGAGGGATGCAAAAACCTGTAGGAGCGAGCAGGCTCACTCCTGCATTCTGTTTCAGGGTTTAGTGCCCGGCGGTTTTCGAGAACAGCTGGATGACAACGACGCCCAGAACGATAAGCGCCATCCCCAGCATTGCTGGCACATCCAGTTTCTGCCCATAGATAAACAGCGCCGCGACGCTGACCATCACAATGCCCATGCCGGCCCACACCGCGTAGGCGACTCCCACCGGAACGCTGCGCACCACGAGGGTCAGCATCCAGAAGGCGATACCGTAGCCGACAATCACCAGCGTCAACGGCAGCGGCGTGCTGAAACCTTTGACGGCTTTCATCGATACAGTCGCGATCACTTCGGCGCAGATGGCGATGGCCAGGTAGTAGTAAGCGGTCATGGGTGCATCCTCGTGTGAAGTGTTGCTTTCTGAGGTCGGCATTTTAGAGGCTCTACAGATGCGGTAAAGTCATTACCTATCTGCCATGAAGATGGGTTGGTGTATGCAATGGAATCTTGAGCAACTGCGGTTGTTTGTCAGCGTAGCGGAGCACCGCTCGTTTTCAGCGGTAGCACGCAATCAGCGCAAGGCGCAGTCAGCGGTCAGCAGTTCGATTGCGCTGTTGGAAGAAGATTTGGGCGTGAGCCTGTTCGATCGCAGCAGCGGCCGTCAGCCGAAACTCACCGCGGCCGGCAATGCCTTGCTGGACGAGGCGCGAGAAGTGTTGCGCCAGTGCGAGCGCCTCAACGGCCGCGCGTTGGCCATGATGCGCGGCCAGGAAGCTCGATTGCGTGTGGCTCAGGATGAGGCCATGCCCTATCAACCGATCATTGAAAGCTTCGAAGCCCTGGCGGAAAAATTTCCCAGCCTCGAAGTGCAACTGACCAGTGCTGCTCAGGGCGATGTGGCACGCAAACTGGTAGAACGCCGGGCCGATCTGGGTTTGCTGTTCTATCACGACCAGATCCCCGAAGCCCTTGAACGGCGCGTGCTGGGCAGCGTCGAGATGGTCACCGTGTGCGGCGTCGGGCATCCGCTGGCGAAACAGGCTCAGGTCGATTGCCAGGCACTGGCACAGCATCGGCAGTTACTGATGTCCACCCAGTCCAGCGTCTATCCCGGCAGCGAACCGGCCAGCCCGCAAGTCTGGCGTGCTGACAGTTTCTACGTGATGGCCGAATGGCTGGTGCGTGGCCTCGGTTGGGCCTGGCTGCCACGTCACGTGGTGCAATACCCGGCGTACCAGGGCCTGATGGTCGAACTGGACAGCGAATGGACCCCGCCGGCGCTGGTGGTGGAGTTGGTGTGGCGTCGCGATGAGCCGCTGGGCCCGGCGGCTCGTTGGTTGGCAGAACGTTTTGCCGTGCACTTGCAGGCGATCGGCGAGAAAAGCCGATAAACTCCGCCGCCATGAATAGAACTCTCTATACCGCGCTGTTTTACCTGGGGCTGCCACTGGTAGCGATTCGGCTATGGCTGCGGGCGCGAAAGGCGCCGGCGTACACCAAGCGTATTGGCGAGCGTTTCTCCCTCGGACTGCCGGTGATGAAGCCGGGCGGTATCTGGGTACACGCGGTGTCGGTGGGCGAAAGCATTGCCGCGGCACCGATGATTCGCGCGTTGCTGCAACGTTATCCACAGCTGCCGATTACCGTGACCTGCATGACCCCGACCGGGTCCGAGCGTATCCAGGCGTTGTTCGCCAATGAACCGCGCATTCAGCACTGCTACCTGCCTTACGATTTGCCCTGCGCCGCTGCGCGGTTCCTTGACCGGGTCCGGCCAACGCTGGCGGTGATCATGGAAACCGAACTCTGGCCCAACCACATTCACCAATGCGCCAAACGCGGGATTCCCGTAGCGCTGGCCAATGCGCGACTGTCCGAGCGCTCTGCCAAGGGTTATGGCCGCTTCCGCAAACTGACCCAGCCGATGCTCGCCGAGATGAGCCTGTTCGCGGTACAGACCGAGGCCGAAGCCCAGCGCTTTCGTGAATTGGGTGCGCGTCCTGACACCGTGGAAGTCACCGGCTCGATCAAGTTCGACCTGACCATCGACCCGCAATTACTGCAACGCGCCGTCGAGCTGCGTACCCATTGGCAGACGCTTGAACGGCCGGTGTGGATCGCTGCCAGTACCCATGAAGGCGAGGACGAAGTAGTCCTCGCGGCCCATCGTCAGTTATTGACCAACCACCCCGATGCATTGTTGATTCTGGTGCCGCGCCATCCGGAGCGCTTCAACGCGGTGTTCGAGCTGTGCCAGCAGCAGGGTTTTGCAACGTTGCGCCGTTCTACAGACGAACCGGTGACGTCGACCACATCGGTGCTGGTGGGCGACACCATGGGCGAGTTGCTGTTTCTCTACGCCTTGGCCGACAGCGCGTTTGTCGGTGGCAGCCTGGTACCGAACGGCGGACATAACCTGCTGGAACCGGCCGCGTTGGCCAAACCGGTACTCAGCGGCCCGCACCTGTTCAACTTCCTCGAAATCGCCGCGCAGTTGCGCAGTGCCGGGGCGTTGCAGGAAGTGGAGGATGCTGAAGGCCTGGCACTGGCGGTGCAGCGGCTGTTCGAATTGCCGCGCGATGCGCAACGGATGGCAGAGGCGGGGCTGAAGGTGATGCGCACCAATCAAGGGGCGTTGCAGCGGTTGCTGGATGGGCTGGGACGTTTGATCGGCCGCTAATGTGTGCGAGGGGGCATGCCCCCTCGCCGCACGCATTACTGGGTGGGTGGTCTTGACTTGAGTTGCTGTTCCGCCGCCTTGGCCAAATCGGGTGGCAGGAAGTCCTTGTCGGGGTTGTAGTCAGCCTTGAGGTAGCGCTTCAAGTCTTCCAGATCTCCCGGGCTCAACGTGCCGGCCTGTTGTTTCAATTTCAGGTTGTCGAGGATGTAGTCGTAGCGGGTGTTGTTGTAGTCGCGCACCGAGGTGTACAGCGAGCGCTGCGCATCCAGCACGTCGACGATGTTGCGTGTGCCCACTTGATAACCGATTTCGGTTGCGTCCACCGCACTCTGGTTGGAGATGATCGACTGCTTGCGCGCCTGCACCTGCTCAACGTCAGTGTTCACCGCGCGATGCAGGTCGCGGGTGTTTTCGACGATTTGCCGACGTAGCGCTTCGCGTTGCTGCTCGGTCTGATCCAGTTGCGCATACGATTGACGCACTTGCGAGGTGGTCAGGCCGCCGCTGTAGATCGGGATGTTCAGCTGCAGGCCCACCGTCGTTTGCTCGACGTTGCCGCTGTACGGTTGACCAAAGGCACTCGGGTTGCTGAAGCCCAGTGCGTCGTTGTCACCTTTTTCGTACTTCGCTACCGCGTCCAGGGTCGGCAGGTGACCGGACTTACGCTGCTTGAGGGTTTCTTCGGCGGCACTGACCGCGTAGTTGCTGGCCAGCAGATTCAGGTTCTGGCGGGCGGCCGTATCGACCCAGGCTTTGGCCTCGTTCGGTATCGGAGCCAGGATGGGCAATTGATGGCTGACACCCCAGATCGAGTTGTACTGACGGTTGGTCAGGGTGACCAGTGCTTCAAACGCATCATCGACCTGGCGCTGGGCAACGATCCGGTTGGCGCGTGCGGTGTCGTAGCTGGCTTGAGAGTTGAGCACGTCGGTCTTGTCCGACAGGCCGACGTCGAAACGCTCGTTGGACTGATCAAGTTGGCGTTTGAACGCGGCTTCTTCCGCCTTGGTCGACGCCAGGTTGTCCTGGGTGCGCAGCACGTTGAAGTAATTTTGGGCAGTCTGCAGGATCAGGTTTTGCTCAGTGGCCGAGAGTTGCAGGGCAGCCTGTTCGTTGACGTCTTTGGCGGCCTGGAACTGGAACCAGCGATCGGCACGGAACAGTGGCTGCGCCAGGGTGGCCTGATACGAATTTGCACTGCGATTGGCTGTCGACGAAGGCTGGTCGATCGCGGTACGGATGCTGGCCACTTCGGCACCACCCGACAGATTGGGCAGCAGGCCGGCGCGGGCCTGGGGCACGACTTCCTTCTGCGCGCCATATTGCGCGATGGCCGCCGCGAGGTCGGCGTTGTTGGCCTTTGCTTCCTGGTAAACGCTGACCAGGTCGTTCTTGGTCGATAAGGGCGCTTCTGCTGCCCAGCCCGTTCCACAAGACGCACAAGACACGGCAAGGGCCAGTGAAAGTTTGCGCAGCATA
Organism: Pseudomonas sp. FBCC-B1667; assembly: GCF_059133255.1. Lineage (NCBI taxonomy): Bacteria > Pseudomonadati > Pseudomonadota > Gammaproteobacteria > Pseudomonadales > Pseudomonadaceae > Pseudomonas > Pseudomonas sp. FBCC-B1667. The sequence goes on along the minus strand of NZ_CP101437.1, from coordinate 6,395,674 downwards.
GGCGTTCCCTAGAATTAATATTACACAAGTAATTTGAGCGCCAAGGCTAAGGCGCGGCACGTACCACGTCAACGCATGGCTTGGCGTAGCGAGTGTAGTTGTGCAATCGGGCGGCAACAATCCTGTATCTGCCATTCATCAAGGTGTTTTGTTCGGCGTTGGCGTTCTTCGTCAGTTGTGTCTAGACTGGCCGGGTTCTTGTCGGGGTGCCTTGCTATGAGGCTGAGATCGAATAATTTCGGATCCCGTTGAACCTGATCAGGTTAGCGCCTGCGTAGGGAACAAGATTTCTCGTCACCCGGCGAGTCCTCTTGTGCTTCGTCCGGGATGTTGTTCGACAATCGAACACCCCTCGAGCACTGAGCACAGCACCAACAGCTTCTTTATGGCTGATTGGTCGCGTCCATTCGTTACAGGTTCGCTCCGACAAAATTCCACTGCCTGGATGCTGTCTGGAGAGCCCGTGATGACGATAAAACCAAAAAATACGATGAACCTGAGTGATTCGGCCCAAGTCGATCAACAGTCGGTTCAACCGTTTACCCGCTCGCAAAAAATCTATGTCCAGGGTTCGCGCCCCGACATCCTCGTACCCATGCGCGAAATCAGCCTGGATGTAACACCGACCGACTTCGGCGGCGAGATCAATGCGCCGGTGGTGGTTTACGACACCTCGGGCCCGTACACCGATCCCAATGTCATTATCGACGTGCGCAAAGGCCTGGCCGATGTGCGTTCCGCGTGGATCGAATCCCGTGGCGATACTGAACGTCTGCCCGGCCTGAGCTCCAACTTCGGCCAGGAACGCCTCGCCGATGCCGAGCTGACCAAGCTGCGTTTCGCCCACGTCAACAACCCGCGCCGTGCCAAGGCCGGAGCCAACGTCAGCCAGATGCACTATGCCCGCCAAGGCATCATCACCGCCGAGATGGAATACGTCGCCATCCGCGAAAACATGAAGCTGGAAGTGGCCCGCGCCGCCGGCCTGCTGGATCAGCAGCACGCCGGCCACAGCTTCGGCGCCAGTGTGCCGAAAATCATCACCCCCGAATTCGTCCGTGACGAAATCGCCCGTGGCCGCGCGATCATTCCGGCCAACATCAACCACACCGAACTGGAACCGATGATCATCGGCCGTAACTTCCTGGTGAAGATCAACGGCAACATCGGCAACAGCGCACTGGGTTCGTCCATCGAAGAAGAAGTGGCGAAACTGACCTGGGGCATTCGGTGGGGTTCGGACACGGTCATGGACTTGTCCACCGGCAAACACATCCACGAAACCCGCGAGTGGATCATCCGCAACTCGCCAGTGCCGATCGGTACGGTGCCGATTTATCAAGCTCTGGAAAAAATCGGCGGCGCCGCCGAAGACCTGACCTGGGAGCTGTTCCGCGACACGCTGATCGAGCAAGCCGAGCAGGGCGTCGACTACTTCACCATCCATGCCGGCGTTCTGCTGCGTTATGTGCCACTGACCGCCAAGCGCGTCACCGGCATCGTCTCTCGTGGCGGTTCGATCATGGCCAAGTGGTGCCTGGCGCACCACAAGGAAAACTTCCTCTACACCCATTTCGAAGACATCTGCGAAATCATGAAGGCCTACGACGTCAGCTTCTCGCTGGGCGATGGCCTGCGTCCGGGTTCGATTGCCGACGCCAACGACGCCGCACAATTCGGCGAACTGGAAACCCTCGGCGAGCTGACCAAAATCGCCTGGAAACACGACGTGCAATGCATGATCGAAGGCCCGGGCCACGTGCCGATGCAATTGATCAAAGAGAACATGGACAAGCAGCTCGAGTGCTGCGACGAGGCGCCGTTCTACACCCTCGGGCCGCTGACTACCGACATTGCTCCAGGCTACGACCACATCACCTCCGGGATCGGTGCGGCGATGATCGGCTGGTTCGGTTGCGCGATGCTTTGCTACGTGACGCCGAAGGAACACTTGGGCCTGCCGAACAAGGATGATGTGAAGACCGGGATCATCACCTACAAAATCGCCGCGCATGCCGCCGATCTGGCCAAAGGACATCCGGGTGCGCAGATTCGCGACAATGCCTTGAGCAAGGCGCGCTTCGAATTTCGTTGGGAAGACCAGTTCAACCTCGGCCTGGATCCGGACACCGCCCGTTCATATCACGATGAAACCCTGCCGAAGGACTCGGCCAAGGTCGCGCACTTCTGCTCCATGTGCGGGCCGAAATTCTGCTCGATGAAGATCACTCAGGAAGTCCGCGAATACGCGGCCAACCAGCGGATCGAAACCGTGGATGCCGAGGTCGCCCAGGGATTGGCGGAACAGGCCGAGCGGTTCAAGCAGGAAGGCAGTCAGCTGTACAAGAAGGTTTGATCTGACCTGAAACGGTGGGGCCTGCACAGGCCTCATCGCCAGCAGGCTGGCTCCCACATTGGATCTGTGGCGTTCACACGTCCCCTGTGGGAGCCAGCCTGCTGGCGATTGAGATCTACACAACAACAAATGTCCCTCTGAGATAACACCCTTGAGCATTCAACCCAGTACTTATTCTCCAGACATCGCCGTACCCACTGAAAAACGCGTCTTCGGCGGTCGTGATCTGTTTTCCCTGTGGTTCTCCCTCGGCATCGGTCTGATGGTGCTACAGACCGGCGCACTGCTCGCGCCAGGCCTGGGTCTGTCCGGCTCGCTGCTGGCGATTTTCCTCGGCACCCTGGTCGGCGTTCTGCTGCTGGCCGCTGTCGGCGTGATCGGCAGTGACACCGGCCTGTCGTCGATGGCTGCGCTCAAACTCAGCCTCGGCAAGCGTGGCGCGAGCCTGCCGGCCGTGCTGAACCTGCTGCAGCTGATCGGTTGGGGCTCGTTCGAAATCATCGTCATGCGCGATGCCGCCAGCCTGCTCGGTGCGCGTGCATTCAGCGAAGGCAGCCTGCTGTCGAATCCGCTGCTCTGGACAATTGTCTTCGGTGGTCTGGCGACCTTGCTGGCGGTCAGCGGTCCTCTGACATTCGTGCGGCAGATCCTGCGCAAGTGGGGTATCTGGCTGTTGCTGGCTGCGTGCATCTGGCTGACCTGGAACCTGTTCGCCAAAGCCGATCTGGCTGCCTTGTGGGCGCAGGCCGGTGATGGTTCGATGCCGTTCGCCGTGGGCTTCGACATTGCTATCGCCATGCCGCTGTCGTGGCTGCCGCTGATTGCCGACTACTCGCGTTTCGGCAAACGTGCGAAAAACGTCTTCGGCGGCACGGCGCTGGGCTTCTTTATCGGTAATTTCTGGCTGATGAGCCTGGGCGTGGCCTATACGCTGGCGTTCGCGCCGAGCGGTGAAGTGAATGCCTTGTTGCTGGCGCTGGCCGGTGCCGGGCTGGGCATTCCGCTGTTGCTGATCTTGTTGGACGAGTCGGAAAACGCTTTCGCCGACATTCACTCGGCGGCCGTCTCCAGCGGGATTTTGTTGCGCTTGAAAGTCGAACATCTGGCGTTGGCCATCGGCGTGATCTGTACGCTGATTGCCTGCCTGGCGCCATTGGCCCAGTACCAGAACTTCCTGCTATTGATCGGTTCGGTGTTTGCGCCGCTGTTCGGCGTGGTGCTGGTGGATCACTTCATCCTGCGCAAACGTTCAGCTCACGTGGCGTCAGCCGCGTTGCGCTGGCCGGCGTTGCTCGCCTGGTTGGGCGGGGTGAGCACTTATCACTTGCTGGCCAATCTGTATCCGGACATTGGCGCAACCCTGCCGTCATTGATTCTGGCAGGGCTGCTGCAGCTGGTGTTGGGCCGGGCCTTCAGTTACGGCCGGGAAACAGCTCGGGCTTGATGATGCCGTTCAGGCGTGGGTAGGGGATCTTCAGTTCGACATGGCCCAGCGCGTAAGGCGCGATGGTGCTGGTTTCGTACTTGAGGATCACCCCGCCGTAGGTCAGCGCCACGTTCTGGGTTTTCTGGAACGGCCACTGCTTCACGAACTCCGGCTCCTGATCGAGCTTGGTGCTGATCAGCCAGCTGTTGTGCGCCACTTGCGCTGCTTTCCAGAACGCTTCTTCCTGCCCCGGCACCAACATGTCCGACAGCGTCAGCACTTTGTGCTGCTGGCGTGAATAGTTGATAAAGCTGCGGCCCGGGGTGCCATGGGCGCCGCCAGTGTCCAGGTAGCTGGAAAATTCAACGATCACCAAGCCGTCATGCTGTTCACGTACCTTGGCTTGCAGGTAACTGCTGTAGCGCGGACCGGCGGTGCGCAAAAATTCATCGCGATAGGCCGTCAGCGTCGGTGCCACCGGGGTGTCCGGTGTGGTGCGGGTCATTTGCAACAGACGTTTTTCGACGATGCCGTCAAGCTGCGGTTCGGCGGGGAAGCGCAGCGTATCAATGTTCACCAGCGGGCAATCGGGGGTGGTGCAACCCGGTTTCAGGGTTTCAGTAGCGTCGCGGGTGGTTTCCAGCGGCGCCCGGTAGTTGGGCTGAAACAGACTCTGGCAGGCGCCCAGCGTCAGGGCGATTGCGGCCACGGAGGCGATTTTAAAAAGCGACATGGTCGTCCTTTGTAAAACAGGGAAAAGCAAAAAGTTATCCGCTTCGACTCTCAACGAAGCAGTCAGTTCGCCACTAAGCTAATTAGAGTTGGTTTCGCCCTCACCGTCTATCTCGCTGACGGGAAAGGGGCTGCATCAAATGTCTTGGGCGCGTTAGGATGGCGCGAAGTCGAGGTTGCAATTCACAAAAAGGAGCCTCGTAACGGATTTGCAGTAAAGAGGATTGTCATGACTGATTTTGCCAACGCCATTCCGACCGCCGTTGATATCGTTCGGCGCGAAAAGTGCTACGAGGGCTTTTACAAGCTCGACCGTGTGCACTTGCGCCACGAACTGTTCGCCGGCGGCATGAGCCGTGAAATCAATCGTGAAGTGTTCGTGCGCCACGATGCAGTGTGCGTGCTGCCATACGACCCGCAGCGTGACGAAGTGGTGCTGATCGAGCAATTTCGCGTCGGCGCCATGGGCAAGACCGACAACCCTTGGCTGATCGAACTGGTCGCTGGTCTGATCGACAAGGAAGAAGTGCCGGAAGAAGTTGCTCACCGCGAAGGGCAGGAGGAAGCTGGGCTTGTGTTCGGGGCGCTCTGGCCGATGATCAAATATTTCCCGTCGCCGGGCGGCAGTAATGAGTTCGTGCACCTGTTCCTGGGGCGTTGCGACTCTACCGGGGTTGGCGGCCTGCATGGGCTGGAGGAAGAAGCTGAAGATATCCGCGTCACGGTCTGGGCGTTCGAAGATGCCTTGCAGGCCGTACGTGATGGACGAATTGCCAACGCGGCCAGCATCATTGCCTTGCAATGGTTAGCTTTAAACCGCGCTGAAGTGAGGGGGTTATGGTCGTAAACAAGCTGCGCGATCGCTATCGGGTGGACCTTGCGGGTCTGCAAGCTTCCTGCGAGGCGAATTACGCGCGTTTGATGCGACTGCTACCGGACATGCGCGACGAGCCCGCGGCGCGGCGCATTGCCGTGACCCACGGCGAGCAGATGCTCGGCGTGCTGGCGCTGGAAGTGTTGCAGGTCTGTCCGTACACCACGACCCTGCAAGTGCGCCAGGAACACAGCCTGCCATGGCTGCCGATTCCGCAGCTGGAAGTGCAGGTCTATCACGATGCCTGCATGGCCGAAGTGGTCAGCGCCGAGCATGCGCGGCGTTTTCGCGGCATCTATCCTTACCCGAACGCCTCGATGCACCAGCCAGACGAAAAGGCCCAGCTGAATATGTTTCTGGGCGAATGGCTGAGCCATTGCCTGGCGTGCGGACACGAATACGCCGTCGTTCGCTAGTTGTGAACTGCGTCAGGTTCACAGGTTTCCTCTTTTGAGCGTCCCCCAGCATAATTGCGGCACCTATCCACCCCCGTGATTCAGCCCAGGGAGAACGCCTTGCCGAGCGTATCCACATTGACCACCGCCGATCCGGCGTTGCTGGTGCAACTCTCCGACAGCCATCTGTTCGCCGAAGCGGACGGCACGTTGCTGGGCATGAACACCCGCGAGAGTCTGCAAAAGGTCATTGATCTGGCGCGGCTGCAACAGCCGCAGATCGATCTGATTATTGCCAGTGGCGACATTTCCCAGGACGGGACGCTGGAGTCCTACCAGCAGTTTCGTGACCTGACCCGGCAGATTGACGCTCCGGCGCGATGGATCCCCGGCAATCATGATGAGCCGATGATCATGGCCGAGGCTGCCGTGCAGAGTTCGCTGCTGGAGCCGGTTGTCGATATTGGCAACTGGCGAGTGACCTTGCTGGATTCGGCGGTGCCCGGTTCGGTGCCGGGGTATTTGCAGGATGAGCAGTTGCAGTTGCTCGTGCGTTCATTGAGTGAGGCGCCGGAGCGGCATCATTTGGTGTGTTTTCATCATCACCCGGTGTCGATTGGCTGTGCGTGGATGGAGCCGATCGGGTTGCGTAATCCTGAGGCGTTGTTTGCGGTGCTGGATCGGTTTCCGCAGGTGCGGGCGGTGTTGTGGGGGCATGTGCATCAGGAGATTGACCAGATGCGCGAGGGGGTACGGCTGATGGCTTCGCCTTCGACGTGTATTCAGTTTGAGCCGGGAAGTCAGGATTTTAAGGTGGGGGAGCAGGCGCCGGGTTATCGGTGGTTGCGGTTGTTGCCGAGTGGGCTTCTTGAGACGGGTGTGGAGCGGGTGACGGGGTTCGACTTTACGGTTGATTATGGTTCTGACGGGTACTGACGTTTTGTGTGCATATCCGTTGCTGCGGTAACGGCGGCTGGCGGTTTCGCCCTTACGGCGAGTCCCTTTGGCAAACGCCCCAAAGGAACCAAAGGTCTCGCCCCGGCGCCCGGCCCCTCGCTTGGGCTCGGCGTTCCTTCGTTCCGGTATTCATCTGGGGGCATCGCCTCCGGTCGGCTTCGCTTCGACCTCCTCTCGATGTGTGCGACTCCGTCGCACGGCGCTTCGCGCCTACCCCCCAGATAAACACCTCCACTCAGCCTCCCGAAGGGGCGGGCAGAGCAAGATCAAGAGCAGGCGAGCTAACGCTCGGCCTAATGAGTGGTGAAAAGCGCTGCGGTGTGCGCCGGTCTGCTTTTGATTTTGTAGGAGCGAGCGGTGCGACGATTCGACTTGCCCGCGATGGCGGCCTGACAGCCGACCAATCTCACCCAGCCACACATCAATCCCCTGTGGGAGCGGGCTTGCTCGCGAAGGCGGCCTGACAGCCGACCTAATTCTCCCGGATGTACTCAGTCCAATTGGAGGAGCGAGGCTTGCCCGCGAAGGCGGCTTGACAGTCGACCAATCTCTCCCAGCCATCCATCAATCCCTGTGGGGGCGAGCCCGCTCGCGAAGGCGCCCTCTCAAACGACGCTGTTTAATGATCAGCAAAGTTTTCAGAACCGTCCCGCAAGGTTTTCAGGTTGCCTGTCGGACGTGGCGTCTCTAGCCTTTTGTCTGTCGCTGACACATTCAGCGTCCGGGCTTCGCGGTCCGTTTTCTCAGGCATAATCGCCCCCGCCTTACGACAGCGCTTTCGGCTGTCTGTCGTTTGGTGTCATGGCGGCTGTGCGCGGGATACCTTCGGGTATGCCGAGTTGCCAGAGGATCGGTCCGCGAACCTGCGTACAGCTGTCACCCAAATTGCTTCGCGGTGATTTGTCAGTGGCTCCATTCCTTCCTCTGGAGTACCTGCGAATCCCTGGCATCGGCGAGTGTGATGGCCAGTGATTTTGCTGCGCGCCTGGAATGGCCGGACCGGCAAGTGGCGTTGGCGATTCAGCAGCTTGTGATGCTGGCGGAACTGGCGGTGAATCGGGCACTGGATAACGTCGCCCCCGCATAGACCGCGTCATCGTTCATCGCGAGCAGGCTCCCACAGTAGACCGCGTCCGTCCGGACAACCCGGTTTCCCGTACAGGGTGGCGTTCATTTCGATGGATGACGGCCCCCAACACGCCTCGACTCCCTGTAAACTGCGCCTCTTTCACCCGACGCACAGGGAGTTCAAATGTCCGGTTCGATCCTTTATATCCACGGTTTCAACAGCGCGCCTTCGTCGAAAAAGGCGACTCAGTTGATGGAAGTGATGGACCGTCTGGGCTTGAGCGACCGGTTGCAGGTTCCGGCGTTGCACCACCACCCGCGCGAGGCCATCGGTCAGCTGGAACAGGCGATTGAAGCGCTGGGGCGGCCACTGCTGGTCGGCAGCTCACTCGGCGGCTACTATGCGACTCACTTGGCCGAGCGTCATGGCCTCAAGGCTTTGCTGATCAACCCGGCCGTCAATCCGCACCGGATGTTCGACGGGTACCTGGGAACACAGAAAAACCTGTATACCGATGAGGCCTGGGAATTGACCCACGACCACGTGACGGCCCTGGCCGAGCTGGAAGTGCCGGCGCCCCAGGACCCGCAGCGGTATCAGGTGTGGTTGCAGACCGGTGACGAAACGCTGGACTATCGCCTCGCCCAACAGTATTACCGGGCCTGTGCCTTGCGCATCCAGGCCGGCGGCGACCATGGTTTTCAGGGTTTTGCCGGGCAATTGCCGGCCATGTTGAGTTTTGCCGGCATTGGCGTAGATGTGTATCAGGCGATCGATTTCACAGCACTGTGAACCCTCGCCCCTTTTCATAGAACATTTGACGACGAGACCCCATGGCCACTCCCAGCGCTAGCTCTTATAACGCAGACGCCATCGAAGTCCTCTCGGGCCTCGACCCGGTGCGTAAACGCCCCGGCATGTACACCGACACCAGTCGGCCGAACCACCTCGCCCAGGAAGTCATCGACAACAGTGTCGACGAAGCCTTGGCCGGGCATGCGACTTCGGTGCAGGTCATCCTGCACGCCGATCACTCCCTGGAAGTCAGCGATGACGGCCGTGGCATGCCGGTGGACATTCACCCGGAAGAGGGTGTGTCGGGCGTTGAACTGATCCTCACCAAGCTTCATGCGGGCGGCAAGTTTTCCAACAAGAACTACCAGTTCTCCGGCGGTCTGCACGGGGTGGGTATTTCCGTGGTCAACGCCCTGTCGACCGAAGTCCGGGTGCGCGTCAAACGTGACGGCAACGAATACCAGATGACCTTCGCTGACGGGTACAAGAAAACCGAGCTGGAAGTGGTCGGCACCGTCGGCAAGCGCAACACCGGCACCAGCGTGTTCTTCGCGCCGGACCCGAAATACTTCGACTCGCCGAAATTCTCCATCAGCCGCCTCAAGCATGTACTCAAGGCCAAGGCCGTTCTGTGCCCGGGGTTGCTGGTCAGTTTTGAAGACAAAGCCACCGGCGAGAAAGTCGAATGGCATTACGAAGACGGCCTGCGCTCCTACCTGGTCGACGCCGTCAGCGAATTCGAACGCCTGCCGGACGAGCCGTTCTGCGGCAGTCTGGCCGGTAATAAAGAAGCGGTCGACTGGGCGCTGTTGTGGCTCCCGGAAGGTGGCGACGCGGTTCAGGAAAGCTACGTCAACCTGATCCCGACGGCCCAGGGCGGTACTCACGTTAACGGTTTGCGTCAGGGTTTGCTCGATGCCATGCGCGAATTCTGTGAGTTCCGCAGCCTGCTGCCACGCGGCGTGAAGCTGGCGCCGGAAGACGTCTGGGAACGCATCGCTTTCGTGCTGTCGATGAAAATGCAGGAGCCGCAATTCTCCGGCCAGACCAAAGAACGTCTGTCGTCCCGTGAAGCGGCGGCGTTCGTCTCCGGTGTAGTCAAGGACGCGTTCAGCCTGTGGCTCAACGCCAACCCGGAAACCGGCATGCTGCTGGCGGAATTGGCGATCAACAACGCCGGCCGCCGACTCAAGGCGAGCAAGAAGGTCGAGCGCAAACGCATCACCGCAGGTCCGGCGTTGCCGGGCAAACTGGCCGATTGCGCCGGGCAGGACCCGATGCGTTCCGAACTGTTCCTGGTGGAAGGTGATTCCGCCGGCGGTTCTGCCAAGCAAGCACGGGATAAAGAGTTTCAAGCGATCTTGCCGTTGCGCGGCAAGATTCTGAACACCTGGGAAGTCGATGGCAGCGAAGTGTTGGCCAGCCAGGAAGTGCACAACATCGCCGTAGCCATTGGCGTCGATCCGGGTGCGGCGGACATGAGCCAGCTGCGTTACGGCAAGATCTGCATCCTCGCCGACGCCGACTCCGACGGTCTGCACATCGCCACGCTGCTGTGCGCGTTGTTCGTCCAGCATTTCCGCCCGTTGGTGGATGCCGGTCACGTCTACGTCGCCATGCCGCCGCTGTATCGTATCGACCTTGGCAAAGAAATTTACTACGCCCTGGACGAAGCCGAGCGCGATGGCATCCTCGATCGTCTGGTCGCCGAGAAGAAACGCGGCAAGCCGCAGGTCACCCGATTTAAAGGCCTGGGTGAAATGAACCCGCCGCAGCTGCGAGAAACCACCATGGACCCGAACACCCGGCGTCTGGTGCAGTTGACCCTGGACGATTTCGCCGCGACCTCGGAAATGATGGACATGCTGCTGGCGAAAAAACGCGCCGGTGATCGCAAGTCCTGGCTGGAATCCAAAGGCAACCTGGCCGAGGTTCTTGGTTGATGCGGCTTGGCTTTGCCCTGGCGTGTGCGTTGCTTCTGACCCCGGTTCTGGCATTGGCTGAACCGGCGCCGGAATTGCGTGTGGTCTCCGAACACCCCGTTGATGGCATGCGCGGCGGCAACCTGTCGGGCCTTGCCCAATGCGGCAAGGACTTGTGGACGGTCTCGGATCGCGATGACGATCAGATTTACCGCCTCGACACCCGTGAAAACACCTGGCAAGCCGAAACCGTACGCATCGACGTTCCGCCCGTGCCGGACACCGGATTGCCCTGGGGGTTGCGCTCGCGGAACTGGGCGGCGTCTTTCGTACGTGGCGGTGACTTGGACTTCGAAGGCATCACCTGTGACAGCATCGGCAATCGTTACGTCGTCAGCGAAGGCCACGCGGCCGTCCTGCAAGTGCCGGTAACAGGTCCGGCAAACTGGTTGAAAATTTCGCCGATGATGGTTCGTGAAGCGCGGGCCAGAGGCATGCTGCTGCAATTCAACGCGATATTTGAAGGGCTGGCGATCAACCCGGCGGGCGATCAGATGTGGCTCGCCGCCGAACGCCAAAGCCGTGGCTTGTTGACGATCAAGCGCAAACAGACGGTTTGGGATTGTGACGGTGGCTGTGTGCTGCTCAGCGAAGCGGGCATGGAAATGCAGCCGCCGCAGTTCCCTCATGCCAGACCGGTTAATCGGGATTTCTCCGACCTGTCATTGTTCGAGGGCAAGTTGTTTACCCTTGAGCGCAACGCCTATCAGATCTGTCGCCGCGACCCGCAGACGGCCAAGGTCGAACGCTGCTGGTCGTATGCGGCCGAGCTGTTGCAGGAAAACCGTCGGTATTCGCAGAATTACGGTTTGGAAGAAGCGTTGATCGTCGACGCTGAGGGTGCCTGGGTCGGCGTCGACAACAATTTCGGGCCCCGCGCCGATGGCGAGGTCCGCCCGGTCGTCTGGCGCTTTGCCGCGCCTGAAGGTGGCTGGAGTGCCAAGCCTTGAGCCAGCAACCGCCGGGCAAACGCGCCGGTCGAGTGTTGATGGTGCTGGCCTGGTGCGCCGCGCTGTTTCTGGCCACGCGTTTTTTCGGTCAGTGGGAGGCGCGACAGCAAAACCCGAATGGGGTGGTCAGCTCCGAGCAGGGCGATGGGTTTATCGAAGTGAAACTGGTCAGCAACGGCCAGGGCCATTTTGTCGCCAGCGGCGCGATCAACGGCCACCCGGTGGATTTCATGCTCGACACCGGGGCGACAGATGTGTCGATTCCGGCCAGTGTGGCGCAGGGATTGAAACTGGAGCAAGGCTTCGGGGTGACCCTGAGCACGGCCAATGGTCTGAGCGAGGGCTATCGAACCCGCATCGACCGGCTGCAACTGGGTGACATTGTGCTGCGTGATGTTCGCGCGCTGGTCGCGCCAGGCCTGGAAGGTAAACAGGTGCTGCTCGGCATGAGCGCACTGAACAAACTTGAATTTACACAGCGCGGTGGCACCATGCTGCTGCGCCAGACAACGAACCGATGAGGCCCGCATGAGCGACTCCCTTGATCTCAGCCTGGACGGTGTAGAGCGCCGGTCACTGGCTGACTTCACCGAAAATGCCTACCTCAACTACTCCATGTACGTGATCATGGACCGCGCCTTGCCACATATCGGCGACGGCCTGAAACCGGTACAGCGGCGCATTATCTACGCGATGAGCGAGTTGGGGCTGGATGCCGATTCCAAGCACAAGAAATCGGCGCGTACCGTCGGTGACGTGCTCGGCAAGTTCCACCCGCACGGCGACTCGGCCTGCTACGAAGCCATGGTCCTGATGGCCCAGCCGTTCAGCTACCGCTACACGCTCGTCGACGGTCAGGGTAACTGGGGCGCGCCGGATGATCCCAAGTCCTTCGCCGCCATGCGTTATACCGAAGCGCGGCTATCGCGTTATTCCGAAGTGCTGCTCAGCGAACTGGGCCAAGGCACCGCGGACTGGGGCCCGAACTTTGACGGCACTCTCGACGAACCATTGGTGTTGCCGGCACGTTTGCCGAACATCCTGCTCAACGGCACCACCGGCATTGCCGTGGGCATGGCCACCGACGTGCCGCCGCACAACCTGCGTGAAGTCGCGACCGCGTGCGTGCGTTTGCTCGATGAGCCCAAAGCCACGGTCGAACAGCTCTGTGAACACATCCAGGGGCCGGATTACCCGACCGAAGCGGAAATCATCACGCCGCGTGCCGACCTGCTGAAAATGTACGAAACCGGCAAGGGCTCGGTGCGCATGCGCGCCGTGTACCACATCGAAGACGGCGACATCATCGTCACCGCGCTGCCGCATCAGGTGTCGGGTGCCAAGGTGCTGGAACAGATCGCCGCGATGATGCAGGCCAAGCCGTCCAAGGCCCCGCAGATCGCTGACCTGCGCGACGAATCCGACCACGAAAACCCGTGCCGCATCGTGATCATTCCCGGCGCGCGCAAAAACTTTGACCACGATGCGCTGATGACGCACCTGTTCGCCAGCACCGAGCTGGAGTCGAGCTACCGGGTCAACATCAACATCATTGGCCTGGACGGCAAGCCGCAGCTAAAAAACCTGCGAGCGCTGCTGGTCGAGTGGCTGGAATTCCGGGTGCAGACCGTGCGTCGTCGCCTGCAATTTCGCCTCGATAAGGTCGAGCGTCGCCTGCACCTGTTGGACGGCTTGCTGATTGCGTACCTCAACCTGGATGAAGTGATTCACATCATCCGAACCGAGGAGCATCCAAAAGCCGCCCTGATCGCACGTTTCGCCCTGAGTGAAATCCAGGCCGATTACATCCTCGACACCCGTTTGCGTCAGTTGGCGCGACTGGAAGAGATGAAGCTGCGTGCCGAGCAAGATGAACTGCTCAAGGAACAAGCCAAGCTGCAAGCGCTGCTGAGCAGCGAAGCCAAGCTGAAAAAACTGGTGCGCACTGAGCTGATCAAGGACGCTGAAACCTATGGCGACGACCGTCGTTCGCCAATCGTCGAGCGTGCCGAAGCCAAGGCCCTGACCGAGCACGACCTGCTGCCGAACGAGAAAGTGACGGTCGTGCTGTCGGAAAAAGGCTGGGTCCGTTCGGCCAAAGGTCACGAAATCGACGCCACCGGGCTTTCCTACAAGGCCGGGGACGGATTCAAGGCCCTGGCGGCCGGGCGCTCGAACCAGTTTGCGGTATTTATCGACTCCACCGGTCGCAGTTATTCGGTGGCGGCGCACACGTTGCCATCGGCCCGTGGCCAGGGCGAACCGCTGACCGGTCGTCTGACGCCACCGCCGGGCGCGAGTTTCGAATGCGTGCTGATGCCGGAAGACGATTCGCTGTACGTGATCGCCTCCGACGCCGGGTATGGTTTCGTGGTCAAAGGTGAAGACTTCCAGGCCAAGAACAAGGCCGGCAAGGCGCTGCTGAGCCTGCCGAGCAACTCGAAAGTCATTCTTCCGCGCCCGGTCGCCGATCGCGAGAGCAACTGGCTGGCCTCGGTCACGACCGAAGGTCGCCTGCTGATCTTCAAGATCAGCGACCTGCCACAATTAGGTAAGGGCAAAGGCAACAAGATCATCGGTATCACCGGTGAACGTGTGGCCAATCGCGAAGAGTATGTCACGGACATCGCCGTGCTGCCGGAGGGGGCCACTTTGGTATTGCAGGCCGGGAAACGTACCTTGTCACTGAAAGCAGACGACCTCGAACACTACAAAGGTGAGCGTGGACGTCGTGGTAACAAATTGCCACGTGGCTTCCAGAGGGTAGATGCGCTGCTCGTCGAAAACCTCAATTAATCGTCCTAGAGCGCTCGATCTACGATTTAACGCGTAGATCGGCGCATTGGCGCTGGAGTCGGAACGCATATTCACGGATGATATGGCCTTTCAAGCGCCGGCGTGGCTGAGCGTTCTTCATATTTATTGAGTATTTTCACTGTGGTCAGCCTTGTGGCGGCCACCTGGATGGGACGATGACTGCTCTGCGCCTTCCTTTTATTGTGATGCTCGCTGGCGTTTTAGGCCTGGCGGGTTGCAGCGTTCACCAGCCGGTGTCGCTGTATCAACTGGACAGCGGAAGTCCGGTTGCGCCTGCGCAAAGCACAGGCATGGCCGTATTGTTGGGGCCGGTAACGGTCGCTGATTATCTGCAACGCGAAACCCTGTTGCAGCGTCAGCCCGATGGCAGCCTTCAGGCATCGACCGACGGTCGTTGGGCCGGGAGCTTGTCTTCGGACATCGATCAGTTGTTGCTGCGTCAGGTTGCCGGCCGTCTGGACAGCCAGCGCGTGGTGCTGGCGCCTGCGACCCTCGGCTTTACCCCGGATGTTCAAGTACTGCTGACGATTACTCGCCTGGACTCCGGTGAGTCGCAACCGGCAATCCTGGATGCGCAATGGCGTTTGATCGACCGTCGTGGCCAGGTTCGCGATAACCGCATCATTCATTTGCAGGAACAGCACGCGGGCGGTACAGCGGCGCAGGTTCAGGCTCAGGGCGTGTTGTTGCAGCGGCTGGCGGAACAATTGTCGGTGGCGTTGAAACCATTGGCTAACCAGCCACCGATTGCTGAAGCGCCAAAGAAGCCGGCGGCCAAGCCCGTAGCGCCGGCGACAGAGCAAGAGAAACAACCGAAGATCCCGATGGCTTCGCCGATCCGGACCGATATGGAAGTGTTCAGGTTCTAAGCCAGGACTGATCCAAAGCAAAGCCCGCCTTGTGCGGGCTTTGTTGTTTCTGCGGGTTGTAGATCTTCGGTGCTGCTGAGGGCCCTTGCGCGAGCGGGATCGCGGAGGGGCCAGAACAGGCAACAAAAAACCCGCAGATGATCATTCGTCTGCGGGTTTCTTTTGCATCTGCGCCAGTGCTTAAGCCCGACGCTCGTGCATGCGCGCCAACTGCCGCTCCAGCATCGATGGATAAGGCTCCATCAGCCGCTCCACGCAGCAAGCGCCCTCAGGGCTGGCAATCGGACGAATCCGTGCACGCTGACGGATCAGCGCATCGTCACTGATCTTGCGCTCCACCAGCAACAGGTTGCGGCTGTGTTGCGACAGGGCCAGGGCGTCCTGGGCAGATTCGGTCAGCAGCAAGTCGATCTGACTCATACCGAACAATTCTTCACCCAGCGTCAGACCCAGTTGCAATTGCAGAGTGATGCCACTGTCTGCGACCTCGATCTGCAATTGATGGCCCAGGGCCCGCAGCAGCTCACCGCAGCAGATGGCATTGGTCAGGTAGTCGTCGCCGCTGTCTTCGGTGTGGAACAGCATCAGTGTGCTGCCATCGTTCAGGGTATGCAGTTCGCTCTGGTAGAGCGAAGCAGCCTGATCGAGGCAGTCGCGATAGCGTTTCAGCAACTCTTCCAGACGCGTGCGAGGCAGGCGACGCAGTTGGTCTTGGGCGCCCAGTTGCACAGCCAGGACCGCGCTGTGTTGCGGCACGTTCGAGATCACCGGTTTGACGGCCGGTTTCGGCGCGCTGGCGACGGACTCGTCACGCAGA
Organism: Pseudomonas sp. FBCC-B1667; assembly: GCF_059133255.1. NCBI lineage: Bacteria > Pseudomonadati > Pseudomonadota > Gammaproteobacteria > Pseudomonadales > Pseudomonadaceae > Pseudomonas > Pseudomonas sp. FBCC-B1667. The sequence continues at coordinate 6,379,635 of NZ_CP101437.1, read as the reverse complement.
TCGGCAAACGCATCATCGTCGTCATCGTCTTCGGCGGTGCTGACAATATGCCGTGGCGCCGGTTTGAGGGCCGCCACAGGCTTGGTTTCATCGAAACTCGGGTCGCGCAGGTTGCGTACTTCGAAGGTCGGCTCGTTGTCGTCCGCGTCTTCGTAGTCGCTGTCGTCATACTCGGGTTCTGGCGCTGGCTCGGGTTCGGCCGGCTCCGGCGCGAAATTGGCGTGCAACTGTCGGGCAAGGTCGCCGATTTCGTCCTGACGCTCGGTGGCCGGGGTGTATTCGTCGATATTGCGCAGCCATACGCGCAATTGCAGCAGCGGTGTGGAGATGTGCCGACCCAGTCGCAGACTCAAGGCCAGGGACAGGGCCAGCAGAATCGCGCTCAAAATGCCCATGCTTTGCAGGCTGATGGTCATCGGTTGCTGGAACTGATCCATGTCCAGGCTGATGCGCAGCTGCCCGGCGGTCACGTCCTGGAACGTGATCTTGCTCTGGTACATGCCCTCGGCTTCGCCCAACAGGCTGTGCTTGGGGCGCTGACCGGCTTCGGCGAGGATGCGGTTATCCACGCTATAAATGGCGGCGTGGGCCACCAGTTTATTCTTGGTCAGGTTGTTGAGCAGCACGTTGAGGCTGAGGATGTCGTTGGACACCAACAGCTCCGTGGCGGAGGTGGCGGTCTGCGTAGTCAGGCTTTCGCCCAGCGCATCGGCCTGCTCGTGCATGGCCTGCTTGAACTGCAAACCCATCACGCAGGCGTAGATCACCAGGGCCAGAGCGACCAGGATCACGTTATGGCTGGCGATGCGCAATGCAATCGGTACACGGCGATGGCGCAGTGCCCGGAAGATCAGCAGAAAGAAGTTATCGGTTTTTACTGGCGTGGGCCGGTTCACTTGAGCTCGGCTCTTTTGTCCGTGAAGTTGACGCGCAGTATAGCGACAGGCCCTAGACCGGCAAAGCGCTCACGGTGCCCGATGGTCACTGAAAGTGGGTAGAATGCGGTTTTTTTCCACTTGCGGGGGTGCGCCTTGCGCGAAATCGTCCTGATAAACATCACGGGAGTCGACCGTCCGGGTCTGACTGCGGCCATTACCGGCGTTCTGGCCCAGGGTGGTGTGAACATTCTCGACATCGGTCAGGCGGTGATCCACGACACCCTGTCGTTCGGCATCCTGGTTGAAATTCCGGATACCGAGCAAGGCAAATCGGTGCTCAAGGACATCCTGTTCAAGGGCTACGAGCTCGACCAGCAGGTCCGCTTCACGCCGGTGTCGGAAGAGGATTACCAGCAGTGGGTCGGCAACCAGGGCAAAAAACGCCACATCGTGACGCTATTGACCCGCAAAGTGACGGCCGGACAATTGCAGGCCGTGAGCTCGATCACCGCTAAATATGGCCTGAACATCGATCACATCGATCGCTTGTCCGGGCGCATGCCGCTGGACACCCCGGCCGACAAGGGAAAGGGCTGCATCGAGTTTTCCGTGCGTGGCGAAGCGGCCGATCCGCAGGCCCTGCGGGCCGAGTTCCTCAGCGTTGCGCAGGAACTGAACGTCGACATCGCCTTCCAGGAAGATTCGCTGTTCCGTCGCAACCGTCGGCTGGCGGTGTTCGACATGGACTCGACATTGATCGAAGCCGAAGTGATCGACGAACTGGCCAAGGCCGCCGGTGTGGGCGATCAGGTGTCTGAAATCACCGAGCGGGCGATGGCCGGCGAACTGGATTTCCGTGCGAGCTTCAAAGAACGTCTGGCGTTGCTCAAAGGTCTGGACGTCAGCGTGCTGGACTCGATTGGCACGTCCCTGCGCCTGACCGAAGGTGCCGAAACCCTGTTCGCCGAACTCAAGCGCCTGGGCTACAAGACCGCCATTCTGTCGGGGGGGTTTACCTACTTCGCCAAGCAATTGCAGGCCAAGCTGGGTATCGACTATGTGTTTGCCAACGAACTGGAAGTGGTCGACGGCAAGGTGACCGGTGTTGCGGTCGAGCCGATAGTCGATGCGCAGCGCAAGGCGGATCTGCTCCGTGAGCTCGCTCATAAAGAAGGTTTGCGTCTGGAGCAGACCATCGCGGTCGGCGATGGGGCCAATGATCTGCCGATGCTGGCGATTGCCGGGTTGGGCGTGGCGTTCCGGGCCAAGCCATTGGTGAAACAGTCGGCGAAGCAGGCGATTTCCACGCTTGGGCTGGATGGCGTGTTGTACCTGTTGGGTTTCAGGGATCGTGACGGGCAGCTCTGAGTTTTGTAGCGCCTGATAGTCAGTCTTCGCGAGCAAGCCCGCTCCCACATTCAACCGTGTTCCACAGGGATAACGCGGTTAAATGTGGGAGCGGGCTTGCTCGCGAAGGGCGCGCCGCGGTCTCAAAGACTGACCCTCACAGCGAAGGCCACAACGAATCAAACACCTCCTCAACGCCGCTCCCCGCGGCGTTGTCGTTTCTGCCCGCCTCCAGCGACCGATACGCAAACTGATTAAAACTGTGGGTGCTCGCCACCCGCCGATCCAGCCCGGCCCGGTGCTCCTGGCCGTTGGTGTTGATGAGTACCTTGTTGCCTTCCTGAAACGGCAAGCGCGGGGCGAGGACGGTGGCGGGCAGGTCGATGGCACTGATTTGCGGCAGCAACAATCCGCGTAAGTACTGGCTGTGGTCATCCCGGTTGCGCACCAATTGCAGCCCGCAAGGCTCGGCGAAGGGCGCGACCAGCTCGATGCCCATCTGCGTACCGCCGCCGCGCACCTGACGAATCCAGCGCACGACCGCAATGCTCCAGCCTTTATTGGTTGAATCCTCGATTCCGACCATTTCACCGGCCTGTAACTCGGCGGGCACCGCGTGGGGCCAGGCTAGGCAATAACCACCGGGACTGTGATTGATGACGGGCAGGGCATAGGTCGGAAAATGCCGGTGGCTGTCGGCCTCTTGGCTGTCGTCGTTCTGCAGGTGCGGGTATTCAATTTCTTCGTAGGGCAGCAAGTCATCGCCAGTGCCCTGGGACGCGGCATCGAACGCCTGATGCCATGGGTCGTTGCCCCGACTGGCCGCAGGCAGTGCCGAAAACTGCGCGAGTCGGTTGCCAGGGTTTTTCAACAGGTCGCTGAATGAGCGCTGCCCGCCCAGATAAAAGTGCAGCGCGCTCATCCCCACGCACAGGGTCAACGTACCTTGACCGGCCGTTCGTTGAAAACTGCGCTCGGCCGCTTGGCCCCAGGCGGCGTGCAGGTGTTGCAGCGTGTCCGCGCTAAGGCCCGCCGGCACGGGCAAGTTGTCGTTACTACCTTGCAAGTGCGTTTCGATGGCGTCGACCAGTGGCTGCGGATCAATCCCCAGCAAACCGGCCTGCTGTTCGGCCCGGAACTTGGCGCGGTAGCGCGGGCCGGTGTCGAGATCCGGGGCGACGGCGAACAATCCATCGGCCTGCAGTTTGACCCGATGACTCCAGCCTTCCAGCGCTTCGGCGAGGCGGGCGATCTGGTTCTGGCGCAATTGATTGCAGCGTGAAGCGCCCAGCAGCAGGGCGACGGCGTAAGTCTGTTCGACGTTCAGGGAGGACGTCTGGCTGGCCAGTTCATCGCGCAGGCTCAGGTGTTGCAGCCGATGTTCGCAGCCGATCCGGTACAGCTGATGCAACTCCAGCCACACACCGTCCGGCACCGGGCAGTAGAGCTGAGTGGCGCGGATCAACTGACCATTCAAGCAATGAATGGCCCGCTGCAACGCTTGCGCCAGCAGCGGCGCACGGTCCTTGCTGAAACGTGGAGAGATGCGGATGACGATCTGTTTGTAGCCAATCGCCAATTGACCTTGCAGGGCCTGGCAGAGGTTGGCGATCTTGCGCGAACGCTCGTCGAGAACAATCGCCTGGTGCAGGAAATGCCGCTCCAGGTGTTTGCAGACGTAATACACCTCGGGCCTGAGCAGCTCGAGCAGGGGCAGGCGATTGGCACTGGGTGTCAGCAGTTGGTTGAGTTCGCCCAGGGCTTGATAGAGCAGGCGGGCGGTTTCGCCGATGTTGGCTTTGGGCAGGGCGGCGATCCAGCGCTTGAGGTCGCGCGGGGTGGCTTCGCAGAACGTCAGGCGCAGTTGCGCGGGGACGGGGGCGCTTAGCAGCAGGTGGGGACTGGTCTCATTCATGCCGTGGAAAAACTCCAGCCGGTCAATGGGCAGTGAATGACCTGACTGTAGCAGCTATGTCCATCAGCGCGGACAACCAAAAAGGCTCGCCACCGATGATGTCCGCCCTGTCGAAGTCGCTCGAAAGGGCGGATCAATGAATCAGGCGTTTGGCAGACCTATGCCTTGGCCCATCTGCACCGGCGAACCGGCCGCCAGTTCTTCAGCCCACTTGACCTGGTCCGGGCCGAACAGCACGACAGCGGTCGAACCCAGTTTGAAGCGACCCAGTTCCGCACCTTTCTCCAGATGGATCGGCGCGCGGGCGGCTTCGTCGTAGCGGAAGGTTTTCAGTTCGCGTTTCGGCGGCGTGACCAGCCCGGCCCAGACGGTTTCGATCGACGCAACGATCATCGCGCCCACCAGCACCACGGCCATCGGCCCGCGCTCGGTGTCGAAAATGCACGCCACACGCTCGTTGCGGGCAAACAGTTCCGGCACGTTTTCGGCGGTGGTCTGGTTGACCGAGAAAATCCGGCCCGGGATGTAGACCATTTCGCGAAGGGTGCCGGCCAGCGGCATGTGCACGCGGTGGTAGTCCTTCGGCGACAGGTAAATCGTCGCGAAATCACCGCCCATGAACGGCGCGGCGTTGGCCGCGTCACCGCCCAGCAACTCCAGCACGCTGAAGCTGTGGCCCTTGGCCTGGAACACGCGACCGTGTTCGATCGGGCCGAGCTGGCTGACCGCACCATCGGCCGGGCTGAGGATCGCGCCCGGGGTATCGTCCAGCGGACGAGCGCCGTCTTTCAAGGCGCGGGTGAAAAAGGCGTTGAAGTGCTCATAGGCAGTCAGGTCTTCGACCAGCGCCTGGGACATGTCCACCTGATAACGCTTGGCGAACCAGGCGGTAAAGGCGTTCTTGAACCAGCGCACGCGGCATTCGGCAATGCAGCCGGCCAGTCGCGAGAGCAAGTGATGGGGCAACAGGTATTGGCTGAGGATAAACAGACGCTTGTTCATTAACTGTCCTTAAACCTTAAATCTCTACGGGGGTGTCGGGGTGGTTGCCCCATTCGCCCCAGGAACCGGCGTAGCCTTTGACCCGCGGATAACCGAGGGATTTGGCCACCAGATAAGTGAAGCCAGAACGGTGGTGAGTCTGGCAGTGGGTAATGACTTCTTTGTCTTTGCTGATCCCTAGCTGTTCGAGGATCTGCGGCATGTCCGAGCGGATGCGCAGGTTGCGCGCCTGATCCATCCCCGCAGTCCATTCGAAATTGACGGCGCCCGGAATGTGCCCGGCCTTGGCCGCCAGCACTTTTTCGCCGGAGAATTCCAGGGGGCCGCGTGCGTCCCAGATCGCCAGGTCGGCGGCGCCAAGACGGCTTTGCAGGTACTCGCGCGTCGCGGTGGGTTCGTCGTGCAGGGTCAGTTTCACCGGGCCGCCAGCGGGGGGCGGGATCTGGATCGACATCGGCATGCCTTCTGCCAGCCAGGCCGTCAGCCCGCCGTCGACATAGTGATACTTGCTGTGGCCGATGACGTCCAGCAGCCAGATGAAACGCCCGGCCCAGCCGCCACCTTCATCGTCATACACCACGTACACCGCGTCGGGGTTGTGGCCCAACTCGCCGAACAGCGCTTCAAGGGCCGCTTGCGGCGGCATCAGCCCCGGTGCCGGCGCCTGACCGAGTTGCGTGCGTTTCGGATCGACAAAACGCGCGCCGGGAATATGCCCTTCGGCATAGCGGGCACTGCTGGTCAGGTCTACCAGAATCAGATTGCGGGCCTCGAGGCGAGGGAGCAAGTCGCTCGGCTCGATCACCAGCGGCAAGCCAGAGAAGTCAGACATGTGAGGTCTCCAGGGCACAAAAGGGAGGATTGTAGCGCAGCGTCATTGGCCGCGGTGGCTAAAGGTGTTCAAGGCTTTCTCGATGCACTGCGCGGTTTTGCCGAAGGCTTGCACGGTGATTTCCGAGAACGGCCCGCCGCCCTGATCCGCCACCACGACCATGATCACCCGACCATTATTGACCAGCGAACGCAGGATCACGTGTTCGCCACGGAACTGCGCGCGCAGGTTGCCAGGCAACAACGCCGAGAACTGCGCGGTGTTGGCCGGTGTCAGGCGCACCTGGGCTTGCTGGGAGAGCAATCGCTGCAGCACGGAGCTTTGGTTCACCACGAAATTCAGTCCAGCCGTTTCTGTTGGCAAACCGGCAACCTGATGTACCCGCAGATTGGCGTGCGTGCGGTCAGCCATCAAGATCATTACCCGACGCATGCCACACGCGACCAACGCGTCCCGGGCGGAGGTGGTCAAGTGCATCGCGTTGGTGAACGGGCTTGGCTCCACCAGCAACTCGGCGCATTGGCTGCGCCATTTCGCCAGGTCTTCGGTGGTTGGCGCCGGGGCCGGTAACAAGGCGGCATGGACACGGTTCATGCCCGACGGCCAGAGCAGCGAAACAGCGGGGTGCCAGAGGTCCGGCATGGCATGCAGTCGGGCGCTATTAGCGGCCTGCTGGTGCAATTGCTGTTGCACCTCGGCCATGGGCATTTGCAGGTAAAGGCTGGTCAGGTATTGCCAGCGCTCGCTGTGCGGACTGTCCCAGGCCTGTTGCGCCGACAGCGCCAGACCGTTGGCCAGCAGCACGGTATTGGCCGGCTGATTGAGCCAACGGCGCAGGGTCGGATCGTCATCGAGGCGGTTTTGCTGGCGCAACGGATGATCACTGTCGCGGGCAATGCGCAGCACTTTGACCAGTTCACGCTGCTCGGTCAGCAGCAGCCGATAACCCTGTTCCACCCAGACCGGCAGGCGCCAAATGGTCACCAGGGCCTGGCAAATATCGAGCAGGCGCACCCCGAACAACTGTTTTTCAACCTTGCGCGCCGATTCACCCTTATGGATGACTCGCAGTTCCCACTCTTCAAGCAATTGCGGATAGGTCAACGCCATCGGCCACAGCGGCGAGAGGAACAGCAGGCTGCCCCAATGAATGTCTTGCCACAGCCGCGCCAGGCGACTGGCAAAAAAACCATTGGCCTGTTGCGTCGCGTGCTGGCTGATCAACTGCAACTGACGCAAGGCAAGCGGGATCTGCGATTGGGGTTCGGCCGGGAGACGGGCGAGCAGTTCTTCGGTGCGCTTCAAACCAAGACGATTGATCGCCACTTCCAGGTTTTCCGCAGGCTCGGTCATGCTGCCATGGGTATGGCGGTTGGCTTCACGAATGATGCTCAAGGCCAGGGCCGGGCTGTCTTGCATCAGTTCGGCGATATCGCGCAGCGAGCTGCGGTTATCGGCGATGGCCTTGCAGACACGGTCATGGCTGTCTTGCGGGACCGGCAGGCGCACGGCATCGAGAAGCTTGACCCAGCCTTCAAGTGTCGTTGGTTTTTGAGTGGGAATGTTCGTCTGGTTAGCCATGGTTGGACGCAATCTTCGTCTGCATTACCTATGCCCGGAGTAGGCTAAATTAGCTTTTCGCTCGATCGGGCTATAGTCTGGCGCAGTTTTGCCGATAAGGAGAAGAAGAGATTTTTCGACCTCCGAATATGACCTTGAACCCGACTCAGTAAGTGCTCTCCTACCTATGGCTAAAATTCTCGGCATCATTGTCGTATTCGCGAGCGTGCTCGGCGGGTACGTGCTCTCCCACGGCAAGATTGCTGCCCTTATCCAGCCTTTCGAGGTGATGATTATCGGTGGTGCAGCCTTTGGCGCATTCCTGCAAGCCAACCCTGGCCACATGGTCAAAAACGTTCTGAAGAAAGCCTTCGGGATGTTCAGCTCGCGCTTCAACCACACTTTTTACCTTGAAGTGCTGGGGCTGATTTACGAGATCCTCAACAAGAGCCGCCGCGAAGGCATGATGGCCATCGAAGGCGACATTGAAGATGCGGCCGCGAGCCCGATCTTCGCCAAGTACCCGGCGGTGCTCAAAGATGACCGCATGACCGCGTACATCTGCGATTACCTGCGCATCATGTCCTCCGGCAACATGGCGCCCCATGAGCTGGAAGGCCTGTTCGACATGGAACTGACCAGCCTCAAGGAAGACCTCGATCACCCGTCTCACGCAGTGAACGGTATTGCTGACGCCATGCCAGGTTTCGGTATCGTCGCGGCGGTACTGGGTATCGTGGTGACCATGGCTTCTCTGGGTGAAAGCGATCAGAAAATGATCGGCGTGCACGTCGGTGCGGCACTGGTGGGGACCTTCTTCGGTATTCTCGCCGCCTACGGCTTCTTCGGCCCGCTGGCCCATGCCCTGGCCCACGATGCCAAGGAAGAGCTGAACGTCTACGAGGCCATCAAGGCTTCGCTGGTGGCCTCGGCGTCCGGCATGCCGCCATCGCTGGCCGTGGAATTCGGTCGCAAGGTCCTGTACCCGGCGCATCGTCCTAGCTTCGCTGAGCTGGAACAAGCGGTTCGCGGTCGATAGTGCTCTGTTTTGCAAATACGTTCCTTTTTTGGCGAGTGACTGTTGTTGCCAGACAAGGCGCCGCGACGAGTCATAGCTTGCTATGGCGAGGAGCGGCAACGCCGTATGGCGACAACAGGCACCGTCAAAAAGGAACAGTATTTGTGAGACAGAGCACTCTGTATGGAAAATAACCAGCCGATCATCATTAAGCGCGTCAAGAAATACGCGGGCGGGCATCACGGCGGTTCCTGGAAAATCGCTTTCGCGGACTTCGCGACGGCGATGATGGCGTTCTTCCTGGTGCTGTGGCTGCTGTCCACCGCCACACCGGAACAGAAGATTGCCATCGCCGGTTACTTCAAGGACCCGGTCGGCTTTACCGAAAGTGGCACGCCGTACATCATCGATCTGGGCGGTTCCCCAACTCTGGCGCCGGAGAAAACCCTCAACCCCGAAGTGAAATCCCAGCCGCAGCCAGACCGCGTCACTGTCGACACCGAACAGGTCGAAGGCATGGCCGAGCAGGTTGAGAAGGAACGCCTGGAACTGTTGCTGCAAGAATTGCAGAACAAGGTCGACGAAAATCCGCAGCTGCAGAAATTCAAGGACCAGATCCTGTTCGAGATCACGCAGGACGGTTTGCGCATCCAGATCATGGACGCCGAAAACCGCCCGATGTTCGACTCAGGCTCAGCGCGTCTGAAACCGTACTTCGAAGACATCCTGCTGGCCATGGCCGACACCATCAAAGCGGTGCCGAACAAGATCAGCATCAGCGGCCACACCGATGCCAAGCCGTACTCGGGGACCGGTGACTTCGGCAACTGGGAACTCTCGGCCAACCGTGCCAACGCCGCGCGTCGTGCGCTGGTCGCCGGCAGCTATCCGGATCAACAGGTTGCGCGAGTGGTCGGTTACGCCTCGTCGGCGCTGTTCGACCGTGAGAACCCGTTCAATCCGGTCAACCGCCGCATCGACATCGTGGTTCTGACCAAGAAAGCCCAAAAGGCCATCGAAGGTTCGCAAGGTGCAGAACCTGCGCCAGAGCCGCCACATACCCCCGCAGCACAAGGGCAGGGCGGTCCGGGCGAAGTGCCGGCCAAACCAGTTGATCCGAACGCTTTGCCGGCGGATAAAGAACCGCTGCCGGCCCATGAGCTTCGCGAACGTCTGAATATCTTTGAAAACCCGGCACCGAAACCGGCTGAACCGCCGAAGCAGTGACCCACAAAAAAGCCGACAGCGATGTCGGCTTTTTTGTGCCTGTCGTTTGTGAGGGCGATTGTCGGCCATTCTCCCGTGTCGATCTGAGGTCGGGAAAAATCTTACGCGTTTTGCGGAGTTGTCCGGCATCAATGTATTGCCCCCCGTTGGTACCGTGCGCGCCCATTTCGCGTGCACGGACCATGAACGGTTTGGACATCGCGCTTCATTTCCTCTTTGCTTAAGGATAAGCGTATGTTCGGCTCGGCCAATACGGCGCATTTCACGCTATACATCCCGGCTGTTCGCAATGATTTCAAAGTCCTCGCCTTTGACGGTGTAGAGGCCATCAGCGCCTTGTACGCGATCCGCGTTGAACTGGTCAGCGAACACCCGGATTTTGATCTGGAGAGCCTGCTCAGCCAACCCGCCTTTCTAGAATTCGGTCATCACGGCGAAGGTCTTCACGGCTACATCGAAGACGTGCTTGTCGGCGAATCCGGCAAACGTCTGACCCGCTATCAGCTGACCCTAGTGCCAGCGCTGCATTATTTGCAGTTCAGCTACGACCAACGGATTTTCCAGCACCTGACCGTGCCGCAAATCATTACCAAGGTGCTCAAAGGCCATGGCATTCAGGCCGATGCCTTTACCTTCCATGTCAGTACCAGCCCCGAGCGCGAGTACTGCACGCAATATGGGGAAAGTGATTACGAGTTCGTCCAGCGGCTGTGCGCCGAAGACGGCATCGCGTGGCATTACCAGCATTCCCCTCAAGGCCATGTGCTGGTGTTCACCGACGATCAGACCTGGTTTCCCAAACTGGGCGAAACCGCTTATCAACAAGACTCCGGCATGGTGGCTGACGAACCGGTCGTCAGCCAGTTCTCGATGCGCTTCAGCACCCGCACCAGCACCATCACGCGCCGGCACTACGACTTCCAACACCCGAATCTGCTGCTGGAAAACCGCTTCACGGCCGAGTTCACGCCTGAGCTTGAAGACTACCGTTACCGGGTTTTGACCGATAACGAACAACGCGGCAAACAACATGTTCGCCAAGCGCTGGAGCGACACCGTGCCGACTACCAGTTGATCGAGGGCCAGAGCGATCAGCCGAGCCTGCGCAGTGGCCACTTTTTTGACCTGACCGAACACCCGCGCAAAACCTGCAACGAGCTGTGGCTGTTGCTCAGCGTGACGCACTGCGGAAAGCAGCCTCAGTCACTGGAAGAGGCCATCACCAGCGACGTCCAACCCGCAGACGGCTTTACCCAAGGCTACCGCAACAGCTTCAGCGTCCTGCCATGGGACGTGATTTACCGGCCGCCGATGCGCTCACGCAAAACGCTGCTGGTGAGTCAGACCGCCCGCGTCACCGGGCCCGCCGGCGAAGAAATCTACTGTGATGAATATGGTCGCGTGAAGGTCGAACTGCCTTGGGACCGGGCCGAATTCAACAGTGAAAAAAGTAGCTGCTGGCTGCGCGTCTCGACGCACTGGGCGGGGCCACATTTTGGCGCGATGACGATTCCGCGTGTCGGCATGGAGGTTATCGTCACTTTTCTGGACGGCAATCCCGATCATCCGTTCATTACCGGGTGCGCGCCGAACAAGGTCAATGCGGTGCCATACCCCTTGCCCGAACATAAAACCAAAACCGTCTTGCGCAGCCAAAGCTCCCCGCACACCGGGGGTTACAACGAACTGTCGCTGGAAGACCGCGCCGGGCAGGAGAAAATCTACCTGCGCGCCCAACGCGACCTCGAACAACTGATCCTCAACGACAGCGATACCAAAATTGGTAACGACCGCCGCGAACAGATCACCCGTGACAGCCACAGCCTGATCAGCAACGACCGCTTCGAGCAGGTCGACCACCACAGCGCCAGCTTGATCAAGGGCGATGAGTTGCACACCACCGAAGGTGCGCGCAACACCGTGATTGGCGGCAATGAATTGACCACCATCAGCGGCAACAGCAGCACGACGGCAGAGGGCACGCTGGTGATTCAGGCAGGCCCTCACGCGCATGTCACCGCCAGCCATGTGGTGATCAAGGGCGATTCGAGCTTGACGCTTGAGTGTGGCGGTCAGCACATCGTGATCAACGCCGCCGGGATTTTCAGCAGCGTGGCCATTGTTGAAGGTGGCTCGCCGGTCGCGGGTCTGCCCGGGCAGACGGCACTGTCAGTAGTTCCCCACGCTGCCGAGGCAATGGTTATCGACACCTCCCGATGGAAGCCCTGCTCAAACAGAACATCGTCTTTCGTGAGGCCGAATCCGGCATTTGCCCGGTATGCGATGCCGCCCAGGAACATCTGGTAACAGAGAGGGCTGAAGCATGACCCCGATCACCCCGATCACCCCGATCACCCCGATCACCCCGATCACCCCGAACAAAGGCCTGCTCCTGATTGACGGTGCCCAGTATGAGGACGCTATCGATTGGCTTCATCAGCACTACGGCGCCGACGCTCCTCAATCGCTTTTCAAGGGGACCGCCTACGAGCCGATTGGCGCAGCGGGGCCATTTCTGCTCAATGCCTCACTGGGTAGCGCAGCCTACGCCGCTTGGTGGGGTGGCTCTGATTTGCAACACAGTGTTTGGCTGGCTACACCACAAAGTGCCCAACAATGGCTGCCGATCCTGCAGCGTCGGTTGCGCATATTTGATGCATACCAGCGAGAGCTATGGCTGCGCCTGGCGGATGGCACGGTTCTGCGACGTGCCTGTTTGGCTGGAGCGCAATGGCCAGCAGGCTTTTGGTTTGGTGTGGAAAGCGTCTGGCTGCGCCATGACAACGCGTCAGTGTGCGCCTGGGAAAACGAAGCGCCGGAATTCGACTCAGCACCGGCCAATAAAGGTCTGGCCCCGCAAATCACCCTGCCTGAGCCGCTTCTGCATGCACTGAGCCTTCCCGCCAACCCGGAGAAAAACCCATGAGCGCCCAGAATAAAATCCGCGTTGGAAGCTGTCCGTTGTTCGCTGCCGTTTTGCCCCTGCGATACGCTCTCGGCCCAACCGTCGCTGTCGATACGGATGCCTACGACTTGCCGGCGTTGAGCGGCTCGTTTCCCAAGTTAGGGCCTCGTCATCCTGATTTGACCGGGCATGCGCTCAATTACACCTCGCGTTTATTGCGCGACGGTTGGCTCTACGTCTGGGAGAGCAGTCCATCCAAGTTGGTGGAGTATCAGGTCGAAAAAGCACAGCTCACCCAAACCCCGCGAGCGGGCAAGGTGATCGACACCCGAGTCAAACCTCACCTGGTGTTGAGAGCGGGCGATCCTGCCGGCTTGGTTTGGTCGCCCATTCGCTGGAGTGAGGCGCAATACCAGGCTGCCAGAAAAGATCCCGTCGTCCGGCAGCGCATCATGCGCAGTTTTGTGCCGGGCGTTGCTCCGTTCAGTGGTCAAGTCGACACCGTCGTCAAGCAGATTGGCGAATACAACGATGCGACGAGCTATGGTTGGAGCGGGGAGCCCGAAACGGAGCATGCCCCCGACTGGTTGAAAGTGCTCAAACAGATGGGGCGCTGCGAACAGCAGAGTTACGCCGTCATTGATGATGCATGGGGCGTGCTGCTCGACCTTGCTGCGTTAATGCGTGTGCGAAAAGAGGCGTTCGACAGTTACCAGGAACATCACGCTGAAACGTGGGCAATGGCCGGTGTCATCAAGTCACTGAGCGAAGGCGACCGCCAATTGAGCGCACAGTTGCCGTCCATCACCCGCTATGACGAACTCCAGCGAGCGTGGAAAGATCAAGAAATCCAGAATGATCGATATGCCGTTGATATGCGGCGTTTGGCCCAACTCTGGGTGGCGTGGTTCAACACCCTGCAATTGGCTGGACCGTCGAGCATGGACACGGCTTGTGGCCATTTCGACATAACCCAGTCGATGGCGCGTGAGGCACTGGAGTTGCATTTCGCCGAGGCCTGCCTCGGGCCGGCCAGCACCAGTATCGGAGCCGAGGCCATTACCCTCAGCCTGGAAGGTGACAAGGCCGGCAAGCCATGGCTGCTTTGGGCATTGCTCGGGTTACCGTCACGGCTGGGTGTTGGCGAAATCAAATACCTTGTGGATCTGAGCGATGTGGCTCGCGACAACAACCAAGCCCTGCAAGAGGGCGCCAGTAAACTCGCCAGAGCCTTTGGTTATGCCGATGCGCTGAACAAGACCGCCGACAAACTGAAGCAACACAAGCCTGCCTCAAGCATTGAGGCCCTATTTCTGTCCATTGCCCCGGTGGCTGGGCTGCAATTGCATCAGGGTGAAAAGGGCACTGGTTCGGCGGGGCGTTTGTACATGGCGGCAGCGCTGGCCCGCAGCGACCAGCGCATCCAGACTTCGGGCGTCACGCCGCGTCAGTTGGGCGAGTGGTACAGCGATTTGATGGGGACTCGCCAGTCAATGCCCGCGCATTTGAGCGTCGCACCGCTGCCAAGTGGGGTGGCTGACGGTATCCCGTTCATGCATTTGGCCCCGGCCAGCACCAAGCTGCCACCGTTGCCGGTGAATTTGGCGGCGGGGGTTGAATTGAGCAGTGTGTTTGATTTGAAAAGTGCGCTGAGTAAGGCGCCGATCAAGTCGATTGTGACGCTGGTGGCGGGAGGAAATTTTGTTTGGGCGGGAGATCAGCTTTTTGATAAGCGGACTTACAAAAGCGTATTTAGCACTGCCGGGGCAGCGATTGGCATTGGTGCCGCAGTTGCTGCTGTATTTCAGCGAATGGCCGAGGTTGATTGGGCATCAGCCGTCCGCCAGAGCGGTAGCGCTTCAGTTTCATCACGGTTATTTTTGGTCAAGGCGTTAGGGCGGGCGGCCACTACTGCTTGGGCGCAAGGCGTCTTTCTGGCATTCGACGTCGTGCTTTACGGGGTAGACGCGTTTGAGGCCTACAAGGCGGGTGACTTCGATGCCATGACGGCGAACTTGGTTGTGGCTGGGGCTTCGCTGGCCAGTATCAAGATTCAGGCTCAGGCGTTCCGGGCGCTACGAGTCGCGCGGGCTGCTGTGATAGCCGGGGATGCAGCGACTATTGCCAGAGGACTCAACGTAGTACCACACCTGGGTTTCAAGCTACTGGGTCTCGCGTTTGTGATTGTAGGCGGGGTCATTGCTCGGCTTTATATGGCAGACTCGCCGCTGGAGCAGTGGGTGAAGAACAGCCGCTTTGGTATCCGTCCACACGACACTTGGTCCCACAGCTATAGCCTGTCCATGGATGAGCTGTACCCCGTCCTGTTTCCCATAAGTTTTGATGCCTTCCGACTGTCAGAGATGAGCCCTTATCAAGGGCAAGTCACCTCTACGTATCTGATGCTGAAACTACCGGAAGAAAATCCACTTACCGACGCCATGATTCACTTCAAGGGCATTGAAGTTTGGGGCGACACACTTGGCTATCATTCCGATCAGGTAAAAAAGGTCGAATGGACGGGCAAAGACTTTGCCCGACACAGTGGTACCCGCATTCCTATGCCGGCTGACGTCACCCTATATCGTCGTGTGTACCATGAGGATGGTGTGAGGGACTTGCGACGTATCGAAGGCGAGTTGATCTATTCCCCACAAGAAGGACTGACGCTGCCAGCGGTAAAAATCATGGAACGAGCATGGATATGAATACGCAAGAGACACTACGTAACAGTGCTACACCCACTGTCACGCTTGAAGGGGATAAACCTTCAGGGGAACAGCCGATGGAGCTGTTTGTTACCGATGAGCACACCGAGCATTACTTGGCCCTGCAGGCCGGTGGCGACTCTGATCGAGGAATGCTAACAGGTGTGTTAGGCGGAATGGGGGGCTGCGCATTGGTGGGACTTGGCCTTATAGGGGCAATGCAAGGCAAGTTCGACATCACCTATATGACGTTTTCTGCAGGTGTAACCCTATTTCTGGTGCCTTTCCTTTGGGAAATCCTTCGCCCCTTGCCATTGCCCATCCTGTTTAACCGCCGAACTCGCGAAGTGTACTTCGATCATGAGGGCGATCTTTACCACGCTCCATGGGATGGCATTTCAGCCGTTGCCAATGAATTCCAACTGGTCGGCACCCAAATAGGGGGCATGCAAAACGCTTCATTGGAAATTAGGGTGTGGAAATTTGAAGAACCGGAAAGGGCTCTGATGATCGGCCTCGGTGCGCCCTTCGGCAAATCATTGACGATGCAGAAAGGCTTTTGGGAATACATCCGTTCATACATGAACAATGGTCCTTATTTCGACGAGAACGGTAATCACAGTGAGTCGGATGCATTTGTAAAAAGCCAGCTATCCGTGCGACCCAAAATGAGCGACAGCTTCAAGCAAACACTGGCGCAGTTAAAACAGGCGAAGAAGGATGCGGGTGGGAAAAACTACTTAGGCGCCGGTGATGTTGCAAAACTGATAATCGAGCCACTGCTCTACCCTCAGGATCGAATTCAAGAACTCACCTACAGTCTTGCCAAACGGCGCTCCCGCAACCTTTGGCCAAAAGTTGTCGCTGAACGCCTGAAGGCCAGCGGCCCCACTACACGCCTTGTCGATATGGAAAATGAGCAGGGTTGTGCTCTATCGAAGGAAAGTTGATCTGCTTTCTACTCGTTGGTCCGAAGCTAACAATGATGTACATCATGGAATGAGCATGTATATGAATAAGTCAAAACAACTGCACGATAGTGCCTCTGCCGTAATACTTGAAGCTGACAAGCCCACTGGTGAACAACCAATAGCGTTATTTATTACCGATGAGCACAGGGAGGATTACTTAACACTGCAAGACGCCGGTGATCCGGATCGAGGGCGTCTGGCCGGTTTCTTTGGGTGGTTAACAGTCGCAATGATATGTCTGGAACTGCTATTGATGCTCTACGGAATATCGGAGAGTGTCCTCATAGAATTGGGGGTAACGACTCTGTTGTTTTTGGTGGTATTTCTATGGGAAGTCCGTCGCCCTTTACCACTGCCGATTGTGTTTAATCGCCGCGCTCAGGAAGTGTACATCGATCACGATGGCGTTCTGTTTCACGCCTCATGGGAGGGCCTTTGCGCCGAGGTCGACGAATTTCAGCTGGCCGGCACCCACTTAAGTGGTATCCAAAACGCTTCGCTTGAAATTCGGGTGTGGAAATTCGAACAACCGGACAAGGTATTGATGGTCAGTCTCGGTGCGCCATTTGGTAAAACACTGAGGATGCAAAAAGGCTTTTGGGAGTACCTACGCGCCTATATGAACAATGGTCCCTGGTTCGATGAACAGGGTTATCACAGCGAGTCGGATACGTTTGTGAAAAGTCAGTTGTCTATGCGACCTAAAATAAGCAACAGCTTTATGCCGATACGGATGCCAATAAAACAGGTGGAAAAGGAGGCTGGCGACGAAAACTACATAAGCGGGAGTGACGCAATAAAAATAATATTAAAGCCGATTTTCTACCCCATGAATCGAATCCAAAAACTGGTTTACAGCCTCGCCAAACATCGCTCTCACAATTTGTGGCCCCGTGTTGTCACCGAACGCCTGAAATCCGACGGGCCTACTACACGACTTGTCGATTTAGAACACGAAAAAATGCTGGATATTTAGATCTTGTTGTTTTTTCATTGCCGCTAAGGCTATCGAGGTTTGCTGTAAATACAATTTGCAGGCGCTCATATTAATGTGGTGTTGTCTCGTGCACTATAAACTCAAGGAAAAATTATGCGTGCAGTTTGGAATCCTTATGTCGGCTTTACACACCTTTCTTGGGCGTGTGTAAGTTATGTTGTTACTTTCGCAATGCTTGGGCTCATATTTTTTCCTTTCTTGTCGCTAGGGCGCTACGTGATAGGGTGGCCCATTGGAGTTTCGATACTCGTGAGTGTTGCCCTGAGTGTGATTTTTAGTTTTTCAAAGCGTGATTATAAAGTTAGTATTTCAGTGGTCCCGCAAGGGTTGATGTTTCGCGATGAGGCTGTTGGTTATAAGCGGCAGGAGTTGATCCGTAGGGAGGAAATACGTTCAGTCCATGTTCGTCGAAACCTCTTTTTCAAGTCGCTTGTCGTTAATATGAAAGAGAAAAATCAACGATTTTCTTTAAGTAACGTGGCTTTAACTGACGACTTTCTTGCGCGCATGCACGCTCACATTCATGTTGAAAACTAAGGTTGTCGCCTGATGCGTCGTGATTCTGCCGGTGCTTCCGAAGGCTGTATGTTTGCTTAGTGGCTGTAGGAATGATCTGAATTTTCAGCGTCGGCCCTACGCTGTACATCGACACCGAAGCCCGCGCTTCCGATCTTCTTGAAAGCGCCACACACCGCATGAAAGCTGCCCGTAATCTGCTCAACAGCGTCGTGTGTCTGTGTATAAAAGACGCCGAAGGTCACGACCTGGAGCATTTCGCCAATGCAGCCCACGTGTTGATCCAGGACGGTTGTGATGCCTTGGATGCCTTAGGCTGGAGGTTGGAAAAAGCCGCACGCTGAAGGTCAGAAAGCCGCGAGATGATCGCGGCTTTTTTGTCTCTGTCAGAAACCCCGTCGAATGCGGTTCTTGAGCTGGTCGTGGAACAGATCGGCATCACGCCTATAAGTGCCGCGAACGGATTCGCTGAACGACTCCAGCCCCATTGAGCGCTTGGAGAGCAACTCCTCGCGATAGGCATCGATAAAGAAGTTGATATCGTTCTCACCGCTCAACTTTGGCCATTTATCGAGGTACAGCGGCAGTGCGCTGGCCCCGATCTTGTAAGAGCAGATCCGGCGATTGCTGATGGTCGCTTCGCCGATTTCAAACGGCACCCACCACGACTGCGCGGTCTGCTCCGACACCACGGCCATCAGGTGTGTACATTCGGTGATGTTGCGGGTGATGACGGTGGTGATGTCTTCGGTGGTCTGCGATTCCGCGTCCAGCACATCGAGGTAGGTCTTGATGTTTGCCTGCGTCAGGCGGGTGTTAATGGCCATCGCATGGACGCGATCGGTGTGGCGGTAACTGATAAACACTGGCATCAGAAATGTCCCTTGATCGCGAGTTCGCGGTAATAGGCGCCGAGGGCGGTGAGTCGGCAGCCGGTGGAATGGATGGCGGCGTAGTACATGTGCTCGGCGTCTACCGGTTCGATCAGGCTGTGGCGATTGCACTTTTGCAATTGGGCGAAGACTTCGCCGTGTTCCGGGTCGAACGATGTTTCGGTGGGTTCGTAGCTGGGGTCGAGTGCAAAGACATGGCTGGGCTCCGGGAACCAGTCCTTGAGTTTGCGCAGGGTCTCTTCGGCGATCAGTGGCGTGACCTCGCGCAAGGGGACAAATTGCGAGACGTTGGTCTTGAACACCGGCCGTTGTTCCCATGCGCCCAATGCATTGTCGACGAATGAATACACGCTGCCGGGAGTGACCTTGCCCAGCACATTGGCGGCTCCGCCGTGCAACGCTTGCAGCAGCAGATCGGTAAACACGCCGTGGCCGCGACCTTCGAGTGCAACCTGGTCTTTTTTGCAGGCCGTGAGAATGGTCATGCCTTCGCTGATCACGCTGCTGCCACCGCGCAACCCGCGCATGGCTGCCGCGGCACCGGCCTGGCAGCAGTCGAGGATGATGATTTTGTTCTTGATGTGGGGGGCGTTTTCCGCCCAGTTGAGGATGTCGCTGATGCGGATGCCTTCAACACCTTGGCCGAAATCCTGAGGGATCAGCAGGCCTTCATCGATGCTGGTATCAAACTGGCCGTGACCGGCGAAGTACAGCAGCGCCACATCGCAGTCACCGGAAAACAGGCTCTGGATCTGCTGCTTCAGGTGGTTGTGAGTGAGGTTTTCCTCTGCCGAGGTCAGCACCTTGCTGCTGAAGTTCGGACGCCCGTTGGCGTGGCGTTCCAGCACCGAGGCCATGGCCATCGCGTCGCTGTTGCAACCGCTCAATTGCGAAACATGGCTGTAGTTATTAATGCCGATGAACAGTCCCTTGCGCATGGTTACACCGCCGTGTGCAGACGAATGGCGCTGACAATGCTGTTGGTGTTCCACGCACATTCGGCGTGCGCCGCCTCACGCACCACCGTGGAAATCCGCTCTGCCCCAAACGGTTTGACCGCAATGATCACCTTGCCCATCCGCTTGGCGATCTCGATTTCCTTGTTGATCCACTTGCTGTAGGTGGAATACATGCCGGCCATGATCAGCACGGCCGAGCAGGGGCGGATTTTGTTTTCGATGGCTTCCAACAGTTGTTTGTCGGTTTTCGCGCCGAGAATCGGGTTGTCCTCGGGCACCGAAAAATTCTTGAAGCTGAAGCCTGCCTGCGCGTTGAGCAGTCGCACCAGATTGTCGTGGGCGTGGGGGTAGTTCCACGAGTGGCTGATGAACAAATGATAGGTTTGCATGGGTGTCCCTCGGTATCGCCGGAATGCGAAGAGGGCTTGAATGTATGCACTTGAGAGGCCGCAACAAGGCCTGCGCGGTGAAAGAGACGAGTCCTTCAAGTGGGCGCGCCGAAGTCTTACAGAGGTGTCTGACGTTTAATCCGTGGGGAAGTGTGTAGGTCGCAACAAGCGGCCCACCGTCCCGTCAGTGTCGGGGCGGTGGGCGCGACTGTTTAGTAGCTGGTTTCCGGCAAACTGGCGATGATCGACCGATAACTGTTCATCCGTTGCTGCTGCACGCGACCTTCTTCCAGCGCCTTGAGCAGGGCGCAACCCGGTTCGCGGTCGTGCTTGCAGTCGCGGAAGCGGCAGGTGCCGATCAAGTCGTTGAACTCGATGAAACCGGCTTCGACGTCGGCACGGCTGACGTGACCCAGACCGAATTCACGAATACCCGGGGAGTCGATCAACTCACCGCCACCGGGGAAGTGGAACAACCGCGCGGTGGTGGTGGTGTGGGTGCCCTGGCCGGACAGCTCGGACAGCGGGCCGACACGGGCTTCGACTTCAGGCAACAGAGTGTTGACCAACGAGGATTTGCCGACGCCGGACTGGCCGACGAACACGCTGATGTGCCCGTCCAGTTGCGCCTGTAATTGCTCCATGCCATTACCGTGGTGCGCCGAGACTTCCAGCACCGGATAACCCAGCGTGCGGTAAACCGCCAGCAAGGCATTCAGCGCCGGGGCGTTCTGCTCGTCGATCAGGTCGAATTTGTTCAGCAGCAGCAGCGGACGAATCCCTGCGTGCTCAGCGGCGACGAGGTAACGGTCGATCAGGTTCGCGTGAGGCTCGGGCAGCGGAGCGAAGACGATGACAATCATGTCGACGTTGGCCGCAACAGGCTTGAGCTGGCCACGGCTGTCCGGACGGCAAAGTTCGGTTTTACGCGGCAGTTGCGCCACGATCACGCCGA
This sequence comes from Pseudomonas sp. FBCC-B1667, assembly GCF_059133255.1. Classification (NCBI taxonomy): domain Bacteria; kingdom Pseudomonadati; phylum Pseudomonadota; class Gammaproteobacteria; order Pseudomonadales; family Pseudomonadaceae; genus Pseudomonas; species Pseudomonas sp. FBCC-B1667. The sequence goes on along the minus strand of NZ_CP101437.1, from coordinate 6,358,563 downwards.
TGCCCTGGTTGCCGGCACGCCACACCACCTGATCGCCGGTCACCAGCGCAGGCAGGTTGGCGCGCAAATGGCAGCGGAACACCTGGCCCGCCAAATCGCCATCGAGCGCTTCGACTTCGACCTGCACACCAAAGTGCGCGATCACCAGGCCCGTCTGTTCGGGGCCCAGGTCGCCACCCTCAAGTGCCTCGACAGCTGAGGACTCGCGTTTGGCGGCGCGGGCAGCGCGTTCGCCCTGAATCTTTTCGATGCGCCAGTTTTGACGACGATTGAGTTGGCGTTTGGCCATGGGTGTTCCGTATCAAGAATGCAACGATTAGGTAAAACGGCCGCGAGTTTAGCACGCCCCGCCGGTTGCCTAGGCTAAACTGCGCAGCATTGCCTAGGAGCCGACACATGCAAAACCCGCAGAATCTGATCTGGATCGACCTGGAAATGACCGGTCTGAACCCTGATACCGACGTCATCATCGAGATGGCCACCATCGTCACCGACAGTGACCTGAACACCTTGGCCGAAGGCCCGGTGATCGCCATCCACCACAGTGACGAGATCCTCGCCGGCATGGACGAGTGGAACACCCGTCAACACGGCGGCTCGGGCCTGACCCAACGCGTTCGTGACAGCCGCATCAGCATGGCCGAGGCCGAAGCCGAGACCATCGCCTTCCTAGAGAAATGGGTGCCAAAGGGCAAATCGCCGATCTGTGGCAACAGCATCTGCCAGGACCGTCGCTTCCTTTATACGCACATGAAATCCCTGGAAAGCTACTTCCACTACCGCAACCTCGACGTATCGACTCTCAAAGAGTTGGCCGCACGCTGGGCACCGGACGTGCGCGACAGCTTCAAAAAGGGCAGCACCCACTTGGCCCTAGACGACATCCGCGAATCCATCGCCGAGCTGCAGCACTACCGCAAGCATTTCATCAAGTTCTGATTCAGCGGGCTCTGTGCTGGCCCCATCGCGAGCAAGCTCGCTCCCACAGGTACAGCGCCGTCCCTGTGGGAGCGAGCTTGCTCGCGATGGCGTCTTTACAGTCACCATTGATGATTGGCTAGATTCTCTGATGCCCTCTTTTGGGGCTTCGGTGAAGTGAGTAGACTGCGCGCCTTTCTGCAAGGACCGCCCCCATGTTGCTGATGCTCTACCTGATCGCCATCACCGCCGAAGCCATGACCGGCGCGCTGTCTGCCGGCCGTCGCGGGATGGACTGGTTTGGCGTGGTGCTGATTGCATGCATAACAGCGTTGGGCGGCGGCTCGGTGCGTGACGTACTGCTCGGCCATTACCCGCTGACCTGGGTCAAACACCCGGAATACCTGGTGCTGACCTCGGTCGCCGCCATGGTGACCGTCTTCACCGCACGCTGGATGCGTCACCTGCGCTCGCTGTTCCTGGTGCTCGACGCTGTGGGCTTGGTGGCGTTCACCCTGATCGGTTGCATGACCGCGTTGGAAATGGGCCACGGCATGCTGGTGGCGTCGGTCAGTGGCGTGATCACCGGCGTATTCGGCGGTATCTTGCGCGATATCTTCTGCAACGACATCCCGCTGATCTTCCGCCGAGAGCTCTACGCCAGTGTCTCGTTCGCGGCGGCGTGGTGCTACATGCTCTGCATCTATCTGGAATTACCTGGCGAACAGGCGATTTTGATCACGCTGTTTGGCGGTTTTCTACTGCGATTGCTGGCGATTCGTTTCCATTGGGAAATGCCGAAGTTCGTCTACAACGACGAAGCCTGACGGTTGGCGTGTTGCTTGAGCGCCCATTCGACGTGTTCGCGCACCAACTCCGAGGGGTAATCCCTGCGGGCTTTCAGCGCTTCCAGCACGGGAATGCTCGACGGCGCATTGCCCAACCCCACCGCCAGGTTACGCAACCAGCGCTCATAACCCGCCCGGCGTAACGGCGAGCCTTCAGTGCTGCTGAGGAATTTATCCTCGTCCCACATGAACAGCTCAGCCAGTTCCGCATTGTCCAGATTGTGCCGGGGCTTGAAGTCGCTTTCGCCGGACGGGCGGGCGAAGCGGTTCCACGGGCAGACGATCTGGCAGTCGTCGCAACCAAACACCCGATTGCCGATCAGTGGCCGCAGATCTTCCGGAATTGCACTTTTCAGTTCGATGGTCAGGTAGGAAATGCAACGCCGGGCGTCCAGTACGTAAGGGCCGACGAAGGCATTGGTCGGGCAGATGTCGAGGCACGCGGTGCAGCGGCCGCAATGTTCGGTGGCGTGGGGCGGATCGACCGGCAACGGCAGGTCGACAAACAGCTCGCTGAGAAAGAAGTAACTGCCGGCCTTGCGATTCAACACCAGGGTGTTTTTGCCGATCCAGCCGAGACCGGCCTGTTCGGCGATGGCTTTTTCCAGTACCGGGGCGCTGTCGACGAAGGCGCGGAAACCAAACGGGCCAATTTGCGCCTGAATTTTGTCGGCCAGTTGTTGCACGCGTTTACGAATCAATTTGTGGTAATCGCGTCCCAAAGCATAACGCGAGACGTAGGCTTTTTCCGGTTGCGCCAGCAATTGCGCCATTTGGGTGTCGCCGGGCAGGTAGTCCATGCGCAGGGAAACCACGCGCAAGGTGCCGGGCACCAGCTCTTCGGGATGGGAGCGTTTGCTGCCGTGGGCGCCCATGTAGTCCATTTCGCCGTGATAGCCGGCAGCGAGCCAGCGCTCCAGATGCTGCTCATGCTCGGCCAGGTCCAGGCCGCTGATGCCGACTTGCTGAAAGCCCAGCTCGCGGCCCCAGTCCTTGATGGATTGGGCGAGGGCGGGCAGGTCTGTAGTAATTGCGGGCATGAGGCGAGAGAAACCGGAGCTGAGGTGCGTATAATTCTGCCAGACATCGGAGCCCGAAGACGCATGCCGCACACTAAAGATAATTTACCCGACGCGCTGTATAGCGCTGCGCAGGTCCGTGGGCTGGATGCGAGTCTGATCGCGGCCGGCACACCGGGCTTCGAGTTAATGCAGCGCGCGGCGCGGGCGACCTGGCGGGCGATGGTCCGGCAATGGCCGTCGGCCAATGAATTGACGGTGCTGGCCGGTCATGGCAATAACGCCGGCGACGGTTATCTGGTGGCGGTACTGGCCAGGCGTGCGGGTTGGTCGGTTCGCGTGTTGGCGGTGGGCGATCCCCAGCGTCTGCAGGGGGATGCAGCGTTGGCGTATGCCGAGGCGGTGTCGCAAAAAGTAAAGATCGAACCCTGGTCTGCACAATCCGGATTGCGCGGCGTCGTGCTCGATGCTTTGCTCGGCACCGGTCTGACGGGTGAGGTGCGTGCGCCTTGCGCTGATGCTATCGCGGCGATCAATACCTGCGGGTTGCCGGTGGCGGCGGTGGATATCCCTTCGGGCCTTTGCGCCGATACCGGTCGAGTCCTCGGTGTGGCAGTGCAAGCCGATCTCACCGTAACCTTCATCGGCTTGAAGCTGGGGCTGTTCACCGGTGATGCTGCAGACTGCGTCGGTGAACTGGTTTTCAATGATTTGCACGCCGATCCACGGTTGGTCGAGGCTGCTGCGATCAGCGCCCGGCGTCTGACGGCCGGCAACCTGCCGCGTCTTGCGCCGCGAGCGCCGACATCCCACAAAGGCAAATTCGGCCATGTGTTGCTGATCGGGGGCGATCTCGGCTTGGGTGGCGCGATCCTGCTGAGCGCACAGAGCGCCCTGCGCACCGGCGCCGGTATGGTCTCCGTGGCAACCCGCAGTGAGCATGTACCAGCCGCGCTGGCGAGACTGCCTGAAGCCATGGTGCTGGGGGCTTCATCGGCCAACCAATTGATGGAACTGCTGCAAAAGGTTTCCGTGCTGGTGGTCGGCCCCGGCTTGGGGCAGGCTTCCTGGGGGCGCAGTTTGCTGTCGGCGGCGGCCAATGCACCCTTGCCGCAAGTCTGGGACGCCGATGCGTTGAACCTGCTGGCCGAAGAACGGGTGAGTTTGCCCAAGGACTGCGTGATCACGCCGCATCCGGGCGAAGCGGCGCGGTTGCTGGGGGTCAGCACCGCTCAAGTGCAGGCTGACCGCCCGGCAGCGGCGCATGCATTGAGCAAAAAATATACAGCGGTCGTGGTGTTGAAAGGCGCCGGCAGCCTGATCGCCGGTCCCGATGGGCGCCTTGCCGTGTGTCATCAAGGTCATCCGGCCATGGCCACCGCGGGGTTGGGTGATGTGCTGGCCGGTTTGGTGGGGGCGCTGCTGGCTCAAGGCATGCAGGCGTTTGACGCTGCGTGTCTGGCAGTCTGGCTGCACGCCAATGCCGGTGAGCAACAAGGTAAAAATGGCCGTGGGCTGGCGGCCAGTGATCTGATTCCGGCCATTCGTCTGTTGTTGGAGGAGCAAGCACCGTGTCTGAAGTAACCCTGTACCTGGCTGATGAAGAGGCGATGACAGACTTTGGTGCGCGCATCGCAAAAACCACCCAAGGGCACGGTCTGATTTTTCTGGAAGGGGACCTGGGGGCGGGTAAAACCACGTTGTCGCGGGGTATCATCCGCGGTCTGGGGCATGAAGGGGCCGTGAAAAGTCCGACCTTCACCTTGGTCGAGCCCTATGAGATCGGCGACATCCGCGCCTTCCATTTCGACTTGTACCGATTGGTCGATCCGGAAGAGCTGGAGTACCTCGGCATTCGCGACTATTTCGACGACGACGCGCTGTGCCTGATCGAATGGCCCGATAAAGGTGCAGGCTTTTTGCCAAAGCCCGACCTGACCATTACCATTAGCCCGCAAGACAGCGGGCGTTCGCTGAAAATTTTATCCCGGGGCTCGCGCGGCGAGGCCTGGTGTGCCGCTTTGGCATTGGAATTCAATTAAATGATGGGGTCAGGTATGCGCTTTCGCGCGATGGTAGCTGCCGTAGGAGTGTTGTTTTTGGCGGTGACCGTCGACGCTGTGGCCGATACAAAGGTCAACAGTGTTCGCCTGTGGCGGGCGCCGGACAACACACGGCTGGTGTTCGACCTGACCGGGCCTGTGCAGCACAGCGTGTTCACCCTCACCGCTCCGGATCGACTGGTGATCGACATCAATGGCGCGACACTCGGTGCGCCGTTGAACGTCAACACCTCCAATACCCCGATTACTGCGATGCGCTCGGCTCAACGCACGCCGACCGACCTGCGGGTAGTGATCGATCTGAAAAAGGCCGTGACCCCGAAAAGCTTCTCCCTGGCTCCAAACGCTCAGTACGGCAACCGGTTGGTGGTCGATCTGTTTGATAACGCCGCCGACGCGTCGCCGTCGCCAACCCCGAGCCCGACGCAGACCCCTTCGGTCGCCACGATGCCGGCCGTGCCCGTCACGCCTGTTGAGCCCGCTATCAAGCTCCCACCTGCACCGGCTGGCAAGCGCGACATCCTTGTGGTGATTGACGCCGGCCACGGTGGTGAAGACCCGGGCGCCTCAGGTTCTCGTGGTCAGAAAGAAAAAGATGTGGTCTTGGCCATCGCCCGTGAGTTGCAGCGTCAAGTCAACGGCATGAAAGGCTTCCGCGCCGAACTGACCCGTACCGGCGACTACTTCATTCCGCTGCGCGGCCGAACCGAAATCGCCCGTAAGAAAGGCGCTGACCTGTTCGTTTCGATCCACGCCGACGCCGCGCCGTCGGCCGCCGCCTTCGGTGCGTCGGTGTTCGCCCTGTCTGATCGCGGTGCGACTTCGGAAACAGCCCGCTGGCTGGCGGACAGTGAAAACCGCTCCGACCTGATTGGCGGTGCGGGCAACGTCAGCCTCGATGACAAGGACCGTATGCTCGCGGGCGTGCTGCTCGACCTGTCGATGACGGCGTCGTTGACGTCCAGCCTGAACGTGGGCCAGAAAGTCCTGAGCAACATTGGTCGGGTCACGCCGCTGCACAAGCAGCGTGTGGAACAAGCCGGGTTTATGGTGCTGAAGTCGCCAGATATCCCGTCGATCCTGGTGGAAACCGGGTTCATCTCCAACTCCAACGAAGCGTCCAAACTGGCCTCCTCCAATCACCAGCAGGCGCTGGCGCGTTCGATCAGCAGCGGCGTGCGCCAGTTCTTCCAGCAGAATCCACCGCCGGGCACTTACATTGCCTGGCTGCGCGACTCCGGAAAAATCGCTCAAGGCCCACGTGATCACCGGGTCAGCCCGGGTGAGACCCTGGCAATGATTGCCGTGCGCTATCAGGTGTCGCCGGCCACGCTGCGCAGCGCCAACAACCTGTCCAATGATGAGCTGAAAATCGGTCAGCACCTGACCATTCCGGGCACCGAGCTGGCGGCGAAAGAATGAACCAGGTCGTGATCAACAGTGCGCGCATCGAGCTGCTCAGCCCGCGACTGGCGAACCAGATTGCCGCCGGCGAGGTGGTCGAACGTCCGGCTTCGGTGATCAAGGAGCTCCTGGAAAACAGCCTCGACTCCGGCGCCAAGCGCATCGATGTCGATGTCGAACAGGGCGGCGTCAAGCTACTGCGCGTGCGCGACGATGGCAGTGGTATTTCTGCCGATGACCTGCCGCTGGCCCTGGCGCGACACGCCACCAGCAAGATTCGTAATCTGGAAGACCTTGAGCAGGTCATGAGCCTCGGGTTTCGGGGCGAAGCACTGGCATCGATCAGCTCCGTGGCGCGCCTGACCCTGACGTCCCGCACCCGCGATGCCGATCAGGCCTGGCAGGTCGAAACCGAAGGCCGGGACATGGCGCCGCGCGTGCAACCAGCGGCCCATCCGGTCGGCACCTCAGTGGAAGTGCGCGACCTGTTTTTCAATACCCCGGCGCGTCGCAAGTTTCTCAAGACCGAAAAAACCGAATTCGATCACCTGCAAGAAGTGATCAAACGACTGGCGCTGGCGCGGTTTGATGTCGCGTTTCACCTGCGCCACAACGGGAAAACTATTCTCAGCCTGCATGAAGCCCATGACGACGCTGCCCGCGCCCGGCGTGTGGCGGCAATTTGCGGTTCAGGTTTTTTGGAGCAGGCGCTACCGATCGAAATCGAGCGCAACGGCCTGCATTTGTGGGGCTGGGTAGGATTGCCGACCTTCAATCGCAGCCAGGCAGACTTGCAGTACTTCTTCGTGAATGGCCGCGCGGTGCGTGACAAGCTGGTGGCCCACGCGGTGCGCCAGGCCTATCGCGACGTGTTGTTCAATGGCCGGCATCCGACGTTCGTGCTGTTTTTCGAAGTGGATCCTGCAGGCGTCGACGTCAACGTGCACCCGACCAAGCACGAAGTGCGCTTTCGTGACGGGCGCATGGTTCACGATTTCCTCTACGGCACCTTGCACCGCGCCTTGGGCGATGTGCGGCCGGAAGACCATTTGACCGCACCGGTAGCGACGGCCATCGTCCGACCGACCGGCCTCGATGCCGGTGAGTTCGGTCCGCAGGGCGAAATGCGTCTGGCGGCCAATGCGCTGCTGGAGCAGCCCCAGGCTCAGCCGTCGTTCAATACCCCGGCCGGTTCAGGGGCGGGCGCCGGTTATCAGTATCAATACACACCACGGCCTCAATCCGGCGTGCCGGTCGCCGAGGCCCAGGCCGCGTATCGTGAATTCTTCGCGCCGTTGCCCGAGGCCAATGCAGTCGCACTGCCGGCCGGGCAGGATGATATTCCGCCGCTGGGTTACGCATTGGCGCAGCTCAAAGGCATCTACATCCTTGCGGAAAATGCTCAGGGGATGGTGCTGGTGGACATGCATGCGGCTCACGAGCGGATCATGTATGAACGCCTGAAAATCGCCATGGCCAGCGAAGGCCTGAGCGGCCAGCCGCTCCTGGTGCCGGAATCCCTGGCGGTGAGTCAGCGTGAAGCCGATTGCGCCGAAGAGCACGCTGCGTTGTTCCAGCGTCTGGGCTTTGAATTGCAGCGCCTGGGGCCTGAATCCCTGGCCATCCGACAGATCCCGGCCTTGCTCAAGCAGGCGGAAGCCAATCGACTGGTCAGTGATGTCTTGGCAGATTTAATGGAATATGGCACCAGCGATCGGGTCCAGGCGCATCTGAATGAATTGCTCGGGACCATGGCCTGCCATGGCGCGGTTCGTGCGAATCGGCGCCTGGCGATCCCGGAAATGAACGGTCTGCTGCGCGACATGGAAAACACCGAGCGCAGCGGTCAATGCAACCATGGCCGACCGACCTGGACCCAATTGGGCCTGGACGATCTGGACAAACTGTTCTTGCGCGGTCGTTGATGAGCCAGCTTCCTCCAGCGATTTTCCTGATGGGCCCGACTGCTGCGGGCAAGACCGACCTGGCCATCGAGCTGACCAAGGTCCTGCCGTGCGAACTGATCAGTGTCGATTCGGCGCTGGTCTATCGGGGCATGGATATCGGCACCGCCAAGCCTTCGAAAGAGATCCTCGCTGAATTTCCGCACCGTTTGATCGACATTCTCGACCCGGCCGAGAGCTATTCCGCCGCCGATTTTCGTCGTGATGCCCTGGAAGCGATGGCCGAGATCACGGCGCGGGGAAAAATTCCGCTGCTGGTGGGCGGAACAATGCTCTATTACAAGGCGTTGCTCGAAGGACTGGCGGACATGCCGGCGGCGGACCCGCAGGTGCGTGCGCAGATCGAGGAGGAGGCTGCACGCCTTGGCTGGCAAGCGCTGCACGAACAATTGGCAGTGATTGACCCTGAGTCTGCTGCGCGCATTCATCCAAACGATCCGCAGCGACTCAGTCGGGCACTGGAAGTTTATCGCGTCAGCGGTCAGAGCATGACCGAGCTGCGACTGAGACAATCTGTGCAAAGTACCGAAGCAGCCGCTTCGGGACTGCAACAATTGCCCTATACTGTCGCGAACTTGGCCATTGCTCCGGCAAATCGCCAGGTACTGCACGAGCGAATTAAACAAAGATTCACGAATATGCTGGAACAGGGATTCATTGACGAGGTCGTAGCCCTGCGTAAGAGAAGTGACCTGCATTCCGGGTTGCCGTCTATACGTGCGGTAGGCTACCGACAAGTCTGGGATTACCTGGATGGCAAGCTGACGCAAGCCGAGATGCAGGAGCGGGGAATCATTGCCACGCGCCAATTGGCAAAGCGTCAGTTCACCTGGCTGCGCAGTTGGGCTGATATACACTGGCTGGACAGCCTTGATTGCGACAATCTGCCGCGCGCCTTGAAATACTTGGGGACCATCTCCATATTGAGCTGAGTCCTTGCAATTGCCGTCTATCCTTGGGGGTGTGACGGCTAAAGTCATCTGTTTACCTATTTTTTATATTGAATCCTTAAAGGAGTGCGGCACATGTCAAAAGGGCATTCGCTACAAGACCCTTACTTGAATACTTTACGTAAAGAGAAAGTTGGGGTGTCTATCTACCTGGTCAACGGGATCAAACTGCAAGGCACGATCGAGTCTTTCGACCAGTTCGTTATCCTGCTGAAAAACACCGTGAGCCAAATGGTTTACAAACACGCTATCTCGACAGTGGTGCCGGTTCGTCCAATTCGTCTGCCAAGCGCAACCGAATCCGAAGCAGGTGACGCTGAGCCAGGTAACGCCTGATAGGAGTCTCCTTTGTTCTTTGAGCGCCACGGTGGTGGTGAGCGAGTGATCCTCGTTCACTTGGATGGACAGGACCCTGAGGCGCGCGAAGATCCGCAGGAGTTTCAGGAACTGGCTAATTCGGCGGGCGCCGAGACCGTTGCGTTTTTTAACGTGCCGCGTCATCGGCCAACCGCCAAATTCCTCATTGGCAGTGGCAAGGTCGAGGAACTGCGCGACCTGGTCAAGGCCGAAGAGGCCGATCTGGTAATTTTCAATCACATCCTCACGCCCAGTCAGGAACGTAACCTCGAACGTGTTTTCGAGTGTCGCGTGATCGACCGTACCGGTCTGATTCTCGATATTTTCGCCCAACGCGCCCGCACCCATGAAGGCAAGCTCCAGGTAGAACTGGCCCAGCTTGACCACATGAGCACCCGGCTGGTTCGTGGCTGGACTCACCTCGAGCGCCAAGGTGGCGGTATCGGCATGCGTGGCCCCGGTGAAACCCAGCTTGAAACCGACCGTCGTTTGTTGCGGGTTCGCCTGCGACAGATCAAGGGCCGGCTGGAGAAGGTGCGCAGCCAGCGTGAACAGTCGCGACGTGGCCGTATGCGTGCGGATATCCCTACCGTGTCGCTGGTGGGGTATACCAACGCCGGTAAATCCACGCTCTTCAATAACGTGACGAAATCCGACGTATACGCGGCTGATCAATTGTTTGCCACGCTGGACCCGACCCTGCGCCGTCTGGATCTGGACGACCTGGGGCCGATTGTCCTGGCGGACACGGTAGGTTTCATTCGTCACTTGCCCCACAAGCTGGTCGAGGCATTTCGGTCTACCCTCGAAGAGTCGAGCAACTCCGACCTGTTGTTGCACGTGATCGATGCGGCCGAGCCGGATCGCATGTTGCAGATCGAGCAGGTAATGGTGGTACTGGGCGAGATTGGTGCCCAGGACTTGCCGATACTCGAGGTCTATAACAAACTCGATTTGCTTGAAGGCGTTGAGCCACAAATCCAGCGCGACGAAAACGGCAAACCCCTGCGGGTGTGGCTGTCGGCGCGTGATGGCACGGGCTTGGAATTGCTTGAACAAGCCATTGCAGAATTACTCGGCAGTGATCTGTTTATCGGTACCTTGCGCTTGCCGCAACGATTCGCTCGATTGCGTGCGCAATTTTTCGAGCTCGGAGCGGTGCAGAAAGAAGAACACGACGAAGAAGGCATCAGCTTGCTGGCCGTTCGCTTGCCACGGATCGAGTTGAATCGATTGGTGAGCCGCGAAGGTTTGCAGCCGAATGAGTTCATCGAGCAACACACTTTGCAATAAAAGCCTGAGAAAGCGGTTGTGCCGTGGTGACAGGCATTCTGTAGCATTGGTCGGCGCGCCGTGGGTGCGTCTTTGCTTTATCAGATGGAGAGCGCTATGGCTTGGAATGAGCCGGGTGGCAACTCGAATAATCAGGATCCTTGGGGTGGCAAGCGCCGCAATAACGGCGACCGCAAGGGACCACCGGATCTCGACGAGGCCTTCCGAAAGCTGCAGGAAAGCCTGAACGGGTTGTTCGGTGGTGGTAAGAAACGTGGTGATGACGGAGGTGGTTCGGGCAAGAGTGGCGGCTTGGGCGGCATTCTTGGTGTCGTACTCGTCGTGCTGGCGGCTGTCTGGCTGTACAGCGCGGTCTATGTCGTCGACGAGCAGGAGCAAGCCGTGGTGCTGCGCTTCGGCAAGTACTACGAAACCGTCGGCCCGGGCCTGAACATCTATTTCCCGCCGATCGACAAGAAGTACATGGAGAACGTGACGCGCGAGCGTTCGTACACCAAGCAAGGCCAGATGCTGACCGAAGACGAGAATATCGTCGAAGTGCCGCTGACCGTGCAGTACAAGATCAGCAACCTGCAGGATTTCGTACTGAACGTCGACCAGCCGGAAATCAGCCTGCAGCAGGCGACCGACAGTGCCTTGCGCCATGTGGTGGGTTCCACCGCGATGGACCAAGTGCTAACCGAAGGTCGTGAGTTGATGGCCAGCGAAATCAAGGAGCGTCTGCAACGCTTCATGGATACCTATCGCACAGGCATCACTGTTACACAGGTGAACGTTCAGAACGCCGCGGCGCCCCGTGAAGTACAGGAAGCCTTTGATGACGTGATTCGTGCCCGTGAAGACGAGCAGCGTTCGCGCAACCAGGCTGAAACCTACGCCAACGGCGTTGTGCCGGAAGCCCGTGGTCAGGCCCAGCGCATTCTTGAAGACGCCAACGGTTACCGTGATGAAACAGTATCGCGCGCCAAGGGTGAGGCTGATCGCTTCACCAAATTGGTCGCCGAATACCGCAAGGCCCCTGAAGTCACCCGAGAACGTCTGTACCTGGACACCATGCAGGAAGTCTTCACCAACACCAGCAAGGTCCTCGTGACCGGCAACAAGAATGGCCAGAGCAATCTGCTGTACTTGCCGCTGGACAAGATGATTCAGAGCGGTTCTGGCGGTAATGCACCGGTAACCGGTTCGGCAGCAGCCAGTAGCAATTCGGATGTCGCGCCACATGTCACTGACCAGCCGCAAGCGCGCACAAGGGAGACCCGCTGATGAGCAATAAATCGCTGATCGCCCTGATTGTTGGCGTCGTTGTGGTGTTGGTAGGCTGGAATTGTTTCTACATCGTGGCTCAGACCGAGCGCGCGGTGTTGCTGCAGTTCGGTCGCGTGGTCCAGGCGGATGTTCAGCCAGGGCTGCATGTGAAAGTGCCTTACGTTAACCAGGTGCGCAAATTCGACGCACGCCTGATGACGCTGGATGCACCGACACAGCGCTTCCTGACGCTGGAAAAGAAAGCCGTCATGGTCGATGCCTTTGCCAAGTGGCGCGTGAAAGATGCCGAGCGCTTCTACACCGCGACTTCCGGCCTCAAGCAGATTGCTGACGAGCGCCTGTCCCGTCGTCTCGAATCGGGCCTGCGTGACCAGTTTGGCAAGCGCACCCTGCACGAAGTGGTTTCCGGTGAACGTGACGCGCTGATGGCGGACATCACCGCTTCGCTGAACAAAATGGCGGAAAAAGAACTGGGCATCGAAGTTGTCGATGTTCGGGTCAAGGCCATCGACCTGCCGAAAGAAGTGAACCGCAGCGTGTTCGAACGTATGAGCACCGAGCGTGAGCGTGAAGCTCGCGAGCACCGCGCCAAGGGTAACGAGCTGGCAGAAGGCATCCGTGCCGACGCTGATCGTCAACGCCGCGTGTTGCTGGCTGAGGCTTATCGTGAATCTGAAGAGGTTCGAGGTGACGGTGACGCCCAGGCTTCTTCGATTTACTCCAAGGCCTACGGCCAGGACCAGGAGTTCTACGCGTTCTACCGTAGCCTGCGTGCCTACCGTGAAAGCTTCGCGAACAAATCCGACGTATTGGTCCTCGACCCAAGCAGCGACTTCTTCCGTTACCTGGAAAAAGCCAAGCCTTGATACTGCGTTGACCTGAATCATCCCCCGCCTGGCGGCTAAAGTCTCGGGCGGGGTGATCCTTTGGGAAAACGTGTGTATGATGCGGCAGCCGGGAAATTCCCGGCTTTTTTGCGTCTGCACGGTTGATTGCTGTTTTTATGCAGGCTCAACAGGTTATTCGAGGAAAGTGATTGGCGAAGCCGGTTCAAGGCTTTTCGCCGTGTCGTCCATGCGCGTGGTTTGCACATGAGCCGATCATTTTCTGCTTCACTCAAGGCTCGCCCGAGGGCTTGCCGCCCGGATCATAGGGGAATGGCGTAATGGCAACGGTAGACCGCTGGCTGCTGCCAGATGGCATCGAAGAAGTACTGCCACCAGAAGCGTCGCGCATTGAAGTCGCGCGTCGTCAGGTGTTGGATCTGTTCCAGAGCTGGGGTTACGAGTTTGTCGTGACTCCCCATATCGAGTACCTGGAATCCCTGCTGACCGGCGCGGGCTCTGACCTCGATTTGCGTACCTTTAAGGTCATCGACCCGCAATCGGGCCGGCAAATGGGCTTCCGTGCCGACATCACGCCGCAAGTGGCGCGCATTGACGCGCACACCTTGCGCCGCGAAGGCCCGAGCCGCCTGTGCTATGCCGGTAGCGTGCTGCACGCCCAGCCTCGTGCCTTGTCGTCCTCGCGCAGCCCGATCCAGTTGGGTGCCGAGTTGTACGGCGACGCCAGCCCGAGCAGCGACGTGGAAGTCATTAGCCTGATGTTGGCTATGCTGCAACTGGCCGATGTGCCGGATGTGCACATGGACCTCGGTCATGTCGGCATCTACCGTGGCCTGGCTCGCGCTGCCGGTTTGTCTGGCGAAGTCGAGCAACAATTGTTCGATGCGTTGCAACGCAAGGCGATCGACGAGGTCATTACCTTGACCGAAGGCCTGCCTGCCGATGTGTCGGGCATGCTGCGCGCATTGGTTGATCTATGTGGCGGCCGTGAAGTGTTGGGCGCCGCCCGCGAACGTCTGGCGAATGCGCCGGCGCCTGTTCTGGCGGCTCTGGACGACCTGCTGGCGATTGCCGAGCGTCTGTCCGTGCGTTTCCCGGAGCTGCCGCTGTACTTCGATCTTGGCGAGTTGCGCGGTTACCACTATCACACCGGTGTGGTGTTCGCGGTGTTCGTGCCGGGCGTTGGCCAGTCCATCGCCCAGGGCGGTCGCTACGATGACATCGGCGCCGACTTCGGTCGCGCGCGTCCGGCCACTGGCTTCTCTACCGATTTGAAAACCCTGGTGACCCTGGGGCGTGCTGAAATCGAGCTACCGTCTGGCGGTATCTGGATGCCTGACAGTACGGATGCGGCACTCTGGCAGCAGGTTTGCCAGTTGCGCAGTGAGGGTCAGCGTGTCGTTCAGGCTTTGCCTGGGCAACCATTGGCCGCCGCCCGTGAAGCGGACTGCGACCGGCAATTGATTCAGCAGAACGGGCTTTGGCAAGTATTGCCGCTGGCTTCTTGAGTTTTCCCGCCGGCGGCTGCCGGCACCAAGTTTGCGCGAATGAGGACAAGTGTTATGGGTAAGAATGTCGTAGTCCTGGGCACCCAATGGGGTGATGAGGGCAAAGGCAAGATCGTTGATCTGCTGACCGAACATGCTGCCGCCGTAGTGCGCTACCAGGGTGGCCACAACGCTGGTCACACTCTGGTGATCGACGGCGAGAAAACCGTCTTGCACCTGATCCCGTCGGGCGTACTGCGCGAAGGCGTGCAGTGCCTGATCGGTAACGGCGTGGTGGTTGCACCTGACGCCTTGTTACGCGAGATCACCAAGCTGGAAGAGAAAGGCGTACCGGTGCGCGAGCGCCTGCGTATCAGCCCGTCCTGCCCGCTGATCCTGTCCTTCCACGTGGCGCTGGACCAGGCCCGTGAAAAGGCCCGTGGCGAGCTGAAGATCGGTACCACCGGTCGTGGCATCGGCCCGGCGTACGAAGACAAGGTTGCTCGTCGTGGCCTGCGCGTTGGCGACCTGCTCAACATGCCGCGCTTCGAAGACAAGCTGCGTGAACTGGTGGACTACCACAACTTCATGCTGGTGGGTTACTACAAAGAGCCTGCCATCGAGTTCGAGAAAACTCTGGCCGAGTGCAAGGAATACGCAGAGCTGCTGAAGCCGTTGATGCTGGACGTGACGGCCGAGCTGCACGACCTGCGCCGCGCCGGCAAAGACATCATGTTCGAAGGCGCCCAGGGTTCGTTGCTCGACATCGACCACGGCACCTACCCGTACGTGACCAGTTCCAACACCACCGCTGGTGGCGTGGCGACCGGTTCGGGCGTTGGCCCGATGTTCCTGGATTACATCCTGGGCATCACCAAGGCTTACACCACTCGCGTCGGTTCGGGCCCATTCCCGACTGAGCTGTTTGACGAAGTGGGTGCGCACCTGGCCAAACAAGGTCACGAGTTCGGTGCTACCACCGGCCGTGCCCGTCGTTGTGGCTGGTTCGACGCCGTTATCCTGCGTCGCGCAATCGATGTGAACAGCATCTCGGGCATTTGCCTGACCAAGCTGGACGTACTCGACGGCCTGGAAACCATCAACATCTGCGTCGGCTACAAAGATGCGCAGGGCAACGCCGTTGCTCCGACTGACGCTGACAGCTACGTAGGCCTTCAGCCTGTGTACGAAGCAGTGTCGGGCTGGACCGAATCGACCGTGGGTGCCAAAACCCTGGAAGAGCTGCCCGCTAACGCTCGTGCCTACATCAAGCGCGTTGAAGAGTTGATCGGCGCGCCGATTGACATTATTTCGACGGGCCCGGACCGCAACGAAACCATCGTTCTGCGTCATCCGTTTGCTTGATAAGTCATTGAAATGAAACACAAAGGGCCCTTAATAGGGCCCTTTGTCGTTTATGCCTCCTGGACGGCATGACCTTTGCTGTGATGTTGAATAAAAGCATCGCTTCCAGCGCGCCATCAATTTAATGGCGCCAAAGCAGAGGGATTTTAAGTGTCGGCCGTTCTCTCATTGTTACAAAGCCGTTTGTTGCGGCCCGTGTTCGTTACCCTCGGTATCGCCCTTTTGGTGCAAGTGCTGGTGGCTGTTGCTCTGACCCGGAGCACAGTGACTGCATTGGAAGCCGATCTGGGTGTGCGCCTGGGTGCCGACAGTCAAAAACTCTCTGGCGAACTTGAGCAGGCAGGACGTGAAGTCACGTCGAGCCTCGACAACCTCTCGACCAGCACGCGTCAGCGCCTCACGGCCGGTTTGTCCTCGCGTTTGAAGGACGAGCAGGCTCAGTTGCGTGCGACGCTGGAAAAAGACCTGAAGGACTCCGCCAATGACATGGCGCAGCTTCTGGCCTCGGTCGCGCCCCGCGCGATGTGGGACAGCGACGTTCCAACCCTGTCCGAATTCGCCCGCCGGGCCCAGCGCAATCCCAGCGTCTTGTTCGTGGTGTACGACGATGCAACCGGGCAGCATCTGACGCGCTACCTCAATCGTGAAAACCCGATCAACAAGGCCCTGCTGGAAAAAGGCCAAGGCGAGCGCGCGCTCGACAAAGTGCTGGATGCGGCGAAAAACGACTCGTCGGTTTATTACCTGGAGGCCTCGATCAATCCCAATGGCGTGGAAATCGGCAAGGTAATAATGGGGGTCTCCACCGCCTCGGTGGAAACCGACCTCGCGGCCTTGGACAAGCGCTTCTCGGCGCTGATTGCCAGCAGCGATCAACTGGTGGGCGACAGCCTCAAAGGCGCTGCTGCTGACAGTGCCGCGGCGATGGGCGCGCGTTTGCAGTCGGCGCAGTCCACGGCGTCTGAAATGAAAGCTAACACCACCAGCACTGTCCAGGAAGCTGCAGCGACCTTGCGCTGGCGCATTGGCCTGGGCCTGGCGCTGGTCGGTTGCGGCGTGCTGCTGTTGCTGGCCGTGGTACTCGGGCGTCGCGTGGTCAACCGCTTGAAGCTGCTGATCAGCGCCATGGATGATCTGGCGGCAGGCGAGGGTGACCTGACCAAGCGCGTGCAGATCAACAGTCAGGACGAAATCGGTGACATGGCGTCGGCGGTCAACCGTTTTGTGGATAAGTTGCAGCCTATTGTGCGTGAAGCGGGCGATGTGGCTCAGCGTACTGGCGTGGAAATCGGTGCCATGACCCTGCGTAATGCCGGGGCTGACAAAGCGGCGGGTATGCAGCGTGATGAAGTGGCCGAGAGCCTGCGCGCGTTGTCGCAAATGGCTGATGAAGCCCAGTCAGAAAGCCACGCCATGCAGGCGGCTTTGCGGCAGGTGGTGGATATTCGTTCGGCGACTGATGAGAACACCCGGACCTCGGCGAAAGTCGGCAGCTTGATCGAAGCGTTGGCCGGGCAAGTCGACACCGGGGCGAAAGTCATCGAGCGGCTGGCGCAGCAGAGCGAGCAGATCGAGGTGGTTCTAACCGTGATCCACGGGATCGCCGAGCAAACCAACCTGCTGGCACTAAACGCGGCCATCGAAGCGGCGCGCGCGGGCGAGACCGGTCGCGGTTTTGCCGTGGTCGCTGACGAAGTGCGGGCGCTGGCGAGCAAAACACAGAGTTCGACCGGCGACATTCAGGCGCACATCGTGGCCTTGCAACAAGGTGCGCGTGAAGCGGTGGCGGCGATTGGTCAGGCCGGGCGTCAGGCCAGCGAAGGTTTGTTGGTGTTGCGCGACAGTGCGCGGTTGCAGCAGTCGGTGCAGGAGTCGGTCGAGCAAGTGCATGCAGCCATTGGCCTGGCGACTCAGGCAGCGGCGCATCAGGCGCAAGGTGCGCAGGCGGTGCGCGGACGGGTTGAAACCATTCATGCGCAAGCTGAGAAAGCAGCTCAGGCAGTGGTGGAAACCACGGCCAGCGGTAAAGTGCTGGATGGGCTCGCGGCGCAGTTGAAGGCGAGTCTGGGGCAGTTCAGGGCGTAATCGGTTGTCCGGGCTGGCCCCTTCGCGAGCAAGCCCGCTCCTACATTTGATCTCAGGCGCGCACAAATAGTGAGCTCACAGTAGATCCAGTGTGGGAGCGGGCTTGCTCGCGAAAGCGGTCTCAACGGCTCAAATACATTCGAGTCGTGAGTAGATAAACCGGCACCCCCGACACCACTATCAACAACGCCGCATAAGGCGCCGCCGCCGCAAACTCCACATTTGCGGTATGCGCCCACACTTCTGTCGCCAAGGTATTGAGCCCGGTCGGGCTCAGCAGCAATGTCGCCGTCAGCTCCTTCATCGCATCCAGAAATACCAATGCAAACGCCGCACCCAGCGCCGGGAAAATAATCGGCAGCGTGATCCTGCAAAACGCGCTGAATGACGTAGCCCCCAGCGTGCGTGCTGCCTCTTCCAGTTGCGGCGCAGCCTTGTTCAGAGCTGTCCGAATCGGGGCCTGGGCCAGTGGCAAAAACAACAGCGCGTAAGCGATCAGGAGCAAGGCGGACGTCTGGTACAGCACCGGCACGTAATGCAGCGCGAAATACACCAGCGTCAGCGCAATCACCAAACCCGGCAGCGCATGCAGCAGATAGGGCAGGCGCTCGGCCCAGATTGCCAATGGACCCTTGTAACGGACCACCAGCAAGCCCACCGGCACGGCCAGCACCAGGCAAAGCGCTGCGCCACCCAGCGACAGTGCCAGTGATGAGAGCAGTGCTTCACCGATTGCAGCGACCGGGAAGGCTGCTGAGGAGCCGACCGCCAGCCAATACCCCAGCATCCCCAGCGGAATGCCGCTGCCGATGATCGCGAGCGCCAGGCAATAAAGCTGTCCCACGCCAGTCCAGCGCCCCAATCGAACCTGTTCCGCATGCCGCGCCGCACCCTGGCCAGTACGAACATGCCGGCCCTTGCCGCGAACGCGCAGCTCCAGCCATAGCAACGCCAGGCACAGCGCCAGCAACACCGCCGATAGCATGGCCGCGTTGGCATTACTGAATTCCAGTTCGAACTGCTGATAGATGGCCGTGGTAAAGGTTTGCAGGCCAATGATCGATAGCGCGCCGAACTCCACCAGCATGTGCAGCGCGATCAGCAGTGAGCCCGCCAGTAACGACGGCCAGAGTAGCGGCAACGTGATTCTGAAAAACACGCCCCAGCGATTCTGTCCAAGTGTCCGGGCAGATTCTTCAAGGGAAGGATCAAGATTGCGCAGGGTCGCTGCGACCGGTAGAAAAATCAGAGGGTACTTGGACAGCGTCATCACCAGAATGGCCCCGCCCAGGCCTTCGAAGTGAGCGCTGAGCGATACCCAGGTAAAACTGCTGACAAATGCAGGAACGGCGAACGGCAAGCAGAGGATGACGCCCCACAAACGCCGTCCCGGCAGATTGCTGCGTTCCAGCAGCCAGGCCAGCGACAGGCCGATCGCGGCGCAGGCCAACGTCACGCCGGCCATCAGCGCCAAGGTATTGCGCAGCAGTCCAAGCACATAAGGTCGCCACAGCAGATGCAACGCCTCGGCCCAGCCTGCTTGCCAGGCCTTGAGTCCGACGTACATCAGCGGCAACAGGCTGAGCACAACCAGCGACAGCACCGGCAGCAACAGCCAGATCGACGGCCGCTTGCGCCGTGGCACGCAGCTCCCGGCGGATAACGATGCGCTCATCAGTTCAAGCCAACGTCGCGTTCCAGGTCGAGGGCTTGTTCGGCGTTACCGAGATCGGCTGGCGTAACGTCGGGTGCTTGCAGTTCGCTGAACGGCTTGAGGCCGCGATCCGATTCCATACCTTTGTGCAGCGGGTATTCAGCGGTGGTCTGGGTGATCACACGCTGGCCTTCTTCGCTGGCCATGTAGGCCAGAAATGCCTGGGCTTCTGCTGGGTGTTTGCTGGATTTGAGCACAGCTGCGCTGGAAACGGTGATCAGTCCGCCGACATCGCCGCCGGTGAAATAATGCAGTTTGGAATCCAGTTGGCCTTTCTCGCGTTGCAGGGCGAACCAGTAATAGTTGTTCACCAGCACCGTGGCGACCTCACCATTTTCCACGGCCTTCAGGGCGACCATGTTGTTGCTGTAGGTCTTGCCGAACGCGCGCAGGCCGGTCAGCCATTCTTCTGCCGCATCCATGCCGTGCACTTTGATGATCGCGACCGCTTGTTCCTGGAAGGCGCCGCTGGTGGGCACGAAGCCGACCTTGCCTTGCCATTTTGGGTTGGAGAATTCCATTACCGATTTCGGTAAGTCTTTCTCTTCAATCAGCTTGGGATTAAATGCAACGACCCGGACCCGAGCTGTAATGCCGATCCAGGTGCCGTTGCCCGCTACATAGTCCTTGGGTAGAACCGCCAGGGTGGCGTCGTCGGTCTTGGCCAGGAAACCTTGCTCGCCGAGTTTGTTCAGCGGCGGCGACTCTTCGGTGTAGATCACATCGGCGGGGGAGCGGTCACCTTCTTCCATGATCTGGCTGGCGAGCTGATTGCTGCTGCCTTTGCGCACGTTCACATGGATGCCGGTCTTGGCTTCGAACGCCTTGGCGATGGCGTCGCCAACTTCCTTGTGTTGACCGTTGTAGAGCGTCAGGGAAACCGGATCGGCAGCCTGGGTGAGGGGGGTGGCGAGCGCCAGGCCGAGCAGGGTGAAGGTCAGGCCGCGGCGCAGGGTATTTCGAAACATCATTCGCAGGGTTCCTCACAGTCGCATTGCAAAAACTTGCAACAATGATAAACGATATTGTTTCTCAAGTGCGTCTTGGGGTTGGGAAGTCTTTTTTAGACGACCTGGGACAGATCCCTTGCCACAGAGGAAAGCGCTGTCAGATTTCTGGATGCCAGAAACGCAAAAACCCGCTTTCGCGGGTTTCTGTGAAATTCAGGGTCGTGACCTTGAATTTGAATTGGTGCCCAGAAGAAGACTCGAACTTCCACGACCTTGCGGTCACCAGCACCTGAAGCTGGCGTGTCTACCAATTTCACCATCTGGGCAATTATCTTCAGCGTTGCCGCTGTTGATGTGGCGCACTATACGGAGAGCGTTTTGATCTGTAAACCCCTGATTTAGATTTAATAAATCAGATGCTTAGAATGCAAAAACCCGCTTTCGCGGGTTTTTGTGTGAGCCTTGAAATTGATCTAATCTCAAGCTCGGAATTGGTGCCCAGAAGAAGACTCGAACTTCCACGACCTTGCGGTCACCAGCACCTGAAGCTGGCGTGTCTACCAATTTCACCATCTGGGCATTATCGACAGCGCGTCTGCGTCGTCGATGGCGCGCACTATACGGAGCGTCTTTTTAACTGTAAACCCCCGGCATCGAAAAAACCTGGAAAATTTCGCAAGTGGTCTTCAAATCAGCGCTGCGATGTCGATAAAGGGCTTTAGAAGGGCTGTCATAGCTTGAAATTTCCCGTTTCATTACGCCTATGCCAAACTAACCCGCATATAGACAAGGTGAAAACTCTCTAATGGCCGATTGGCAGTCCCTCGATCCCGAGGCCGCTCGTGAAGCGGAAAAATATGAAAACCCTATTCCTAGCCGCGAACTGATCCTTCAGCACCTTGCTGATCGAGGTTCGCCTGCTAACCGCGAACAGCTGGTCGAAGAGTTTGGTCTGACCACAGAAGACCAGATCGAAGCCCTGCGTCGCCGCCTGCGCGCCATGGAGCGCGACGCTCAACTCATCTATACCCGTCGCGGCACGTATGCGCCGGTGGACAAGCTCGACTTGATCCTGGGCCGCATCAGCGGTCACCGTGACGGTTTCGGCTTCCTGGTTCCGGATGACGGCAGTGACGACCTGTTCATGAGCCCGGCGCAGATGCGCCTGGTCTTCGATGGCGACCGTGCCCTGGCCCGCGTTTCCGGCCTCGACCGTCGCGGTCGCCGTGAAGGCATGATTGTCGAAGTGGTTTCCCGTGCTCACGAAACCATCGTCGGTCGTTACTTCGAAGAAGGCGGCATTGGTTTCGTCGTTGCGGATAACCCGAAGATCCAGCAAGAAGTGTTGGTTACGCCGGGTCGCAATGCCAATGCACAGATTGGCCAATTCGTTGAGGTGAAGATCACTCACTGGCCGACACCACGCTTCCAGCCGCAAGGCGATGTGGTCGAAGTCGTGGGCAACTACATGGCGCCGGGCATGGAAATCGATGTCGCCCTGCGCACCTACGACATTCCTCATGTCTGGCCGGAAGCGGTCTTGAAAGAAGCCGCCAAGCTCAAGCCGGAAGTCGAAGAGAAAGACAAAGAGAAGCGCATCGACCTGCGTCATCTGCCGTTCGTGACCATCGACGGTGAAGATGCGCGCGACTTCGATGACGCGGTTTACTGCGAATCCAAGCCGGGCAAGCTGCGGCTGTTCTCCGGCGGCTGGAAGTTGTACGTGGCGATTGCCGACGTTTCCAGCTACGTGAAGATCGGTTCGGCGCTGGACAACGAATCCCAGGTTCGCGGCAACTCGGTGTACTTCCCCGAGCGCGTCGTGCCGATGCTGCCTGAGCAGCTGTCCAACGGCCTCTGCTCGCTGAACCCGCACGTCGACCGTCTGGCCATGGTTTGCGAGATGACCATCTCCAAGTCTGGCGAAATGACCGACTATTGCTTCTATGAAGCAGTGATTCACTCCCATGCCCGCCTGACCTACAACAAAGTCAGCGCGATGCTGGAAACGCCGAAACTCACCGAGGCACGTCAGCTTCGTGGCGAGTACAACGACGTTCTGCCACACCTCAAGCAGCTTTACGCACTGTACAAAGTGCTGCTGGCCGCTCGTCACGTGCGTGGCGCGATCGATTTCGAAACGCAGGAAACCCGGATCATCTTCGGAACCGAGCGCAAGATTGCCGAAATCCGTCCGACCGTTCGTAACGATGCGCACAAGCTGATCGAGGAATGCATGCTGGCGGCCAACGTGGCCACCGCTGAATTCCTGAAAAAGCACGAAATCCCAGCGTTGTATCGCGTCCACGATGGTCCGCCACCGGAGCGTCTGGAAAAGCTGCGCGCGTTCCTCGGTGAACTCGGCCTGTCCCTGCACAAAGGCAAGGACGGCCCGTCGCCGAAGGATTACCAGGCATTGCTGGCCAGCATCAAGGACCGTCCGGATTTTCACCTGATCCAGACCGTCATGCTGCGTTCGTTGAGTCAGGCGGTGTACAGCGCTGATAACCAGGGCCACTTCGGCCTGAACTATGAAGCCTATACCCACTTTACCTCGCCGATTCGCCGCTACCCGGACTTGCTCACGCACCGGGCGATCCGCAGCGTGATCCATTCCAAGCAGAACACCCCGCACGTTCGCCGTGCTGGGGCGATGACCATTCCGAAAGCGCGGATCTACCCGTACGACGAAGCGGCGCTGGAGCAACTCGGCGAGCAGTGCTCGATGAGCGAACGCCGTGCTGACGAAGCCACCCGCGATGTCGTGAACTGGCTCAAGTGCGAGTTCATGAAAGATCGCGTGGGCGAGTCGTTCCCGGGTGTGATCACCGCCGTGACCGGTTTTGGCCTGTTCGTCGAGTTGACCGATATCTACGTCGAAGGCTTGGTGCACGTCACCGCGCTGCCAGGCGATTACTACCACTTCGATCCTGTGCACCACCGCCTCGCCGGTGAGCGTACGGGGCGCAGCTTCCGCCTGGGCGACACCGTTGAAGTGCGCGTCATGCGCGTTGACCTCGACGAGCGCAAGATCGACTTCGAGATGGCTGAAAAAACCATCAGCGCGCCAATTGGCCGCAAGAAGCGCGGAACTGAAACAACAGCTCCAGCAGCTAAAACCGCTGCAGAGCCGGCGCCGGCAAAAACCGGTCGTCGTCCTGCGAAGGAAAAGGCTGTCGAAGCCTATCGCCCAAGCGATGCTGCGGCCAAAAACGCCGAACTGCGTAAAAGTCGTGAAATGAAACAGGCGTTGCTGTCTGAAGCGAAAAGCGGCGGTAAAGCGGCGTCTGGGGGAAAGACCGGACGGTCGGCGCCTGACAAGGCCCCCGGCGGCAAGCCAGCAAAACCGAGCAAACATCGTAAAGGCCCGCCAAAAGCGGGTTCCGCTCCAGCTGCCAAAAGTGGCGGAGCGCGTAAACCTAAGGCCAAGTCATGAGTAATCTGGAAAAAATCTACGGCGTACACGCGGTAGAGGCGTTGCTGCGCCACCACCCGAAACGCGTCAAGCAGATTTGGCTGGCCGAAGGTCGTAGTGATCCGCGCGTGCAAACGCTGATCCAGCTCGCAGCTGAAAACCGCGTTGCGGTCGGTAATGCCGAGCGTCGCGAGCTGGATGCGTGGGTTGAGGGCGTGCACCAAGGCGTGGTGGCGGACGTGAGTCCAAGCCAGGTCTGGGGTGAGGCGATGCTCGACGAGTTGCTGGACCGTACCGAAGGCGCACCGCTGTTGCTGGTGCTCGACGGCGTGACCGATCCGCACAACCTCGGCGCCTGTCTGCGTTCGGCCGATGCGGCCGGTGCGCTGGCGGTGATCGTGCCCAAGGACAAATCAGCGACGCTGACCCCGACGGTGCGTAAAGTGGCCTGTGGCGCCGCGGAAGTGATTCCGTTGGTCGCCGTGACCAACCTGGCGCGCACGCTGGAAAAGCTCAAGCAGCGTGGCTTGTGGGTTGTCGGTACGGCGGGCGAAGCTGAGCAGAGCCTGTATCAGCAAGACATGACCGGCCCGACCATCCTGATCATGGGTGCGGAAGGCAGTGGCATGCGTCGCCTGACGCGTGATCTTTGCGACTACCTGGTGCATTTGCCGATGACGGGCAGCGTCAGCAGTCTCAACGTTTCCGTGGCGACTGGCGTTTGCCTGTTCGAAGCTCAGCGTCAGCGCAGTGTCAAAGCTGCCGCGGGCGGCAAAAAGTCCTGATCTGCTGCAAATCCCGTGTGGGAGCGAGCTTGCTCGCTCCCACAGTGGTTTGTGTCAGGGCGAAAAGTTGTGGTGCGAACGAACTGTTCAAATAATCACCAATTGCCTTGCACCTCTCTTGTCCCTTCTCTACAATTGCGCCCCTTGCTGTGACGGCAGGCACGCATGTGTCTATCGCAAGCAAGTCCATAAGTGTCATTCACTCCTTGTCTGACCGCTTTTGAGCGGCAGGCTACAACCCGTAAGGAGCATTCATGCGTCATTACGAAATCATCTTTTTGGTCCACCCGGATCAAAGCGAGCAAGTCGGCGGCATGGTAGAGCGTTACACCAAGCTGATCGAAGAAGACGGCGGCAAAATCCACCGTCTGGAAGATTGGGGCCGTCGTCAACTGGCCTACGCAATCAACAATGTTCACAAGGCTCACTACGTGATGCTGAACGTTGAGTGCACTGGCAAGGCCCTGGCCGAGCTGGAAGACAACTTCCGCTACAACGATGCAGTGATCCGTAACCTGGTCATCCGTCGCGAAGAAGCCGTTACCGGCCAATCCGAGATGCTCAAGGCTGAAGAAAACCGCAGTGAGCGCCGTGAGCGTCGCGACCGTCCTGAGCACGAAGGCGCTGAAAGCGCTGATAGTGATGACAGCGACAACAGCGATAACGCTGACGAGTAATCCACGGACCTTTTGAGGAGCCTATTACATGGCACGTTTCTTCCGTCGTCGTAAATTCTGCCGCTTCACCGCTGAAGACGTGAAAGAGATCGATTACAAAGATCTCAACACTCTGAAAGCTTATGTATCCGAGACCGGCAAAATCGTTCCAAGCCGCATCACCGGTACCAAAGCACGTTATCAGCGTCAGCTGGCCACCGCTATCAAGCGCGCCCGCTTCCTGGCCCTGCTGGCCTACACCGACAGCCACGGCCGCTGAGACCGGGCAGTCGACACGTAGCAAAGGATTGAATGTATGCGCGCCATAGCTGAGTTCATCATGCGCGGCCGCATGCAGGCCACTCTCGTAGTGGCTGGATGCGTAACATTGCCGTTGTTGTATTGGTTGGGTGCTGCCGCGGGATGCCTTGTGCTTCTGCGGCGCGGATTGAAGGACGCCCTTGGCGTTCTTGCCCTGGGAATGCTGCCGGCGTTGATCTGGTGGCTCTACTCGGATGACCCTCGGGCGCTTCTGGTGCTGTTGGGTTCT
The DNA here is from genome assembly GCF_059133255.1 of Pseudomonas sp. FBCC-B1667. Lineage (NCBI taxonomy): Bacteria > Pseudomonadati > Pseudomonadota > Gammaproteobacteria > Pseudomonadales > Pseudomonadaceae > Pseudomonas > Pseudomonas sp. FBCC-B1667. The sequence continues at coordinate 6,332,626 of NZ_CP101437.1, read as the reverse complement.
TCGAGCCTTGCGTTGGTTTTGCGCGCAAGCGAATCCTGGGACCGCGTGCTGCTGGTCAGCATAGCGATGGGAGTGGTGTTTTCAGTGGTGCTGGGGGCGACGTTTGGTCCCCAAATCGAGATGCTGGCGCAGGCTTTGATAAAAGTCATGCCGTCGCTACTCGGTGATGTCTACGAGAAGTTGTCGGTAGACGAGCAAGCGCATTTTGCGTCCCTGATTGCACCGGTCCTGACCGGCCTGATTGCGGCCTTGTTGCAAATCGTCAGTGTGCTGAGCCTGCTTGTCGGGCGCTACTGGCAGGCGTTGTTGTACAACCCGGGTGGTTTTGGTCGCGAGTTTCGCGCCATCCGATTCCCGCTTTTGCCGGCGATGTTGCTGCTGGCGTGCATGCTTCTGGGGCCGAACATCGGTCCGCAGATGGCCATGTTAACGCCGTTGTGCAGCGTACCGCTGGTGTTCGCCGGGCTGGCCCTGATTCACGGGCTGGTGGCGCAGAAGCGACTGGCCAGGTTCTGGCTGGTGGGGTTGTACGTCACGCTGTTGCTGTTCATGCAGCTGATCTATCCGTTGCTGGTGGTCTTGGCCATCGTCGACAGCCTGATTGATTTTCGCGGTCGTTCGGCACCGAAAGATGCCGATAACGCGAACGGTGAAGGTTAAAAGTTAAGAGGATTTTCACATGCAACTGATCCTTCTGGAAAAAGTCACCAACCTGGGCAACCTGGGTGACAAAGTGAACGTTAAGGCTGGTTACGGTCGTAACTACCTGCTGCCTTACGGCAAAGCTACCGCTGCGACCGCTGCCAACCTGGCTGCGTTCGAAGAGCGTCGCGCTGAGCTGGAAAAAGCCGCAGCAGACCGTAAAACTTCGGCTGAAAGCCGTGCCGCCCAACTGGCTGAGCTGGAAGTGACTATCACTGCCACCGCCGGTGACGAAGGCAAGCTGTTCGGTTCGATCGGCACTCACGACATCGCTGATGCACTGACCGCCTCTGGCGTTGAAGTTGCAAAAAGCGAAGTTCGTCTGCCGAACGGCACCATCCGCAACGTAGGCGAATTCGACGTAGCCGTGCACCTGCACGCTGAAGTTGAAGCCACCGTACGCGTTGTCGTGGTAGCAGCTTAAGTAGTACTTGTCGGCTGGCACCCTTGGGTGCTTGCCGGTAACATCGGGCACGATCCTGTTTACAGGTCGTGCCCTTTGTCTTTCTGCAGTTCCTGATTTTCACACACTCAATTCAAGTGGCCATGAACGATATCTCCGCACCCGAGCAATACGATCTGCAAACCGCTTCCCTGAAGGTGCCGCCGCACTCCATCGAGGCCGAACAGGCCGTGCTCGGTGGTTTGATGCTGGACAACAACGCCTGGGAACGCGTGCTCGATCAAGTGTCGGATGGCGATTTCTATCGACATGACCACCGTCTGATCTTCCGCGCGATCGCCAAGCTTGCCGACCAGAATTCCCCGATCGACGTCGTGACCCTTGCCGAGCAATTGGACAAGGAAGGCCAGACCTCGCAAGTCGGTGGTCTCGGTTACCTTGGCGAATTGGCGAAAAACACGCCGTCCGTTGCCAACATCAAGGCTTATGCACAGATCGTTCGTGCCCGGGCGACGTTGCGCCAGCTGATCGGCATCGCCACCGAGATTGCCGACAGCGCCTTTAACCCGGAAGGCCGCACGGCTGAAGAGATTCTCGACGAAGCTGAGCGGCAGATCTTCCAGATCGCCGAGGCCCGGCCAAAAACCGGCGGCCCGGTGAGCGTGAATGACCTGCTGACCAAAGCCATCGACCGCATCGACACCCTGTTCAACACCGACAACGCCATCACCGGCCTTTCCACCGGCTACACCGACCTCGATGAGAAAACCAGCGGCCTGCAGCCGTCCGACCTGATCATCGTCGCCGGCCGTCCGTCCATGGGTAAAACCACCTTTGCGATGAACCTGGTGGAAAACGCCGTCTTGCGCAGCGACAAGTGCGTGCTGGTTTACTCGCTCGAAATGCCAGGTGAATCGCTGATCATGCGTATGTTGTCGTCGCTGGGTCGTATCGACCAGACCAAGGTCCGTGCTGGCCGCCTGGACGACGACGATTGGCCGCGCCTGACCTCGGCGGTCAATCTGCTCAACGACCGCAAGCTGTTCATTGACGATACGGCCGGTATCAGTCCGTCGGAGATGCGTGCGCGGACCCGTCGATTGGTGCGCGAACACGGCGACGTCGCCCTGATCATGATCGACTACCTGCAATTGATGCAGATTCCAGGTTCCGGCGGTGACAACCGGACCAACGAAATTTCCGAGATCTCCCGTTCCTTGAAGGCCCTGGCCAAGGAATTCAACTGCCCGGTGGTGGCGCTGTCCCAGCTCAACCGCTCCCTGGAACAACGACCGAACAAACGCCCGATCAACTCCGACCTCCGGGAATCCGGAGCGATCGAGCAGGATGCTGACGTGATCATGTTCGTGTACCGGGATGAGGTTTATCACCCGGAAACCGAGCACAAAGGCATCGCTGAGATCATCATCGGCAAGCAGCGGAACGGTCCAATCGGTACGTCACGACTGGCGTTCATCGGCAAGTACACCCGCTTCGAGAACCTGGCGCCGGGCAGCTACAACTTCGACGACGAGTAAAAACCTGTGGGAGCGAGCTTTTGGGGTGAGGGGGCAAGCCCCCCTCACCACAGGGGGTCTGCTTTGCCTCAGGGGCCTTGCGCAACGAGCCTCCGACATTTCCGACCATAGCCGTCGGAATTGGTTATTTTTTGTGCTATATTCCGCGCCCGCGATTTTTCATCTCAACACCGGTCATCGTCATGCAAACAGCCAAGCCGTTATTTGACTATCCCAAGTACTGGGCCGAATGTTTCGGTCCAGCGCCATTCCTGCCGATGAGCAGGGAGGAGATGGATCAGCTTGGCTGGGATTCCTGCGACATCATCATCGTCACCGGTGATGCGTACGTTGACCATCCGTCGTTCGGCATGGCGATCATCGGCCGGCTGCTGGAGTCGCAAGGCTTCCGCGTCGGGATCATTGCCCAGCCAAACTGGCAGTCCAAAGACGACTTCATGAAGCTCGGCGAGCCGAACCTGTTCTTCGGTGTCGCGGCCGGCAACATGGACTCGATGATCAACCGTTACACCGCCGACAAGAAAATCCGTTCCGATGACGCCTACACCCCCGGTGGCCTGGCGGGCAAACGGCCGGACCGTGCGAGCCTGGTTTACAGCCAGCGCTGCAAGGAAGCCTACAATCACGTGCCGATCGTGCTTGGTGGCATCGAAGCTTCCCTGCGCCGTATCGCTCACTATGATTACTGGCAGGACCGGGTGCGCAACTCGATCCTGATCGACGCCTGCGCCGACATCCTGCTCTACGGCAATGCCGAGCGTGCGATTGTCGAAGTCGCCCAGCGTCTGTCCTACGGTCACAAGATCGAAGACATCACCGACGTGCGCGGCACCGCATTCATCCGTCGTGACACGCCGAAAGACTGGTACGAAGTCGATTCCACGCGCATCGACCGTCCGGGCAAGGTCGACAAGATCATCAACCCGTACGTGAACACCCAGGACACCCAGGCCTGCGCCATCGAGCAGGAAAAAGGTCCGGTTGAAGATCCGGAAGAAGCCAAGGTCGTACAAATCCTCGCCAGCCCGAAGATGACTCGCGACAAAACCGTGATTCGTCTGCCGTCGGTTGAAAAGGTTCGGGGCGACGCTGTTCTTTACGCTCACGCCAACCGCGTGCTTCACCTTGAAACCAACCCGGGCAACGCCCGCGCCCTGGTGCAGAAGCACGGCGAAGTCGACGTCTGGTTCAACCCGCCGCCGATTCCGATGACCACTGAAGAAATGGACTACGTGTTCGGCATGCCGTATGCGCGCATTCCGCACCCGGCGTATGGCAAGGAAAAAATCCCGGCCTACGACATGATCCGTTTCTCGGTGAATATCATGCGTGGCTGCTTCGGCGGCTGCACCTTCTGTTCGATCACCGAGCACGAAGGCCGGATCATCCAGAACCGTTCCGAAGAGTCGATCATTCGCGAGATCGAAGAGATCCGCGACAAGGTCCCTGGCTTCACCGGCGTCATTTCCGACCTCGGCGGCCCGACCGCGAACATGTACCGCATCGCCTGCAAGAGCCCGGAAATCGAATCCGCGTGCCGCAAGCCTTCGTGCGTATTCCCCGGTATCTGCCCGAATCTGAACACCGACCATTCGTCGTTGATTCAGCTGTACCGCAGTGCTCGTGCCTTGCCGGGCGTGAAGAAGATTCTGATTGCTTCCGGCCTGCGCTATGACCTCGCGGTAGAGTCGCCGGAATACGTCAAGGAGCTGGTGACCCACCACGTCGGTGGTTACCTGAAGATCGCCCCGGAACACACCGAGGAAGGTCCGCTCAACCAGATGATGAAACCGGGCATCGGCAGCTATGACAAGTTCAAGCGCATGTTCGAGAAGTACTCCAAGGAAGCCGGGAAAGAGCAGTACCTGATTCCGTACTTCATCGCCGCCCACCCGGGCACCACCGACGAAGACATGATGAACCTGGCCCTGTGGCTCAAGGGCAACGGCTTCCGCGCCGATCAGGTGCAGGCGTTCTACCCGTCGCCGATGGCCACCGCCACCGCGATGTACCACTCGGGCAAAAACCCGCTGCGTAAGGTCACTTACAAGAGCGATGCCGTGACCATCGTCAAGAGCGAAGAGCAGCGTCGCCTGCACAAAGCGTTCTTGCGCTATCACGACCCGAAAGGCTGGCCGATGCTGCGTGAAGCGTTGACCCGCATGGGCCGCGCCGACCTGATCGGGCCGGGCAAGAACCAGTTGATCCCACTGCATCAGCCGGCGACTGACAGCTACCAAAGCGCCCGTCGCAAGAACTCGACACCGGCCGGCAGTCACAAGGTTGCAGGGGAAAAGACCACCAAGATCCTGACCCAGCACACCGGCCTGCCGCCGCGTGCCAGCGATGGCGGTAACCCGTGGGACAAGCGCGAACAGGCCAAGGCGGCGGCGTTCGCCCGCAACCAGCAGGCGGCCAAGGAACGTAAGGACGCGGCCAAAGGCAAAGGCCCTAAGCCTGCGCGCAAGCCGGTTGTACCGCGCTAAGCCTCGCTTGAGCTGAACAGAACGCCAACCTTCGGGTTGGCGTTTTGCGTTTCTGAGCCGGTGATCATGGGTGGCGAGGGAGCTTGCTCCCGTTCGGCTGCGCGTCAGTCGTCTGCTTTGAGGGCCGCTTCGCGCCCCAACGGGAGCAAGCTCCCTCGCCACAAAGACTGCGTACATCCGCTTCCTCGCAACATTTGCGTGCAACTGCCCCCAACCAATTTCCCGCATCGCCCGATTTTGGTGCTGTACTGCGTCAAGCAAATGGAGAAAGCGCCAGCGGTGCCGTGATGGCATAAGTCTTGCGCGCTTTCGAGAACGCTTAGGGCTCGCAGGAGGCACGCCGTGTCGATTCATGTCGCATTGCACCACGTCACGCATTACCGCTACGACCGCGCCGTCGAGCTCGGTCCGCAGATCGTTCGCCTGCGCCCGGCCGCCCACAGTCGCACGCGGATACTCTCCTATGCGCTGAAAGTCTCGCCCGAGCAGCATTTCATCAACTGGCAGCAGGACCCCCAGGGCAATTACCTGGCGCGGCTGGTGTTCCCGGAGAAAACCGATGAGCTGCGGATCGAGGTCGATCTGCTCGCGGAAATGGCCGTCTTCAATCCCTTCGACTTCTTCCTCGAGCCCTACGCGGAAAAAATCCCGTTTGCCTACGCCGCCGACGAGCGCAAAGAGTTGGCGCCGTACCTGGAAACCCTGCCCCTGACGCCGAAGTTCAAGGCCTATCTGGACGGCATCGACCGCACGCCGCTGCCCAGCGTGGATTTCCTCGTCGCGCTCAACCAGCGCTTGAGCGAAGACATCGGTTACCTGATCCGCATGGAACCGGGCGTGCAGACGCCCGAGCACACCCTCGAACACGCCTCCGGTTCCTGTCGCGACTCGGCCTGGTTGCTGGTGCAACTGCTGCGCAACCTCGGACTGGCCGCGCGCTTCGTCTCCGGTTACCTGATCCAGTTGACCGCCGACGTCAAAAGCCTCGACGGTCCATCCGGCACTGACGTGGATTTCACCGACCTGCATGCCTGGTGCGAAGTCTATTTGCCCGGTGCCGGCTGGATAGGCCTGGACGCGACCTCAGGGCTGTTTGCTGGCGAGGGCCACATTCCGTTGGCGTGCAGCCCCGATCCGGGCTCAGCGGCGCCGATCAGCGGCCTGGTGGAACCTTGCGAGTGCGAGTTCACCCACGAAATGTCCGTGGAACGGATTTGGGAGGCGCCTCGCGTCACCAAGCCCTACACCGACGATCAGTGGCAGGCGATCCAGGCGCTGGGCCGGCAGATCGATGCCGACCTGCTGGAAGAAGATGTGCGCCTGACCATGGGCGGCGAGCCGACTTTTGTTTCCATCGATGACCCGGACGGTGCCGAATGGAATACCGCAGCGCTTGGCCCGGACAAGCGTCGACTGTCCGCCGAGCTGTTCCAGCGTATGCGCAAACACTACGCGCCCAAGGGGCTGGTGCATTTCGGCCAGGGCAAGTGGTACCCCGGCGAGCAACTGCCGCGTTGGTCATTGAATTGCTACTGGCGTCGCGATGGCGTGCCGATCTGGCACAACAGCGCGCTGATCGCCGATGAGCAGGAAGCTTACGGCGCCGACGGCGCACTGGCTGGGCGTTTTCTGTCGAGTGTCGCCGAACGGCTGAAGATTCCCACACGCTTCGTGTTCCCGGCCTACGAAGACAATTTCTATTACCTCTGGCGCGAAGGCACATTGCCGCAAAACGTCAGCGCCGAAGACTCACGTCTGGAAGAACCGCTGGAGCGTGCGCGCCTGCGTAAAGTCTTCAGCCAGGGGCTGGATAAAGTCATCGGCCAGGTCCTGCCGCTGGCGCGCACCGCCAAGGGGGATCAATGGCAAAGCGGTCGCTGGTACCTGCGTGACGAGCATTGCCGGCTGGTGCCGGGGGATTCGCCGCTGGGTTATCGCCTGCCGCTCGGCTCGCAGCCTTGGGTGAAAGCGGCCGAGTATCCGTTCATTCATCCCAACGATCCGAATCAGGAATACCCCGCGCTTCCCGACACCATGGCGTTGAACAGTCCGGGCGTGCCGGCGGAAGCGGTTGAGCGCGAACCAAAAATCGACGAGTCTGCCGACTGGCTGACGCGTACCGCGTTCTGCGCCGAAGCCCGGGAAGGGCGGTTGTACCTGTTCATGCCGCCGCTGGAGCGGGTCGAGGACTATCTGGAACTGGTCACCGCCATCGAAGCCACTGCCGAAGAACTGCATTGCCCGGTGTTGCTGGAAGGCTATGAACCGCCTAGCGATCCACGCCTGAGCAACTTCCGAATTACCCCGGATCCAGGCGTAATCGAGGTTAACGTGCAACCGTCTGCGACGTGGGACGAGTTGGTCGAACGCACCGAGTTCCTGTACGAAGAAGCGCGCCAGACCCGACTGACCACCGAAAAATTCATGATCGACGGCCGGCACACCGGAACGGGCGGCGGAAACCATTTCGTGCTCGGTGGCGCGACCCCGGCCGACTCGCCGTTTCTGCGCCGTCCCGACCTGCTGCGCAGCCTGATCAGCTACTGGCATAACCACCCGTCGCTGTCCTACCTGTTTTCCGGATTGTTCATCGGCCCGACGTCCCAGGCGCCGCGAGTCGACGAAGCGCGCAATGATGCGTTGTATGAACTGGAAATCGCCTTCGCCCAAATGCCTGAACCGGGTGAGGAATGCGCGCCATGGCTGGTGGACCGGCTGCTGCGCAACTTGCTGATCGACGTGACCGGCAACACCCACCGCGCCGAATTCTGCATCGACAAACTGTATTCCCCTGACGGCGCTACCGGCCGCCTGGGCCTGCTCGAATTGCGTGCTTTTGAAATGCCACCCCATGCGCGCATGAGCCTGGCCCAGCAATTGTTGCTGCGGGCGCTGGTCGCGCGGTTCTGGCGCGAGCCTTATGCACCGCCGAAGCTGGCGCGATGGGGCACGGAGTTGCATGACCGCTTCCTGTTGCCGCACTTCATCGAGCAGGACTTCGCTGACGTCATTGTCGATCTCAACGCGGCCGGTTATCCGGTGCGGGCCGAGTGGTTCGCTGCGCATCTGGAGTTCCGTTTTCCCAAGGTCGGCGATTACGCGGTCAGCGGCATCGAGCTGCAATTGCGTCAGGCGCTGGAGCCGTGGCATGTGCTGGGCGAGGAGGGCGCGGTCGGCGGCACGGTGCGGTATGTGGATTCGTCGCTGGAGCGCTTGCAAGTCAAGCTCACGGGCCTGCCACCACAACGTTATCTGCTGACTTGCAATGGCATTCCGGTGCCGTTGCAACCCACCGGGCGGGTTGGCGAGTTTGTCGCTGGCGTGCGTTTTCGCGCCTGGCAACCGGCCAATTGTTTGCAACCGACCATCCCGGTCCACGCGCCGTTGGTGTTCGACCTGCTCGACACCTGGATGCAACGTTCGCTGGGAGGCTGCCAATACCACGTCGCCCATCCGGGTGGCCGCAACTACGACAGTTTGCCGGTGAACGCCAATGAGGCCGAGAGCCGGCGAATGGCGCGTTTTTTCCGCATCGGACACACGCCGGGAAAACTGCCTGTACCGGCTCTGGAAATCAACGACGAGCTGCCGATGACGCTCGATTTACGACGTTTCTAAGTCGTACGCGACGCTCGGATCTTTCGTCTATCCGGGCGTCATGAGCGTGCGTTAGTCTGACCGTTCTTTGCTGTCTGCCGAGCTTTCCATGCCTGACCTGCTTGACCGCTACCCGCTGACGGCGGGCACTTATCACGAACTGCTCGACGACAGCGGCGCCGTACGCCCGCACTGGCGCCGGCTGATCGACCAATTGCAACGCAGCACGCCTTCGCAATTGGTGCAGCGTCAGGCCTTGCTGACCCGGCAGATCCAGGAAAACGGCGTGACCTACAACGTCTACGCCGACCCCAAGGGCGCGGATCGGCCATGGGAACTGGACTTGTTGCCGCATGTGATTGCTGCGGATGAGTGGGCGCAGTTGTCAGCGGGGATCGCTCAACGGGCGCGCCTGTTGAATGCGGTGCTGGCGGACCTGTACGGCCCGCAACGCTTGATCGCCGAAGGCCTGCTGCCGGCAGAGCTGGTGTTCGGTCACAACAACTTCCTCTGGCCCTGTCAGGGCATTGCGCCGCCCGAAGGGGCTTTTCTGCATCTGTACGCCGTCGATCTGGCGCGCACGCCCGATGGCCGCTGGTGGGTCACCGCAGACCGGACTCAGGCGCCCTCCGGCGCCGGTTATGCCCTGGAAAACCGCACCATCGTCTCGCGAGCGTTTCCCGAGTTGTATCGCGATTTGAGGGTGCAGCATCTGGCCGGGTTCTTCCGCACGCTTCAGGAAACCCTGGCTCGGCAAGCCCCCCGCGATGACGAAGCGCCGCTGATCGTTTTGCTGACGCCCGGACGCTTCAACGAAAGCTATTTCGAACACCTGTATCTGGCGCGACAGCTCGGTTACCCGCTGGTGGAGGGCGGCGACCTCACGGTGCGCGATGCCACGGTCTACCTGAAAACCCTGAGCGGCTTGCGTCGGGTTCACGCGATCATGCGCCGGCTCGATGATGACTTCTGCGATCCGCTGGAACTGCGCACCGATTCCGCATTGGGTGTGCCGGGGTTGCTCGAAGCCGTGCGACAAGGGCGGGTGCTGGTGGCCAATGCTCTCGGCAGCGGCGTGCTTGAGTCGCCGGGGCTGCTGGGCTTTCTGCCGAAGATCAATCAGTTTCTGTTCGGCGAAGAACTTATCCTGCCGTCCATCGCGACCTGGTGGTGCGGCGAGGCGCCGGTGTTGGCTCAAGCGCTGGAAAAATTGCCGGAGTTGCTAATCAAACCGGCCTTCCCGTCGCAAAGCTTCGCGCCGGTGTTCGGTCGTGATCTGAGTGAAAAACAGCGTCAGGCCCTGTCCGAGCGCATGCAGGCGCGACCTTACGCCTATGTTGCGCAAGAAATGGCTCAGTTGTCGCAAGCGCCAATCTGGCAGGCCGAGGACGGTCAACTGCAACCGCGTGCCATCGGCATGCGCGTCTACGCCGTGGCCAGCCATGATGGCTACCGGGTTTTACCGGGCGGCCTGACTCGCGTTGCGGCCGAGGCAGACGCCGAAGTGGTGTCGATGCAGCGCGGCGGTGCAAGCAAGGACACATGGGTACTGGGGGATCGTCCGCCCAGTGGCGAGCAATGGAAAACCCAGCGCACGATCGGTGTGCATGACCTGGTTCGGCGCGACCCTTATTTGCCCTCGCGTGTGGTGGAAAACCTGTTCTGGTTCGGCCGCTATTGCGAGCGTTGTGATGACAGCGCACGACTGCTGCGAATCGTGCTGGCGCGCTACGTGGATGGCGATGATCCGCAAGCCTTGCAGGCGGCCGTCAACCTCGGGGAACGTCTGAACCTGTTACCTGATGAAGGCGAGTTGCCAGAGCGCTTGTTGGCCGCGTTACTCGGTGACGACTGGCCATTTAGCCTGCGTTCCAATCTGCAACGCTTGCAGTGGGCGGCCTCGCAAGTGCGCGGCAAGCTTTCGCGGGAAAACTGGCAGGCGCTGGTGGAGTTGCAGCGCGAAGCCATGGAACTGGAAACTGAAGAACCGGATTTCGGTGAGTTGCTGGATTTTCTCAACCGCCTGGTGATGTCGCTGGCGGCGTTGTCAGGTTTCGCCCTCGACGACATGACTCGCGACGAAGGCTGGCGTTTTCTGATGATCGGCCGACGGATCGAGCGCCTGCAATTTCTCAGCGCCAGCCTGGCGGCGTTTTTACGCGGGGCCGGGGCTTTCGATCAGGCCGGGCTGGAATGGCTGCTGGAATTGGGCAACAGCAGCATCACCTACCGCTCGCGGTATCTGGCGGTGGCGCAATTGCTGCCGGTGCTCGACTTGTTGCTGCTCGATGAGCAAAACCCCCACGCCGTGCTCTTCCAGTTGAAGCTGGTGACGCGAACGCTGAAGCGTTTGAATGATGACTTTGGCGTGCCACGGGAAGCCGGTTTGCCGCTGTTGGTGGAACGGCTGGCGCAGTTTGATCTGGGCTGCCTGGAAAACGCCTTGTTCGGTGAAGCCAGCGTTCGCGCAGCACTCGTTGGGCTGGCCGATTTGCTGCAAGAGATTGCCGACGCCAGTGGCCAAGTGTCGGATCGCCTGGCCCTGCGCCATTTCGCCCATGTCGATGATGTCAGCCAGCGTACGGTGTCCGTCTGATGAGTGCTCACTACCAGATTTTCCACGACACCCATTATCACTATGACAGCCCGGTGTCTTTGGCCCAGCAGCTCGCTCATCTCTGGCCGCGGCCCTGCGCCTGGCAACGCTGCACCGATCGACAATTGCAGATCAGTCCCGACCCGACCACGCGCCGGGATGAGCTGGATGTGTTTGGCAATCCGCTCACGCGCCTGGCCTTCGAGCGCCCGCACGATGAATTGCTGGTCAATGCCAGCCTGACCGTCGAGGTCCTGCCCCGGCCCGCGCTGGATTTCAATCACTCGCCGCCCTGGGAGGCCACCCGCAATGCGTTGACCTACAGCAGCCAGCCGCTGTCCCCGGACATTCTGGAAGCCTGTCGATATCGGTTCGAATCGCCTTACGTGCATTTGAAACGCAATTTTGTGCAGTTTTCCGAGAGCTGCTTTCCAGCGGGGCGACCGTTGTTGTGGGGCGTTCAGGCACTGATGGAGAAAATTTTCAGCGAATTCACTTTTGACGCCGAAGCGACCCAAGTGGCGACGCCGTTGGTGGAAGTGCTGGAGCGCCGACGCGGGGTCTGCCAGGACTTCGCCCACCTGATGCTCGCATGCGTACGTTCCCGTGGTCTGGCCGCGCGCTACATCAGCGGTTACCTGCTGACTCAGCCGCCGCCGGGCCAGCCGCGATTGATCGGCGCTGACGCTTCCCACGCCTGGGTCTCGGTGTTTTGCCCGGTGCTGGGCTGGGTCGATTTCGACCCGACCAACAACGTTCAGCCGGCACTCGAACACATCACCCTGGCCTGGGGCCGGGATTTCTCCGATGTCTCGCCGTTGCGTGGGGTGATTCTGGGGGGCGGCAATCACGACCCGGAGGTCCGCGTCACCGTGATGCCACTGGAGTAACGCAGATCCCCTGTAGGCGTGAGCCTGCTCGCGATAGCGGTGGCACATTCAACATTTATTTATCTGACACACCGCAATCGCGAGCAGGCTCACGCCTACACGGGACTGTGTGTGTTCTTTGGATTGGGGTATTTCAGAGGCGGGCTGTGAGGGTCAGCAAAAGAAACTGCTGACCCTGGACACAGATCCGGTGGGCCTGATCAGATCATCCGGCCCTGAGGGTCTCAGGCGTCGGGCGCCTGATCTTTCGGTGCTTCCGTTTCGTCTGTAGCCACTTCGCCTTCGGCATCCGGGTTCAGTGCTGCTGCTTCTTCTTCAGCTGTAGCTTTCTTGCGCTGAAGCTTTTCCTCTTTCTTCTGCTCCTTGGCCAAGTCTCTCTGACGTTTGGCGAAGGAATAATTAGGTTTAGCCATGGGCGATCCTCTGGGGTCGAAGGTGAGGTTGAGCGGCGCATATTCTGCCCTGTATCGGTGCCGAGCCGTTAGCTGGGTTTTTGATCGGTCCATTTTGGCAGGACCGACGGTTGCCAGGCGTCCAGGGCATCGAGCAGGGTTTGCGGTGATTCGCTCACTTGCAGCATGTCACGGTGCGGTGCGCGAACGAAGCCTTCGCCGACGATATGATCAAGAAAACCGGTCAATTTGCTGTAGAAACCGTTCACTTCCAGCAGGCCGAGCGGCTTGTGGTGATAGCCGAGCTGGCCCCAGGTCCAGACTTCGAACAGTTCTTCCAGCGTGCCGAGTCCACCGGGCAGCGCGATAAACGCGTCGCTGAGTTCGGCCATCCGCGCCTTGCGCGCATGCATGCCGTCGACCACTTCCAGGCGCGTCAGGCCGCTGTGGCCGATTTCCTTGTCCTTGAGGCTTTGCGGGATGATCCCGATCACTACACCGCCGGCCGCCAGTGCAGCATCAGCAACAACCCCCATCAGGCCGACGGCGCCACCGCCATAGACCAGGGTCAAGTTGCGTTTAGCCAAGGCTCGTCCCAAGGCAACCGCTGCTTCACGGTAGGCTGGGTGGGTGCCGGTGCTGGCGCCGCAAAAAACACAAACAGACTTCAAAGACATGCCTTGCTCCAGGGTCAGGATGACCACAGAGTAAAGGCAGCTCAGCTACGCTCCAAGGGTTAAACCTCGCGCTGAGGTGTTTCATAAGTGCCGCTGGCGCCACAGGCGTAAGCGGCAAGCAAACTGCACAACAGGCTATTCAAGGACATGACAGGCGCTCCCGGTAGAAGATGATGGCCCGATGATAGGGGCGTGCCAGACGCTTGGCTGGTAGATTGTTTCGATAGGTGTCATAGCGCTAAAGTTGTATACAATTTTTGATTCAGGTCATAGGAACTTGCTACGTTTTCAGGCAGTCTTCTGTCCATTCGCACTTTTCGTTAACCCTGCCTTGGAGATTCACCATGTTTGCCAAACTTGTTGCGGTATCCCTGCTGACGCTGGCCAGCAGTCAATTGATGGCTGCAGAGTGCAAGGTCACCGTCGACTCCACTGACCAGATGTCCTTCGACACCAAGGACATCACGATCGACAAGAGCTGCAAGACCTTCACCGTGGATCTGAAGCACTCCGGCAGCTTGCCGAAGAACGTCATGGGCCATAACTGGGTGCTCAGTAAAACAGCTGACATGCAGCCGATCGCCACCGACGGCATGGCGGCCGGCATTGAAAAGAACTATCTGAAAGAAGGTGATGCACGCATCATCGCTCACACCAAAGTCATCGGCGCTGGCGAAACGGATTCGGTGACCTTCGATGTGTCGAAGCTGGCGGCTGGCGAAAGCTACGGTTTCTTTTGCTCGTTCCCGGGCCACATCTCGATGATGAAAGGCACGGTTACCCTGAAGTAATCGAATCGAGCTCATAAAAAAAGCGTCCACTTGGGACGCTTTTTTTGTGCCTGACGTTTGATCGAGTCATCGTTCATCGCGGGCAAGCCACGCTCCCACAGGATTTGCGTCTTGCCCCTTACCGGCGTCCGACGTGAACCCTGTGGGAGCCTGGCTTGCCAGCGATGGCGTCCGTAAGAACGCCACGTGAATCAAGGCGCAAACGGCATCACCCGCTTGTGATGAGTTTTCTTGTAAGTCTCACAAATGATCTTGAACGCTTCCTCACGCACCGGCTCACCGTGCAGGAACGCATCAATCTCGGCATAGGTCACGCCGTGGGACGCTTCGTCCGGCTTACCCGGCGACAGGTCTTCCAGGTCGGCCGTCGGGATTTTCTCTACCAGAGATTCCGGCGCCCCGAAGCTGCGGGCAATGTTGCGAACCTGATTCTTCACCAGACCGCTCAACGGTGCCAGGTCGCAGGCGCCGTCACCGAACTTGGTGAAGAAACCCATCACCGCTTCCGCCGCGTGGTCAGTGCCGATCACCAGGCCCTGGGCCGCGCCAGCGATGGTGTACTGAGCGACCATGCGCATGCGCGCCTTGGTGTTGCCGAGAACGAAATCCACCGACACCGCGTGCTTGCCTTCAAAGGCAGCGACTTCATTGGCCAGGGATTTGACCGCCGGACCGATATTCACGGTGTGGCGCTCGTCCGGGGCGATGAAGTCCACCGAAGCCTGGGCGTCGTGTTCATCGAACTGAGTCTCGTACGGCAAACGCACCGCGATGAATTTGTAACTCTTGTCGCCGGTGCGCTGACGCAGTTCGCGCATCGCGCGTTGGGCCAGCAGGCCAGCGGTCAGGGAGTCGACGCCACCGCTGATGCCCAGCACCAGGGTCTTGAGCCCGGAATTGACCAGGCAATCCTGAATGAAACTCACCCGCCGGACGACTTCTGCCTCAAGGGCGGCCTCGTCGGCAAACGGTGGTTGAACCTTGAGCTGCTCAGCAATCTCACGCTGTACGGCTTGCATGAATTCACTCCTTGCTAGATGTGCTTGAAAGGGCGGCAGGTACTTGGAAAACGTGTCGCAAATAGGCGACGAAGTTCGGGTCTTTGCAGTGAGTCTTGCCAGGCTCATCAGAAATCTTTGCCACGGGCTGGCCGTCGCAGGCCGTCATTTTAAGCACGATGCTCATCGGTTCGACACCCGGAATATCACAGGTCAGGTGAGTGCCGATGCCAAAGCTGACATTGATCCGACCCCGCAGCGCGCGGAATATCTCCAGCGACTTGGGCAGGGTCAGGCTATCGGAGAATGTCAGCGTCTTGCTCATCGGGTCGATGCCGAGCTTGTGATAGTGGGCGATGGCTTTTTCCGCCCATACCACCGGATCACCCGAATCGTGGCGCAGACCGTCGAAAAGTTTGGCGAAAAACAGGTCGAAATCACCGAGGAAAGCATCCATGGTGATGCAGTCAGTCAGGGCGATCCCCAGCAGGCCACGGTACTCGCGCACCCAGCAGTCGAGCGCGGCGATTTGACTGTCGATCAGCCGCGGCCCCAGTTGCTGGTGGGCCATGATCCATTCGTGGGCCATGGTGCCCAATGGTTTCATGTCCAGCTCCCGGGACAGGTGCACATTGCTGGTGCCAACGAAGCGCCCGGGAAAGTCGTGCTTGAGCACGTTCACCACTTCTTCCTGCACACGGTATGAAAAGCGACGCCGCGTGCCGAAATCGGCGACCTGCAACTCGGACAATTCGTCGCTGCTGGCGTTGGCGGTCAGCCAGTCGAACTTGCGGTACAGCTGTTCGCGCGCCTGTTCCAGGACGATTTCCCGGTAGCGATAGCGGTTGCGCACTTCACTGACAATCGCCAGCAGTGGTACTTCGAACAGAATCACATGCAGCCACGGCCCGCGCAGACGGATGAACAGCTCGCCGTTTTCGATGCCGGTGTGGATGTAACGCAGGTTGAAGCGAAACAGTCCTAGAAATCGCAGGAAGTCCGGCTTCAGAAAACTGATGCGCTCCAGAAAACTCAACTGATCAGCGCTCAGGCTCAGCTCCGCCAGACGCTCGATCTGGAAACGGATCTCCGCCAGGTACGGGCGTAAATCCTCACTGTTGCGGCAACGAAACTCCCATTCGACTTCGACGTTAGGGTAGTTATGCAGCACCGCCTGCATCATCGTCAGTTTGTAGAAGTCGGTGTCGAGCAGGTTCTGCACGATGCGATCGCCAAACACGCTCTCGCTCATAACGGGGTTCTCCGCATTGAATGGGGATAGTGGCGCATATCACCGGTAAAGATTGCCAGTGATTTTTTGGACAACGCAGATCCCTGTAGGGGTGAGGTTTTAGATTTTCGGTGCATCCGGGCTATCTATCTGCTCCAGCATCCATTTCACAAAATCCCGCACCTTGGGCACTTCCGCCGAATGTTCGGGATACGCCAGGTAATAGGCATCCGTGCTCGGCATCGCGTGTTTCCAGGGGATGACCAGTTTGCCGTCGGCCAATTCCTCTTCCACCAAAAATCTGGGCAACAGCGCCACGCCGCAGCCGACCTGGGCGGCTCGGATGCACATGTAGA
This sequence comes from Pseudomonas sp. FBCC-B1667, assembly GCF_059133255.1. Taxonomy (NCBI): domain Bacteria; kingdom Pseudomonadati; phylum Pseudomonadota; class Gammaproteobacteria; order Pseudomonadales; family Pseudomonadaceae; genus Pseudomonas; species Pseudomonas sp. FBCC-B1667. Next base: position 6,315,969 of record NZ_CP101437.1, on the reverse strand, counting down.
AGGTCTCAAAGCGTGGGCCGTGGTAGCTGTGCTCGGTATGGTAGCCCTGACTGTCGAACCAGTCGTGCCAGGCCTGCGGGCGGGATGCGTTTTGCAGCAGGACCAGATCGGTGAGTTGCGTCGGGTCGGTGAACGGCTTGTCGGGAAGGCTGCCCGGTGCGCAAACCGGCACCAGTTCCTCGCCAAACAGCTTCAGGCATTCGGTGCCGGGCCGTGAGCCCTGGCCGAAGTAGAACGCCAGGTCGCTGCGACCTTGCAATAAATCATCGGCTTCCTGCTCGCTGCACAGGTCCAGATGGATCGACGGATGGCGCAGGCGCCAGCCTTTCAGACGGGGTACGAGCCAGCGTGCGCCAAAAGTCGGGGGCGTCGAGACGCGCAAGACTTCGGTTTCACCGCCGTAGGAGCGCAAGTAATGGGTCGACATCTCGACCTGGGTGAGGATTTTTCTGACTTCGACCAGGTACAAATCACCGGCCGGGGTCATTTGCAGGCGTCGGCGCACGCGGCGGAACAACAAGTGCTGCAACAATTCTTCCAGTTGCGCGACCTGTTTACTGACCGCGCTCTGGGTCAGGTTCAGCTCTTCGGCGGCCCGGGTGAAGCTCAAATGCCGGGTCACGGCCTCGAAACACTGCAGTGCTGTGATCGATGGCAGGTAACGTTTATTCAGCATGGGTAGTCCTTTTTCTTGTTTCTTTCTTACCAGCAATTCGCAGCATGAATAAACGGAATGATATCTCTCTTAAAGGTCGTTTGTTGGGTAACCTCCGGGGAGCTAAAACTACAGGTCTGATCAGCCGTGATTTTTCCGGCTGCACCCTTTGTGTTTTTCGCTTGAGGAGTCACCCATGGTTGCCGCATTGCTTGATCGTCTTGGTGTAAACCCGGCCCTGTACCAGAACGGCAAAGTGCCGGTGCATTCGCCGATCGATGGCAGCCAGATTGCTGCCGTGAACTGGGAAGGCGCTGCTGAAGTCGAGCAGCACATCAGTCGTGCCGATCATGCGTTCGAATTGTGGCGCAAGGTCCCGGCGCCGCGCCGTGGCGAACTGGTGCGCCAACTGGGCGACATCCTGCGCGAATACAAGGCCGACCTCGGCGAGCTGGTCTCCTGGGAAGCCGGCAAGATTACTCAGGAAGGCCTGGGCGAAGTTCAGGAAATGATCGACATCTGCGATTTCGCCGTCGGCCTGTCCCGTCAGCTGTACGGTTTGACCATCGCTTCCGAGCGTCCTGGCCACCACATGCGCGAAACCTGGCACCCGCTGGGCGTTGTCGGCGTCATCAGTGCGTTCAACTTCCCGGTTGCGGTCTGGGCCTGGAACACCACGCTGGCGCTGGTTTGCGGCAACCCGGTGATCTGGAAACCGTCCGAGAAAACCCCGCTGACCGCGCTGGCCTGCCAGGCGCTGTTCGATCGAGTGCTGAAAAACTTCAGCGATGCACCGCCGCACCTGAGCCAAGTGATCATCGGCGGCCGCGACGCCGGCGAAGCACTGGTCGATGACCCGCGTGTCGCACTGATCAGCGCCACCGGCAGCACCCGCATGGGCCGCGAAGTGGCTCCGAAAATCGCCGCGCGTTTCGCTCGCAGCATTCTCGAACTGGGCGGCAATAACGCGATGATCCTCGGCCCAAGCGCCGACCTGGACATGGCCGTTCGCGCCATCCTGTTCAGCGCCGTCGGCACTGCCGGCCAGCGTTGCACCACCCTGCGTCGTCTGATTGCGCACGAATCGGTGAAGGAAGAAATCGTCACCCGCCTGAAAGCTGCGTACTCCAAAGTGCGCATCGGCCATCCGCTGGAAGGCAATCTGATCGGTCCACTGATCGACAAACAAAGTTTCGACAACATGCAGGACGCGCTGGAGCAGGCCTTGAGCGAAGGCGGCCGTGTATTCGGCGGCAAGCGCCAACTGGAAGACAAATTCCCTAACGCTTACTACGTCGCCCCGGCCATTGTTGAAATGCCGGAGCAAAGCGATGTGGTGTGCCACGAAACCTTCGCGCCGATTTTGTACGTAATCGGTTACAAGGATTTCGACGAAGCCCTGCGCCTGAACAACGCCGTGCCACAAGGCCTGTCGTCGTGCATCTTCACCACCGACGTGCGTGAAGCCGAGCAATTCATGTCGGCGGTCGGCAGCGACTGCGGCATCGCCAACGTCAACATTGGCCCGAGCGGTGCCGAAATCGGTGGCGCGTTTGGGGGCGAAAAAGAAACCGGCGGAGGTCGTGAATCGGGCTCCGATGCATGGCGCGGCTACATGCGTCGCCAGACCAACACCGTGAACTACTCGCTGGAATTGCCGTTGGCTCAAGGGATCACGTTCGATTAAACACAGTTCTTGAACCCAGGAGATCTAATGTGGGAGCGGGCTTGCTCGCGAAGGCGATCTTCCAGTGACATAGATGCTGGAAGTGCCGACGCCTTCGCGAGCAAGCCCGCTCCCACACTTGAATGGTGTGTTGGTTAGGTTTCTGTTGGAGTCTGGCAATGCCGTTACGCGAAGAGTGTCTGTGGGAAAAACTGACGCCGCAAAGGCCCGACAACGCGGCGCTCAAGGGTGAAGTGACAGTCGATGTCTGCGTCATCGGTGCCGGGTTCACCGGTTTGTCGGCGGCTGTTCATCTGCTGGAACAAGGTAAGTCGGTGTGTGTGCTGGAAGCTCATCGCGCGGGCCATGGCGGTTCGGGGCGCAATGTCGGCCTGGTCAACGCCGGCATGTGGATTCCACCGGACGACATCGAAGCCGGATTCGGCGAAGCGGTAGGCAGCCAGCTCAACCGCATGCTTGGCGCGGCACCGTCCCTGGTGTTCAGCCTTGTGGACAAATACAACATCGATTGCCAGTTACGCCGCGAAGGCACGCTGCACATGGCGCACAACGCCCGTGGCGAGGCGGATTTGCGCAGTCGTGAAGAACAGTGGAAACGTCGCGGCGCTCCGGTCGAGCTGTTGACCGGCCAGGCCTGCGAGGAAGCGACGGGCACCAGGAAAATCGCCGCTGCGTTGCTTGATCGTCGTGCCGGGACCCTCAATCCGATGGCCTATACCACCGGGCTGGCCAAAGCGGCCATCAGCCTCGGCGGTCAGCTGTTCGATCATTCCCCGGTTACCCGGCTCGAACGTCAGGGCCAGCGCTGGTCTGTGCAAACCGCTCAGGGCTCGGTCATGGCTGAGAAAGTCGTCATCGCCTCCAACGCTTACACCGAAGGCGACTGGACTGAGCTGCGGAAGAACTTCTTCCCCGGTTACTACTATCAGGTCGCTTCAGTCCCGCTGACCGAAGCCGCCGCGCAACAGATTTTGCCTGGCGGACAGGGTTCGTGGGACACCCGGCAGGTGCTCAGCAGTATTCGTCGCGACAAGGATGGGCGTCTGCTGCTAGGCAGTCTCGGTAATGGCAATCAGAAGCCGGCCTGGTTCCTGAAAGCATGGGCTGACCGTGTTCAACAGCATTATTTCCCCTACCTCAAACCGGTGGAGTGGGAATGCACCTGGACCGGGTGCATTGCGTTTACACCCGATCATTTGATGCGTCTGTTCGAGCCAGCGCCTGGGCTAGTGGCAGTGACTGGTTACAACGGCCGGGGCGTAACCACGGGGACAGTCGTCGGCAAAGCCTTTGCCGATTATTTGTGTAACGGAAATCCTCAAGCATTGCCGATTCCGTTCGCACCGATGCAGCCCCTGGCGGGAGTAGGGTTGCGCAGTCGCCTGTATGAAGCTGGTTTCTCGCTGTATCACGCAGGCCAGTGCTTGCGGATCGTTATCTGATGGTTGAAATTTGTTGCTGGAAGCGGCGCTTTTCAGCGCAGCGACTAGCCTGTAATGGTGCGGGTTGTAGCAGTCCCGCACCAGCAGTGTGCACTTCGGTGACGCACGTTGTTACAGGCTGGTTGCACGTCGTTTGATGCCGCGGTTGCAATGATGGCGCATGAGGGTTGCGCCTTTAAAAATAAACGGTTTCACCTTCCGCGGTTTAGACGGTTGCACGCCCAATGAAAATGGGATCGAAACAGTCGAAAAACAATAAGGCAGCGACTTTTTTCAGAATAAAAAACCGATGGCACGGCACTTGCTCTGAGCATTCAGAGAAGTCGAAGTGCCAACTAAAAAAAACCTTGGAGCACCACCTCATGTCCCAGACGTTTTACAAGAAAGGCTTTCTGGCCCTCGCAGTGGCTACTGCGTTGGGTGTTTCTGCGTTTGCTCAAGCTGATGTGAAAATCGGTGTAGCGGGTCCAATGACGGGCGCCAACGCGGCATTTGGCGAGCAGTACATGAAGGGTGCACAGGCTGCAGCCGACGCAATCAACGCATCGGGCGGCGTTAACGGGGAAAAAATCGTACTGGTGAAGGGCGATGACGCCTGCGAACCGAAACAGGCTGTGACGGTCGCCAAGGACCTGACCAACCAGAAAGTGGCTGGCGTGGTCGGTCACTTCTGCTCCTCGTCGACCATCCCGGCCTCCGAGATCTACGACGAAGCAGGCATTATCGTAATGACTCCAGGTTCCACCAACCCGGCCGTTACCGAGCGCGGTCTGAGCGCCATGTTCCGTATGTGCGGGCGTGACGACCAGCAAGGCATCGTGGCTGGCGACTACATCGTCGACGTGCTCAAGGGCAAGAAAGTTGCGGTCATCCACGACAAGGACACCTACGGCCAAGGCCTGGCTGACGCCACCAAGGCTCAGTTGATCAAGCGTGGCGTGACTCCGGTCATTTACGAAGGCCTGACCCGTGGCGAAAAAGACTTCAGCGCCCTGGTCACCAAAATTCGCGCTGCTGGCGCCGACGTCGTTTACTTCGGCGGTCTGCACCCGGAAGCCGGTCCATTGGTCAAACAACTGCGTACCGAAGGCCTGAAAGACGTGAAATTCATGTCTGATGACGGCATCGTGACCGACGAACTGGTGACCACCGCCGGTGGCGCACAATACGTTGACGGCGTGCTGATGACCTTTGGCGCCGACCCGCGCCTGCTGCCTGACAGCAAGACCGTGGTAGACGCTTTCCGCAAGGCCGGTACCGAGCCTGAAGGTTACACCCTCTACGCTTACGCAACAGTCCAGGCATTGGCTGCTGGCTTCAATGGCGCCAAGTCCAACAAGGGTGAAGAAGCCGCCAAATGGCTGAAAGCACACCCGGTCAAAACCGTAATGGGCGAGAAGACCTGGGACGCCAAGGGCGACCTGAAAGTCTCCGACTACGTGGTTTACGAGTGGGACAAGGACGGCAAATACCACCAACTGGAAAAACAGAAGTGATATGAATTGCTGATCTGCCCGGTGCCTGGTGCACCGGACAGATCAATCAACATGTCCGTGCAGTACCTGTCTTTTCTCGTAGAGCTGCACACAACCGTGTTGCGCCGGCGGCTGAACCCCGGTCCGTTGCAACCCGCTTCTGTGCAGTCTCTCAAATGCGTGAGATTGCGTTATGGATGGTATTTTCCTGCAGCAACTGGTCAACGGCCTGACCCTCGGGTCGGTCTATGGCCTGATCGCCATCGGCTACACAATGGTCTATGGCATCATCGGCATGATCAACTTCGCCCACGGCGAGGTTTACATGATTTCTGCTTACCTGGCGGCAATCAGTCTGGCTCTGCTGGCTTACTTCGGTATTGAATCCTTCCCTCTGCTGATGCTCGGCACACTGGTCTTCACCATCGTCGTCACGGCGGTGTATGGCTGGGTCATCGAGCGCGTTGCCTATAAACCGCTACGCAACTCCACTCGATTGGCACCGTTGATCAGTGCCATCGGTATTTCCCTGATTCTGCAAAACTATGCACAGATCGCCCAGGGTGCCCGTCAACAGGGCGTTCCGACGCTTTTGACCGGTGCATGGCGCGTTGAAGTCGGCAGCGGCTTCGTCCAGCTGACTTACACCAAGATATTCATTCTGGTCGCCGCGTTTGTCGGGATGGGCCTGCTGACCTATGTCATCAAGTACACCAAGCTCGGCCGCATGTGCCGCGCGACCCAGCAAGACCGAAAAATGGCCTCGATCCTGGGGATCAACACCGATCGGGTGATTTCCTACGTCTTCATCATCGGTGCAGCGATGGCGGCCCTGGCCGGCGTACTGATCACCATGAACTACGGCACGTTCGACTTCTACGCAGGTTTCGTCATCGGCATCAAAGCGTTCACTGCAGCGGTACTTGGCGGGATCGGCTCGCTGCCTGGCGCGATGCTCGGCGGGATCATTCTCGGGATCTCGGAGTCGCTGTTCTCTGGTCTGGTGAACTCGGACTACAAAGACGTTTTCAGCTTCTCGCTGCTCGTTCTCGTTCTGGTCTTTCGGCCTCAAGGCTTGCTCGGCCGTCCTCTTGTGTCGAAGGTGTAAGCGATGTCTTCAACCACTAAAAAAACCATTGATCTCAAAAGAAGCCTGGTTGACGCAATTCTTGCCGGCCTTGTCGCCCTGATTGTGTTCGGCCCGATTGTTGGCGTGGTCCTTGACGGCTATGGCTTCAATCTGGAACCGACCCGTGTGGCGTGGATTGTCGCCGTCGTCATGGCGGGCCGCTTTGCTTTGAGCCTGTTCCTGCAAACACCCAAGGGTTTGAAAATTCTCGAAGGGTTTGAAACCACCGGCTCCGGGGTTCATGTACTGCCGCCCGATTACAAATCCCGGTTGCGCTGGATCATCCCGCTGATGATCGTCATTGCCGTGGTGTTTCCGTTTTTCTCCAACTCCTACCTGCTGGGCGTGGTCATCCTTGGATTGATCTACGTGCTGCTCGGTCTGGGGCTGAACATCGTGGTCGGCCTGGCCGGCCTGCTCGACCTGGGTTACGTGGCGTTCTACGCCATCGGCGCCTATGGCCTGGCGCTCGGTTACCAGTACCTCGGCCTGGGTTTCTGGACAGTGCTGCCGCTGGCGGCAATCACTGCAGGGCTCGCCGGGTGCATCCTCGGCTTCCCGGTGTTGCGTCTGCACGGTGACTACCTGGCCATCGTGACCTTGGGTTTTGGCGAAATCATCCGTTTGATACTCAATAACTGGCTGTCGCTGACCGGTGGTCCGAACGGCATGCCGGCACCGCTTCCAACGTTCTTCGGCCTGGAGTTCGGCAAGCGGGCGAAAGACGGCGGCATACCGTTCCACGAGTTCTTCGGCATCGCCTACAACCCCGACGTTAAGTACTACTTCATTTACGCGGTGTTGTTCATGGTTGTGCTGGCGGTGTTGTACATCAAGCACCGCTTGACCCGTATGCCGGTCGGCCGCGCCTGGGAAGCCTTGCGTGAAGATGAAATCGCCTGCCGCTCCATGGGTTTGAACCACGTGCTGGTGAAGCTCTCTGCCTTCACCATCGGTGCGTCGACGGCCGGTTTGGCAGGCGTGTTCTTCGCCACCTATCAAGGCTTCGTCAACCCGACCTCGTTTACCTTCTTTGAATCGGCCCTGATCCTCGCCATCGTGGTACTTGGCGGCATGGGCTCGACCATCGGCGTGGTGATTGCAGCCTTCGTGCTGACTGTCGCCCCGGAGCTGCTGCGTGGCTTCGCGGAATACCGCGTGCTGCTGTTCGGCATCCTGATGGTGTTGATGATGATCTGGCGACCGCGCGGCCTGATTCGGATCAGCCGTACCGGTGTGACCCCGCGTAAAGGAGTAGCGCCATGAGCGAAGTCGTACTCTCGGTCGAGAAGCTGATGATGCACTTTGGCGGCATCAAGGCGTTGAATGATGTCAGCCTGCAGGTCAAGCGCAACTCGATCTTCGCCCTGATCGGCCCCAACGGCGCCGGCAAGACCACGGTGTTCAACTGCCTGACCGGGTTCTACAAGGCCTCCGGCGGCAAGATCGAACTCAACGTGCGTGGCGAGAAAACCAACGTCATCAAGCTGTTGGGCGAATCGTTCAAACCGACCGATTTTGTCTCGCCTAAATCCTTCGGCAGTCGGCTTTTCTACAAAGCGTTCGGCGGCACCCACTTGGTGAACCGTGCCGGCCTGGCGCGAACCTTCCAGAACATTCGCCTGTTCAAGGAAATGTCGGTGCTGGAAAACCTGCTGGTGGCCCAACACATGTGGGTCAACCGCAGCATGCTGGCCGGCATCTTTAATACCAAGGGCTACCGCAAGGCTGAAAGCGACGCGCTGGACCACGCCTTCTACTGGCTGGAAGTGGTGGACCTGGTGGATTGCGCCAACCGCCTCGCCGGCGAATTGTCCTACGGCCAACAACGCCGTCTGGAAATCGCCCGGGCCATGTGCACCCGTCCGCAGATCATCTGCCTCGACGAACCGGCTGCCGGCCTCAACCCGCAGGAAACCGAAGCGCTGAGCGCGATGATCCGGCTGCTGCGCGACGAGCACGATCTGACCGTGGTACTGATCGAACACGACATGGGCATGGTGATGAGTATTTCCGACCACATCGTTGTGCTGGACCACGGCATCGTCATCGCCGAGGGAGGCCCCGACGCGATCCGCAACGACCCGAAAGTGATTGCGGCCTACCTGGGCGCTGATGAAGAGGAAGTGGCGTTATGAGTCAACCGATCCTCGAACTCAAGGACCTGGATGTGTTCTACGGGCCGATTCAGGCTCTGAAGAAAGTCTCGTTACACATCAATGAAGGCGAAACGGTCAGCCTGATCGGCTCCAACGGTGCCGGCAAGTCGACCCTGTTGATGTCGATCTTCGGCCAGCCGCGTGCGGCGGATGGGCAGATCCTCTATCAGGGCGTGGACATCACTCACAAGTCGTCTCACTACATCGCCTCCAACGGCATCGCGCAATCGCCGGAAGGTCGGCGGGTGTTCCCCGACATGACCGTCGAGGAAAACCTGCTGATGGGCACCATCCCGATCGGTGACAAGTACGCCAAGGAGGACATGCAACGCATGTTCGAGCTGTTCCCGCGTCTTGAAGAGCGGCGCAATCAGCGGGCGATGACCATGTCCGGCGGCGAGCAGCAAATGCTCGCCATCGCCCGTGCGTTGATGAGCCGGCCGAAACTGCTGTTGCTCGACGAGCCGAGCCTCGGGCTGGCGCCGATTGTGGTGAAACAGATCTTCTCGACATTGCGGGAACTGGCGAAAACCGGCATGACCATCTTCCTGGTCGAGCAGAACGCCAACCACGCCCTGAAGCTGTCGGACCGTGCGTACGTAATGGTCAACGGCGAGATCCGCCTCACGGGCACCGGCAAGGAGCTGCTGGTGAACGAAGAAGTGCGTAACGCTTATCTCGGCGGTCATTGATTCTGCGTTGTTAACATAAGCCCCGGTGCGCAAGCTCCGGGGCTTTTTTATGGTGGAAAGATAAGTATTGATTGAGTTTAAAGTGCTCAGGCACTGGCCTGCGCCTATTTTATATCAGACGGTTAAATATAAATTGGCGTTGATTTAATGTTAAAAGTTCAATGTTGATTGCAGGGGCTATTGGTTGTTTGGGTGTCTATTGTCATGTTTTAAAAATAGACATTGACTCTGTGGGAAAGCGTCTATACTTACCCGGCGTGTGCTTGTAATACCGCTAAACTTAAGTTCTGTTTTTAGCGCAAATCAATGCATGATATGACCTCTTATCGATAGAGGTGTTATCCAAGTCTGTGGAGAAGCTTAAAATGACTTATAAGGTTTTGTGCAAATTGGCCCTGGCTAGCTTGATGCTCTCCTCCGTCAGCGGTGTTTATGCCGCGTCGGCTACACCCGATGATATGACGTGCAAGGAGTTCCTTGTAACGCCTCCGCTAACCCAGGCCACAATCGCACTTTGGTATTCAGTCGACGAGAATATCAATTCAAATGGGGGGTCTTTCACCAAGGAAAAACTCAAAGCAGAAATTCTTCCTGAATATGTAAAACGGTGCACGAAGAACCCAGAGAAAAAAGTTTCCAGTTTTGCAGAGGAAATGAAGAAGCTGTTCTGAATGTTGTCGTCATGAACCTGAGGCGCTTGTCGGAGTTTAAATGCCGGCGAGCGTTTATTAGTGCGTTGTGAGTCCCATTAGTTTGACGGACAGAGTGGCTTTAACTTTTCTGCTGGCCTGGTTCTCAAGAACCGATCGCTGGCCAACGAATATCCCCCCACAAGCCTTTGTCATCCCGGATGTAATCAGGATGGCGGATGTCAATCAGCTCCTGATCGATTCCCGATTCATCACCACTCCCTGTGGGCTCAAACCGACTCGCTCAGGGGGGGCGCCAAGTGCTTGCTCGAAATTGTGGAAAACAATATTCACAAGCTCTGAAAGCGCGACATAAAGCCGCTGCAAACAGTTGTTTTGTCACGCTTTTGACTTGTCCCCGTTTGCTGTGGAACTGGCTGTGAATAACATGGGAGTAGCTGGCTGAGCGCCTTTAAATCCGCGGGTTGTAGCGCTATGGTTGTTTTTTGATCGGGCATTTTTGCGAAGGCGAGAGCCGCACTTGTCAACCTTTTTATTGGAGGCAAAAGCGCGTTGAAACGGGCAGGGCGAGCCTGTGGATAAGTCTGTGATTAAACTCTGGAAAGACGCGGCTGAGGGCCGTAGTTACTGGCTTGGCGCCATCGCTGCTTTTCAGGATCAATCGTGCAAAATGCCCTGCGCTACACCGCGAGCATTCGAGGGTCAAGCTAAAAACTTTCAAAACGCCCCGCAAAGCCTTGTACGCAGCGGCTTTCAGCTTTTCCACTTGCCCCCGGAAACTGTGGACCGGCCTGTGGATAACGTGCGCGTACATGGCTGCAAGCCACGGTGCGTAAGGCGCTCACCGGTTTGGTCGTTTTTCGTACAGCGTTTGCGGTGGTTGCCGCTGTGAGCAAGGCCGGGCATGCTGCCAGCTGATTTTCTATTCCAAGGGCTGTCCGTCAGCCGAAGCAAGGAGAACACGATGTCCAACACCCTGTTTATTACCGGCGCGACCTCCGGTTTTGGTGAAGCCTGTGCCCGCCGTTTTGCCGAGGCTGGCTGGAAACTGGTGCTGACAGGCCGTCGTGAAGAGCGCCTGAATGCCCTGTGCGCCGAGCTGTCGAAGCAGACCGAGGTGCATGGCCTTGTGCTCGACGTGCGTGATCGCAAAGCCATGGAGGAAGCGATTGCCAACCTGCCGCCATCCTTCGCCAAACTGCGAGGGCTGATCAACAACGCCGGGCTGGCGCTTGGTGTGGACCCTGCACCCAAGTGCGATCTTGACGATTGGGACACCATGGTCGACACCAACATTAAAGGCTTGATGTACAGCACCCGGTTGCTGCTGCCGCGTCTGATTGCCCATGGTCGTGGTGCCGGCATCGTCAATCTTGGCTCCATCGCCGGCAACTATCCGTATCCGGGCAGCCACGTGTATGGCGCGAGCAAAGCGTTCGTCAAGCAGTTCTCGCTGAACCTGCGTTGCGACTTGCAAGGTACCGGTGTTCGGGTCAGCAACATTGAGCCGGGTCTGTGTGAGAGCGAGTTCTCGCTGGTGCGATTCGCCGGTGATCAGGAACGTTACAACGCAACGTACGCGGGTGCCGAGCCGATCCAGCCGCAGGATATTGCCGAGACTATTTTCTGGGTGATGAATGCGCCGGCGCACATCAACATCAATAGCCTGGAGCTGATGCCGGTGAGTCAGACTTGGGCTGGTTTCTCGATTGAGCGTAATGCCAAGGCTTAAGACCGAGTAACGGCCATCGCGGGCAAGCCACGCTCCCACAGGTACCGTGTGATCCCTGTGGGCGCGTGGCTTGCCCGCGATAGCGATCCGTCAGTCAGCGCAGATAGTCGACCAACCCGCGATAGCAGGTCGCCAAGTGATAAGGCGTCGTCGACGGCATGTCCTTGCGGCTCACTTCGCCTTGTTCATCGCGACACTCATACCAGCCGCCCGCATGCAGAAAACGCTGTTGCAGCGCCTGCAATTGGCGCTGCACCGAGGCCTCGCTGTTTGGCCGCAAGGTCAGGGCGCGCAGGTATTCAGCCTGGGCCCAGATGCGCTGGGTGGCATCCTTTGCAGAGCCCTGCAGATCGAGCATCGCCACCACGGCGCCCGTATGGGGATCAACACCCATCTGTTCGGTCACCGTGAATGCACGATCAAGCGAAGCGTGTAATGCGCAGCCCCGCAGCAACGGCGAAGACTCCAACAGGAAGTACCATTCGAACTGATGCCCCGGCTCAAACCAGTTATCCACAGCGCCCAGCGGTTGCTCCATCAACACGCTCTGTTGCGGGTCGATGAAGCGCTTCTGCATGCCTGTGCATAAGTCCACAAGCGCACGCTGTACAGCGGCGTCTTCGCGCACCGACAGGGTGGCGAGGAACGCTTCGGCCAAGTGCATCAGGGGATTTTGCAGCGGCCCGGCATTCAGCGAGGACCAGTCACGGTCGAGGCTGGCTTCGTACAAACCGTCGACTGTCGCGAAACGCTGAGCGATCACTTCCAGCGCTGCATTGAGTACCGACTCCACCAGCGGCTCGCGAACCTTGTCCCAGTAATGGGCGCAGGCGAACAGGATAAACGCGTGGGTGTAGAGGTCTTTGCGCTGGTCGAGTGGGGCGCCGTGCGGGCCGATGCTGTAGAACCAGCCGCCGTGTTCGGCATCGTGGAAGTGCTGCTGCAGGGAACGAAACAGCGCGGCGGAACGTTCTTCGGCGCCCGGCACCTGGCCGATCAGGCTGGAAAACAGATACAACTGCCGTGCGCAGGCCATGGCCCGGTAGCGTCGAGGCGGCAGTGGCTGATGCTGCGCATCCAGTGCTTCATACGGCAGCGCCATGTCGGCATTCCAGCCAGGGCCTTGCCAGAGCGGCACAATCACGTCCTGGAAGTGCTGTTGCACCGAGGTGAACAGCGCGGTCAATTCAGGCTGGGAGGCGGAGCGGGAAACAGGCGGCATTGGCTGGCGTCGTCACGGCAGGGTTGATTGCGCGACATGTTAGCAGGCCTGAGAGGTGCGGTGTCTGTCAGGCCGCCTTCGCGAGCAAGCCCGCTCCCACACTGGAACTGTGTACACAGAACAAATGTGGGAGCGGGCTTGCTCGCGAAGAGGCCGTTACTGGCGATAAAGAAATCAGTTCGCCAACAACCAGACCCCAGTCGCTGCAGACGCCGCGCCCGCCACTCGAACCAGCGGAGCCGCCGCTTGCGGCAACACGCGAACGAGCGCATAACCCGCTGCATGCAACGCCGCCGTCGCCACCGCAAATCCGGCCGCATACGCCCAAGGGCTCGACATCTGCGGCAACTCCAGCCCGTGCGCCACACCATGGAACAGCGCAAACAACGCCGTCGCCGCCACCGCTACGCTCAATGGTGGACGCACCGCCAATGCCACCGCCAGACCCAGCGCCAGCACCGACGCCGCAATCCCGCCTTCCAGTGCTGGCAGGTTCAGCCCTTCAATCCCCAACAACCCGCCAATCAGCATCGTGCCAACAAACGTACACGGCAGCGCCCAGCGTGCCGCGCCTTTTTGCTGAGCCGCCCACAAGCCTACGGCAACCATTGCCAGCAAGTGGTCGAGGCCGCCAATCGGGTGGCTGATGCCGGCGATCAAGCCGTTGTCACCATGTCCCGGATGGGCGAAGGCGATGGCCGGTGTCAGCAGCAGGGCCACGGCGCCCAGAATACGTTTCAGTGTCATGGATAAGCTTCCTTGTTGATAACTCGTGATCAGGCTGCAGTCAGCAGGCCTTGGCGTTCGATGAAGGCGATGATCTCTTCAAGGCCCAGACCGGTTTTCTGGTTGCTGAACACAAACGGTTTGCCGTTGCGCATGCGTTTGGTGTCGCTGTCCATCATTTCCAGCGATGCACCCACCAACGGCGCGAGGTCGACTTTGTTGATCACCAGCAGATCGGATTTGCAGATGCCGGGGCCGCCCTTGCGCGGCAACTTGTCACCGGCCGAAACGTCGATCACGTAGAGGGTCAGGTCGGACAGTTCGGGGCTGAACGTCGCAGACAGATTGTCGCCACCGGACTCCACCAGAATCAGGTCCAGTCCCGGAAAGCGGCGGTTCAGTTGGTCCACGGCTTCGAGGTTGATCGAGGCGTCTTCGCGGATCGCCGTGTGCGGGCAGCCGCCGGTTTCCACACCGATGATGCGCTCCGGCGCCAGGGCTTCGTTGCGCACCAGAAAGTCGGCGTCTTCGCGGGTGTAGATGTCATTGGTGACGACGGCGAGGTTGTAGCGCTCGCGCAGCGCCAGGCACAGGGCCAGGGTCAGGGCGGTTTTGCCGGAGCCGACGGGGCCGCCGATGCCGACGCGCAGGGGTTGTGTGTTCATGTGGTTCTCCAAGTTAAAAGGCCCTAGGAACGGAACAGGCGGCTGTACTGGCGCTCATGCGCCATGCAGGACAGGGACAGGCCAAACGCGGCGCTGCCAGAGTGTTCGGGGTCGATTTGGGTGGCGTCCTGCTGGGCTTGTTGCAGCATTGGCAACAGTTCACTGGTCAGGCGCTGCGCGGCTTGTTGGCCCAGCGGCAAGGTTTTCATCAGTACCGCCAATTGGTTTTCAAGCCAGCTCCAGAGCCACGCGGCCAGCGCATCCTGCGCACTGATGCCCCAAGCCCGGGCGGCCAGCGCCCAGCCGAGGGCCAGATGCGGCTCGGGGCGTTGTTCGAGAAAGGCGCGGGCAGGCGTGTCGAGTTCCGGCAAACCGGCGAGCAGTTGTTGCAAGGAATAGCCCATCTGCCGGCTCTCTTGATGCAATTCACGGGTTTCCCGACTGGCCCGGTGTTCTTCACAGCGCAGCAGCAATTCTGGCCAGTTATCCTCGGCCGCTGCCGTGCAATGAGCGAGCAGCAGCGGCGCTTCGAACCGTGCGAGGTTCAGCAGCAACTGATCGCTGATCCAGCGCCGCGCGCCGTCTGCATCGCTCACCCGACCGTTATCCACCGCCATTTCCAGACCTTGGGAATAGCTGTAGCCGCCAATCGGCAACTGCGGACTGGCCAGGCGCAGCAGCGCCCAGGCCGGGTTCATAAACGGACGCCGAACTGGTGCAGTTTTGGCGGGTAGTTGAAGTCTTCGTCGCCGTGTCGGGAGTGGTGATGACCGCCACCATAAGCCCCGTGTTCCGGCTGGAACGGGGCCTCGATATTTTCGACCTGGGCCTCCAGTTGTTCGAGCATGGCTTTAAGCACGTAATCGTCGAGCAGGCGCAGCCAGCCATCACCGATCTGCAGGGCGACATGGCGGTTGCCGAGGTGATAGGCGGCGCGGGTCAATTCGAAGGCATTGGCGCAGGTGACGTGCAGCAAGTGTTCGGGACGGGCGCAGACACGCACGATGCGCCCGTCTTCGGCTTGCAGGCACTCGCCGTCATTCAGGGGCGGCTGACCACGCTCCAAAAACAACCCGACGTCTTCACCTTCGGCACTGAAACAGCGCAAACGGCTTTTGCTCCGGGCTTCGAAAGTCAGGTGCAACTCTGCGGCCCAGACGGGTTGGGGGTCGATTCTGCGATGGATCACCAGCATCGGTAGGCTTCCGGCAATGGGCAATACTCAGGCTAGAGCAAGGGGCTTGCCAATCGGGCGATATGTAGGAAATACCTGTCGGAGTGGAGTGGGTGTTTCAGTATGTTGCAGAAAGTTGATTGAAATTGGTGCAGGAACGGGGTGTGGCGCACCAATTTGCAGCAATGCAATTCCCCTGTGGAGCCTGCTCGCGAAGGCGTCGGCACTGTCAGCACTTGAGGTGACTGACATTCCGCGTTCGCGAGCCGGCTCGCTCCCTCAGGGGCAGGGGAATTATTCGGTGCTGCCAAGGCCTTGCCAGTGTTTCAGGCCGATGAAGATGAAGCGCAGTTGCTGCGTGATCTTCGCTTGCGGCGTCAGGTGCTCGGGCAGTGCTTCGGCTGGTGGATCAATAATGTCGGGCAGTGTCGCGAACACGCTTTTTACAATCAGGTCCGCCATCACGCTCAACCCGTCAATGTCCAAATGCTGCAGTTTCGGCATCAACGACAAGTCAGCCGCCAGATCCGAGCTGATGTCTTCGCGCAACCGCCCGATCGCCAACCGCACGGGCAGCGATCCGCCGTATTGCTCACGGGCAAGAAACAGAAATTGCGAACGATTGGCGCTCACCACGTCTAGAAATATCCTGACCGAGGCATCAATGATGCCGCCCATGACGAATTCGTTATGGCGCACCAGGCGAATGGTTTCGCGAAAGGTCTGGCCGACTTCGCTGACCAGCACCAGGCCCAGTTCATCCATGTCGGCGAAATGCCGGTAAAAACCGGTGGGCACAATGCCGGCGGTTTTCGCCACTTCGCGCAAGCTGAGGCTGCCGAATCCTCGGCCACATTCCATCAGGTGACGAGCAGCGCCCATCAGGGCATTGCGGGTTTGTTGTTTCTGTTCGGCGCGGGGCAGCATCACAAGGGTGTTTTCTGGACAGGACAGCGGCGCACTCTAGCAAATCGGCTTCGCTGACGTCGAACGACTATCGGAGGGGGCAAGCGGGAAAGCGCGGCTTCTCTATAAGTCAAAAGCCCAATCCGGGGATTGGGCTTTTTTTCAGGGCGGCCATGAGGCTTAGCTCAGGGCGCTGTTGCGTTCGATTACACGGTCACCACCACCTTCAGCCAGGGTTTGACCTTGTGGGGTACGGTCGGAACCGCCTTCAGCGAGGGTTTGGCCTTGTGGAGTGCGCTCGGAACCGTCAGCAGCCAAGGTTTGGCCTTGTGGAGTGCGCTCGGAACCGTCGGCAGCCAAGGTTTGACCTTGTGGAGTGCGCTCGGAACCGTCGGCAGCCAGGGTCTGGCCTTGTGGGGTGCGATCCGAACCATCTTGAGTGATCAAGCCTTTTTCTTTCAGGCGATCGTTACCGCCTTCAGCCAGGGTCTGGCCTTGTGGAGTGCGGTCGGAACCATCAGCGGCGACGGTTTGGCTGAACACCGAGTGGCTGGCTTTGACTTGTGGAGTGGCCTGATCAGCGGCTGGCAGAGCGAAAGCAGTGCTGGCTAGCATCGAGAGGGTCAGGCTAAGCAGTAATTGGCGTTTCATGATGGGTTGCTCCTTGGGAGGGCGATAAAGTGGGTACGAGGGCAATGCTACTCTCGATAAGTCGATATGAAAGTTCATAAACGCAATGGTAATAATCAACAGAATTGATTGTTCTGCTGGAGCGCTCTAGAACGGGCCTTTCCGTCAGGTGTTTTTGCACTGGAGTGGGAAGTTTTGACTCACTCGTGCCGCACAAGAGTGCGGGTGGCGGTAACACCGTTTGGAGCGCGCAGAGTGATCGCGGCCGATTATTTGAACGTTAATAGGTTTTTCGGTTAAACCTGCGCGGCTTTTCCCAGTCCTAGCTGTCATGGCAGGCCGGTTCTGGCCTAACGTTTCACACGTGCGTCGTTGTCAGGGCGTGCAGTCGTATTCAGGAGTTTTGTGCAATGACGCGCACCCCCAAAATATTTGCCTGGGTCTTTGCCAGCCTGGTTGTTCTGCTGGCGATACTCGTGCTGATCATCGTGTTCTTCGATTGGAACCGGATCAAACCCACGATCAACACCAAAGTCTCCGAAGAGCTTCACCGAGCGTTTGCTATTAATGGCAACCTCGCGGTGGTCTGGCAGCGCGAGCCTGACGAGGATGGCTGGCGGGCCTGGGTGCCGTGGCCGCATGTGGTGGCGGAAGACCTCAGCCTAGGCAATCCGGACTGGTCGAAACAGCCGCAGATGGTCACCCTCAGGCGCGTTGAATTACGTATTTCGCCACTGGCTCTGCTGGCGCAGCGGGTGGTCATCCCGCGCATCGACCTGACCGAACCGAACGCCCAGCTCCAGCGATTGGCCGATGGCCGCGCTAACTGGACCTTCAACTTCGACCCGAAAGACCCCAGCGCCGAACCATCGAATTGGGTGGTTGACATCGGCGCCATCGGTTTCGACAAAGGCCATGTCACCCTTGATGACCAGAACCTGAAGACGCAGCTTGATGTGCTCATCGATCCGCTGGGCAAGCCAATCCCGTTCAGCGACATCGTCGGTGACAAAGCCGCGAAAACCGCGCTTGAGAAGGGGGCTTCGCCACAGGATTACGCCTTCGCCCTCAAGGTCAAAGGCCAATACCACGCGCAGAAACTCGAAGGCTCCGGCAAGATTGGCGGCTTGTTGGCCCTGCAGGATGCGGCCAAGCCGTTCCCGCTGCAGGCCCAAGTGAAGATTGCCGATACCAGCGTCGAACTGGCCGGCACCTTGACCGATCCCCTGAACCTCGGCGCGCTGAACTTGCGGCTGAAACTGGCCGGCACCAGCCTCGGCAATCTCTATCCGCTGACTGGCGTGACGCTACCGGACACGCCGCCATACGCCACCGACGGGCACTTGATCGCCAAGCTGCATGAGCCGGGTGGTGCGGTGTTCCGCTATGAAGAATTCAACGGCAAGATCGGCGAGAGTGACATTCATGGCAGCCTGGCGTACGTCGCCAGTCAGCCAAGGCCCAAACTCAGTGGCTCACTGCTTTCCAATCAACTGCTGTTCGCAGACTTGGCACCGCTGATTGGCGCCGATTCCAACGCCAAGCAAAAAGCCCGTGGCGGCGACAGCGAACAGCCGACGGACAAAGTGTTGCCGGTCGAAGCGTTCAAGACCGAACGCTGGCGTGACATGGATGCTGACGTCGAATTCACCGGCAAGCGCATCGTCCACAGTGAAAAACTGCCATTCACCGACCTCTATACACACCTGGTGTTGACCGACGGCCAGCTCAGCCTTGAACCCCTGCGTTTTGGCGTGGCGGGTGGCAATCTGGAAGCGCAGATTCGCTTGAATGGCCGGACTGAACCGCTGGAAGGGCAGGCCAAACTCACCGCGCGCAAGTTCAAGCTCAAGCAACTGTTCCCGACCTTCGAACCGATGAAAACCAGTTTCGGCGAACTCAATGGCGATGCCGACATCTCGGGGCGCGGTAACTCGGTGGCCACGTTGTTGGGCAGCGCCAACGGCAATCTGAAATTGCTGATCAATGACGGCGCGATCAGCCGCGAGCTGATGGAACTGGCCGGGCTCAATGTCGGTAACTACGTGGTTGGCAAAATCTTTGGCGACAAGGAAGTGAAGATCAACTGCGCGGCGGCCGACTTCGACATCAAGACCGGGCTGGCGACCACGCGCCTGTTCGTCTTCGATACCGAGAACGCGATTATCTACATTGATGGCACCGCGAACATGGCGACCGAACAACTGGACCTGACTATCACACCGGAGTCGAAAGGCTGGCGGTTGATTTCGCTGCGCTCGCCGCTGTACGTACGGGGCAAATTCATCAAGCCGGACGCGGGGGTGAAAGCGGTGCCACTGATGCTGCGCGGTGCGGGGATGGTGGCGTTGGGCGTGATTGCTGCGCCGGCTGCAGGATTGTTGGCACTGGTGGCGCCGAGCGGGGGTGAGCCGAACCAGTGTGCGCCGTTGCTGGAGCAGATGAAGGCGGGCAAGGCGCCTGTGACCGTCAAGCCAACAAAGTAATGGGTTGTTCATGATGGCCTCTTCGCGAGCAGGCTCGCTCCCGCAATGGTCCGGCGTTCACAGGTCCAATGTGGGCGCGAGCCTGCTCGCGAAGGCGGTGTAACAGGCGCTACAAATCTTTCAGAATGTCAGCCATGTCATCGGCATGCTCTTCTTCCTGAGCCAGGATGTCCTCAAAGATCCGCCGTGTAGTCGGGTCTTTCTCGCCGATGTACTGAATGATCTCGCGGTAGCTGTCGATGGCGATGCGCTCGGCAACCAGGTCTTCGTAGACCATCTCCTTGAGGTTGTTCCCCGCCACATACTGGGCATGAGAGTTTTTCGACAACAGATCAGGGTTGAATTCCGGTTCACCGCCCAGCTGCACAATGCGCTCGGCCAGGCGGTCGGCGTGTTCGGCTTCCTGGGTCGCGTGTTCGAGAAACTCATCGGCCGCGACATGGGCTTTCAAGCCGTTCGCCATGAAGTAGTGACGCTTATAGCGCAACACGCAGACCAGTTCCGTTGCCAGCGATGCGTTGAGCAGGCGCAGGACCTCTTCAAGGTCGGCGCTGTAGCTTTCAGTGACCGCGCCATTCTCGACATTCTGCCGAGCCCGTTCGCGAAGCGTGGTTACATCAGACAAATGCATGTCACTCATCTCATTCTCCTGGAGGCTAATCCGGTTGGCGTCACCTTCTAAAGAAGTGATCGCTACGAAAGTTGTGAGTCATGCATGCGGCGAAAAGTTTGATGTAATTTTGTAATCGGCGGCATCACGCCAGTGCGTGCCCGGACAGCAACGCCTCCTCGCGCAACCACGCAAAAAATGCCCGGACCGGCGGATGCCGCTCGCGTCCCGGCACGCACAGTGCGCTATACCCGGCGCCATCGACCTGAATCTCGCCGCGATACGCCACCAGCAACCCGCTGGCCACGCTTTCCGACACCAGAATATTGCTCGCCAGCACCAGGCCTTGCCCGGCAATCGCTGCTTGCAGGGCGTAATGCTCTTCGTCGTATTCACGGACAGCGGGGTTGCCGGACAGCCACGACTCGCCCGACTGCTCGCACCAGGCCTCCCAGCCATGGGCGTACAGCTTGGAGTTGTGCCAGTGCACGCTGATCAGTGTCGGCGTGCGAATGGCGGCCAACGCGACCTGCTCGGGCGAGCCGTAGACGCCGAAGGACTCATCGAACAAACACAACCCATAAAGGTTGGGGTAGGTGTCGAGGCTGTAGCGAAGCACCAGATCGACGCTGGCGTCCTGATGCAGATCGATCACTTCACAGTGGGTGCCCAGGCGCAGGCTGATGCCCGGATGGCGCGCATAAAAGCGCCCAAGGCGCGGCACCAGCCACAGGGCTGCGAAGGCTGCCGTGGTGGAGACCGTCAAGCTCGCGCCGTTGCGTTGGGGGCGCAAGGTGTCGACGCTTTGGGCAACATCCAGAAAGGCACCGTGCAGGCTGCGGAACAACCGTTCACCGCCATCGGTCAGGCGCACTTTCCGAGGCAGTCGCTCGAACAGCGGCACGCCGAGCCAGGTTTCCAATGAGCGAATCTGATGGGACACCGCGGTCGGCGTTACCGAGAGTTCTTCGGCGGCAGCCTTGAAACTCAGCAAGCGGGAAGCGGACTCAAAGGCGCGCAGGGCGGTCAGCGGCAACGAGGCAAACATTCAAGGCTCCAAGGATGAAATGGATTCATCCAGACTTATTTCTGCTCATTTGAAGCGGTTCGTTGTGGGCTACAAGCTGCAATCCACACGCCGTTCGAGTGTAATCCCAAGGAGATTCAGATGAGTAAAATTCTTGCTATTCACGCCAGCCCCCGTGGCGACCGATCTCACTCCCGCCGTTTGGCTGAAGTGTTTCTTTCAGCCTGGCAGGCGCGTCATCCGCACGCTCGGTTGACCCGTCGCGAAGTTGGCCGGGCGCTGATTCCACCAGTCAACGAAGCTTTTATAGCCGCCGCGTTTTACCCGGAACCGGCTGCGCGTCCGCTGGCCATGCAGGCTGATCTGGCCTTCAGCGACGAATTGGTGGGCGAACTGCTGGGCCACGATTTGCTGGTGATTTCCACGCCGATGCACAACTTCAGCCTACCCAGCGGCCTCAAGGCCTGGATCGACCAAATTGTTCGACTCGGCCTGACGTTCAACCACACCCTGGACAACGGCGTGGCCCAATACGAGCCGCTGGTACAGGGCAAAAAAGCCTTGATCGTCACCAGTCGCGGCGGCTTCGGTTTCGGTCCGGGCGGTGAGCTGGAAGCGATGAACCACGCTGATCCTTTGCTGCGCACGGCACTGGGGTTCATCGGCATCACCGACATCACCGTGGTCGCCGCCGAGGGCGAAGAGTCCGAAGAGCGCACCTTCCGGACCTCCGCCGCCGAAGCCGAGCAGCGCCTGTTGGCGCTGGCCAGGGAGTTCTAGATGGCCTGGCTGTTTCTGCTGATCGCCGCCGGGTTCGAAGTCACCTTCGCCATGGGCATGAAGTACGCCGAAGGCTTCACCCGGCTCTGGCCGTCGCTGATCACGGTAGTGGCCGCCGTGGGCGGGATTTACTTCCTGACCCTGGCCATGCGCGAATTGCCGGTGAGCATCGCGTATCCGATCTGGACCGCCGTCGGTTCACTGGGCACGGTATTCCTGGGGTTTGCATTGCTGGGTGAAAGCCTGACGGCGATCAAACTGCTGTCGGTCGGGCTCATCGTGGCGGGCGTAGTTGGGTTGAAGTAGCGCTCAAGTGGGGTGGTTGTCATAGACTGGTCGTCGAGTTGTCATCTTCGGTGACGATGCTTGGCTGACGTCTTGCATCGCTCCTTGCTTCATCTCATCGACCACACGGACGTTCGCCCATGTCACAAGGTTCCGCCACGCGTTACCCGTTAGTGCTGGTCCCGGGAATGCTCGGGTTCGTCCGGCTGGTGCTCTACCCCTACTGGTACGGCATCGTCTCGGCGTTGCGCCAGGGTGGGGCAATCGTGTTCGCGGTGCAGGTCTCGCCGCTCCATTCCAGTGAAGTGCGCGGTGAGCAACTGCTGGTGCGAATCGAGGAAATCCTGCGCGAGACCGGGGCCGGGAAGGTCAACCTGTTGGGTCACAGCCAGGGTTCGCTGACGGCCCGATACGCGGCGGCCAAACGCCCGGACCTCGTGGCATCGGTGACGTCGGTGGCCGGACCGAATCACGGTTCGGAACTGGCTGATTACCTGCACAAACACTACCCGCATGACAGCGCCAAGGGCCGGTTGCTGAGCTTGCTGTTACGGGTGATCGGCGCGTTGATGAGCCTGCTCGAAACCGGTTATCGCGGGCCGAAGCTGCCGGTGGACATCCATGCCTCCCATCACTCGCTCACGACCGCTGGCGTGGCGTTGTTCAATCAGCGTTATCCACAGGGCCTGCCCGAAACCTGGGGCGGGCACGGGCCGGAGGAGGTCAATGGCGTGCGTTATTACTCGTGGTCCGGGACGTTGCAGCCTGGCATTACAGATCGCGGGCGCAATCTGTTGGACGGGACTAATCGCAGTTGCCGGTTGTTTGCCAAAACCTTTGTGAACGAGGCCGGGCATTGCGACGGGATGGTCGGGCGTTACAGCTCGCACCTGGGGACGGTGATTGGCAACGAATATCCGCTGGATCACTTCGACATCGTCAATCAGTCGCTGGGGTTGGTGGGGAAGGGGGCCGAGCCGATTCGGTTGTTCGTCGAGCATGCCGCCCGACTTAAAGCGGCAGGCGTTTAGACCTGTGGCGAGGGGGCAAGCCCCCTCGCCACAGGGGATTATGTCCGGCCGATAACTGTGGTCCAGCGCTCCGAAAGCACCACCCCGCCCAGCGTCAACAATCCCCCCACCAAGTGATACAGCGCCAACTGCTCATGCAGCACCACCGCTGCAATCAACGCGGTAATCACCGGCAGCAAATTGAAAAACAGCGTGGTCCGGCTCGGTCCCAACCGCACCACCGCCTGCATCCACGCCAGCGGTGCCACCATCGAAGCCAGCAGGCAGGCGTATAGCACCAGCGGAATATTCTGCAGCGTCGGCCCGACCTTCGGTGAAATCACAAACAGTGGAAACAGCACCACCACCGCCACCCATACCTGCAAATACAACAACACCAGCGGTGGCAAGCGCAGCTGCCATTTTTTCAGCAAGGTGCTGTAGATCGCGTAGGCCAGCGTGGCGATCAACATCATCGCGTCGCCCAGGTTCACCCCGTGTTCCAGCAGCGCGCCGAGGCTGCCGGACGACACCACCACCAACACACCGGCAAACGACAGCACTGCACCGGCCAATGCGCCGACGGTCAGGCGTTGGCCGAGGCTGATAATTGCCATGGCCAGCGATATCAGCGGCATCAGCGACAGGATGATCCCCATGTTGGTGGCCGAGGTCAGCGCCGCGGCGAAGTAGGCCAGGCTCTGATAGACCGCCATGCCCAGCACACCGAGGACGAAAATCTTGCCCAGGTTCGGACGAATCTTCGGCCAATGCGCG
Source organism: Pseudomonas sp. FBCC-B1667 (assembly GCF_059133255.1). Taxonomy (NCBI): domain Bacteria; kingdom Pseudomonadati; phylum Pseudomonadota; class Gammaproteobacteria; order Pseudomonadales; family Pseudomonadaceae; genus Pseudomonas; species Pseudomonas sp. FBCC-B1667. The sequence goes on along the minus strand of NZ_CP101437.1, from coordinate 6,292,050 downwards.
ATCACCGGTTTGAGCATGAACGGCGTGAACAGCATTCCGGCCAGCAGCCAGCGGTAGAAACCGATCTCGGCAGGGAAGATGGCCCCGGCCGACATTTTAGTGATCACGGTGTTGCCAGCCCAAATGAAAATGGCCAGCAGGGGATAAGCGTATTGCATCGGAAAAAACCAGAACGTTAATGAGGGGCAATTATCTGCCTGTCTGGATCAAAGCCTATACTTCGATCCAGACAATCGGCCCTTGATGACGGACAGCATGACCAGTAAACACATCGACCTTCTGGATTTTGCCGAACTGCCGGCCCCGATCTACTTCCGCTACGCCGACTTCAACACCCACGAATACGCCTCGGCTCACCGCCACCCTTGGGGCACGCTCGAGTATTCGGCCAATGGCGTGTTGCACATGGAAATCGGCGACAACCGCTTCATGTCGCCGCCGCAATACGCCGTGTGGGTACCGCCCGAGATCGAGCACAGCTTCTATAGCAATCAGCCGATCAACTATCGCGCGGTGTGCCTGGCGCCTTCGCTGTGCCGCGAGTTGCCGCAACAGGCCTGCACGCTGGCAATCAGCGACATTCTCAAAGCGATCCTCAAGGATTTCGCGGCGCGGGATGTGAAGATTCCCGAGCACGAGGCAGACATTCGTCTAGGCCAGGTGTTGGTGGATCAACTGCAACTGGCGCCAATGCATGAATGCTATCTGCCCTACGCCAGCAGTCCGGGGTTGCTCGGGATACTGGAAGCCTTGCACGCCGAACCGGGCGAAAACCGGCCCCTGGCCGATTGGGCTGCACAAATCCACGTCAGCGAACGCACACTCGCAAGGCAGTTCGTTCGCGAGCTGGGCATGAGTTTCGGCGAGTGGCGCCAACGCCTGCGCTTCCTCGCGGCGATCGAGGCGCTGGACGGCCAGCGCAGTGTTCAGGACATCGCCTTCGATATGGGTTACAGCACCGGCTCGGCTTTTATCGCGATGTTTCAACGCCAGGCCGGGTGTACGCCGGAGCAGTATCGACGCAGTCACTTGGAGAACAGGAAGGTGTAACAGGGGTTGTCTACACTCCAGCATGAGGCCGTGCCCCTCGGCGCGGCAACAAGGAGAAAACTCCATGAAGATGTTGCGTGCCCCTTTGTTGATGATCGGTTTGCTGCTCTGCTCCCAGGGCTTCGCGGCCACTGCACAGCAGGACAAGATGACGGCCTGCAATGCCGATGCGACGGCCAAAAGTCTCAAGGGCGATGAGCGCAATACGTTCATGAGTACCTGTCTCAAAGCTGCGCCGGCCGCGCCCGCCGCCGCTGACGCGAAAGCGATGACCCCGCAACAAGAGAAAATGAAAACCTGCAACGCCGAAGCCACCACCAAGGCGCTGAAAGGTGATGAGCGCAAAGCGTTCATGAGTAACTGCCTCAAAGCCACGCCGGCCGCCACTGACGTGAAAGCCATGACCCCTCAGCAGGAGAAGATGAAAGCCTGCAACGCCGATGCGGCGACCAAGGCGCTGAAGGGCGATCAGCGCAAGGCGTTCATGAGTGATTGCCTGAAGAAAAAATAAACCGGTTCAGACGATGTGGGGGCTGAGAGGGCTTCTCCGCGAGCAGGCTCGCTCCCACAATGGATTTATGTTCGCAAGACTAATGTGAGCAGCCTGCTCGCGAAGCGGCCAGTCGGGTTACTGCCAATATCCGCCCAAGCCCCGACTAAGGTCGACCTACACAATTCCTAGTGCTGCCACCGGAACGCTGGCAGACTGCCAATCCTTTTTACGCCGTTCGTTTTGAGGCTGTATGCCAACGTTTTCTCAACGCCACGTTTTGCTGCTGATCAGTTGGGTCATCATTTTTGGTGGTTTGCTGCTGGTGATCCCGCTGCGCTTGTTGCCTAGCCTGTTGGCCGGCCTGCTGGTGTTCGAGCTGGTGAATATGCTCACGCCGCAATTACAGCGGCTGATCGAAGGCCGGCGCGCGCGCTGGCTGGCGGTGGCGCTGCTCGGGACTCTGGTGGTGAGTGTGCTGGCGCTGATCTTTGCCGGCGCCTTCAGTTTTCTGCTGCACGAGGCGGAAAACCCCGGCGCATCCCTCGATAAATTCATGCACGTGGTTGAACGCGCGCGCGGGCAATTACCGCCGTTCATCGACGCCTATCTGCCCGCCAGTGCCGGTGAATTCCGCGTGGCCATCGGCGAATGGATCAGCAAGCACTTGAGCGATTTACAACTGGTCGGCAAGGATGCGGCGCACATGTTCGTGACGCTGCTGATCGGTATGGTGCTGGGGGCGATCATTGCCTTGCAGCGCGTGCCGGACCTGACCAAACGCAAGCCGCTGGCCGCTGCGCTGTTTGATCGTCTGCATTTGCTGGTCCAGGCATTTCGTAACATCGTGTTTGCACAGATCAAGATTTCCCTGCTCAACACCTTCTTCACCGGGATCTTCCTGGCGGTGATCCTGCCGATGTTCGGCATCAAGCTGCCGCTGACCAAAACCCTGATCGTGCTGACCTTCCTGCTCGGCTTGCTGCCGGTCATCGGCAACCTGATGTCGAACACGCTGATCACCATTGTCGGTTTGTCACTGTCGATCTGGGTCGCGGTGGCGGCGCTGGGATACCTGATTTTTATCCACAAGCTCGAGTACTTCCTCAACGCGCGGATCGTCGGCGGGCAGATCAGTGCCAAGTCGTGGGAGTTGCTGCTGGCAATGCTGGTGTTCGAAGCCGCGTTCGGCCTGCCTGGGGTGGTGGCGGGGCCGATTTATTACGCGTACCTGAAGAGCGAGTTGAGGCAGGTGGGGATGGTTTGATCCCAGAGATGTGTTGCATGTCCTGACGCCTTCGCGGGCAAGCCACGCTCCCACAGTCGACCGAGATCTAATGTGGGAGCGTGGCTTGCCCGCGATGGGTGCAATTCGGTTTCGGATCAGTCCATCGAGCCGTAACGCTTTGACGCTTCAATCGCCAACCCGCTACCAATGCTGCCGAAGATGTTCCCTTCCACATGCCGCGCCTTGGGCAACATCGCCGAGACACTGTTGCGCAGCGCCGGAATCCCGCTCGAACCGCCTGTGAAGAACACCGTATCCACCTGATCGACCCGCACATTCGCGTCGTTGAGCATCTGCGTCACGCTGTTGCGCACGCGCTCCAGCAACGCTTCGATGGCCGATTCGAACAGGGCGCGGCTCAGTTCCACACTCAGCCCCGGCTCGATCCGGTCCAGCGGCACATGGCGGCTGTCGGCGTGGGTCAGCTGGATCTTGGTTTCTTCCACTTCCATGGCCAGCCAGTGGCCGGCGCGCTGGTCGATCAGCTTGAACAGGCGATCAATGCCGCCGGTGTCTTCGATGTCGTAGCGCATGCTGCCCAGGGCCAGGGTCGACTTTTGCGAGTACACCGAGTTGATGGTGTGCCAGGTCGCCAGGTTCATGTGGTGGCTGGTCGGCATGTAGGCGCCGCTCTTCATGCGGCTGCCATAGCCGAACAGCGGCATCAGGCCTTGCAGGCTCAGCTGCTTGTCGAAATCGGTTCCGCCGATGTGTACGCCGCCGGTGGCGAGGATGTCGTCATGACGGTTGTCGTGGTTGCGGCGCTCAGGCGACAGGCGCACCAGCGAGAAGTCGGAGGTACCGCCGCCGATGTCGACGATCAGCACCAACTCTTCTTTTTCGATGGTCGACTCATAGTCGAACGCCGCCGCAATCGGTTCGTACTGGAACGAGACATCCTTGAAACCAATGGCGCGGGCCACGTCGACCAGGGTGTTTTCGGCTTCCTGGTCGGCCATTTCATCGTCATCGACGAAAAACACCGGACGGCCGAGCACCACTTCCTCGAACTCCCGACCAGCGGCAGTCTCGGCGCGCTTCTTCAGCTGGCCGATGAACAGCCCGAGCAGGTCCTTGAACGGCATTGCCGTGCCGAGAACGCTGGTGTCGTGCTTGATCAGCTTGGAGCCCAACAGGCTCTTGAGCGAACGCATCAAGCGGCCTTCGTAGCCTTCCAGATACTCGTGCAGCGCCAGACGGCCGTACACCGGGCGGCGTTCTTCCATGTTGAAGAAGACCACCGAGGGCAGGGTGATCTTGTCGTCCTCCAGCGCGATCAGCGTTTCCATGCCGGGGCGCAGCCAGCCGACGGTGGAGTTGGACGTGCCGAAGTCGATACCACAGGCACGGGCTGGAGATGCGTTTTTCATGTCTTTACAGGTTCCGGTTAAAAAACGGCCGCGCAGTGTATGTCAGTGCGACGAATATTCGAAGGCCGACTATCCGCTAATTCGCCGCCATTAGCGCTTGAAACACTCAGCTTTGCCCCAAACTTGCTGGCATGGGCCTGGTAGCCAACCGGCGGTCGCAAGAACCGCCGCCCGCTGCCGATAAACTTCTGACGCGCCGCCCGGTCACAAAGTTGAGATCGGTCAATCCAAATGCTGCAAACAGGAGCATGCTGTGCGTGGCTGCGCGAATTGATAACGGATGGTGATCCTTAGATGGACTTCAAAGACTATTACAAGATTCTCGGTGTGGAACCGACCGCTGACGACAAGGCAATCAAGGCTGCCTATCGCAAGCTGGCGCGTAAATACCACCCCGATGTCAGCAAAGAAAAGGACGCCGAGGCCAAGTTCAAGGACGCCTCGGAAGCCTATGAAGCGCTGAAAAGCGCCGACAAGCGCGCCGAATACGACGACTTGCGCAAATACGGCCAGCACGGCCAGCCGTTCCAGGGCCCGCCGGGTTGGCAGGGTCGTGGTGCCGGTGGTTTTGGTGGTGGTCAGGACACGGGCGACTTCTCGGACTTCTTCAGTTCGATCTTCGGTAACCGTGGACCTGGTTTTGGCGGTGGAGAGTCGCGTCGCAGTACCGGACGTCGAGGGCAAGACGTGGAAATGGAACTCGGGATTTTCCTGGAAGAAACCCTCTCGAACGAATCGAAGAAGGTCACCTTCCAGGTGCCGCAATACAACGCGGCCGGTCAGCACGTCAGCAACACCAGCAAAAGCCTGAACGTGAAAATACCGGCCGGCGTGACCGACGGAGAGCGCATCCGCCTCAAGGGCCAGGGCGCACCGGGCGTCGGCGGCGGCGCCAATGGCGACTTGTTCCTGATCATTCGCTTCGCGCCGCATCCGAAGTTTGATGTCGAAGGCGAGAACCTGATCATCACGTTGCCACTGGCTCCGTGGGAACTGGCACTGGGCACCGAAGTGGCCGTCCCGACCCTGACCGGCAAGATTAACCTCAAGGTCCCGGCCGGCAGCCAGAACGGCCAGCGCATGCGCGCCAAGGGTCACGGCCTGATGAACAAGGCGGGCGAGCGTGGCTTCCTGTTCGTGCAACTGAAAGCGGTCATGCCAAAAGCGTCGAGCGATGAGGTCAAGGCGTTGTGGCAGGAACTGGCGAAAAAAGCCGAGTTCAACCCAAGAGAAAACTTCTGAGCCAAGAGACGGAGTAGCCCATCATGAGCAACCCCCTGATCGTTCACCTGGACCTGGCAGAATTCTGTGAGGCGACCGACCTGTCGGACGTCTACGTGATCGAAATTGTCGAACACGGCATCCTCGAACCTCAGGGCAAGCAGCCTAAGGATTGGCGTTTCAATGATTACGAGCTGGTCCTGGCCAAGCGCGCCGCCAAGTTGCGGCGCGATCTGGAACTGGAATGGGAAGGCGTCGCCCTCGCACTGGAACTGCTTGAAGAGGTTCAGCAGTTGCGGGCTGAGAACCGGATGTTGAAGCAGCGGTTGGGGCGGTTTGTGGTCGAGTAGACCTTTTGTTGATTCCGGGTTGCCTGTCAGTCCGCTTTCGCGAGCAGGCTCGCTCCCACAGTGATCGCATTCCCCTGTGGGAGCGAGCCAGCTCACGAAGAACGATAACGCGATATCCCTGCCTATCCGTTCCGGGGCAACACCACCGTAAACAGCGTCCCGTCAGTTTCGTTAGAACTGACCTCTATCGTCCCGCCATGGGCACTCACCACTTCCTTGACGATAAACAACCCCAGGCCGAGGCTGGTCGTTGGCTGGCCGAGTTCTTCGTCGGCACTGCGCACCAGCGGGTCGAAGATGGTACCGATGGTCTCCTCGGGAATCGGCACGCCAAAGTTATGAACTGTCAGACGAACTGCGTCCGACTCGCCGCTCACGGTGACGTTGACATCCCGTTTGTTCAAGCCGTGCTGCAACGCATTGCCAATCAGGTTTTGTAGCAACTGATCAATTCGCCCGGCATCCCAGACGCCTCGGGTATCGCCCACCACGCTCACCGTGGGATCGCACTCCGGGTTGCCGGCGCAGGCTACGGCAATCGCCGCGTGCGCCGCGTCCGCCAAATCCATGGGCGCAGGCTCGATGGGCAGGTTCTTGCCCAAACGACTGCGCACCAGCTCCAGCAAATCGCTGACCATCACCGCCATGTGCCGGGCGCCTCGCTTTATGTTGTTGGCACAGGCAAGTGCGTCGCCCTCCAGCGTCACTTTTCGCATCAGCAACTCAGTGGACATGCTCACCGCCTGCAAGGGCGCGCGCAGGTCATGCCCGAGAATCGCCAGAAAGATGTCCCGTGAGTGATTGACCTGTTCGGCATAGGCGGCAGTGGACTCGGCGAGGGCTTCGTCGATGGCTTCGTTGAAGCGGATCATGTCCTGGAAGTAATTCAGGTCCGGTGATTCGAGGGTGTCGACCCACAAACGGATCACACAGGCGCGCAGATGGCGGAACTCCGAGGTCATCTGCACCAGGTCAAATCCCACGGTATGCCGCAGTTCGCCATGGCTGGCGCCGGCCTCGTCCAGGCTCGGGCTCTTCTCCGGGCCTTCACCCTTGGCCTTGGCGCGTTGTTCGCTGGCGGTTTGCGCTGTGGTCATGTCTCGCGCTGCCGCTAACAGGATCTCCCTGGCGTGATCGCGCAAGGCGACGCGATCCATGTTTTCGGCCGCGGGCGTGATGGTTTTGGCGAACTGCTCCCATTCATCGACGATACGGTCCACGTGTTGCCTGATGAATTCGGGTAAGCGCATGGCGGGTTTCCTGGCAGAATATCCGGGCAGCTTAGTCTTTTTCCAGGCCGCCCAATACTACCGTTCACGCGCGGGTTCAGATGATGCGTCGGCCAGGAGGGGCATGTCGTCGTTAAAACAGGAAATAGCGCTGCGCCATCGGCAACACCTCCGCCGGTTCACACCACAGCAACACACCGTCGGCCTTGACCTGATAGGTCTGCGGATCGACGTCGATGTTCGGCAGGTAGTCGTTGTGGATCAGGTCGGTTTTCTGCACTTCGCGGCATCCTTTCACGACGGCAATTTTTTTCTTCAAGCCCAGCGCTTCGGGTAGGCCCTCCTCCTGCGCCGCCTGGCTGATAAAGGTCAGGCTGGTGGCGTGCAGCGAACCGCCGTAGCTGGCGAACATAGGGCGGTAGTGAACCGGTTGCGGCGTCGGGATCGACGCATTGGCATCGCCCATCAGGCTCGCCGCAATGGCGCCGCCCTTGAGGATCAGCGTTGGCTTGACCCCGAAAAACGCCGGGCGCCACAGTACCAGATCGGCCCATTTACCCACTTCAATCGAACCGACTTCATGGCTGATGCCGTGGGTGATCGCCGGGTTGATCGTGTACTTGGCGATGTAGCGTTTGGCGCGGAAGTTGTCGTTGCCTTCGCCGTCACCGGGCAACGGACCGCGTTGTTTTTTCATCTTGTCGGCGGTTTGCCAGGTGCGCGTAATGACTTCGCCGACGCGGCCCATGGCCTGGCTGTCGGAGCTGATCATCGAGAACGCGCCGAGGTCGTGGAGGATGTCTTCGGCGGCAATCGTCTCGCGGCGGATGCGGCTTTCGGCGAAGGCCACGTCTTCGGCAATGCTCGGGTCCAGATGGTGGCAGACCATCAGCATGTCGAGGTGTTCGTCGATGGTGTTGCGGGTGAATGGGCGGGTCGGGTTGGTCGAGCTCGGCAGCACGTTGGCAAAGCCGCAGGCCTTGATGATGTCCGGGGCATGACCGCCGCCCGCGCCTTCGGTGTGGTAAGTGTGGATGGTGCGGCCCTTGAACGCGGCGAGGGTGGTTTCAACGAAACCGGACTCGTTGAGCGTGTCGGTGTGGATCGCCACCTGCACGTCGTACTGGTCAGCGACGCTCAGGCAGTTGTCGATACTCGCCGGCGTGGTGCCCCAGTCTTCGTGCAGCTTGAGGCCGATGGCGCCGGCCTTGACCTGCTCGATCAAAGGCTCCGGAAGGCTGGCGTTGCCCTTGCCGGTGAGGCCGATGTTCATCGGGAACGCGTCGGCGGCCTGAAGCATGCGCGCCAGGTGCCACGGCCCGGAAGTGCAGGTCGTCGCGTTGGTGCCCGTCGCCGGGCCGGTGCCGCCGCCGATCATGGTGGTGACGCCGCTCATCAGCGCTTCTTCGATCTGTTGCGGGCAGATGAAGTGGATGTGGGTGTCAATACCGCCGGCCGTGAGGATCATGCCTTCACCGGCGATGACTTCGGTGCTGGCGCCGATGGCGATGGTCACGTTCGGCTGCACGTCCGGATTGCCGGCCTTGCCGATGCCCGCGACGCGGCCGTCCTTGAGGCCGACATCCGCTTTGACGATGCCCCAGTGGTCGATGATCAGTGCGTTGGTAATCACGGTGTCGACGACTTCCGCGGCCAACAGTTGGCTCTGGCCCTGGCCGTCGCGGATAACTTTGCCGCCGCCGAATTTCACTTCTTCGCCGTAGGTGGTGAAGTCTTTTTCGACTTCGATCCACAGCTTGGTGTCGGCCAGGCGAACCTTGTCGCCGACGGTGGGGCCGAACATGTCGGCGTAGGCCTGACGGGAGATCTTCATGTGTACGCCTTGAGATTCAATTGAGTTTGAGACTGTTCGCTTCGCTCGCGAAGGGGCCAGTGCAGACACCGCATTAGTTACAGATCACCCATGATCCGCCCGGCAAACCCGAACACCCGGCGATGCCCGGCCAGATCGACCAGTTCGACCTCGCGACTTTGTCCCGGCTCAAAACGCACCGCGGTGCCCGCCGGGATGTTCAGGCGCATACCGCGGCTGGCGGCGCGGTCGAAGCTCAGGGCATCGTTGGTTTCGAAAAAGTGGTAATGCGAGCCGACCTGGATCGGCCGGTCGCCGCTGTTGGCCACTTTCAGGCTGACGGTGCGGCGGCCAACGTTGAGTTCGATATCGCCGGGCTGGATCTGGTATTCACCGGGAATCATCAATGGGCTCCTTGCAGAATCTTGTAGTAGAGCGCGGTCGGTTTGTAGCGCCCGCTCGGATCGCAGGCGTAGTCGGGGATTTCGCCTGCCCGGGTGTAACCCAGCGCCTTATAGAAGTCCTCGGCGGGCGAGCCGGCTTCGGTGTCGAGGTAGAGCATGCCGCGCTTGTGCTGGAGCGCGGCCTGTTCCAGCGCGCTCATCAACTGTTGGCCCAGACCGCGGCGACGGGCGTGTTCACGCACCAGCAGTTTTTGCACTTCGGCGCGGTTCAGGCCATTGGCTTTCTGGCACAGGGTCAGTTGCACACTGGCCTCCACCTGTTCGTCGCGAACCACCACCCACAGCAGCACGTTGCCCTTATTCAGGTTCTCCTGAACCTCATCGAAATAGGCGCGAGCCTGGGTCGCGTCCAGATTGGCCATGAAGCCGACGCTGGCGCCATAACCCACGGCGTCGAGTAGCAGGTCAATCAAACCCTGACGATAGTGCGCAAAGCTTTCAACATTGACGCGTCGCAGTTGGGCGGCGTTCATCGGGCGTTACTCCTTGCTGGCGACAGGCGGCTCCGCGCCGGGATTGAGGGTCAGTTGCATGAAGGTCAGGTCCAGCCAGCGGCCGAACTTGGTGCCCACCTGCGGCATTTGCCCGGTGGTGATGAAACCGGCACGTTCATGCAGGCGAATGGAAGCGGCATTGCCGCTTTCGATGGCGGCGACCATCACGTGCTTGTCGCAACCTTTGGCGCGTTCGATCAGCACCGTCATCAGTTGCGGGCCGAGGCCATTGCCGCGCTGGTCGCTGCGCACGTACACCGAGTGCTCGACGGTGTGGCGGAAACCGTCAAACGGCCGCCAGTCACCAAATGAAGCGTAGCCCAGCACGCTGTTGTCACCGTCGACGATCACCAGAATCGGATAACCCTGAGCTTGCCGGGCACTGAACCAGGCCTGGCGATTACCGAGATCGACGGCCTGTTCATTCCAGATCGCCGTGGTATTGAGCACCGCGTCGTTGTAGATGTCGCGGATCGCTGGCAGGTCGGCGTGCACTGCATCACGAATGTGATAAGTCATGGCGGCTCCTCAGGCGATAGGCTGGTGGACGGTGACCAGTTTGGTGCCGTCTGGGAACGTTGCTTCAACCTGGATCTCCGGGATCATTTCCGGGATGCCTTCCATGACTTGTTCGCGGGTCAGCAGCGTGGTGCCGAAGTGCATCAAGTCGGCCACGGTCTGGCCATCGCGTGCGCCTTCGAGCAGGGCGGCGGAGATGTAGGCCATGGCTTCCGGGTAATTGAGTTTCACGCCGCGCGCCAAACGCCGTTCGGCCACGAGGCCGGCGGTGAAGATCAGCAGCTTGTCTTTTTCGCGTGGTGTCAGGTCCATCGTTTGGAATCCATCTGGGCAGATAAAAAGTATTCGGATCTGTAAACACAAACCCCTTGTGGGAGCGGGCTTGCTCGCTCCCACATTTGAATCGTGTTTCAGGTGCTCCATATTCTTGGGGGGACCGCTTCCCGGCCAAGCAAGGCAGGCCTGAGCAATCGCCACAGATCAATCAGCCAGCCACGCGCCAGCAGCGCTTCACTGGCCAGGCACCGAGCCACCAACAGCCCTGGCAACTGGGTCAAATCCCCGCGTACGGCATTGGGCAACGACCGACAGGTTTCCAGCAACGCACTGTCGATCTCGCCGGTGACCAGCAACGTCGCAAAAACCGGTTGGCCGTCCAGCCCAATGGGTGAATCCAGCAACCCGTCATTCCCGACAATGCGCTGGCGTTCGTGCCAGAGCAACTGGCCGTCGCGGCGAATGTCCAGCCGTGCCTGAAAATGCCCGAGGTCAAAGCGCTCGCCACTGGCTGGCCGGCCCAGCGCCACAACGTCCCAGTAGAACAACCGCGCATCGCCTTCCAGCTCAATCAAGGTCCTCAGTTCAGCCTGCGCGTCGCTGAAGATAATCGTCTCTTGCGGCAACCATTCCAGCGTTCCGCCAGCCGCCACTTTCAAATCCAGTGTCTGATAGGCCGGGCCCGCCGCGCGATACCACTTGGCCGCGCCGGGGCTGGTGATTTGCGCCCAGGCACCCGCGCCGACATTGGCCGAAATGTCCAGCCGATCCCCGCCGACAATCCCGCCCGGCGGGTGCACGATGATGTGCTGGCAGACCTCGGGGCCTTCGGCATACAGGTGCTTTTGCACCCGCAGCGGGCCTTTGTGGCGGCGCTGGACCGGGCGGGTGCTGTCGCCGAATCGGGCGTAGCCCAGCTCCAGCTCGGCGTGCCAGCTCGGGGTAAACAGGACAGTTGGGGCAGGTAAATTCATGGTTTCTAATTATCGTTAGGACGCTACAGATTAGATCGTAGCCTTAAATCGTGACTAGCCCGCGCACACCTTCGGCTTCCATATTTTCCCCGCGACCCTGCTGCACGATCTCGCCCCGGGACATCACCAGGTATTGATCGGCCAGTTCGGCGGCGAAATCGTAGAACTGCTCCACCAGCAAAATCGCCATGTCGCCCCGGGCCGCGAGCTTCTTGATCACCGCGCCGATCTCCTTGATCACCGACGGCTGAATGCCTTCGGTGGGTTCATCGAGGATCAGCAGACGAGGACGACTGGCCAGCGCCCGGCCGATTGCCAGTTGCTGCTGTTGGCCGCCCGACAAGTCACCACCGCGCCGCTGCTTCATTTGCAGCAGCACCGGAAACAGCTCGTAGATGAACGCCGGGACTTCCTTGGCTTCGCTGCCGGGGAAACGTGACAGGCCCATCAGCAGGTTTTCTTCGACGGTCAGCCGGCCGAAGATTTCACGACCCTGCGGCACATAAGCGATCCCGGCATGCACGCGCTGGTGCGGCTTGAAGGTTGTAATCGGTTGGCCTTCCCAGTTCACCGCGCCTTCTTTGGCCGGGAGCAAACCCATCAGGCATTTGAGCAGGGTGGTTTTGCCGACGCCGTTGCGCCCGAGCAGGCAGGTGACTTCGCCGACCTTCACGTCAAACGTCAGGCCGCGCAGGATGTGGCTACCGCCGTAATATTGGTGCAGCTTGTCGACTTGCAGCATTTTCAAATTCTCCTCAGTGATCGTTCCCACGCTCTGCGTGGGAACGATCAAGGTGTTTGCAGCGCTAGCGACCGAGATACACCTCAATCACCCGCTCATTCTCTTGCACCTGCTCCAGCGACCCTTCCGCCAGCACGCTGCCCTGGTGCAACACGGTGACGTGGTCGGCAATCGAACCCACAAACCCCATGTCATGTTCCACCACCATCAACGAATGCTTGCCCGCCAGGCTCTTGAACAGTTCAGCGGTAAATTCGGTTTCAGCATCGGTCATGCCCGCCACCGGCTCGTCGAGCAGCAGCAGTTGCGGGTCTTGCATCAGCAGCATGCCGATCTCCAGAAACTGCTTCTGACCGTGGGACAGCAGCCCCGCCGGGCGATTGACCGACGTGGTCAGGCGAATGGTCTCCAGCACCTCAGTGATGCGATCCTTCTGTTCGCCACTCAAGCGCGCCCGCAGGCTGGCCCACACCGACTTGTCGGTTTTCTGCGCCAGTTCCAGGTTTTCAAACACGCTCAACGCTTCGAACACCGTCGGCTTCTGGAACTTGCGACCGATACCGGCCTGGGCGATCTGCACTTCGCTCATCTGCGTCAGGTCCAGGGTTTCACCGAACCAGGCCTTGCCATGACTCGGGCGGGTCTTGCCGGTGATCACGTCCATCAACGTGGTTTTGCCCGCGCCGTTCGGGCCAATGATGCAGCGCAATTCCCCGACGCCGATGTACAGGTTCAGATTGTTCAGCGCCTTGAAACCGTCGAAGCTGACGCTGATGTCTTCCAGGGTCAGGATCGTGCCGTGGCGGGTATCGAGACCGGGGCCGACGCGTTGGCCGTGACTGATGGCGTCGCGGCTGGTGCCGGCGTCCTTGTTTGGCTCTACGGGAAAAAAGGCGGGTTCGAGCATGAATTCCGCCGTGGGTGTGATTCTCATTGTTCGCCCCTTTTCTTCAGCAGACCGATCACGCCCTTCGGCAGATACAAGGTCACCACGATGAACAAGGCGCCGAGGAAAAACAGCCAGTATTCCGGAAACGCCACGGTGAACCAGCTCTTCATGCCGTTGACCACGCCAGCGCCCAGCAGCGGGCCGATCAAGGTACCGCGACCACCCAGAGCCACCCAGACCGCCGCTTCAATCGAGTTGGTCGGCGACATTTCACTCGGGTTGATGATCCCGACCTGCGGCACGTACAACGCGCCCGCCAAGCCGCACAACACCGCGCTCAACACCCAGACAAACAACTTGAAACCGCGCGGGTCGTAGCCGCAGAACATCAGGCGGTTTTCCGCATCGCGAAGGGCGGTCAGCACTCGACCGAACTTGCTCTGTGCCAGTCGCCAGCCGATGAACAAGCTGGCCACCAGCAACACCACCGTGGCGAAAAACAGCACGGCGCGGGTGCCGGGTTCGGTGATGCCGAAACCGAGAATGGTGCGGAAGTTGGTGAAGCCGTTGTTGCCGCCAAACCCGGTCTCGTTGCGGAAAAACAGCAGCATCCCGGCGAAGGTCAGGGCCTGGGTCATGATCGAGAAATACACGCCCTTGATCCGCGAACGGAAGGCGAAGAAACCGAACACCAACGCGAGCAACCCAGGTGCTAATACAACAAGACACATGGCCCAGAGGAAGCTGCTGGTGCCGGTCCAGTACCACGGCAATTCGGTCCACGACAGGAAGGTCATGAACGCCGGCAAGCCATCGCCCGAGGCCTGGCGCATCAAGTACATGCCCATCGCGTAACCGCCGAGGGCGAAGAACAGGCCGTGGCCGAGGGACAGTAAACCTGCATATCCCCAGACCAGATCCAGCGCGAGGGCGACGATGGCGTAGCAAAGAATCTTGCCCACCAGCGTCAGGGTGTAGGCCGAAACGTGAAACACACTGATCGGCGATAACAGCGACATCAGCGGCATCGCCAGCAGCAAAACAAGAATCACCGCGCCGACCGCGATGGTGACTTTGGGGCCGGCTTTTTGTGTAGCGGTAACGAGCAGGGGCTGGTTCATCAGTCGATCACCCGTCCTTTCAGTGCGAAGAGGCCTTGCGGACGCTTCTGGATGAACAGAATGATCAGCGCGAGGATCAGGATCTTGCCGAGCACGGCGCCGATCTGCGGTTCGAGAATCTTGTTGGCGATGCCCAGACCGAAGGCAGCGAGTACGCTACCGGCCAACTGGCCGACACCGCCGAGCACCACCACCAGGAACGAGTCGATGATGTAGCTCTGGCCGAGGTCCGGGCCGACGTTGCCGATCTGGCTCAGCGCCACGCCGCCGAGGCCGGCGATGCCCGAGCCGAGGCCGAAGGCGAGCATGTCCACGCGCCCGGTGGGCACGCCGCAGCACGCGGCCATGTTGCGATTCTGGGTGACGGCGCGCACGTTCAAACCCAGGCGCGTCTTGTTCAGCAGCAGCCAGGTCAGCACCACCACAAACAGCGCGAAGGCGATGATCACGATGCGGTTGTACGGCAGCACGAGGTTGGGCAGCACTTGAATCCCGCCCGACAGCCACGCCGGGTTGGCCACCTCAACGTTCTGTGCGCCGAACACCAGGCGCACCAGTTGAATCAACATCAGGCTGATGCCCCAGGTCGCGAGCAAGGTTTCCAATGGGCGGCCGTAGAGGTGACGAATCACCGTGCGCTCCAGCGCCATGCCGATGGCGGCGGTGACGAAAAACGCGACCGGCAACGCGATCAGCGGGTAGAACTCGATGGCTTGCGGGGCGTAGCGCTGGAACATCATCTGCACCACGTACGTCGAGTACGCGCCGAGCATCAGCATCTCGCCGTGGGCCATGTTGATCACGCCGAGCAGGCCGAAGGTGATCGCCAGTCCCAGAGCCGCGAGCAGCAGGATCGAGCCGAGGGACATGCCGCTGAACGCCTGGCCGAGGACCTCGCCGATCAGCAATTTGCGTTTGACTTGAGCCAGGCTGGTTTCGGCCGCGGTGCGCACGGCAACGTCGGCTTCGATGCCCGGCTCCAGCAAGGTTTCGAGGCGGGTGCGGGCCAGCGGGTCGCCGGTTTCACCGAGCAAACGCACCGCGGCGAGGCGTACGGCGGGGTCGGTGTCGACCAGTTGCAAATTGGCCAGGGCGAGGCTGAGGGCGGCGTGGACGCTTTCGTCTTGTTCGCCGGCCAGTTGCTGGTCGAGGAATTTCAGCTGCGCGGGTTTGGCGCTTTTCTGCAGTTGCTGCGCGGCGGCCAGACGGGTTTTCGGGTCGGCGGCGAGCAGTTGATGGCTGGCCAGTGCGGTGTCGATCAGACCGCGCAGGCGATTGTTCAGGCGCAGGGTTTTGGCTTGGCCGTCGACGGTCAGTTCGCCTTGTTGCAGGGCGTTGATCAGTTCGATACGGGCCGGCTCGGGCTGCGCGGCCCAGGCTTCCAGCAGTTTGGCTTGCTGCACGGGGTTCGCGGCGACGAAGTCTTCGGTGTCGCTGGCCTGTACGGCCATCGGCAGTAAAAGCACGAGTGCGAAGATAAAGCGGTAAAGGGCGATGGGCATATGTAAGGCCTTGCGCGGACTAAATGTGGGAGCGGGCTTGCTCGCGAATGCGGTGGGTCAGCCAACATCAATTTTGAATGACACACCGCATTCGCGAGCAAGCCCGCTCCCACAGGAATGGTGTCGGGCCGAAGAGCTATGTTCCGGCCCGACATCCAGTGGCTTAGTTGCTCTTCATCGCGTAATCCGGTTTCTTGTCATTGCCATCGATAAACGGGCTCCATGGCTGGGCGCGGATCGGCCCTTCGGTCTGCCACACCACGTTGAACTGACCATCGGCCTGGATCTCGCCGATCATCACCGGTTTGTGCAGGTGGTGGTTGGTCTTGTCCATGGTCAGGGTGTAGCCCGACGGCGCGGCAAACGTCTGGCCGGCCAGGGCTTCACGGACTTTGTCGACGTCGGTGGACTTGGCTTTTTCAGCCGCTTGCGCCCACATGTGAATGCCGACGTAGGTGGCTTCCATCGGGTCGTTGGTCACCGCTTTGTCGGCGCCCGGCAGGTTGTGTTTCTTGGCGTAGGCTTTCCAGTCCGCGACGAACTTCTTGTTCTGCGGGTTCTCGACCGATTCAAAGTAATTCCACGCCGCGAGGTTGCCCACCAGCGGTTTGGTGTCGATGCCGCGCAGTTCTTCTTCACCGACCGAGAACGCCACGACCGGTACGTCGGTAGCCTTCAGGCCCTGGTTGGCCAGCTCTTTATAGAACGGCACGTTGGAGTCGCCGTTGACGGTCGAGATGACGGCCGTTTTGCCGCCGGCCGAGAATTTTTTGATGTTGGCGACGATGGTCTGGTAATCGGCGTGGCCGAACGGGGTGTAGACCTCTTCGATGTCCTTGTCGGCCACGCCTTTGGAGTGCAGGAACGAGCGCAGAATCTTGTTGGTGGTGCGTGGGTAAACGTAGTCGGTGCCCAGCAGGAAGTAACGCTTGGCGCTGCCGCCTTCTTCGCTCATCAGGTATTCAACGGCGGGGATCGCCTGCTGGTTCGGCGCAGCGCCGGTGTAGAACACGTTCGGCGACATCTCTTCGCCTTCGTATTGCACCGGGTAGAACAGCAAACCGTTGAGTTCTTCGAACACCGGCAACACCGATTTACGCGACACCGAGGTCCAGCAGCCGAACACCACCGCAACCTTGTCCTGAGTCAGCAACTGCCGGCCCTTTTCCGCGAACAGCGGCCAGTTAGAGGCCGGGTCCACCACCACCGGTTCCAGCATCTTGCCGTTCACGCCGCCCTTGGCGTTGATCTCGTCGATGGTCATCAACGCCATGTCTTTGAGCGAGGTTTCGGAGATCGCCATGGTGCCGGACAACGAATGCAGAATACCGACCTTGATGGTCTCGGCGGCCTGGACCGTCCAGGTCATGCCCATCGCGGCAATGCTTGCCGTGAGTGTGAAAGCCTTGATCAAGCTACGACGCTTCATTGTGCGATCTCCATGAACTTATGAATTTTTTTTGGTGGGCAGATGCGGACTACTGAAGGGTGTTTTGCAAGGGCTGTGCCTGTTCTGAAAATGCAGGCAAATATTGAAATAGAGCCTTCGGTGAGCGGGATGACGCACCAGGCTGGGGCTTGATAAGGGCGCGGGTGCACCGGCGTGCGCAGCATTGGTGCTGGCTGTATCGAAAAGAAAAAAACGCAGGGCGATACCTATGTACCACCTGCTGCGCTCCGTGATCTTGATCATCGTGGCTTCTCAATCGAGCGAGCAGCGCATGAACGGCACCTCAATCAGCACACCTTCAACATCCCGAAGGGCGACAACGTTTCCTGCCCTGGGGCCGACATTCATCAGTGCGGACGACGCGGCCTACTGGGTTCACCGGCAGATCGGCGCGCGCCGCGACAAGGCTTACGGCGGTGTAATCGTGCAGCGTGGCGACGGAAAATTTCAGCCCACGTTGCCGGTGGCGGGGAGGGTGGGGCATTTCGATTTCGACTTCCTGCTGTCTACTGAAGCCCCTCGAGAGCTGTTTGCTCCACCGGGCTACAGTGGCGCGGCGTATTACCTGTCCCATTCGGCCAATCACGCTGAAGCCCTGCGTGTTCATCCGGGCTGGACGAGCGAGCAGATCACATTGAGCCTCGGATTTTTTTCCAGAGAACATATCCTGAGTCATATGCAGGACCCGGGTGCCTATGGCCGGCGTCATTATCTGTCGGGCCCGGATGGATCACTGATCAAGTACGAATCCACTCAGCCAGCAGAAGAGAAAAAACTCTTTGAGCAAGGGTTCAAGACTTTCGGGCCGTTCTCAGACGTTGAGCACCTTATACAAAAGGTCGCCCAGACCGGCACGCTCAGCGTACTGGTGGCTAATGCGCCGTGGGGTGGCGTAAGAGGAAACGTGCCGGCGAACTGGACGCTCGGTTCCGCGGCGGTGCGAAGTCCGACCCCGGTACAGCCGTTTTTTTGTGCGGTGTCCGGTCAAGTGGACAAGGCCATCGAAGCCGCCGCCGCGACAGTGACCCTGTCCACCGGCAACGTTTATCTTGGGTTTGTTTTGACCTCTGCCGACAGCTCGGAGTGCATGGCGACCTATCCGGAACTGTCCAGCGAGCCGGGAGCCGAACTGTTCAAGACTTTTCCGATGAAAGCTGATCGCACGCTGGAGCGTCTGCTCGATTTCGACCTGAATGGCGTTTACTTCGTGCCGCAAGGCGATGCAACTCAGAGCGCCAGTGAGCCCTGGCTTTATGAGCGGTTTTTTTCACCGGACGAATTGGCGGAGGGCATCAAATTTTCGCTATGGGATGTTCACCGGCAGGAATACCCGGACTACCTGAAGGTGTACGCCCTGACCCGCGACGGCGCCGTGTTGCAATACCGCCCCTCGGCGTACCTGCGTGAAGTTGCGCTGAAGGACGGCGCGGATTTCAATGTCCGACTGAAGGCAGGCACGCTCACGCCTGAGCAATACATCAGGGAGGTGATCGCCGCCGGCGAGCTGACGGTGTTGAAGGACAGCGCGTTGTGGGATGTGGTCGGGATCGTTGGCCCTGACTGGCAAGCCTACGCCAGGTCGCGGCGTTTGAGTCCGGAGTTTCTCATGGCGGACGATGCCGCACGTTTTGCCCATCAGTACATCGGCAGCCGGCGGGAACAGGGTTTCGTCGGGATGATTTTGCAGGATCGAAACAAACGCTTCGTCGCCACCGAGCCGGTGTTTGCCGAAAAACGGTTTGTACTGGACAGGCTTTGCCCCCTCGACGCTGCCGGCGCGCCGATCGTGCTGGTCGAGGGGCACTCGTTTCATGGGCTCTACGCCTCGCGCTGGCAAGCTGATGCCAGATCCATCGCACGGGCTGATTTGCAAGAGCAACTGACGCACGCACAGATGTTCACCGCTGAAGACATTCACACGATGCTCGAGAAGAGTGCGCTTGTGGTGGATTTCTACCTGTCCGGTTCGGCCGATAGCCTATTGGTTTACAGCGGCGATGCATCGAAAGTGACGGCACGCAACAACCTGCAACAACGCGTTACCGTGCTCGCCGATGGCCAGACTCTGATCGATCGGGAGCTGGCGGCCGGCACACTTGAGCCCAGCGCCGTGGTCGCCGAGTTGACCGGCACGGGCAAATTGCGTGTGGTGGTCGGCAACGACGTGTGGGGACCGCGTGGAGCGGTGCTGGGAGATGAATCAAATAACGAGGCTACCCACACCAACGTTTCCGCTCCGGCGCTGGGGGCGATTTTTTCCAGCGCCGAAGACGCGGTGCTGAACGCCCGTCATCGAGCCAGGCTCGACTACCGCGCAGCGGCGGGGGGGTGGGGGTTCATCCTCAAGCACACAGAGCGCGAGGAGTACGTGGCCACCGAAACGGTTACGACCGTGCGTCTTGGGGCGCTAAACCAGGCGAGTGACTTTGGCGCTCCCCTATTGATCGACGAGTTTCGGACCCTGGGGCTTTACTACGCGGCGAGCTGGATGCCTAAAGGGCCATCAACCACGGAGGCCTGGTTAGCCCGGCATTTTGCGCCCATCAGCGATCTGGCAGCAGCGATCTACGACGATAAGGGCACGCAACGTTTGACGCATTTTCAGGACCTGAGCATTTTCATCGCGACGCTGGACGGGGCATTGTTGCTTTATCAGTACTCGGCCTCCTCAACACAATTGCACAGTAAGAATGTTCACCAACTGACCTCAGAAATGGATAAGGGCGCGCCCCCTTATGCCCGCGTCATTCAGAGGATCGCCAAGGCCGGCGAACTGAAGGTATTGCGCACCAGTGAGCTGTGGGATGAGCCGGGCAGTGTCGGAACTGGCTGGAAACCTTTCGTGCAGCTCCAGCGGCGAGCCCTGAGTCCGGTTTTTCTGTCGCCAGACGATGCCGCGCGCCACGCGCTGACGCAATTGGGCACGCGGCGTGAGCGCGTCTACGGTGGCCTGGTGCTGCGTCGCGCCGATGGCTTGTTTGTCGCAACGTTGCCGGTGGCCGTCGAGGACGAGAATTTCCCTGCCGGCTGGATTCGTCTGGACGAATTGACTGAACAGGGCTTGTTTCTGGCGGGGAGTACGGTCGTTGCCCGATACCATTCCCAAATCCAGGTCGAACCGATTTTCGCGCTGTCGAACCGCGAACGGGACGTGTATCTCAATATGTTTTCCACCGACTTTCTGGCCGACATCCTGACCGGTTCCGGGCGCTCCCCGTCTCTGTCGCCCGGCAAGGAATACCTGCTGGGGCTCGATGGCAGCCTGATCAGCTACACCCTCAGTGCAAGCGCCAGTGAAAAGCAGCTCGCCCGGGCATTGGCGCCACCCAGCCAGTCGCAGCGCCGGCACACCCCGATAGAACTGCAAATGCGCAACGGCACGCTGACCCCAAGCGAATACGTCAATCAGGTTGCGAGGGCCGGCCGTTTGCAAGTGATTCAAGGGAGCCGACTGTGGGGCGAGGCCAGGCTGCTGGCGCACTGGAGTGCTTATCCCGGCATCATCTCGTCGCAAGTGAAGCGATTTGCCATTGCCGAGCCGGCGCTCAGCCCGGTCTTCACGCAGATGGACGATGCCATGCGTCATGTCCATCGCACGGTGGGCACCCGTGCCGACCTGATGTTCGGCTTTGTGCTCAAGGCGCTGAACGGTGAACGGTTCGTGACGACACTGCCGATTGAAGGGGGACAGGGGCGTCTCACGGTCGAACGGGTGTTTCCCGAAGGTTTATTACCGTTAGGTTACCGGGTCGAGGGCCTCTATTTGTGTCCATCGACACGTCCGGGACCCTTGCCCCTTGACGTGGCACACAGCTTCATCTCGCCTCGGGATCTGTCCTACGGGCTGGACGCTGTCGGTGTGCGCACGGCGCAAGGATCCACGTATCTCAACGTCTACTTGTCCTGCGCCGATGGCGCCTTGTTGCGTTACGCCCCCAGAAGCAAGGCCCCGCAATGGACCCTGTTTCATACCACGCAGGCCTACGAGAAAATTGTGCAATCAAGGCAGGAGTCGCTCTTGGAGTATCTGCGCAAAGTCGTCGCCAACGGTGAGTTGCAGGTCGTGGTGCGCAGCGCTTTCTGGTCGCCGCTCAGGGTTGATGTCCGGGGTGTCAAAACCGGCATCGGGTTGGTGAGGTGGGCGTCGGACAACCGCTTTGCTCTCGGCCCCGTATTCGCGCACGCCGATGATGCGGCTCGCTCGGCTCAAGGACAGATTGGCGAATACGTCGGCCAACAGTATCTGGGTGGCGTGCTGATACTGCCGGCGTCATCGTCGTTCGTGGCCGTCGAGCCACTTGAAGACGGCGCTGACAGTGGGGCTGCCAGTTCGCTGTTTTACTCAGGACGGGGTGGGCCCATTGCACAGGCCTCAGTGCCGGGCGCGCAGCCCTTGCCGTTGCCGGTTTTTCCGCAGGACTACAAATGGGCGGCTGTTCATCAGTTCTACAAGCGCTTCAATCTGTTTGTGCAGGACCCCAATACCGATGATCGACTACTGATGGACAACCTGGCTCTGGCCGACCTGTGGTTTTGCAGAGACGTCGTGAAAAAGAGCGGCGTCTCCGGGGGCAGCTGCTATTTCACCGGTCGAAGCGGGGCCTTGTTCAAATTCACCCCCAGCTTCTCGCCGCAGGAAACAGCCTTGTTCAACGAGGAGGCAACGGACGGGGTCGCGGCTTACCTCGCCGCGCTCGCCGGTGTCGGTCGGCTTGAGGTCTTGGACACAGATGCTTACTGGCAACGTCGCGGGCTATTGAAGGCAAACTGGAAACCTGGTGTGCAAGCGGACCCGAAGCCGCATCGTGACGAACTGTAAGGCACAACGTTCAGCGAATCAGAAACACCCGTTGAGCCGGGCGGTGAGGCTGGCCCGGCTCAACAGGCGCGGCATGGCGGCGTACCACGAAGGGACGAGGTCGGGGCGGTGGTGCGAAGGGATGCGTCATTGTGGTGCTGCCGCTTGGCGGCAGCGGTGAGGCAGAGGGGCTCAGTTGGGGCCGGGAAATGAGTCGACGTACTGGATCTTGAAATCGGGGAAGGAATCGACGATCTGGATTTTGTAATCCGGGAAGCTGTCGACGGTTTTCCACTTGCCTGGCGAGTCCGGGAAAGAGTCGACCTGCTGCACCTTCAGATCGGGAAAGGAATCCACCACCTGCACCTTGTAGTCCGGGAAGCTGTCGACAAACTGGATCTTGCCGTAAATCTTCGAGACATCGACGGTGGTATCGGCCCATGCGGGGCTGGCACTGAACACCAGCAACGACAGGAAAACAGATTTCAACATGAGGCTCATCCTGAGGGTCGTGAGATAGGCAGTGTAGGGAATGTTCAGCCCGGGTGGGAGCGAGCACGTTCAATATCGCAGTGACTGACTGACCGCTATCGCGAGCAGGCTCACTCCCACATCTGTCTAGGTGGGGACGACGTTGTCCACGGCGCGGTTCACGGCCAGTTCGGCGAGCATGATGATTTGCTGGATGGCCATCGCCTTGTGGCGCTGCGGGCCGATCAGGTCGGTGGCGAAATCGCTGGCCAGGACACTGACGCACGCCAGGGATTCACAGGCATGAACCAATAGGCTTTCGCTGTCGTTGTCCGGGGCAATCATGAACATGGTGCTGGGGCGGCGGGGTTTTTCGGTGAAGAGCTCCGGGGGATCGAGGTAGTAGTCGAGGGCGCGTTTGATGGCTTCGCGGTCTCGGAGCAGGTCGTCGTTGCGTGATGGTTCGGGTTCGGGAGTGGTGGTGTCGATGGGTGGATCTGGAACGATTTTCTTATTCATCTTGGGCCTACTCAATTGAGGCCACCACTCAATCGTTCTCACACGATGAAGGGGTGGCAGCTATGTGCGGAGTGAGAAACCGGTGACCCCAAATCCGGCCGGACCGAAGTCCGCCCGCACACAGCCGCCATAGACATTGCTGGCAGCGGATAAGCCGGCGGCAATTATGGTGGTACTGATGTTGGATTAACAGGGGCTACCGGGTTCTCACGCCCGATCACTGATGTGCAGTGACAGCCCCAGACTAGACAGCCCACGTCCGACGAACAACCTGAAAAACCCGTGGGAAACGTCCGGCATTTTTGCGTCCGTATAAACACACATAAACAAACCCAGAATCACACCCCTCCCGCGGGAGAAGGCTTTTGCGTCCATGCGTGGCCTTGACCACCCAGTTGCAATGCCCCTGAGCAGTCAATTGCATCGGTGCTGACCAATTGTTTGCATTCGACTTGACCAGCAAACGCCGTAGTGACGACCGGCAGAGAACGACCCGAAGCTGTCGCTCAGATGATTGGCTTCAAACATCCACACACCGCCCTGTGTAGAGGATGGCTGATGAGCCATTTGTTCGTAGTCATCATCACGTCACAACGCTAACACCGCGCAAACCATGGTGTTTCTGACCCATATCAATGATCACGACTGGCCAGCCGCGCAACCCATGGATTGGCACTCAAGCCATGTAATAACACGCTAAGTAAAACAGTACAGACTGCCGTAGCTACCACCGTACGACTTGCTTGTAGAGGGGAGGCCAATATCATCACCGCGAAGACAATGCTGGCCAGACCTCGCGGGCCGAACCAACCGATGAAGAGGCGGGTTTCGAAATCGAAGCGGGTTCCCACTAAGCTGATCAGTACGGGCACTATGCGGATCACCGTCAGGCTGAGCACCGAATAAAGCCAGATGTTCAGGGTGAGACTGCTCCAGGCCCAAGGGATTACCAGTGCGCCAAATATGACCCAGGTAATGACCGATAACAGGCTGGCAAACTCTTCGCTGGCCTTGAGGATCTGGTGCTTTTGCTCGGTAAACAGAAAACTTGCGAGCAACCCACCGACGAACGCGGCGATGAACCCGCTACCACCAAGTGATTGCGCTGTGGCAAAGCACAGAATGGCGAGACCGGGCAGCGTCAACTGTGACCACATCGGCGTTTGCCACTGGTGTTTTCCGGAGTAGCGCTGCAACTGCGAGGCAATGAACGTCAGGGTAATACCGGTGAATGCGCCGATGCCCAGTTCTTCGACCACTAACTCTAATGCCAGTGAGACGGGGGACTGCGTCGTTTGCTCTATCAGCAATGCCAAAAACGTAAGCAACACCGGAACGCAGATTCCATCATTCAACCCGCTTTCAACGTTTAACCCTTCACGCACGGCCGCGGGCACCTTGGGATTGCTCACAACAGCCTTACCGAGCGCTGCGTCGGTGGGCGCAAGCAGGGTTGCCAGTATTGCCATTTCCAATGGTGGGACCTGCGGGAACAGCCAGACGCCGACCAGCCAGCCACCCGCTATGGTCAGTGGTAGCCCGATCATCAGCAAGCGCAGCGGAAGTCCTTCATTGGCCCGCAAGACCTTCAGGTCGGCGTTGGCCGCATCACTGAACAGAACGATCGCCAGCGTCAGCTCAGCCAGGAACCTGAGGTCATCCCTGTCAATCCGGGGTTGCAGAATCCCCAGAAATGCCGGGCCGAGAACTAGACCGGCGAGCATAAACATGAGCGGGCCATTTAGCAGGCGTGACTCGAAGCGCCCCGCAAATATGCTGTAGGTAAGGAGGAAGGCGGCCAGCAACGCTAAGTTTTGATACATCGATGACCTGCCTGTTCAGGGGGGGCAACTGGAACACGCAGCCTAGAGGTAAGTAACTTGAAGGGGGCGGGCTTCCGGTATTGGAGATGACGCCTAATGAGGGTGTGCTAAGCATAGGTGGTGTCCTTTGGATGCGCATCGATCCTGCCTGCTCGATAACAGCCCCATCATGCTGTGTGATCCCCCTCCGGCCCATGAAGAGATTTTGCCGGAGGCCGGTCAGGGGGCTACTTTCTCAAGAGAATCGGCCGATTTCTGCCTGTCGCCACCGGCAACAATGCGCAGTTCTCAGCCGATCATGGTTACTAAGCGTGCTGGTTAAATCCGACGCAATCGAGGCTCAGCTCGAATGCAAATGCCGGGTCAAGTGCAATTCAAGCGAGCGGTCAGTACCGAGGCAATCAGGCAAGCCAGCTCCCACAGGTTCAGGGGTGTTCTTGCGAGCGTCAGCGGCGCCGCATCAGGCCGATGAAAAACAGCCCACCGATGGCCGCAGTGGCGACGCCAATGGGCAGGTCCTCCGGGGCAATCAGTGTGCGGGCGGCGACGTCGACCCAGACGAGGAAGAGACTGCCGAGCAGTACGCACACCGGCAGCAATCGCCGATGCTCTGCACCGACCAACCTCCGCGCAATGTGCGGCACCATCAGCCCGACAAAACCGATGGACCCGCTGATCGACACCAGCACCCCGGTCATCAGCGATGCAATCAAAAACACCCGCAACCGCACGCTGCGCGCATTCAGCCCAAGGGTCACAGCCGTCTGTTCTCCCGCCATCAACGCGTTCAACGGCCGGGCCATGCCCAGCAGCAACACCAGACCCAGCAACACGCTCACCGCTGGCACCGCGAGCAATTCCCAGCGCGCCAACCCAAGCCCGCCGAGCATCCAGAACATCACCGCCGAACTGGCGCGGTGATCGCCAAGAAACAGCAGCAAATTGGCCATCGCCATCATCACGAACGACACCGCCACCCCGCACAGCAGCAGCCGATCACTGTCCAGCCGCCCGTGACGATGGGCGATCGCCAACACGATCAACATGCTGACCAATGCACCGATAAACGCCGCCATCGGCAAGGTCAGCAACCCGACGATTTCACCGAGATGCAGCACTACAATCACTGCGCCCAAAGTTGCGCCGGAAGTGACCCCAAGCAGGTGCGGATCAGCCAACGGATTGCGCGTCACCGCTTGCAGCACCGCGCCGATCAACGCCAGCCCGGCGCCGACCAACGCACCAAGCAGCATGCGCGGCACACGAATCAGCCACACAATGTGTTCCTGCCCGGCGGTCCAGTCCA
Organism: Pseudomonas sp. FBCC-B1667; assembly: GCF_059133255.1. Lineage (NCBI taxonomy): Bacteria > Pseudomonadati > Pseudomonadota > Gammaproteobacteria > Pseudomonadales > Pseudomonadaceae > Pseudomonas > Pseudomonas sp. FBCC-B1667. The sequence goes on along the minus strand of NZ_CP101437.1, from coordinate 6,265,891 downwards.
CCTCGCCAAGCCCCAACACCTTGTGCAGCAAAATCCGCCCCACCACGTCCACCGGCACCTGCGCCGGGCCGAAACCCAGCGACACCACGCACGACACCAGCAACAACGCGCCGAGGGCCAGCAGCAAAAAGGCGTAACGATGATTGATCATTCGCCGTGGAAACTTTTGGCCAGGGTTTCAACCGCCAGCACGTTGTCGATGCCGGGCGTAGCCTGCACATACGGAATCACAATGAAGCGCTGGTTCTTGATTGCGTCCACCGATTGCAGTGCTTTGTTGTTCATCAGGAATTGCTCTTTCTGTTCGGCAGTGACTTCGCCGTAGTCGACGATCACGATCACCTGCGGGTTGCGCTCGACCACATTCTCCCAGTTGACCCGGGTCCAGCTCGCGTCGACGTCTTCGAGAATATTGCGCCCGCCTGCCGCATCGATCAGCGCTTGCGGCATGCCGAGGCGGCCGGAAGTCATGGCGCGGTCTTCACCGCTGTCGTAAAGGAACACGCGCGGTTTGTCCGCTGGCAGGTCCTGGCGCACCTTATCGACTTGCGCCTGCATCTGCGCGATCAAGGCGTTTGCACGGTCCTGCACGTCGAAGATTCTGCCGAGGGTGCGCAGGTCGTTGTAGGTGTCTTCGAGGCTGGCGGCTGGGCGCTTCATCACGAACGCGCAAGACTCGGTCAGCTCATAGACGTTGATGCCCAACGGTTGCAGGGTTTGCGGCGTCAGGTCTCCGCCCACGCGCATGCCGTAATCCCAACCGGCGAAGAAGAAATCGACGTTGGCGTCGAGCAGGGTTTCCACCGACGGGTACTTGGCGGCGAGCTCCGGCAAGCCGTCGAGGATGCTCTGCATTTCGGGTGTCACTGACTTCCAGCCGCTCACGCCGCTGTAGCCGGCCATGTTCGATTTGAGGCCGAGGGCGAGCATCATCTGAGTCATGTTGATGTCGTGACTGACCGCGTGTTTCGGCGCGTGCTTGAAGGTCACTTCGCGGTTGCAGCTCTGCACGGTCAGCGGGTAATGGGTGGCCTCGGCGAATGCCTGGGCACTGGCCAGCAGAAGGGCGGCGCACAGCAGGGGACGCAACGTCATGGTTGGGTTATCCAGGTAATTCGTGGGTAGCCGTGCAGGGGATGGTCGTCGATCAAGGCTTCGACGCCGAAAACGTTGTGCAGCAGCGGGGCGGTCAAGACTTCTTTGGGGGTGCCGCTGGCGACGATGCGACCGTGGTTGATCACGTACAGCCGATCACAGAAAGCAGCGGCGAGGTTGAGGTCGTGAATGCTGGCGAGGGTGCCGATCCGCAGGCGTTTCACCCGTTGCAGCAATTCCAGTTGATAGCGCGGGTCGAGGTGATTGGTCGGCTCGTCGAGGATCAGCAATTGCGGCTGTTGCGCCAGGGCGCGGGCGAGGATCACCCGTTGTTTTTCTCCACCGGAGAGGGTGGCGAAAGCATGGTCTTCGAAGCCGTTGAGGCCAACGGATTCCAGCGCTTGGGTCACGAGGTTTCGGTCGTCGACGGTGTCGCCATCGAACAGGCCTTTGTGCGGCGTGCGGCCCATGGCGACCACTTCTTCAACGGTCAGGCCGAAGGCGTCGGGGAATTCCTGCAAGACCACGGCGATGCGTTTTGCGCACCAGCGGGAGGATTGCTTCCAGACGTTGTGGTGATCGAGCTGGACCTCGCCGCTCTTGGGTTTGCTGAAGCGCCAGGCACAACGCAGCAAGCTGGTTTTGCCGCTGCCGTTGGGGCCGATCAACCCGACGAATTCGCCTGCGGCCACGTGCAAGGAGGCATCACGCAGCTGGAACTGGTGATGACAATGGCCGTGGTCCAGGGGTGTCCAGGCGAGGTGTTTGAGGTTCAGCGAGGTCATGCAGTTGCTCGGAGATTTTTGGTGGTGCTGATGGCCCCATCGCGAGCAAGCTCGCTCCCACATTTGATCTGTGTCGGTCACAAAATTTGTGTACCCAACAAAACTACTGTGGGAGCGAGCTTGCTCGCGATGCGGCCTTTGGATCAGAACAGTATTTTATGGTTATACAGTAACACTAATAATGATCGCGAGATAAGTGCGGGAAGTCTACAGGCCTCTCTAACCCGCGCATCTCGCCTGTTTCACGTTGAAGATGAGGCCGATTCAGTTTGTCGGGTGAAACGCGACAACAGCACGCGGTCCAGCACCCAGACCACCACCATCGAGGCCCCCACCAGCGGAAAGATCACGCCCAATGCGAGCATGATGACCGTCGCGGTTTTCCATTTCGGCAGGTCGTGGCGCAGTGGCGGTACACCGAACTTGCCTTGCGGACGACGCTTCCACCAGATCACCACACCACTGACGGAGCTGAGCAGGATCATCAGGCAAATCACCAGGACGATGATCTGGTTGACCCTGCCGAACATCTTGCCTTCATGCAGCATCACGCCGATTTCCGTAGCGCGGGCAACGGTGCCGTAGTGCTCGAAACGCACATCGGCGAGGACGTCGCCGGTGTATTGGTCGACGTGCAGCGTGGCGTCGTTGCGCGGGTCGTCGGCGAACACGGCAATGGTGAACACGCCCGTCGCGGTTTTCGGGAAGGTGATGCTGTAACCCGGCTCGACCTTGCGTTGCACGGCGATGTTCTGCACGTCTTGCAGGCTGATGGTCGGCGCGGCGGGGCCGGCCTGTGCACCGCCGTGGGCCATGTGTTCAGCGTGGTCGCCGCCGGACATCGGCATCGGCGTGTTTTCCATCGCCCAAGGCACGGTCTGTTGAGTGGCGGTGTTGAGGCTGCGCGCCTCGACATCGGACGTGGGCACGTTGTCCCACATGGCGGCCGGGAACACGTTCCAGACGCCGGCGTATTGCTGGCCCCAGAACCCGGTCCAGGTCATGCCGCTGAGCAGCATCACCAGCAGCAACGACGCGCCCCAGAACCCGGTGACCGCGTGCAGGTCACGCCACAACATACGACCGCGACTGCTCAGGCGTGGCCACAAAATGCCCGCCGCCTGGCCGCGCGGCCACCACAGGAACACCCCGGACACCACCAGCACGATGCCCCAACCGGCGGCCATTTCGATCAGTCGATCACCGACGGTGCCGATCATCAGCTCACCGTGAATGGCTCGCGCAATGGCCTGCAGGTTTTTCTTGGCGTCTTGCTCGCCGAGGATGTCGCCGTGGTACGGATCAATGAACACGTTGAGTTCGGTGCCGTCGTTGATCACGACGAACTGCGCGCTGCGTTCGGCGTTGACCGGGGGCAGGTACTGCTTGATCGTGGCTTGCGGATACGCCTCTTTCACCCGTTTGAGCAGGTCGTCGGCGGGGACCGTGTGATGGCCGGCCGGGACGTTCATCAGGCTGCCGTACATCAATGGGTCGAGTTGCGGTTTGAATAGGTAAATCGTGCCGGTCAGGGCCAGCATTACCATGAAAGGGGCCACGAACAGACCGGCATAGAAATGCCAGCGCCAGGCCAGGTTGTAGAAGTTCACTTTGGGCTGTTTCATCACGTGTGCTCCGCTTCGGCTTGGGTCTTTTGTTGTTGTCTGGTGACTGCTATGCAGTCATTCGCGAGCGGGCTCGCTCCCACAGGTTTCACTCTGTCCATGTGGGAGCGGGCTTGCCCGCGAAGCTTTTAGAAGCTCATGTCCACCTTGGTCCAGAGCGTTCGCCCCGGTTCTTTAATGGCCTGCGGGTCATTGGCCGGGTAGCCAAAACCGGCGTTGCCGGCCAGGTTCAAATGCTCGGCGTAGGCTTTGCCGAACAGGTTGTCGACGCCCGTACTGACCCTCCAGTGTTTGTCGATCCGGTAGGCACCGTTGAGTGAGAACACGCCGAACCCCGGGGTCTTGTCGAAGTCTTTGCCGACGACGTTGCCCTTGTTCTGGTCGATGCGATTTTGCGCTGCGACCACCCGCCACAAGGCGCCGGCGCTCCAGTTGTCTTCGCTGTAGGTCAGGCCGAAACGCGCATCCAGTGGCGGCATTTGCGGCAGTGCATTGCCGTCGCTGCTGTTCTTGCCCCAGGTGTAGGCCAGGGTCGCGTCGGCCTGCCAGTTGGAGGTCAGTTTGTAGGCCGCACCGAGCTCGCCGCCCATGATTCGCGCGTCGATGTTTTGTGCCTGCGAGAGGGTGCCCGTCGGGGTCGGGAGGTAGTTGAACAGGATGTAGTCGTGGACTTTGCCGACGTAACCCGAGGCCCAGGCGTCAAGGTCTTCGGTTTTGTATTGCAGGCCGAAGTCGAGCTGGGTGGTTTTTTCAGGCTTGATCGAATCGAAGGCATTCACGGAGCCGACAGGGCCGAGCTTGGGTGAAAACAGCTCCCAGTAATCCGGGAAACGTTCGGTGTGACCGAGGCCTGCGTAGAGGGTGGTCGGGCTGTCGGCCAGGTCATGCTCATAACGGACGAAGCCGCTTGGCAGGGTGTCGGCACGGGTGTCGTCGGCGGTCGGGTTGGGGCGTGTCGTCATCCCCGAACCGAGGGTTTGCCGGTAATCCTTGGCCGAGGCGCGGTCCAGGCGCGCACCGGTAATCAGCCGGTCACGGTCGGCGGCGTACCAGGTCAGCTCACTGAAAACACCGTAATTGTGGAAATCGGCGTCTTCGGTATAGGGCAGGTCTTTGTAGGTGTCGACGCCCATGCCGCCGCGCTGGCGGTGTTCGCTGGTTTGTGCATCGAGGCCGCTGATCAACTGCACATCGGCCCAACGCCAGGTGCCTTTGATCCGCGCACCGAGGGTTCGGCGGTCGACGTTCGAGGCCATCGGGCCAGACATCATCCCGGTGCCGGAGGGCGTGCGCAGGGTGTAGTTGTCCATCACGTGGTCGGCGTAGTTGTAGTAGATCTGCGCCTCGACCTTGTCCAGCACATCGCCGATGTTCGACTTCTCGAATCGCAGGCCCAGGCTTTCGCGCTTGAACTGCGAGCCGTCCATGCCGCGCCCGGCGTAACGCGCTTCGCCATCGCCCTTGCCGGCGGTCAGTTCCAGCAGGGTGTCGGCGTCCGGGGTCCAGCCGAGCATGACGTCGCCGTTCCACTTGTCGTAGCGCGAGGGCACGGTGTCGTTGTTGCCGTCGCGGTAGTCGTCGGAATGCGCGGTGTTGCCGATCACTCGCACGTAACCCAGCGGCCCGCCGGCGGCGGCGTCCAGCACTTTGTCGAAACGGCCGTTGGAGCCGCCCAGGACACTGGCGTTCACCCGCGTGCCGAGTTCGCCGAAGCTTTCCGGTTCACGGTCGAACAGGATGGTCCCGGCAGACGCGCCCGGCCCCCAAAGCACGGTTTGTGGACCTTTGATCACGGTGAGTTTGTCGTAGGTTTCCGGCGAGAGGTACGAGGTCGGCGCGTCCATCCGGCCGGGGCAGGCGCCCAGTAGCTGGCCGCCGTTGGTGAGGATGTTCATCCGCGAGCCAAACATGCCGCGCAGCACCGGGTCGCCGTTGGTGCCGCCGTTGCGCACGAGGGCGAAGCCGGGGATGGTTTTCAAATAGTCGGCACCGTCGCTGGCCGGAACCGGTTGGCGCGGGTCCTTGGGGTTGGTGACGATGGTCAGCGGCGAGCTGGGGGCGATCGCGGTGATCACCGTCGGGCTCAGTTCTTCGACATGGCCAGCGTGTTCATCGGCCAGCGCCATCGGGGTCAGTAAGGCGCCACAAAGGAATGCGGTGGCGTGCCTGAAACGAACACTGGCGTCGTTCAGGGCAAAAGAAGCTTGGGCAGTGCTCAAGCGTGAGTCAGCAGAAAACCTGGACATGACAATTTCCATCGAACGGCATAAACGACACGGCCGACAGCCGAGGCAGAGCCCCTGTGGGAGCGAGCTTTTGTGGTCAACCACAAAAGCCGTCTTCCACAGATTTGCCTGGCTGGCTTCTAAACCGTGTGAGATCAGAGGTGGGTGTTTACGCGACGATGGGCGGGGCGCGGGTTCGGGCGCCGGGGAAGACGGTTAGCCCGGCATGGCCCAGGCGGGGGGACGGGGTGGTGAAGGTGTTGGTGGGCGGGGTATCGAACGCTGTGAACGAAACACCGCCAGTCAGCGCCGGGCAGTTGAACAGCAGGCTGCAATAGCCGCATTTTTCCCAGATCGCATGGTGCGAGGTGGTGGGCGGGCAGTGTTCGGCAGCGGCTTGCGCACCGTGGTCGGCGTGCTCCGTCGCCGACATGTCCATGTTCATGTCCATCGACATGTCCATGGTCATTGCCGAGGCGCGTTGATCCATCGGCATCGACTGAGAAATCAGCGGACCGATAAAGATCATCAGCATGGCGAACAGGCTGATCCAGCTGCCGCGCGTCAGGCTCAAGGACTGACGGCGTGACGCGGATGACCTGGCGCTAGGCGGGCGCATGGCAGCGTCTGCTCAGCCGTTTACTGGGCGTGAGCGTGCATCTGCATGTCTTCTGGCGGCTTCTTCTGCACGGCGACTTCGACCGTCACGTCACCGGCCTTCTCGAAATGCATTGTCAGTGGGAAGCGTTTGCCGTCGCTCAACAGGCTACGGTCTTTCAGGTTGACCAGCATCACGTGGTAGGCCATCGGCGCAAACGTGACGTTGCCGCCCGCCGGAACATCGACGCTCGGCACCTGTTGCATCTTCATCAGATCGCCTTGCATCACGTGTTCGTGCAACTGGGCCTCGCCTGCGATGGGCGAGTCGACACTGACCAGCCGATCAGCGGTTTTGCCGCTGTTGTGAATCATGAAATAGGCGGCAACAGTCGGCGCGTTGGGCGGCAACTCCTGCGACCACGGGTGAGCGATTTCCAGCTCGCCGACGGCGTATTCGTGGGCATTGGCAAAGCAGGCAGGCAGCAGCAATGCGGCCAGAACGATGAGTTTGTTCAACATGGCAGTTCTCCAGAGCGATTCAAAACGCAGGTCAATTGCGAGAAGGAATCACACCAGAGGGGAGGCGCGGGGGTTGAGGCTCGGCCATTGCTGGCGCGGCGTGGGGATATCGAGTGTAGCGGCAGGCAGGCTTCGATTGGCCTCGAACTGCGCGAAGTACAGCTGCGGCTCATGCCCTGGCAGCGCCACGACAGGCGCTGCGCCCGAGCAACACCAGCAATGCTGCATGTTGGAATGATCGTCGCCTTGCGGCGCTTTCTGCCCGAGATCGCCCAGGGAAATCGCCACCATTTTCGTGCCGCTGGACGTGCAGAAACTGCCCCACAACAACTGGTCGGCAGGCGATTTCGCCGACTGCGCCATCGCATTGCTCATCGGCATGGCGAGCATGTTGAACAGCACTGCGAAGCAGGCGATCCAGGCAATTGCAAGCCGATGTCGGGACATGGGGAAATCCGTTTGAGAGGGCGATCAAGCGCGACTATTTAGCCTGATCAGGGCCGATAAGTAAAAAAGCGGCGTGCGGTGTGGTGTCGCAGTGCCATTGAACAGAAGTGTAGCGGCTTCGATTCAAAATGCTGGGGAATTGAGTTCAATTGAACCCTGTGGCGAGGGAGCTTGCTCCCGTTCGGCTGCGCAGCAGCCGTAAATCCTGCCAGCAGGGTGTGGCTGACCCTCGCCACAGGGGTTATTCGTCAACCAGGGCCGTCAAGACTTCGGTTACCGAAACAAACTCACGATCAACCTGTGGCAACACCGGCCGCTTCAACACAATCACCGGCACCCCACGCTCCCGGGCCACTTCCAGCTTCGGTTCCGTCGCAGTGCTGCCGCTGTTCTTGCTGATCAGCACATCAATCTGCCGACGTTCAAACAGCTCGCGTTCATCCTCGATCACAAACGGCCCCCGTGCGCCGATGACTTCGCAGCGGTCGTTGCCGGGGTAAACGTCCAGCGCGCGCAAGGTCCAGAATTGCTCCGGCGGGATTTCGTGCAAGTGCTGCAAGGGTTCGCGGCCGAGGGTGAACAAGGGGCGGTGGAAGGGTTTCAGGGCTTCGATCAGTTCGGCCCAGTTGCCGACTTCGCGCCAGTCGTCCCCGGCCTGAGGTTGCCAGGCTGGACGGCGCAGCGCCCAGCAGGGGATGCCGGTCAATTGCGCGGCCGTCGCGGCGTTGTGGCTGATGTGTGCGGCGTAGGGGTGGGTCGCGTCCAGCAGCAGGTCGATGCCCTCTTCGCGAATGAATTGCGCCAGACCTTCCGCGCCGCCGTAGCCGCCGACGCGCACCTGACAGGTCAGATCCGTTGGCACCCGACCCACCCCGGCCAGGCTGTAAATGTGTTCAGGCCCAAGGGTTCGAGCGATGGCCAGCGCTTCTGTCACGCCACCGAGCAGCAACATGCGCTTCATTGAAAAGCCCCCGCATGGCCGACAATCCCGCCCTGACGATCGATGGCAAACACTTCGACCTGGACCTGCGCCGGCACCACGCTGCGGGCAAACGCCAAGGCGTGCTGACACACCGCATCACCGAGGGCGATGCCCGCAGCGGCAGCCATCGCCAACGCCTGCTGGCTGGTATTGGCTTCGCGAATGGCCTGTTGCAGCGCTTGATCAGCACCGACCGCGGCTGCCCATTCCGCCAGTTGCGGCAAGTCGATGCTTGAATGGCGACTGTGCAAATCCATGTGCCCGGCCGCCAGTTTGCTGATCTTGCCGAAGCCGCCGCACAGGCTGAGTTTATCCACAGGCACTTTGCGCAGGTGTTTGAGCACGGCGCCGACGAAGTCGCCCATTTCGATCAGGGCGATTTCCGGCAAGCCGTAGACCCGGCGCATGGTGTCTTCGCTGGCGTTGCCGGTGCAGGCGGCGATGTGCAGGTAGCCGTTGGTTTTGGCGACGTCGATGCCTTGGTGGATCGAGGCGATATACGCCGCACAGGAGAACGGCCGGACGATGCCGCTGGTGCCGAGGATCGACAAACCGCCGAGAATCCCCAGACGCGGGTTCATGGTCTTCAGCGCCAGGGCCTCACCGCCCTCGACGTTGACGGTGACCTCAAAGCCGCCGCGGTAGCCGAGTTCTTCGGCCAGCAAGGTGAGGTGATCGGTGATCATTTTGCGTGGCACCGGGTTGATTGCGGGTTCGCCGACGGCCAGCACCAATCCGGGGCGCGTCACCGTGCCGACTCCACACCCTGCCTTGAAACGAATACCCGTTTCAGCGCTCAGGCGCACATGCGTGTACAGCAGGGCGCCATGGGTCACGTCTGGGTCGTCGCCCGCATCTTTGATGGTTCCGGCTTCGGCGCCGTCGTCGGTCAGGCGACAAAACTCCAGGCGCATCTGCACCTGCTTGCCCTTGGGCAACACGATCTCAACCGCGTCAGCACGTATGCCGGCCAACAACAGACGCGCTGCGGCCAGACTGGTCGCGGTGGCGCAGCTGCCGGTGGTCAGGCCGCTGCGCAACGGGGCGGGTTGTTCGGCGGTTTCGTCACGCATCGCGGGGCTTCGTCAGGTCCAGCAAGGTAATCGGCAGCGCCTGGCGCCAGGTGTCGAACTCACCCAGCGGCTGTGCCTGGGCAATGTGGATGCGGGTCAGCTCGCCGCCATGCTGTTCGCGCCAGGCCATCAGGGTCATTTCACTTTGCAGCGTGACCGCGTTGGCAATCAATCGACCGCCGGGTTTGAGTTGCGCCCAGCAGGTGTCGAGCACGCCTTCGCGGGTGACACCGCCACCAATGAAAATCGCGTCCGGACGTTCGAGGCCGGCCAAGGCCTGTGGCGCGTTGCCGCGAATCAATTGCAGGCCGGGAACGCCGAGGGCGTCGCGGTTGTGTTCGATCAGCAACTGCCGACCTTCATCGGCTTCAATGGCCAGCGCACGGCACGTCGAGTGGGCGCGCATCCATTCGATGCCGATCGAGCCGCTGCCGGCGCCGACGTCCCACAGCAGTTCACCCGGCACTGGCGCGAGACGAGCAAGGGTGATGGCGCGCACGTCGCGCTTGGTCAGTTGACCATCGTGTTTGAAAGCCGAGTCCGGCAGCCCGGCCAGTCGCGAAAGGCGCGGCGTGTCCGGCTCGGCGATGCATTCGATAGCGATCAGGTTCAGGTCGGCGATCAGCGGATCATTCCAGTCATTGGCCACGCCATCGATGCGCCGTTCGGCTGCACCGCCCAGATGTTCCAGCACGGTGAGGCGGCTCGGACCGAAACCGCGTTCGCGCAGCAGAGCGGCAATCGCAGCCGGGCTTTGACCGTCGTTGCTCAGCACCAGCAAGCGCACGCCGCTGAACACCTGCGCATTGAGGGCGGCGAGCGGCCGGGCAACCACCGAAAGCGTCACCACGTCCTGCAACGGCCAGCCCATTCGCGCAGCTGCCAGCGAGCATGAGGAGGGGACCGGCAGGATCTGCATGTCTTCAGCGGATACCTGGCGTGCAAGGCTGGCGCCGACGCCGAAGAACATCGGATCGCCGCTGGCCAGTACGCACACCGGCTCACCGCGACGGGCCAACAGCGGCTCAAGGGAAAAAGGACTCGGCCACAACTGCCGTTCGCCACGGATGCACACCGGCAGCAAATCCAGTTGTCGCTGACCGCCCATGATCCGCGAAGCGCGCAGCAGGGCATGCCGGGCGTTTCTGCCCAGGCCCTTGAAGCCGTCTTCACCGATTCCCACAACCGTCAGCCAGGGTGACATCTACCGTCCTCAAAAATAGTCCTCAACGGACTGTTCCGACGGGCAGGCTTTTCATGCCGCCCGACAAAGCAGGCATAATACCGCGCCTTCGCCCGCGAAGCGCCTTTCCCACACAGCCGGTCACCCCCTTGAACGAACGTCCGATGTCCACTGCCTTACGCCCCTCGGCCTGCCCGGGGTTGCTGCGTATTGTTCAGGCACTGGATGGCGGCATCTGCCGGATCAAGTTGAATGGCGGTTCGATCAGTGCCGATCAGGCCGACGCGGTGGCGAATGCTGCCGAACGCTATGCCGGGGGCGTGATCGAGGCGACCAACCGTGCCAACCTGCAAATACGCGGGATCGGCAGTGAACACGGTGCGTTGATCGAGAGCTTGCTGGCCGCCGGCCTGGGCCCGAGCAGCGCCGCTGGCGATGACGTGCGCAACCTGATGCTCAGCCCGAGCGCCGGGATCGACCGGCACCTGTTGATCGATACGCGTTCGTTGGCCGGGCAGATTCTTGCCACGCTGCAAAGCGATGCACGCTTGCACGACCTCAGCGCCAAATTTGCCGTGCAGCTGGATGGCGGCGAAGCCTTGGCGATGCTCGAACATCCCCATGACCTGTGGCTTTCTGCGATTGATCGTCACGGCGAACAACGCTGGGCCTTTGGTCTGGCCGGGTGCCCGACAGACGTGCCCGCCAGTTCGGTGGCGCTGGATCAGGGCCATGCGCTGGTCGTTGCGGTGCTGGAGCTGTTTCTGGAAGGGGCGCGTCCCGAGCAGACACGCATGCGCCATCTGCTCGCTGACTGTTCACTCGACGAGTTTCTCGCTCGACTGGCCGAGCGAGTGCCGCTGAAATCCATCGAAAGTTGGCAACGCAACGCAGGTCCTGACTTTTTGCACATCGGCGCTCATGCGCAGCGTGACGTCGAGCGTGTGTACATCGGCGCAGTGCCACCGCTGGGGCGGCTCGATCCCGCGATGCTGCGCGGTGTCGCACAACTGGCACGAGAACACGGCGATGCCAGCCTGCGTTTCACGCCGTGGCAAAGCCTCTTGCTGCCGGGGGTGCCTTTCGATAACGCAGCGCAAGTTATCCACACCCTCGAACAACTCGGCCTGCGCTGCTCGGCCGACGACGCCTTGGCTCAGCTGATCGCCTGCACCGGCTCGAGCGGTTGCGGCAAAGGCCAGGCCGACACCAAGGGCGATGCCCGGCAACTGGCCGCGCTGCTGCAACGTCAAGGGCGGGCGCTGAACGTTCACCTGTCGGGTTGCCCGCGTTCCTGTGCGGCTGCGCACATCGCGCCGATTACCTTGCTGGCGTTATCCGCCGGTCATTACGACCTTTATTTTCGCGATGCAGCACAGCCCGGCTTCGGCGCGCTGCACGCCCGCAATCTTACTATTGAAGCGGTCGCAGCCTTGCTCGACGACCGCTCACGGAGCCCCCTAGATGCTTGATTACATCCGCGACGGTCAGGAGATCTATCGCAACTCGTTCGCGATCATTCGCGCCGAGGCCAACCTCGACCGCATACCGGTCGACCTGGAGAAGCTCGCGGTACGCGTGATCCACGCCTGCGGCATGGTCGATGCCATCGACGGCCTGCAGTTTTCCGAAGGCGCGGGCAAGGCCGGGCGCGAAGCGCTGGCCGCCGGTGCGCCGATCCTGTGCGACGCGCGGATGGTCAGCGAAGGCGTCACACGCACGCGCTTGCCGGCGAACAACCAGGTCATTTGCACACTGCGCGACGACAGCGTTCCTGACCTGGCCCGCGAATTGGGCAACACCCGCTCCGCCGCCGCGCTGGAGCTGTGGCGTCCGCACCTGGCAGGCAGCGTGGTGGTGATCGGCAATGCGCCGACTGCGCTGTTTTACCTGCTGGAAATGCTCGACGCCGGTGCGCCGAAACCGGCCCTGATCCTCGGCTTCCCGGTGGGCTTCGTCGGCGCCGCTGAATCCAAGGCCGCGCTCGCCGCCGACAGTCGCGGTGTACCGTTTGTGATCATGCAAGGCCGACTGGGCGGTAGCGCCATGGCTGCCGCCGCCGTCAACGCCCTCGCCACGGAGATCGAATGATGCAGCAACCTGGACGCTTGATCGGCCTGGGCGTCGGCCCCGGTGATCCGGAACTGATTACCGTCAAAGCCCTGCGCCTGCTGCGCGAATCGCCGGTGGTGGCGTACTTCGTCGCCAAAGGCAAAAAGGGCAACGCCTTCGGCATCATCGAAGCCCATTTGCAGAATGCGCAAACGTTGCTGCCGCTGGTGTACCCGGTGACCACCGAAGCGCTGCCGGCACCGCTGTCGTACGAGCAAGTGATCAGCGATTTCTACGATGCGGCCGGTGAAGAGCTCGCCGCGCATCTGGACGCGGGCCGTGACGTGGCGGTGATCTGCGAGGGTGATCCGTTCTTCTACGGCTCCTACATGTACCTGCACGATCGTCTGGCGGAACGCTATGAAGCCGAAGTGGTGCCGGGCGTGTGCTCAATGCTCGGCGGCGCTTCGGTGCTGGGCGCGCCGTTGGTGTACCGCAATCAGAGTCTGTCGGTGCTGTCCGGCGTGCTACCTCACGACGACCTCAAGCGTCGGCTGGCCGATGCCGATGCGGCGGTGATCATGAAGCTGGGGCGCAATTTCCCCAAAGTCCGTCAGGTGCTCGAAGAACTCGGCCTGGCGGGGCGTGCGTTGTATGTCGAGCGCGCGACCATGGCCAACCAGAAGATCGTCCCGCTGGATCAGGTCGAGCCGATGTCCTCGCCGTACTTCTCGCTGATTATCGTTCCCGGCGAAAGGTGGCAAGGCTGATGGCCCGTCCCGTTCCGGCGATTGTCATTCTGGGCAACGGCAGCCTCGCGACCGCACGCAAGATCCAGCAGGTCTTCCCCGGCGCCTTGATTCATGGCCTGGCCGCACGGGTTGAAGGCGCGGACCGTGTTTATCACGAGTTCGGCGCGACCGTGCGCGAGTTCTATCTGCAGGACACACCGATCATTGCCTTGTGCGCGGCCGGGATTGTGATCCGAACCCTGGCGCCGTTGCTGCTGGAAAAGGGCGCCGAACCGCCAGTGCTGGCCGTGGCCGAAGACGGCAGCACCGTGGTGCCCCTGCTCGGCGGGCTGGGTGGCGTGAACGTCATGGCGCGAGAAATAGCGGCGGGGCTGGAGGTCGCTGCGGCGATTACCACCAGCGGTGAATTGCGCTTTGGCACTTGCCTGCTCAATCCACCCAGCGGTTATGCGCTCGGTGATCTGGAGCTGGGTAAACGCTTTGTCTCGGATTTGCTTGCCGGCCAGAGCGTGCGCATCGAAGGCGCGGCGCCGTGGCTGGCGCAGGCTCAATTACCGGAAAATCCCGAGGCGCAGTTGTCGATCCACGTCGGCAGTGCCGAACGCACACCGGCGACCAACGAATTGCTGATCTACCCGCGCAGCGTGCTGGTGGCGGTGAGCGCCGAGGTGGCGGACCTGCCGAACGCGATTCGTGCGGCGTTGCATGAGGCCAACATCGCCGTGCAATCGCTGGCGTGCCTGTTGGCCAGCGATCTGCACATGGCTAGCCCTGCGTTGCGCGAAGCGGCGCTTGAACTGGGCGTGCCGCTGCGGTTTGCGTCCGTCAACGGCGGCGTCAGCGAACTGGCCCGCCACACCGTGCCGAACGCTACCGTTGTGTCGGCGGATACCGACATCACCATCGCGGTGGCCAACGAGCCGCTGGAGCTTGCACAGATCGGGCGTGCACGTGGTCGTCTGGCCGTGATTGGCCTGGGTCCTGGCGCTGCCGAACTGATGGTGCCGGCGGTCAAGGCCGAACTGGCGCGCGCCGATGACGTGCTGGGGTATGAAACCTACGTGCGCATGGCCGGGCCATTTCGCGAAGATCAAGTGCTGCATTGCACCGACAACCGCGAGGAAATGCAGCGCGCTCGCCACGCCTTTGAACTGGCGGCCCAAGGACGGTCGGTGGTGGTGGTTTCGTCAGGGGATCCGGGCGTCTTCGCCATGGCAGCCGCCGTACTCGAAGCGCTGCACGCGTCGAGCGAGCCGGGCTGGCACAGCGTCGATCTGGAGATTCTTCCCGGCGTCTCCGCCTCCCTGGCAACGGCTGCTCAGGCCGGCGCACCATTGGGGCACGACTTCTGCGTGATGTCCCTGTCAGACAACCTCAAGCCTTGGGCAATCATCGAGAAACGCCTGGACCTGGCGTCTCAGGCCGACCTGGCGCTGGCGTTCTACAATCCGATTTCGCGCTCGCGCCCTTGGCAACTGGGTCGGGCACTGGAGATCGTCGCGCAGCACCGCACCGCTGAAACGCCGGTGGTGTTGGGTCGGGACATTGGTCGTCCGGGCCAGACGTTGCGCGTCACCACGCTGGGTGATCTGACCCCCGATCAGGTCGACATGCGCACCATGGTGCTGGTCGGTTCTTCCACCACCTGCGTGTTCCCGCGTGCCGAAGGTGGCCAGTGGGTGTATACGCCTCGTTGGTACGGCGACAAACCCGCTTCGTGAGTGCCGGCGGTCTCGTTCTGAAGCCGCCTTTATAATGGTCTGCCGTTAATGAACAGGAAGTCATGGCGGCGGGCTGTTCGAGGTTTTGATGTAAGTCGATGTTTTGTTCAAGTGTAAGAGGGCCGTCGACTTTGTTGATGATTGTCCTTTTTCTGGTCTGTTGCCTGTTGTTTTTGAATGCCTGAAGTTTCTGAATGTTGGGTTGGTCATTAATTGTTTGTTTTGTTCTTTGAGGCCAATAATTTGTTCGGTTAGTGTTGTTTTATAACGGGATGGGTTCTCCGTCCTGGTGGCTAAACCGCTTTTATTTTTACAGGGAAGTATCTTTATGGATGAGCAACCCGTTGGTCATGTAAACGGCTACGTCGATTTTATCGATCTATTCAAACTGTCTGATCTTGAACAGGCGTTACAGGAATATAAAGGCACAGATGAATACGACGCGGTATTTCGATATTACTTTGCGTGTCTCCCAGTGCTCGACTTTCCGAGAATGCTTGCGCCGCTGGGGTTGCTGCGCGAGGCCCTTGGGTCTTTTGTCGAGCCCAGGCGCCGACGTCGACGCGGATCAGGCGTGGAACAGCCCACTGCACAGCGGGGCGGCGCAGCGCCGTGGCTGACAGAGATCCGCGACAGGGTTGAAGGCTTCCACTCGCGCTTGTCCAACAGCGTTGAACAGTTGAGTACCGCAGCAACCGAAGTGCCTAAAAATCTGCACTTCGTCTGGCTTGGCGGCGGGTTGGGAATTATCCAGCGTGACTATATTAATGTCTGGCTAAATGTGTTGGCTGGGCAGGGTTATACCGTGAAACTCTGGTACGACAGCGATGCGTTATTGGCCTACGAGACTAACCGGATCATTGTCGAGGCCGCGAAGGCCGACGCGATGGTGAACGGCGGTCATGCCAGCGAATCGTATTATGATCTTGTTGATAAGTATGAGGAGCGGGCCATTGTTTTAAAGCAACAAATGTTTGCACATATCAACAAAGCAGTAGCGCGCGGTGGTAGTGCGGATGATGCGCGAATCGATCTGCTGGTTCGTGGATATGGCCAGGATGAAGCGAACTTGAATGCCTTGCGGGAAAAAAATAACCAGAGTCTCTCGGCCATGGCCGAGGGCGGTGTGGCGCTTCGTAATATGGCAGCGAATGAAACACCGATGCACTTGCAGGCCATTTATCAGAGGGAAATCAGTCTGCGAGGCAACTTTGCCGCAGCCTCCGATGTGGTGCGCATCGAGGCCTTGATGGCTGAAGGCGGAAGTTATGCGGATGTCGATAATCTGCCCCCTCTCCAGGAGATGCTCGGCGATGTGGACATTCGTCAATTCAGAAAGGATGAGTGCCTGGGCGTATTGCAGTTGTTGCTGGATCACAACCCGCAATGGATGCCGGGTCGTGAGGCATCAAGAAGCAAGTACGCAAGCTACTTTGAGCGCATCCCTGAAGAACATCGCCCGGCGCTGGAACGGTTCGCGCAAAGTCGTCCGGCGTTGAACGGCGTTTTTCGCGCGCCCGCAGAACGTCTCGTGCGGCCGGACGGACTGCGAGCGGTTGCCGAAGGGGGCAGCCTGAGTAATGCGTTTCTGATGGCTCATGCCGGGTCGGCGATGGTCAACGCCGTGATCAATCGCTTCAAACTCAACTATGAAGTCGTTGATGCCACAGCCCGCTTGGCCATGGAGAAGCGGGTCTCCAGCGATGTTGAGGCGGTAGGTCGTATTGCGTTGGAGGTCGTCGAAAAACGGTTTGGTACATTGCAAACCCTGCCGGAGGACGTCGAGCTCGCCCTGTATTTTCTGGCAAAAGCAGCAACGTTTTACTACAGCGACGGCATTCGCCCGCAAAGCGAAGAGACGATCTATCTGACCGGCCCCGCTGCGATGCGTGATGCGCTCGGGGATTACGCAAGCAGGCATTTCACCCCTCGCGCAGCGGGCGTCTGGCGAACGGATGTGGCGATTGACCCCACCGCAACGGTTAACCGGGCCACCGAAGAGGAGTTGGACCACTCCTGGAAAGAAAATGAAAGCAACACCGAGGAGTGGTTGAAGAACGAAAAACAACGGTGGGAAACCGGACAATTCAAGGCGCGTTACAAGGGCAAAGTGGACCAGTTACTGAAGAGTCAGACGCTCCCTTTCGACCATGGCTGGCCAGTCATCGAAGGTCGACATGTGTTGTCGACTGAACTGCTGCAATCCCTGGCGGAACAGCTTGGCGAACCGTTTATGCGTGCGATGAGTCAGCGAACCCGCGGTGAGGTAACTTTCGACAAACCATCGCAGCTGAGTTTTGACGAGCGTCAAGCCATCCTTGCGCAGGAGATCACGCCGCCGCCGTTGTTGGTCGGTGAGCCGGCCCCCGCAGAGTTGGCTCTGGATGAATTGCTTCACCGAATTGGCCGAGGGAGCTTGCAGATTGAGCAGCTTGACCCCCGGCAGCGGTTGCTGATCGGTTCGTTGCTGGGCGCGCGGGCCATGGATCAACGCAACTTTGATCTTGTCCGCTCGCGGCTGGAAAACCTTGCTAACAACGTGTCTGAATTGGGTGTGTCACACCGTTACGGGGCCATTGAACGGGAGCTGTTCAAAGAAAATAATCCGGCGTTCGTTGACGGTCTGGCCAGTGCCGCGACACCGCCCGTGGCGTTGTCCGAGACCAGCATTGAGCTGAAGAAACAGGCGTTGGAGCAGTCGCTGACCTTGCTGCAATGGGGGCGTCAGGTCGCTCGGATTCAACAGGTCGCCAAGCTCGAATTCCGTGATCGCATCAGCGAGCGCATGACCGATGTACTGGAAAGCTTCGATCAAGGCACCTTCAAACTGGTACCCCAGGATTTGTTGCTCCAGGGCGCCGGTGACCGGATCGCCGGGCGTTGCTATCCGTTGGCATTGGCCATGGCAGCGGCAATGAGCAAGGGGAGCGAAGCGGCCAACATCCTTCGCGAGCGGTTTTACCTGGCGGTCATTGAACCCGGTACCCGCGATTCGAATGCATTCGTGAGCGTCATCGAAGAGCTTCGGGACCTTGATGTCCATGACCTCGGCGGACCAGTAGCACGCTCCGATCTGGCAGAGGCAATTGCGACGCTTGAAGCAAACACCGGCAGCAGCACGTTGATGCTCAACTCGGATAACCACTCGATGCTGCTGGCCAAGACTATTCAGGGCGAGCGCAGTACTTATCATTTCTACGATCCGAACTTTGGTGTTTTCGAGTTCAATACCGCGCAGGCGCTCAGCGCAGCATTGACCCATTTTTTCGTCGACCAAGAGATGGCCGGGCCTTACGCCGCTTATGGGGAGCCCGGTCGTCCAGCCTTTGATTTGATTGAGCTGGACGCTGGCCGCCTTAATGCAAAGGTGTTGTCGTCGGGTGTCTTGGTGTCGAATCTTTCCGAGTCGGGCAGCCTGCCAGAACAGGCGCCGCGGGTAAGGCAGCGGCTGGCCAGCGTGCGAGGGCAGTCGCTGGTCAGCAATGGGGTGCTGGGCAGTTCGTTGCTGGAACTGGACGCCCACTGGTGGGGTAGTCAGATCGCCCAGGCGACCCGACAGTTGCAGGCGCAGCACGGGCTGTCGTCGGGCGCTGTTGCGTTGTTCGAGACGCTGGAGATCACCCCTGCAGGCGAGTACAAAATCAGTCTGGTCGATGCTGATCCGGCGCAGACCATAGTGCGACTCACCACCGATGATCCGCGATTCCTGAGAATCAAGAACTACCTATCGGACACCTTCCGTACGCTGGCGGCGCAGCCGCACGAGTCGGCCAGCGTGTCTGACCCCACGGAGGCGGGCAGCGTTCATACGCTCAATGCCGGTTTCACCGTGCAAGCCTTGATGAACGCGCTACGTCATCACGAGGGTGCGGCCAGCGGAGGTGACAAAGCACTGACCACCGCCATTCGTTTGCATGCCTATGTCAATTACGCCCAATTAGCCCACGGCAACGTGGTGGATGTGGTTGGCGTTGTGACGCTTGTGCGTCAGGCACTGGACGATGAAAAACTGATCGCCCGCACCAGCGCGCCGTTGGTGCAAAAGGCATTGGGGCATGTGGCCAATGAAGGCGTCGGCACCGTGTTGGGGATGGTGAATGTCGGGTTTGATATTTACCAGTTAAGCCGTGCCACCAATGACATTGAGAAGGCGCAATTCGGCACGCAGCTGGCGTTTGACTCAGCGAGCGCCGTGTTGGGCGCCGCCGGGCTGGGTGCGGCATTGGCCGGAGCGGGTACGGTAGCGGCAGTGCTGGGAGGTGCCGGGGTGATTCTGGGCGGGCTGGCGGTGGGCGTCGCCGCGCTGGCAGAAGGGTTTGCCACCATTGCCGAGGAAGCCAAGGAGGTTGCCCGGTTTTTTGAGGGGCTGGAAAAGGCTTATCGAGAGGGTGGCTATCATCTGGACAAGGCCTCGAATACCTGGATTGCGCACCCGTTGCCGGTATTTGCCGAGCTCGATTTGCACGCATCCTGCGTCCGTTTCGACAGCCCCAGACTGTTCCCGCTGCGGGACCATTTCGGGGTTCCCGATTTCGAAGTGGATTACGACCGCGCCACCGACATCCGCGTGGGCCTTGGGTTGCCCGACTCGGCGCCTTTCGCGCCGCAGCCCGGGCAGGCGATCGTTTTGCCCGGCACCCCCAAAACCTGGTACGGCTATGAGTACACGTTGCTGCCGTTTGTCACGTTTCGACATGCTGGCGGCTTCGATACGGCCCGTCGGCTGGAGAAAAAGAATGCACAGGGACAATGGCAGTTTCTGTTTTCGTTTTACTCGTTTCCCGGTGAGTACGTGGTCAGCCGGCTGAATCCGGTCTACAAGCCCACGGTGTTCAACGTGCGTCTCGACAACATCGAACGTTCGCTGGTGGTGCCAGCCCTGCCAAAAGCGTGGCACGGACTGGTTTCCTACCGGATCGAAGGCGCCGGCGCCCGATGTTCTGTACTGCTCAATCCCGGGGTGAGCCTTGTACTCGACGCGCCCGGTCACACGGCCATGCGCTGGCTGCTGCAGGCTCCCTGGTTGACGGAGGCAGACATCCGGATAGGCGCTGCGAGCAGGCTCGTTTCGGATACGCTGGGTGTGAAGTTCAGTGGCGGCGGCGTTCACGATGTGTTGCTCAAGCTGGCGGGCAACACAATCATGCGCGTTGATCTTGTTGCCCTGAAGTTGGAGGTGGTCGAGGAAGAGGCCGATCCGGCGCTCGGCGAACAAGCGCTGCTGGATCATTTCAAGTCATTGACCCGCGAACATCGACTGGCCATGCCTTACACCCTCGTTCACAACTTCGTGGTGCCGTTCGAAAAACCGGACGAACCGAGAACGGTGGCTGCGTATTACGACTCTGCGCAGGATCGTTTTCTGTATATTCGTGACCCGAATGTCCTGCTGGCCGACGAGGCGGTGCTGGGCGCCGTGGTCGAGGGCTCGGCCTATTTCTATCACCCTGAGAGTTTTGATGTCTGGCAGGTCGACGCGATCACCGGCACGTTGATTCAGCGCTATCGTTTGCTGGTCAAGGATGGCTTGACCCTTGTCCGCTGTGAGGCCGTTGCCAACGGCGGCATTCAGATCGTTCAGCAGTCCGTTCGCAAGGATGGCAAACACGTTGAAATGACCTTCCTGATCCATCGGCAAACGGTGGTACTCGGCTCGATCACCCTGGGTCAGGATCCAGCACTGCAGGCGGTTTTAGAGGCTGACACGCTGACGGACTGGAAGCGGATACTGGGCAATTATGTATTGCCGGGAGAGTCCGTCGATACCGTGGACTGGCGCCCCGGAGCGCTGGTTTCGATCTGTTGGCAGCGCGAAGACAAATCCCGTGATCTGGTCTGGATCCGCGATGTTGACGGGCTGGTCATCCGTGCACCTGCCCGGCGTCACCATGTGCGGGGCTGGGAGGACTCGATCAAGGCCTTGAATAGCCTTTTACTGATTGCCCCCGACGGTGCCGAGGGCGAGGCGTTCGTAACCTACGACAGGGGTATTCAAAGCCTCGTGCGCCAGCAAAGGTCGATGGTCGAGGGGCGTGTGCAATGGTCTTCTACAGAAATTGCCCCCACAGGGCTGAAAAATGTTGTCGCCGTTGAGCAGGGGCATCTCGCCCTGACCGACGCGGGCCTGTTTTTCACTATGACGCCGGACGGCTATCTGCGCTTGGGTGGCTTGAGCGAAACCTGGTTCAAGGATCGAGCCCGGTGGTGGTCCGAACTGCCGGCGATGTCGGCGCGGTATCCGGTGTCGAGTTTCGCCCTCATTGGGTTGAAAAACTTTACGGGGGACGCCGGTGTGTGCGCCTGGTACCTGGACGATCGGCTGTTGCTCGCGGACCTTGGTCACGGCAAAGAAGTGCGGTTGCTGAGTAGTGTTCCGGACAATCAGGCCGCTTGGTTGTTCGATCTTTCAACGGGCAAGATTTTCAGCCAGCGCTTTATCGAAACGACACACTTGAACGCTGCATTTGGCCAGGGAACCCGGCTTTTGCGCGCGCAGGCATTGCCTGCTCCAATGCAGGAATGGGCGCCCTGGATCTTTACCGACGTGAAAGTGGAGGGGGCGGGCCTGAAGGCAACAACGCTTGATGGCCTGGAGGTTGATTTACAGCACAACGAACCGGTCCGGATTACGGGCGTGGGCAGCCGCTGGGTTTCGGCACTGGAAGGGCCATTGAGTGAGGGGCTGGCAGCGTTGGCGAACACCTATCGCTGCGCCGATTTCCTGTCCGTCAAAGACCCCGACAGCCTTCAATGGTATGTGGTCCGCAGCGGACGATTGATCCGAATTCCGAGGGCCGCCGTTAATGCGCATTACACGCTGGTGGGCACCCGGGATCAAACCAGTGTGATGCTGCATGAACGCGAAGACGGTTTGTTGCGCACCTATCCGCAAAGAAGCACGGTCGGGCCACTCGACTATGTCCAGCGTAATGCCGAAGTGTTGGTGGTCGAGGGGCCGAAGACGGCCCATGACCTTCTGCCGTTGATTGCCGATGATGTCAGCATCCTGGTGCTCAAAATGGGTCAGGGAACCACGACAAGCCGACTGACCCGAGCGGCCTGGTTGAAACTTGAATCGGTCATCGTCGATTGTCGTTATCCGCTTGATCGGCCACCCTCGATTCCGGGGGAATTGATTCTGGACCCCTCAATCATGGATCAGTTATGGGTCAGCCTGGTCGATGAGCACTTGGTAATGAACGGCGTGGACAGCGGGCATAGCCTGATTTTTCGCGGTGTTTACTCCGCGGATGTGGCGTTGCGAGGTGACGTGTTCCTTTCGCTCAATGGCTATCGGTCATGTGCGGTTTCGCAAATAGTGACCGAGCTACTGAGGCTAAAAGGCGTTGCCGGCAGCGCCACGTTAGCGGAGCTGATGTCGAGTTCTCAGGTCGAGGTGGTCGCAGAACCGGCAACATCCTTGGCGTAGCGTTACCAGATTACGGCACCAGATAACCCTTCACACCCGTGAAGATAATCTGTGCCGCCAGTGCGCAGACGAACAATCCCATCAATCGGCTGACAATCTGCAAGCCCTGGTCGCCGAGAATGCGTTCGATGCGGTTGGACAAATAAAGCACCACGCCGACCGTGAAACTGGCCAGGGCAATGCTGAGAATGGCCGTGAGTTTGTCGTCCCAGTGCGGCTGGCTCACGCCCATCACCAACAAGGCACCGATGGTGCCGGGGCCGACCGTCAATGGAATCGTCAGCGGGACGATCGTCACGTCCTGCTGCACATTGTCGGTCTGCACCGCCGACTTGCCTTGGGCCATGCCGAGTGCCGAGATAAACAGCACGCTGCCGGCACCGATGCGGAACGCATCCACGGTAATGCCGAAGACACTGAAAATCACCCGTCCGAACAAGTACAGCAAGACGCTGGACACCAGCGTGGCGGTGGCCACTTTCCATGCCAGCCGACGCTGTTCCTTGCGTGAATAACCGCGAGTCAGGCTGATGAAGCAGGACAACACGAAGAACGGGCTGTAGAGCACCAGCATCTTCAGATAAACGCTGAATAACACGTGGAGCATGGTGGTCGCTCTCAGGTCAGGGAAGTCGAGGGGAGTCTATCAGGCGGTACGGGGGGCTGTCGGCTAACAGGCGGGGAGTTGTGAAACGTTTTTTCAATCGCAGGAGAAAATTCCGCGCAGCGTTAAATCAATCAATGGAATGTAAAAAGGAGCATCAAAATGGAATTTTCATCACAAGAAATTACTCGGGCTATTACGCAGCAAAATGGCGCTGCGGTTTTGCACAATAGTTTGCTGGGCTTAAGCGCTCAGCTGTCGAGTCAGGACAAGCAGTTCGTCAAAAACAGCGTTCGATATGCGAAAGCCCGGGCGGACCAAAAATACAACAGTGTCAAACAGGCGGCTGAGTGGTTCGAATACTACTCCGGGGTCATGTGGTCTATCGGCTGGGGACTTGATCAACCCTTGGTGGAGGTGATTGACAAGAAGTTCTCCGGAAGTGTGACGCGAGCATATCTGGACGTCATGGCCAGCAGGGTTGCACGCAGCAAGCTTGCAACGCTTGAAAGTGCCTTAAACATGTTGCAGAGCGATGAGGTGTTGCAAGGAACGTTCGCCGCCAGAGTGAGAGCCTCCGGTGAGTTTGAAATAGTGCCCGCCAACCGCGAGCCGGACGGCACCCTGGGGATATTTTTGAGCCATGTTCGTCTACTGAAACTGGATTGGTCGACGGGCTTTTGGAGCGCGGGACATTCGATGGCGCAGCTGGATATCCGTGTTCGACGATTTACCATTCGGCAGCGGCTCATTGAGCAAAATCGCGAGGAATTGCAGGACGCAATAACCGAGTGGGGGGATAAGGAGTTTATAGATTTACTGTCGCGTGGTTAACGTATGGTCAAACAAGTGAGTTGATCTTTAGTTTGGTTGTTTGTGTGCTGTTTTCTGTTGGTAATTATTTGTATGTGTTCCGGGTTGAGGTGTGATCTGGGGTTGAGGTAGTGTTGTCTCCGAGCTGGATTGGCTCTTATTAACAACAGGAAGTTGAATTGTGAATGAAGTAAAAATGCTAACTGAGT
This sequence comes from Pseudomonas sp. FBCC-B1667, assembly GCF_059133255.1. Taxonomy (NCBI): domain Bacteria; kingdom Pseudomonadati; phylum Pseudomonadota; class Gammaproteobacteria; order Pseudomonadales; family Pseudomonadaceae; genus Pseudomonas; species Pseudomonas sp. FBCC-B1667. The sequence continues at coordinate 6,241,777 of NZ_CP101437.1, read as the reverse complement.
CGGAACACGCTGCGTTTATTTATGATTTGGTTAAAAGTTATCCTGCCTCAGAGGCTAAATTGCGGGTTGCAGGTTTTTATGCACGTTCGGGGTCGAGCATTATCAATCTCGACAATGTTCAAGCAGTTGTCGACGGCCCGAACGTCATCGGTATGTTTGACGGGATGAGTCGTCGTAACAAACGAATCGCACTAAATACTTATCGGTTTGCCGAAATCATGGCCACTAACAAGTACCCCGCCAAGCACCAGATCGAACAACGCTTTCAGTTTCTGATCAGTGTGCTGACAGCGATGAAGTGGACCAAAATCGTTCAAGTGTCCAAGGCGTATGAAAAGAAGACACAAAGTCTGACCATGGCCAATGTAGCGGTCGATATTATTAGTGGCGTCGTGAAGGGCGTCGCTGGAGGGATTGGAATCCCCTCGCTTGTCGCTGACACACTGGGATCACTCAAACAGGATGAAAAGGCGCTTAATCTTTTCAATCGCTCTGTAGAGAAAGATCAGGGGCGCCGCTTTGGTATGGCCTCCTGTGCACAGGATAAGGATGGTTCCGTCAACATGGCTGTCGCAGCAGTCAACTATTCCAAAGAGCCTGGTAAAGATGGCGGAGTGCTGTTCTTTGAGTGGAAAAGCTCCGAGGTGGAAGTTTACCAGGACACAGCATATTTGATCATTCATGAGGAAGACTACCCTGGTACAAGGGAGGCGACGGTGAATGCCTATCTGGATGAGCTTGATGAGCGCGCGTTTCAAGTCATTTTAGCCAGTAAGTAACAACAAGACCGGAGGCATTTGTCTCCGGTTTTTTAGTCCGGAAGTGAATCTTATGCTGGATTTTAATTACGCCGTTTATATTGATGGTGGGAGCGTTTTACTCCTGTCGCATGAGCTCAGTGCGCATGAGTGTACTGATGTGCTGGATTCAACGTTATTCATGCAGCTTACGGCGGCAGCAGAGCAGCCTGGCTTGGTCGAGTATGAGCGGTGGTGGGGGGTTTATCGCTCGCAGCTTAATAAATTTGGTTGGTCGCGTATTCAGGATTTCGAAGGCTCGTTCAGCTTTGATTCAGACCTTTTGTCCCAAACGGTCAGCCAGGTAATGGCATCCAAAGTCCGTCGTTTTCTTTCCGCTGAATATGTCGATGCTGTTGGTCGCGCATTTATCGAAGTGTCCAGACTTTCACCGCATCACTTAAGCCGTACGTTACTGCGATATTATTCGATAGCCGAGAATCCAGTCTCGAAACTGACCACGGTCCGGTTGCAGTTTGGAGTTGTCGTGGCTGGTGCTCGGCTAATCTATCTGACGGTAAGTTTCATTACCCGTGAAGCGCTTTCGAGTTCGATCATCGAGCAAAACTTTCAGACTGATGACATCGTCGGGGAAATCGAGTTTAAAGGGTGTGTCGCTGTGCTGGATTCAGCTGCTTATGACTCGTGGCGTGAACGGATTGCGATGGCTGTAACTCCTTTTCGTGAGGAGCAGCTACGGGCGGTGTCTTCGACAAATACCAAGCGGTAAGGCACGCTTACTGACAACGTTTCGTCGCTTTGGCACTCCTGAACTGTCGGATCAGGGCGTATTAACGGCTGCCCGGTTCTGTTGATCCCGCTGGGCCACCCAATGCTCGACCAAATCGCGCAACTGCGACAGCTCGACCGGTTTTGCCATGTGCCCGTCCATTCCGGCCTGGCGCGCACGCTCTTTGTGCTCGGCGAGAATGTGGGCAGTCAATGCTACCACCGGTGTGCGAGTCCGTTGATTGCCGACTTCCCAAGCGCGTAGTTGCTGAGTGGCAGAGAAGCCATCGAGGATCGGCATTTCGCAATCCATCAGCACCAGGTCGTAGTGTTGGGCTTTCATCGCCTGCAACGCTTCTTCGCCATTGCTGGCAGTGTCCGGTTGCAGGTTGAGCTTGCCGAGCATGCCGCGAATCACCTTGGTCGAGATCGTGTTGTCCTCGGCCACGAGGATGCGGAAGTCACTTGGGACCTTGACCGGAAGCGCCGGACCAGAAGGCAGATGGTGCGAAACGGTCGGGCCTTTGTTGCGCTGATTCAATTCGTCCGCGAGGGTGGTCTTGAGGGTGTAGCCAGCCACGGGTTTGGCGAGGATGCGTTTGACCCCTGAATTGCGTGCAATGATCTTGCTCGGTGCGTTGCTGATGCCCGTCAGCATGATCAGCAGAATGTCGTGATTGAGGCTCGGGTCTTCCTTGATCTTGGCGGCCAGTTGCATACCGGTCATGCCGGGCATGTTCTGGTCCAGCAAGACCACGTCGAAGTAGTCGCGCAAATGCGCCTTGGTACGCAGCAATGCCAGGGCTTCCTTGCCGGAGGGTACTGCACTGACGTTCAAGCCCCAGGCGCTGCACTGTTGCACCAGCACTTTGCGGCAGGTGTCGTTATCGTCCACTACCAGTACGCGCGCACCTTGCAGCGGACCATCGAGGTCTGAGGTCGGGTGTTCGAGCCGGTCCGGGTCCAGTGGCAGCGTCAGCCACAAGGTGCTGCCCTGGTTGGCGCCGGTCTTGATGCCGAACTCACCCTGCATCAGGCGGATCAGCTGACGGGCGATCACCAGCCCCAGATTGCCGCCCAGACTCGTCGCCGAGAGGAAGTGCTTGCTGTGCAGTTCGGCGTGCATCAGGGCATCGCGTTCTTCGGCCTCCATCGGCACACCGCTGTCCTGCACGGCGATGCGCAGCCGTGGTTTGGTATCGCGTTCATCAAGGGCGACGACGATCAGGATCTCGCCTTCTTCGGTTTTCTTCAGCGCGTTTTCCAGCAGGCTCAGCAGGGTCTGGCGCAGGCGTGTCGGGTCACCGCTGATGACGCGCGGCACTTGCGGCTGGATAAAGCTGATCAGTTCGACATTCTGCTGCTCGGCCTTGGCGCGGAAGATACTGAGGCAGTCTTCGATCAAGGCGTTGAGGTCGAACTGAACATCGTCCAGTTCGATCTGCCCTGACTCGAGCTTGGAGATGTCGAGTATCTCGTTAATCAGCGTCAGCAGTTCGTTGCCGGCGCTGTGGATGGTTTGCACATAGTCGCGTTGCTTGACCGACAGTGGTGTGCCCAACAGCAACTCGGTCATGCCCAGCACGCCGTTCATGGGGGTTCGGATTTCGTGGCTGATTTTTGCCAGGAATTCGGCCTTGGCGTTGATCTCTGCGTTGCTGGCCGCCAGGTCGCGACTGACGCTGAAGCGATCTTCAGTGATGCTGCGCTGACGTTCGCTCAGGGCAATGCTCATCAACAGGCCACTGATGCAGATGAACACCAGCAGCGTAGTGATCAGGCCTTGCGGCGCGACCTGAGTCAGTCCCAGCAGTGCGGGCAATATGATCAGGGTGCCAATGTTGAACACCACCATCGCCGCGACGAAAAAGCGCGCCGGCCGATAACCTTTTTGCCAGTGATAGGCGCTGACGAACAACATGCTCAGCCCTGCCAGAGCCACCAGGGCGTAGGTAATGATGTTCAGCGGCAGGGTGTTGACGAACAACAACAGCAGGCCGCAGACGACGATGAACAGAATGTCCGCCAGCAGCAGTTTGTTCAGCGGGTGAGGGCCGAGCGGGGCAAAAAAGCACCAGGCGAGCATCAAGCCGCTCGGCGCCGTCAGCAATAACGCGATGTAGGCGCCCGGCGTCTGGATAGCGTGCCAGTTCGGCAACCAGGGCCCTGCCAGGTTCAGCAGCAACAGCACGCTGAGCATCAACAGGCCTTCACACCAGGCCAGCCAAAGGCTGCTGCGCGAGCGGGTGTAGGCGTAGCGGACAAAGTTGTGCAGGATCAGCATGCCGAGGCAACCGAACAGCAGGCCGTAGATCAGTGTCTGGTTCTGGCTGGCCGCGGTCATGACCGCCGATTGCAGGGTGATATATGGCCGTAGCTGATGGTCGGAAACCAGTCGCAGGTAGACGTCGAGGGGCGTGTCACTTTGCGGCAGCGGCAACATGAACTCGCTGCTGGGCAGGGGGCGGTAAGCCTGGGGCTCCCCGGTGCCGGAGTGCAATTGATCGATCAGCTTGTCGCCGTCGAGGACATACAGTTTGAGCGACGACAGGTCGGGTGCGAACACCCGCAGCAATTGTTCATGCTTGCCGGGGGCCAGCCTGAAACGTAGCCATAACGCGCCATCGGGCTCGGCCGCGTTGAGGCGATCAAGTTCGATGGGGCTGAATTGATTGGTGTAGCGAGCGGATCGAATGTCGCTTAGTTGCAGGTCGCCCTGTTCATCGAGCAATACTGCCCAGCCACTGCCTTGGCCGGCCTGGGCCGGGAGCATGCAGAGCAAGGTCAGCAGAGTGACGGTAAGGCTTATGGCGATCCTGAGCCAGCGCACGGCGAAATCCCTTCGTAGGTTGATGCCAGATTATAACGATGCGCAGTGCCGGAACAGTGGGGCAAGGACCAGCGGCCCTCGCCCGGCCAAATGAATGGCCTTACTCCTGGCTTTCGCCACGTTCACGGGCAATGGCACGGTAGCCAATGTCCTTGCGGTAGAAACAGCCTTCCCAGTCAATCTTCGCCGCCAGTTTGTAAGCCTGCTGTTGCGCTGCATCGACGCTGGCGCCCATGGCAGTGGCGCAGAGCACCCGCCCACCCGCCGTAACCACTTGACCGTCCTTGAGTGCGGTACCGGCGTGGAAGACTTTGCCTTCCAGTACGGCGGCTGCGTCCAGACCGTTGATGGCCATGCCTTTGGTGTAGTCACCCGGATAACCGCCAGCGGCCAACACGATGCCGACGCTCGGACGTGGATCCCATTGTGCTTCGACCTTGTCCAGCGCTTGCGCCAGAGCAGCTTCGACCAGCAAGACCAGGCTCGACTGCAGACGCAGCATCACCGGTTGGGTCTCAGGATCGCCGAAACGGCAGTTGAATTCGATGACTTTTGGGTTACCAGCCTTGTCGATCATCAGGCCGGCGTACAGGAAGCCGGTGTAGACGTTGCCTTCCTCGGCCATGCCGCGAACGGTCGGCCAGATCACCAGGTCCATGACCCGCTGGTGCACTTGGGCTGTCACGACCGGGGCCGGGGAGTACGCGCCCATGCCGCCGGTGTTCGGGCCAGTGTCGCCGTCGCCGACGCGTTTGTGGTCCTGGCTGGTGGCCATCGGCAGCACGTTCTTGCCGTCGACCATGACGATGAAGCTGGCTTCTTCGCCATCAAGGAATTCCTCGATCACCACGCGCGAACCGGCATCGCCAAACGCGTTGCCCGCGAGCATGTCGCGCACGGCGTCTTCGGCTTCGGCCAGGGTCATGGCAACGATCACGCCTTTACCGGCGGCCAGGCCATCGGCCTTGATCACGATCGGTGCGCCTTTCTCACGCAAGTAAGCGAGGGCTGGCTCGATCTCGGTGAAGTTCTGGTAGTCGGCGGTCGGGATCTTGTGACGCGCGAGGAAGTCTTTGGTGAAAGCTTTGGAACCTTCCAGCTGGGCAGCGCCAGCGGTCGGACCGAAGCAGTCCAGGCCACGGGAGCGGAACAGATCGACGACGCCGGCAACCAGTGGCACTTCCGGGCCAACGATAGTCAGGGAAACGTTTTTCTCGGCAAAGTCTGCCAGCTGTTCGAGAGCCAGCACGTCGATGGCGACGTTCTCGCACTTGGCTTCGATGGCGGTGCCGGCGTTGCCAGGGGCCACGAATACTTTATGCACACGCGGATCCTGAGCCACTTTCCAGGCCAGTGCGTGTTCACGGCCACCGCTGCCAATGATCAAAACATTCATTTCAAAAACCTCGGATGACGCTAATTCTGGAGGCAGCACTGGAGCTGCTTTTCTGTGGGAGCGAGCCTGCTCGCGAAAGCAGTGTGTCAGTCACATCATTGCTGAATGTGCCACCGTCTTCGCGAGCAGGCTCGCTCCCACAGTTGATCTGTCGTATTAGTGACGGAAATGGCGCATGCCCGTAAAGACCATGGCGATGCCGGCTTCGTCAGCGGCAGCAATCACTTCGTTGTCACGCATCGAGCCACCTGGCTGGATCACCGCAGTGATGCCGACCTTGGCTGCGTTGTCCAGGCCGTCGCGGAACGGGAAGAACGCATCGGAAGCCATCACCGAACCGGCTACCTGCAAACCAGCGTGTTCAGCCTTGATCGCAGCAATACGGGCAGAGTTCACGCGGCTCATCTGGCCGGCACCGACACCGATGGTCTGGCGGTTCTTGGCGTAGACGATGGCGTTGGACTTGACGTACTTGGCGACTTTCCAAGCGAAGATCAGGTCGTTGATTTCCTGTTCGGTCGGGGCGCGCTTGGTCACGACTTTCAGGTCGTCGGCACCGATCATGCCGATGTCGCGGCTCTGTACCAGCAGGCCACCGTTGACACGTTTGTAATCCCAGGCAGCAGCACGATCAGCCGACCATTCGCCGCAGGCCAGCAGGCGCACGTTGGCTTTGGCAGCCACAATGGCGCGGGCTTCTGCGCTGACGCTTGGGGCGATGATCACTTCGACGAACTGACGCTCGACGATGGCTTTTGCCGTTTCAGCATCCAGCTCGCGGTTGAAGGCGATGATGCCGCCGAACGCCGATTCGGTGTCGGTGGCGTAGGCCAGTTCGTAGGCCTGGCGGATACCGCCTTCGGCGTCCGGGCTCACGGCCACGCCGCATGGGTTGGCGTGCTTGACGATCACGCAGGCTGGCTTGACGAAGCTCTTCACGCATTCCAGCGCGGCGTCGGTGTCGGCCACGTTGTTGTACGACAGCTCTTTGCCTTGCAGTTGGGTCGCGGTGGCGATGCCGACTTCGGCAGGCTTGGCTTCCACGTAGAACGCCGCGCTCTGGTGCGGGTTCTCGCCGTAGCGCATTTCCTGAGCCTTGACGAACTGGCTGTTGAAGGTGCGCGGGAATTCGCTGCGACCTTCGGTGCTGAGGGTGTCAGCGGCCTGGTTCACGGTGCCCATGTAGTTGGCGATCATGCCGTCGTAGGCCGCGGTGTGTTCGAACGCCTTGAGCATCAGGTCGAAACGCTGAGCGTAGGTCAGGCCGCCGGCCTTGAGGCCTTCAAGGACGCTGGCGTAATCGCTGGCATTCACCACGATGGCCACGTCTTTGTGGTTCTTGGCCGCGGAACGGACCATGGTCGGGCCGCCAATGTCGATGTTCTCGATCGCGGTCGGCAGGTCGCAGCCTGGCTTGTTGATGGTGGCTTCGAACGGGTACAGGTTGACCGCAACCAGATCGATCGGCTTGATGCCGTGCTCGTTCATGATCGCGTCGTCGATACCGCGACGACCGAGGATCCCGCCGTGGATTTTCGGGTGCAGGGTTTTCACCCGACCGTCCATCATTTCTGCGAAACCGGTGTAATCCGCGACTTCCACTGCGGCGACGCCGTTGTCACGCAGCAGCTTGAACGTCCCGCCGGTAGAGAGGATCTCGACGCCCAGGGCTTCAAGCTCTTTGGCGAATTCGAGGATCCCGGTCTTGTCGGAAACGCTGATCAAGGCGCGGCGGATCGGCAGGCGGGTAGTCTGGTCGGTCATTTCAATTTCCATCAAAAGCAAAGGAGTCAGCAAAAAAGGCGACCGTTTTTACGCGGGCGCCTTTCTGGTTTGATTGAATGCTTACAGCAAATCGTACTGCTTGAGTTTCTTGCGCAGCGTGCCCCGGTTGAGTCCGAGCAGCTCGCTGGCCTTCGTCTGGTTACCCTTGACGTAGTTCATCACGCACTCGAGCAGGGGAGCCTCGACTTCGGAGAGCACCAGGTTGTACACATCCGTGACGGCAGCGCCCTCAAGGTGGGCGAAATAATTGTGCAGCGCCTTCTCGACACTCCCGCGAAGGGTCTGACCTTCTTCGCTGGGCGTATTGAGGTGCTGTTTCAAATTCACGTTGTCGCTCACGGGTGTTGTTCCACTCACTAAAGTCTCGGTCATCATCGTCATGCGGCCACCCCTTCTCCGTCCCCTGTCAGGCTCTTATAACGTTCGGCGAAGAAGCCCTGAACGTTGGCGCATTGTGCTTCCGTATCTTCCAAACGATTGAAGTGGGCGCGGAACTCCCTGGCGCCCGGCAAGGTTGCGAGATACCAGCCCACATGCTTTCGAGCGATCCGCACACCCATGACATCGCCATAAAAGGCGTGCAGGGCAGCCAGATGCTCTAGCAGAATGCGTTCCACCTCGATCAATTCCAGCGCCGGGAGTTTCTCGCCGGTACGCAGGAAATGGTCGATCTCGCGAAAAATCCATGGCCGCCCCTGGGCAGCCCGGCCTACCAACAAGCCATCGGCACCGGTCGCGTCGAGCACGTAACGGGCCTTTTCTGGCGAATCGATATCGCCGTTGGCAAAGACCGGCATCGACACCGCCTGTTTGATCGCGGCAATGGTGTCGTACTCGGCTTCACCGGTGTAGAGGTCGGCACGGGTGCGGCCATGGACCGCCAACGCCGTAATGCCTGCCTGCTCGGCGATCTTCGCCACCGTCAAACCATTCTTGTTGTCCCGGTCCCAGCCGGTACGGATCTTCAGGGTCACCGGCACATCAACCGCAGCCACGACGGCCTGCAGGATCTCGGTGACCAATGCTTCATCCTTTAACAGCGCAGAACCGGCGGCCTTGTTGCAGACCTTCTTCGCCGGGCAGCCCATGTTGATATCAATAATCTGCGCACCCAGCTCGACGTTGGCCCGGGCCGCGTCCGCCAGCATCTGTGCATCACCGCCGGCGATCTGTACCGAGCGTGGCTCGGGATCACCTTCGTGGATCATGCGCATCCGTGACTTGCGGGTGTTCCACAAACTCATGTCGCTGGTGACCATTTCCGAGACCACCAGTCCCGCTCCCAATCGCTTGCACAGCTGACGAAAGGGTTGGTCGGTGACTCCCGCCATCGGGGCGAGAATCAAGCCGTTCTGCAATGTGTATGGACCGATGCGTACCGCCGACATAGGACTTCCCTGTTGTGGGGCCGGATCATTAGAGTTCGAAAAAGGGTTGGCATGATACCCGCTCTCGATGACTGGATAAAGGCCGAATTGAACAAAATCTGAACAGTTATTCTGTTATTGCCAGCAGTTTGGTTCGGACTGTCCCAGTCAGAAATCTGCCGCCTGGCCTGTAACGGTGAGGGGGGTCACTCGGGGGAGTGGAAGCTCAGGCTGTAGTTCACCGCTTTAGCGCCCGGGTCGAGAATGTCCAGCGCGATGTGGATCGGCGTTTGCGGTGGCATTTCCGCCATGCCTTCGAGGTCGCCGTTGAGGTATTCGCCGGGTTTGAAGCGACGGCTGGCGATCAAGTGGCCATTGAGGTCGGCAAAACGCAGTTCCAGCAGAGGGAAGGGCTGTGAGAACGGGGCGCGGTTATAGATGATCGCATCGACCACCAGTGCGCCACTGAACTCCGGATGGCTGCGGACCACCAGGTTGCTGCTTTTGATTTTCGCAATGTCGACTTTGGACGGCACCGTGCAGCCGAGTTGCGGGCACAGCTGCTGGAACCAGGGGCGGTATTGATCCTGGCGGGCCAGTTCGTCGAAATGGTACGCAATGTATTGGCCGGCCAGTGCAGCGGTGCCGAGCAAAACCAGCAGCAGCCAGAACATCCGTCGACCCCACGGCGAGCGACGCTTTTGCCAGTCCAGTTGCAGCGGATCGTCGGTCAGGTCCTGCAAGACCTCGGCGCGCACGCCCGGCTCGCTGCGCTCGCGACGTTTGCGCAACGGTTCGATCGACGGCAGGTCGTCGTCGAGCGCCTCGGTTGCCGTCAGGCGTTCGTGGTTGAGCGGGGCGTCGAGTGGGTCGTGCAGGCGCAGATGAGGCACCTGGGGTTCGTCATCGAGATCAACCGGTTCCAGCGAAAACGAAGGCTCGGTGCGTTCGTGGTTGTCCGGTTCTGCTTCTGTTTCCGGTTGTTCGGTCTCTACCGGTTGGGCGCGGTCGGCCGCCGATTCGCTGAAGAGGCTGTCGGACCACTGTTCTTCGTCGTGCTCGCTAGAGTCGCGCCGGGCGCTGAGGCCGTCTTCGCGGTGCCGGCCAAACTCCTTGGTCGGCTGGATCTCCCGCTGTTCGAGCCGGGCGAGTTCTTCGTCCAGGTCCAGGCTGTCCAGATCCAGTTCGGAGGCTGTCCACTGCTTTTGGCTGATCGCGCGTGGCGCTGGTGGCTCAACAATGGCCGGGGTTACCGGTTTGACGGCTTCCTTGTCGGCTCGTTGTTCAAGTAACTGCTTGGCTGCGTTGAACACTTGCAAGCACGAGCCGCAACGAACCACTCCACGGGCCACGCTCAATTGAGCATGGCTGACGCGGAAGCTGGTTTGGCAGTGCGGGCACTGGGTGACGAAGCTGTCGGTCATGCGGCGATCCGGTTTATGCAGGCGTTCATTCTAGCGCCGACGGCCGGTGATGCGCACCCAGCCATCGCGATTGGCAATCGGGTCCAGATCGAAGTCTTGGGCGTAGGCGGCGGCAACGTCTTCACCTTGTTCGGCAAGGATGCCGGACAGCGCCAGGCGACCCCCTGGCTTGACCAGGCTGGACAGCTGCGGTGCCAGGGAAACCAGTGGGCCAGCGAGGATGTTGGCGACCAGTACGTCGGCCTTCACTTGCGGCAAGTCTTCTGGCAGGTACAGCGGGAACAGCGCTTCGTCGATGTTGTTGCGTCCGGCGTTGTCGCGGGAGGCTTCCAGCGCCTGTACGTCGATGTCGGTGCCCACGGCTTCCTTGGCACCCAGCAGCAGGGCGGCAATCGCCAGAATCCCCGAGCCGCAGCCAAAGTCCAGCACGTTGCAATCTTTCAGATCCTGACCGTCGAGCCATTCCAGGCACAGCGCGGTGGTCGGGTGGGTGCCGGTGCCGAACGCCAGGCCCGGGTCCAGCAGCAGGTTCACGGCGTCAGGCTCGGGCGCGGCATGCCAGCTCGGGACGATCCACAGGCGCTGACCGAAACGCATTGGCTGGAAGCCGTCCATCCAGCTGCGTTCCCAATCCTGATCTTCGATCACTTCGCTGTGATGCTCGGGCAGCGGACTGCCGGTCAGCAGCTCAAGGTGGGCCAATACGCTGGCGGCTTCGGTGCCGCCTTCAAACAGGGCCAGCAGGTGCGTGTGGGACCACAGCGGCGTGGTGTTGAGTTCTGGTTCGAAGATCGGCTGATCTTCGGCGTCCATGAAGGTCACCGACACGGCGCCCACTTCAAGGAAAGCGTCTTCGTAGGTTTCGGCTTGTTCTGGGCTGATGGCGAGACGGACTTGCAGCCAAGGCATGGCGGGCACCTTTGAAAAATATTGATTGCAGCCTAGCGGGCTGCGAGAAGCGCGCAAGTTTACGCGAGCGCGCGGCAGAAGACGACCGGGTTGCTACGGATCAGAGGTGAACAAGCCCCCTCGCCACCGTGGGTGCAGTGTTCAGCAATGTCCAGAAACAACAAAGCCGCCCGAAGGCGGCTTTGTTGGTCGGGTCGTCGCTTAGTGCTTCTCGCCTGCCAGCTTGTGCTCGAGGTAGTGAATGTTCACGCCCCCTTTGCAGAAGCCTTCGTCACGGACCAGGTCGCGGTGCAGCGGGATGTTGGTCTTGATCCCGTCGACAACGATTTCGTCCAGCGCATTGCGCATGCGCGCCATGGCTTCGTCACGGGTCGCGCCGTAGGTGATCAGCTTGCCGATCAACGAATCGTAGTTCGGCGGAACGGCATAACCACTGTACAGGTGCGAATCGACGCGAACGCCGTTGCCGCCTGGTGCGTGGAAATGCTTGACCGTGCCAGGGCTCGGCATGAACGTTTTCGGGTCTTCGGCGTTGATTCGGCATTCCAGGGCGTGACCGCGGATGACCACATCGTCCTGGGTGTACGACAACTTGTTGCCAGCGGCGATGCTGAGCATCTCCTTGACGATGTCGATGCCGGTGACCATTTCCGAAACCGGGTGCTCTACCTGGACACGAGTGTTCATCTCGATGAAGTAGAAGTGGCCGTTCTCGTAAAGGAACTCGAAGGTGCCGGCGCCACGGTAGCCGATGTCGATGCACGCCTTGACGCAGCGAGCGAGGACTTCCTGGCGTGCTTTCTCGTCGATGCCCGGTGCCGGCGCTTCTTCGAGAACCTTCTGGTGACGACGTTGCAACGAGCAATCGCGGTCGCCCAGATGGATGGCGTGGCCCTGACCGTCGGAAAGCACCTGGACTTCCACGTGACGTGGGTTGGTCAGGAATTTTTCCAGATAGACCATCGGGTTGCCGAACGCCGCACCAGCTTCGGTGCGGGTCAGTTTGGCGAAGGAGATCAGGTCTTCTTCTTTATGCACGACGCGCATGCCGCGACCACCGCCGCCGCCAGCGGCCTTGATGATCACCGGGTAACCCACTTCACGACCGATGCGCAGAGCGGTTTCTTCGTCTTCAGGCAGAGGGCCGTCGGAACCCGGAACGGTTGGAACGCCCGCAGCGATCATGGCGTGCTTGGCCGATACCTTGTCGCCCATCAGGCGAATGGTGTCGGCTTTCGGGCCAATGAAGGCGAAGCCGGAGTTCTCGACCTGTTCAGCGAAATCAGCGTTTTCCGCAAGGAAACCGTAGCCTGGGTGGATGGCGGTAGCGCCGGTCACTTCAGCTGCGGCGATGATTGCCGGGATGTGCAGGTAAGAGTGCGCGGCCGAGGCCGGACCGATGCAGACGGATTCGTCTGCCAGGCCCAGGTGCATCAGCTCTTTGTCAGCCTTGGAGTAAACGGCGACAGTCTTGATGCCCATCTCTTTGCAGGCACGCAGGATCCGCAGGGCAATCTCACCGCGGTTGGCGATCAGAACTTTTTCCAACTTCGCAGTCATCAAAGTTTCTCCGCGGTTCAAACGATGGTGAACAGCGGTTGGTCGTACTCAACCGGCTGGCCGTCTTCGACGAGGATGGATTCGATCACACCGCTGGTTTCAGCTTCGATGTGGTTCATCATCTTCATGGCTTCGACGATGCACAGGGTGTCGCCTTTCTTCACGGTCTGGCCAACTTCAACGAACGAAGGCGAGGATGGCGAAGATTTGCGATAGAAGGTGCCGACCATCGGCGAACGGGCAACGGTACCGTTCAGGACGGGTGCGGACGGTGCAGCAGGTGCAGCGGCGGCAGCAGGAGCGGCGGCAACTGGCGCAGGTGCCGGAGCGTGCTGCATTGGAGCAGGTGCGTAGTATTGCTGAGCCGGCGTCTTGCTGTGACGGCTGATGCGAACGGACTCTTCGCCTTCCTTGATCTCGAGCTCGTCGATGCCGGACTCTTCCAGCAATTCGATCAGTTTCTTAACTTTACGGATATCCATGAATCATCAACTCCCAAGGGTCGGTCAGGGGCGTATAGCTTGTTGTTCAAGCTGCTCTAGTGCAGCCTCCAAGGCCAGTCGGTAACCGCTGGCGCCAAGGCCGCAGATCACTCCCACCGCTACGTCGGAGAAGTAAGAGTGATGGCGGAAAGGTTCGCGTTTGTGCACGTTAGACAAATGCACTTCGATGAATGGGATGCTCACCGCCAGCAGCGCGTCACGTAATGCGACGCTTGTGTGTGTAAAAGCTGCTGGATTGATCAGAATGAAGTCCACGCCCTCGCCACGAGCGGCGTGGATGCGGTCGATCAATTCGTACTCGGCGTTGCTTTGCAGGTGCAGCAGATGATGGCCGGCTTCACGGGCGCGGCGTTCCAGGTCCTGGTTGATCTGCGCCAGTGTCGTAGCGCCATAGGTACCCGGTTCACGGGTGCCGAGCAAGTTCAGGTTGGGGCCGTGCAGCACCAATAGGGTCGCCATCTGCTGTTCCTTGTTATCTGTGTGCAAGTGTCAGAACCCGGCGACTATGCCGCAAAGCCTTTGTGACTGTCCAGTTCTATGCAATAGCCAGCACGATAGCCGATGTTTGCGCGAAATATGTGACCGGCTTATTAAATCCGGTCATTTGCCTTCGCAACACGTTCGGCGAAGTCCTTGGCGTTGATCTCGCCGATCACTCGCATCTCGGCACGTTCAACGCCGTCCTTGCCGAAAAACATCAGGGCCGGAGGGCCGAACAGTTTGTAGCGGTCGAGCAGGGCGCGTTGTTCGGCATTGCTCGCGGTGATATCGAAACGAACCAGTCGATAGCCTTGCAGGCGTGCCATCACGCTGGCGTCGTTGAGCACTTCGTGTTCGATGACTTTGCAGCTGATGCACCAGTCGGCGTACCAGTCGAGCAGCAGCGGGGTGGCGGAGGATTGGGCGTCGGCGAGCACGCGATCCAGCTCTGCGGGCGTGTTGATGGTTTGCCAGGCACCGGTGTTTTGCGCAGAGGCGTTACCTGCAATCGCACGCGATTGGCCAATCGGATTGAGCGGGTCGGTCTGACCGCTGAATGCCCCGAACCAGCAGGCCAATGCGTAAAACAGCAGGAACATCCCGAGCAACTGGCCGAGGCGTTTTCGAGGGGGTTTGTAGACGAACTCCAGCGCGCCCATGAACAAGCCGACGCCACCGGCCAACAAACCGATCAGCAGCAAGGTGATCTGGCCCGGCAGTACGCGGCTGAGCAGGCCGATCGCCAATCCCAGCAACAACACACCAATCGCGTTCTTCACGTAGACCAGCCATGGCCCGCTTTTCGGCAGCCAGGCCGCGCCACCGGTGGCGACCAATAACAGCGGCGCACCCATGCCGAGGCCGAGCATGAACAGCTTCAAACCGCCGCCCAATGCATCGCCACTGGCGCTGATGTACAGCAACGCGCCGGCCAGCGGCGCCGAAACGCAGGGCGAAACCAACAGGCTGGAGACCACGCCCAGCACTGCAGCGCCCCACAGCGAACCGCCTTCCGTGCGCCCGGCAATGCGATCCAGGCGACTGCTGATGGCGTGCGGCAGCTTGAGTTCGAATACACCGAACATGGCCAGGGCAAACACCGCAAAAAACGTCGCGAACGGCACCAACACCCACGCCGATTGCAGGCGTGCCTGAAGATTGAGCTGTGCGCCGAACATCCCCATCAGTGCGCCGAGCAGGGCAAAGCAGGCGGCCATTGGCAACACGTAGGCCAGGGACAGGTTGAAGCCGCGCAGACCGCCGACCTGACCACGCAACACCACGCCGGACAGGATGGGCAGCATCGGCAGCACGCAAGGCGTGAAGGTCAGGCCTAGACCGGCGAGAAAAAACAGTGCGAGTTCGCGCCAGCCCAGGTTTTGCGCCGGGGCCGGAGCGCCGATGCCATCAATGCTCAGGCGTTCGGTTTCCGGCGGATAGCACAGGCCTTTGTCGGCGCAGCCCTGATAGGTCACAGCCAGCGTGAAGGCGCGTGGATCAGAGCGCGGTATGACCACGTCGAGAATGCCGTGATACACCTCGACATCGCCGAAATACTCGTCGTGTTTCTGCTCGCCCTTGGGCAATTGGGCGGCGCCCAGCGTTACCTCGGCCGGGTCAGCCCGAAACTGGAAACGATGGCGATAGAGGTAATACCCCTCGGTGGCGACGAAGCGCAGCTTGATCGATTGCGGTGTGCTGTCTACCAGGCTCAGTTGAAAAGCTTCGCGCACCGGCAGGAAGTCGGCGCTGTTGTTGATCGAGCCCAGGGTGGAGCTGGGCCGGGTGTCCAGCAACCCGGCGGCGGTCACCGGCAGGGCGAGCACTAAAAGCAGCAGGCAGAGCAAACGGCGCATGACAATCTCGCGTATCGGAATTGGGGGCATGATAGCGGACGGCGGGCGGGTGTGCAGGGCGGGAGTTTTGTGGTGGCGTTGCTGACGCCATCGCGAGCAAGCTCGCTCCCACAGGGGAATGCGTGCCCTTGTGGGAGCGGGCTTGCCCGCGATGGCGGTCTGTCAGACGCGGAAGGCTTGAACCGCTGTACGCAGGCGTCCACCCAGCACCAACAGGTTCTCCCCTTGTTCACGCCCTTCACCAATGCGCAGCAAGTTATCCCCACCCAATTGGTGAATGCGCTCACTGTGGTCACGAATCTCGCTGACCGCGCCACTCTGCTGGGCGGTGACATCAGCGATGCGCACGGCCGTGTCGGCAATGGTCTGGATCGCGCCGACGATTTTATCCAGTGCGCCATCCGCCGCCTGCGCCTGATTGGCCGTGGCTTCGGCGTGTTCGACCTGCGCGCGCATGCCTTCTACCGATTGACGCGCCGCGGTTTGCAGGCCGGCAATCAGCGTCTGGATTTCTGCCGTCGCGCCTGCGGTGCGTTGCGCCAGTGAGCGAACCTCTTCCGCCACCACCGCAAACCCTCGACCCATTTCGCCGGCACGGGCCGCTTCGATGGCGGCGTTCAGGGCCAGCAGGTTGGTCTGGTCGGCAATCGAGCGGATCACCGTCAGCACGCCCCCGATGGTCGCCGACTCTTCTGCCAGGTGCTCGATCATCTGCGCGTTGCCCTGCACTTCACCCACCAGCGCATGCAGGCCGGTCAGGCTGAGACCGATGACTTTCTGACCGTGCTCAACGGCCAGGCCGGCATGGCGACTGGCGTCCGCTGCCTGGCTGGCATCGCCGGCGACTTGTTGAATGGTCGCCTCCAGTTCGCCGAGGGAATCGCGGATCAGCGCCGTGTCGCCCGCTTGATGTTCGGCACCGCTGTGCAGGTCGTTGCTCAAATCGGCCAGGGTTCGGCTGCTGCCGGCGACCTGCTCGGCGTTGAGACGAATGGTCCCGACCAGATCCACCAGATAGGCGCGCAAGCGATTGAGCGACGCTTGTATGTCATGCAGTTCGCGATTGGTGTTGCCCAGCTCTATGTTGTGGCTGAAGTCGCCCTCGGCCCAAGTGGACAGGGCTGGCGCCAGGTTGGTCAGGGTTCGGGCCAGGCGTCGTTGCAAGGTATCGATGAGCAAGGCGATCAGCAGGATCAGCCCAATCATCACGCCTTGCATCAAGCGCACTTCGCTCTGGATCTGCCCGTGCTGGGCGCGGACCACTGGTTCGAGTCCGGCAATCGCTTGCTGCACAGCGGCGATTTTCAGGTGCGTAGCAGCACTGAGGTCGGTACGTTTCTGGATCTGATCACGGGTGCGCGACAGCTCGGCGGGGTAGCGCGCAAGCAGGCTGTTGAGTTCACGCTTGAGGCCAATACCGGCGTCTTCAGCCGTGGCTTTCTCGTTGTTCTCCAGCCCCATCATCGAGGCGAAATCATCGGTGCCGGATTCGGTCTTGGCGGCGACGCCGAGCAGTGGCAAGCCGCTCAACAGCTCTGCCTGACTACGGATGTTGGCCACTTCGCGCTCGACGTCGGCGGCCAATTCGCTGCGGCCGCTGCTGACCAGTTTGTCCCGGGCCAGCGTCAGTTTTCCCAGATGTTGAGACGCGGCGAGCAGCGGCGCCAGGTAGGTCGCGTCAGCGCTGGCGTACTGGCTGAGCTGGTCGAGGCTGGCACCGAGTTCGCGCTCGGCTTGCAGCAGCAGCGCCTGTGGGTCGCCCGCCAGTTTGCCGGCGGCCAGCAGATCGGTTTTGCTGAATTCATCCAGGGTCGACAGGCTCGGGCGCAAGGTGTCGGCCAGCGCCGGGGGCAACTCGCCCAAAGCCTTTTGCAGGGCATCGATGGCCTGGCTGGCACTGCTCAGGCGCAAGGCATCGCCACTGGCGAGGTAATCCTCGATATTGCGCGCGACTTCATTCTGAAACTGCTGGGACAGGCCCAGGTAACGCTCCATCAACAGATAGGGACGCTCCAGGGCCTTTTGCGACCACCACAGTGTGGCGCCAAGGGCCACGCACACGGCGACTAAAAGGAGGGTATTGAGATTGGTCAGCAACTTCAGGCGCATAGCGGATCTACCAACGGCAGAATGGTAAGCGCCTGAATTTATTGCGTTTGTGTTACAGGGTTATGACCGAATCGGTGAATTCCGATGAAATAGTGGCACTTTGCTTTGGTGTTCGCGCCGCCTGGACACGATTGCGCCCGGCGTCCTTGGCGCGGTACAGCGCCTCGTCTGCCTGACTGGCCATCATCAGGCTGTCGGAGTGCTCGCACAACTCCACCACGCCGGCACTGAACGTGCACCACAGGTCCTGTGGCTGGGCCGGGTAGTGAATTTCGGCAAAGCGCTGACGAATTTCATCCAGCACGGTGTAAGCCGAGGCGAGATCGGTGTCCGGCATCACGATCGCAAACTCTTCACCGCCATAGCGGCCGATGAAGTCGGTCTTGCGCAGGCGTTGCTTCAAGAACAGCGCCAGGCTCTTGATCACCCGGTCGCCCATGGGGTGGCCGTGGCTGTCGTTGACGCGCTTGAAGTGGTCGATGTCGAGCATCGCAAAGCTCAGCGGCTTGCCCTCGCGGCGGGAGCGGAAGCTGCAGTCTTCGAGCAATTGCAAAATGTGCGTGTGGTTGTACAAACCGGTCAGGCTGTCGCGGACCATTCGGGCTTTCAGGTTGCGTGCCCGTGCCGCGCGGTTGCGCACGGTGGTGATCAGGTGGCGCGGCTTGATCGGCTTGGTCAGGAAGTCGTCGCCGCCTTCGCTCATGGCGTCGAGCTGCTTGTCCAGATCGTCTTCGGCCGACAAGTAAATGATCGGGACACTGACGTAACGGTCGTTGTGGCGGATCACCTTGGCCAGTTCCGTACCGGTGCAGGTCGGCATGTACATGTCGAGAATGATCAGGTCTGGCTGAAAGTCAGACAGTTCGGCCATGGCCTGGATCGGATCGATCAGCGTGCGCGTGACGATCCCGGCGCTATTGAGCAGGCGTTCGGTGTGCAGGGCCTGGGCGCGGGAGTCGTCGATGATCAGCACTTTATAAGGTTCGTACTGGGCGACGCAGGTCAGGACTTCGATTTTCTCCAGCAGGCTCGAAGCCTCCAGGGTGCCGGTGAGGAACTCCTGGCCGCCGGCGCGCACGGCGGCGAGGCGGGTCGGGGTGTCGGTTTCGTGCAGGCTGAAGAACAACAGCGGCAGGCGATGATCGAGCCCTTCCTGGGCTTCGGCGGCCAGTTTCAGGCCGATACCGGCGCCACTGAAGTCCACGTCCATGACGATCGCCGCCGGCAAGCGCTCGACCATCGCGCAGCGGAAGGCGGCAACGCTGTCAAAGGATTGAGCGCTGAGCCCGAAGAATTCCAGTTGCTTGGCCAGGCGCTCGGCGCGGTCGTGATCCTGCAGCATCACGTAGATCGGCTTGCGCAACGGCGGCAGGAAGGTTTGTTCGTACTGATCGCCATGGCGCAGGCCGGTGCGCGACAGGCGCTGCATCAAGCGATTGAGGTCGGTGATCAGCCCGCTGCTCAGGCGTCCGCGATTGGCGTCGACAGCCTCAAGCGACTGGCCGATGTGACGCGCCAGTTGCGTATGTTCCGGTTGTTCGAAGCGCTCGGCAAACCGCAGCAGGCGCAGGTTGGCCTCGCTCAGTTCCGATAAGTCGGTGGCGGACCACTCACTGCGTTGCAGGCGCTGCCAGATCTCAAGAATTTGACGTGCCTGATGAATTACCCGCTGGGCAAAGTGGTGCTTGAGGCGCTCACGGCTGGGGTCTTCTGACTCGGTCATATCCTGACTACTAGTTAGGGTAAATGCTGAGGTCGACTGGTGGCTCTATGCTAGCACCTCTTTTCAATTGCATGAGTGTCGTACGGCAATTATCTGTAATGCGGCCTCATTCAGTTTATGACCGCTTGGTCGGATAGGCTCAAGGTGTGTGCTTCCTTTATAGTGGCGCCTCGACGATGCAATCCTTATTCACGGCAGCATGCCGATTAATACACGGCAAAACGAGGCACGATGGCGTAGGGTTGTGGTCGAACCGATGAACTCAAGTGATTGAAAGGATATCGCCATGCTGGACTGGAAGAACCGCGCGGGCAGCGCGCCCGAACGTGCCGCTGAACCGAAGTCGGCCACCCGCAGTTATATCGGCGGCCTGCTGTTCAGCCGGGCGCTGGCCACCTTGATCGGCCTTTACCTGCTGGTGGCGATTGCCCTGGGTTGGTATTGGAGCGAGGAGCCCGCGTTGTTCCCGGTCCAGCAAAATGCCCAGATCGCTGCCGAGAAAGAAGGCAAGCAGATGGTCGTCGGCTACACCACGGTGGAAACCCTCAAGACCGTCGCCGGTACCTTGCTGACCAAACCGGGTGGCTACATTTCCAACGACCGTTTCCCGCCGGGCCTGTGGATGGACAACATGCCGAGCTGGGAATATGGCGTGCTGGTCCAGGTTCGCGACCTGAGCCGCGCACTGCGTAAAGATTTCGCCCGCTCGCAGTCGCAATCGGCCGAAGACGCCGACCTGGCCAAGGCCGAGCCGCGTTTCAACTTTGACAACAAGAGCTGGGTGCTGCCTTCCAGTGAGTCCGAGTATCAGGAAGGCATCAATTCCCTGAGCCGTTATCAGGCGCGTTTGTCCGACCCGAACCAGAAAAGCGCGCTGTTCTATGCCCGTGCCGACAACCTGAACAACTGGCTCGGTGACGTGGGTACCCGCCTGGGTTCGTTGTCGCAACGCCTGTCGGCCAGCGTCGGTCGGGTCAAACTCAATACCTCGCTGAAAACCGAAGTCCTGGCGCCAGGGCAAGTGCCACAGGTGGACGAAGAAATCGTCGAGACGCCGTGGATGCAGATCGACAACGTGTTCTACGAAGCCCGTGGTCAGGCTTGGGCGCTCTCGCATTTGTTGCGTGCCATTGAGGTCGACTTCGCCGACGTATTGGCCAAGAAAAACGCCACGGTCAGCGTGCGCCAGATCATTCGTGAGCTGGAAGCTTCGCAAGAGCCGGTCTGGAGCCCGATGATCCTTAACGGCAGCGGCTTCGGTGTGCTGGCCAACCATTCGCTGGTCATGGCCAACTACATCTCCCGGGCCAACGCCGCAGTGATCGATCTGCGTCAATTGCTCAATCAAGGCTGAGTCATGGTTGATAACGCCAAAGAGGCCGCCCATCGCGCGGCCTCGGATGCCGAACAGATCGCCTGGGTCGACGAGCAGGACAACCTGCTTGGCGCCCTGGTCCGTTCCGATTTGCGCGAGCGCGGGCTGATCGGGCGCGGCACCTACATCATGCTGTTCAATTCGGCCGGTGAGCTCTGTGTGCATCGCCGGACCCTGAGCAAAGCCATTTATCCAGGGTACTGGGACGTGGCGGCGGGGGGCATGGTGCTGGCCAGCGAAACCTACGCCGAGTCAGCCGCCCGTGAGCTGGAGGAAGAGCTGGGCGTGAGCGGTGTGGAACTGACCGCCCACGATCACTTCTTCTTTGAAGACACCGGCAACCGGCTCTGGTGTTCGGCGTTTTCGGCGGTGTGGGACGGGCCACTGATTCTGCAGCCCGAAGAGGTGCTTGAAGCGCGCTTCATGCCCATCGATCAGGTCATGCTGGAAATCCAGCAAAAGCCTTATTGCCCGGACTCTCTGGCGGCGTTGAAGCGCTATCTGCGCGCGCAGCGGGATGGCGTCGCAAAAGAGCTATAAATTGGCGCCGATTGGCTCTTAGCAAGTCGGCTTTTTGCCGTTACACTGCGCGACCTTTTCAAGCTGAACCAGCAGGTCTGGTTCAGTAGCGCTGCCCCTGCCTGAGTGGGGCTTCGCGGTCGATGGCACCTGCCCAGGTTGCCGCGACCAGTCTTTGTCCTCCCAAGAGGATTGCCGGTGGCCAAAAAAGCCGCATCCTTCGCCGCCCTTGGTGGCCTGGTATTTTCCACCGACGCAGGTCGTCATTGCCCGGATTGCAGTAAGCCGGTGGACGCCTGTATCTGCAAACAGACCGTTATCCCGGCCGGCGACGGCATCGCTCGCGTGCGTCGTGAAAGCAAGGGGCGTGGCGGCAAGACGGTGACCACCATCACCGGCGTGCCGTTGGCCGAAGACGCGCTCAAGGAACTGGCCACCACGTTAAAGAAACGTTGTGGCACAGGCGGAGCATTGAAAGACGGGATCATTGAAATCCAGGGTGATCATGTCGAGCTACTCTTGGGCGAGCTGATCAAACTCGGTTTCAAAGCGAAGAAGTCCGGCGGCTAGCAGCCTCTGTGAAAACCACCCTCGGCTTGATCCAGTCCTGACAACGGGTCTGGCGTCGTCTACATGGTTTTCACAGAGCCTGTTCTGACCGGTTTCTAAACTCAAACCTGAATGTGCGGTCTATCGCCCTTGCATGCAGGCTAATCGTCATTTTCATTCTTTAGACTGCGCCGGCCTGAACCCAGGCGACGCTCTATGACTTCTTTATAGGGGACTTCAATGTCCGTACGACGCACACGCAAAGACGATGGCAGCCAATGGACAGTTGCGGACAGCCGCAGTGTTTACGGGATTCGCCATTGGGGGGCCGGGTATTTCGCGATCAATGACGCCGGTCGCGTCGAAGTTCGTCCGAACGGTCCGACCAGTTCGCCTATTGATCTGTTCGAGCAAGTCGACCAACTGCGCAAAAGCGGTTTGTCCTTGCCATTGCTGGTGCGTTTCCCGGATATCCTGCAAGACCGCGTGCGTCAGCTGACTGGCGCCTTCGATGCCAACATCGAGCGTCTGGAATACCAGAGCAAGTACACCGCGTTGTACCCGATCAAGGTGAACCAGCAAGAAGCGGTGATCGAAAACATCATCGCCACACAGGACGTGTCCATCGGCCTGGAAGCTGGCTCCAAGCCAGAGTTGCTCGCCGTGCTGGCGCTGGCGCCGAAGGGCGGCACCATCGTTTGCAACGGTTACAAGGACCGCGAGTTCATTCGTCTGGCGCTGATGGGCCAGAAGCTGGGCCACAACGTCTTTATCGTGATCGAGAAAGAATCCGAAGTCGGTCTGGTGATCGAAGAAGCGGCGTCGCTGAAGGTCAAGCCTCAGGTCGGTCTGCGCGTACGTCTGTCGTCCCTGGCCTCGTCCAAATGGGCGGACACCGGCGGCGAGAAATCCAAGTTCGGTCTGTCGGCTGCGCAGTTGCTGTCGGTGGTTGAGCGTTTCCGCGCGGCTGGCCTGGACCAGGGCATTCGCCTGCTGCACTTCCACATGGGCTCACAGATCGCCAACCTGGCGGACTACCAGCACGGTTTCAAGGAAGCGATTCGTTACTACGGTGAACTGCGCAACCTCGGCCTGCCGGTAGACCACATCGACGTGGGCGGCGGTCTGGGCGTGGACTACGACGGCACGCATTCGCGTAACGCCAGTTCGATCAACTACGACATGGACGATTACGCCGGTGTCGTGGTCGGAATGCTCAAGGAGTTCTGCGACGCGCAGAACCTGCCGCACCCGAACATCTTCTCCGAAAGCGGCCGCTCCCTGACTGCTCACCACGCCATGCTGGTGGTACAGGTCACCGACGTCGAGAAACACAACGACGACGTGCCGCAGATCGACAACAAGGAAGAATTGCCGGAAACCGTGCAGTGGCTGGTTGACCTGCTGGGCCCGACCGACATCGAAATGGTCACCGAAACGTACTGGCGCGCGACGCACTACATGAGCGACGTGGCCACCCAGTACGCCGATGGCAAGCTGACCCTGGCGCAAAAAGCCCTGGCCGAGCAGTGCTACTTCGCCGTGTGCCGTCGCCTGCACAACTCGTTGAAAGCCCGTCAACGTTCGCACCGTCAGGTGCTCGACGAACTCAACGATAAACTGGCCGACAAATACATCTGCAACTTCTCGGTGTTCCAGAGCCTTCCGGACACCTGGGCCATTGGCCAGGTCCTGCCGATCCTGCCGCTGCACCGTCTCGACGAAGAGCCGCTGCGCCGCGCCGTGCTGCAAGACCTGACCTGCGACTCCGACGGCAAGATCAAGCAATACGTCGACGAGCAGAGCATCGAAACCAGCCTGCCGGTGCACGCGCTTAACGAAGGTGAAGACTACCTGCTGGGAATCTTCCTGGTCGGCGCTTACCAGGAAATCCTCGGCGACATGCACAACCTGTTCGGTGACACCGATTCGGTGAACATTTACCAGAACGCCGATGGCAGCGTGTACCACGCCGGTATCGAAACCCACGACACTATCGAAGACATGCTGCGTTACGTGCACTTGTCGCCGGAAGAGTTGATGACCCACTACCGCGACAAGTGCGCCAGTGCCCGCATCACCGCAGCCGAGCGCACCCAGTTCCTCGACGCTCTGCGCCTGGGCCTGACCCGTTCGTCTTACCTGTCTTCGTAAGGTAAGGCTCCGCTCCCATCAGGTTGTCTGAAAATGTTCCGCACGCTGCGGAAATTTCAGATGACGTGGTGGGACGCGTCCTGGTTTCCCCGCGAAATGACCCACATCCACGTCTATTCCTGCGATGTGGTCTTCTTTTCGCGTAGGTCATTTCCTAAGTTGTATTTCGGCACTCTACTCGGCCAACTCTCTCGGAGAGAATCCCCAGCCGCCCCTCTTGTAGAGAATCGCCGATGTTCGATCCAGCCAACGAGCCGTCATTTCGTCTGGATGTAGAGGGTCTGCCTGATCCCTTTGTGGTCTTGGCCATTACCGGCAGTGAAGCGATCAGCGAACCTTTTGAGTTCAATATGGAGCTGCTGGTCGATGATCCGGCGCCGGACCTGGCAAGCCTGTTGTACCGGCCGGCCTATTTGCATGCAGGTCCACCGGGAAACGGTTTTCACGGACAGTTGCATGAACTGGTCCTGACCGGACAGGGCGTCACACCCAGGCGCTGTCGTGTGCGCCTGAGGCCGAAACTGGCCTGCCTGGCTCAACGGTTCAGCCAGCGCATTTTCAGCCACCGTTCGGTGCCGGACATCCTCACCCAGGTGCTCAAGGAGCATGGCATCGCCGGCAAGGATCGGCGTTTCGAATTGACCGGCGATTACCCGCCTCGGGATTTCTGCACGCAGTACCAGGAATCGGACTTGCAGTTTTTCCAGCGGCTGTGCGCGCAGGAACGTCTGAATTACCACTTCGAGCACCGCAGACAGGGGCATTGTCTGGTCATTGGTGACGGGCAGGTTCAGGACGGTGCAGCGTTGCCTTATGTGACGACGCGGTCGGCCATGGCTCCCAGGATGCACAGCCTGCAACGGGCCTGGGTGGTCGAGGTCGATGAGCCTCAACCCGATGTCGCCAGGCCCGTCGCCGTGCAATTTGATTGGCTCTATCAGGGCGAAGGCGCGGCCCCCAGCCACTGCTGGCTGTCGATGGCACCGGAACTGGGCGACCTGCACGCCATGCCATTGAGAGACGGTGTTGAGGTGTTGGTGAGCTTTATCGAAGGCGATCCCGATCAACCGGTGATCACCGGATTTCTTTCTGCGCCACCTGTCACCCAGGCGCCAGGCTCGGCCGGGCTTCAGCCTGACACGGTGTCAAATGACAATGGGTCGGTTGATGGAATGTTGCACCTGTTGCAATCCAGCGAGCCGTTGCTGTTGCTCTGTCTATTGCCCGGCGGGGGCAGTTTCACTCATTGTGCACAGACCCTTTGCACTTGCCGGGCCGCGATGCGGCTCGGCCAGAGTGGTGCCGCATGATTGCCGCCCCGGCTCCCGAAGCAAACTCGCAATGGCTGTTGCTCGATACACCGGGCGAGCCTCGGGCCGGTAGGGCACTGCGTCAGCAACTTGCTCATCTTCGGCAGTTCTGGCTGTTTGACGACACCGAATGGCAGCCGTTGAGGAAGGACGGGCCGGTGTTGGTTGACCTCAAGGAATGCCCTGAGCTGGTCGAACGGTGCCATCGTGAACCCCATCTCTGGAGCGGGTTGTGGCTGGTCAGTGAGGCGCCGCCGTCGCAGTTGCTCGAACATTTGCGCCGCATGCTCACCGTCACCGTTGGCCTGCATCACCGTGCCTTACTGAGTTACTACAATCCCCACACCGCCAGCTACTTTTTCGACGCGTGCGATGCCCGGGAACTGAGCCGCTGGCTTGGCCCGATCAGCCAGATACGCTGGTTCGGTGGAACCTGGGCTGATCGAGCCATTGGTTGTCAGGGCTGGCAGCAGTTGTTCAATCCGGGGCTTGCCGTCAAACCGCTCGGCATCGAGGAAGACCTCAGTGCGCGTCAGCGGGACGCGTTGCAATCCTGCATGCTGGAGCAGCATGCCTGTCGTTGGAGCCAATCCACCGGTCGCGACTACACCCGTCTATGGTCCCATCTGAGGGAAGGGCTGGCGCTGGGCTTCAGCGAGCGGCCGGTGCTCGATGGCTGGTTGTGGCTACGTTTGCAGCACCCCGGCACAAAGCCTGAGCTGCCGTTGTCGGGCGCCACCCAGCAGGCGCGTCTCGATAGCCTGCGCATTCTGTGGCAGAGCGATCAACCCAGCGAGGACCCTGACCCCATCATCCTGTGAACCAGCCGTCGTTCTTGCGCAAGTACCACGCGAACGCGCCGAGGCTGAGGCTGCGCAACACCATGAACAGCAGAAAGGTGATCCACAGTCCATGGTTGCCCAAGCCTTGCAGCAGCCAGGCGAAGGGCAGCAGCAGGACCACGGTCAGGAGCATGCCGTTGCGCATTTCCCGGGCGCGAGTGGCACCGATGAACAGCCCGTCGAGCAGGTAACTCCACACCGCAATCAGCGGCAGAGCGGCGAGGTAAGGCAAGTAAATGAACGCGGTGTCGCGCACGCTTTGGATGTTGGTCTGCATCTCGATAAACAGATGCCCGGCGAACGCAAACAGCACGGCAAAGCCCAGGCTCGCCAGCAATGACCAGCCACAGGCGACCACCAGTGAGCGCCGCAACGCTTCTCGATCACGGGCGCCAATGGCGTGCCCGCAGAGGGCTTCCACGGCATGCGCCAAACCGTCCAGTGCGTGGGCCGTCAGCAACAAGCCGTTAAGTAGCAGCGCGTTGGCGGCGACGGTGGCATCACCGAGTCGCGCGCCCTGCACGGTGATCAGGAAAAACACCGATTGCAGCGCCAGGCTACGAATGAATATGTCGCGATTGACCGCCAGCAATGGCCGCCAACTTTGCCACAGCGCCAACGCGGCCCAGACGATGTGACCGGGGTAGGCACGCAAGGCCTTGCGTGTCATCAGCAGGCCAAGCAGTGCGCCGGTCCATTCGGCAATCACCGAGGCGCGGGCTGCGCCGACCACGCCCCATTCCAGCCCGAGAACGAACCACAGGTTCAGCGCGATGTTTACCAGGTTGGTGCTCAGCAGAATCGCCAGCGGCGCCCGAGCGTTCTGGGTGCCGAGGAACCAGCCGACCAGTGCATAACTGGCCAGCGCCGCTGGCAGTCCGAACAGCCGGGTGTGGAAGAACTCGCGGGTCAGTTGATCCAGCCCCGCCGACGGTTGCATGAAGTGCAGCGCGACGCCGCTCAAGGGAACACCCATGGCGCCCAGGACAATCGCCAGGCCCATGGCCAGTAACAGGCCTTGCAGCAAAATCTGTCGCAACGCCGCGCCATCCCCGCGTCCGGCAGCCTGCGCCGCGAACCCGGTAGAGCCCATGCGCAAAAAGCCCATGGCCCACGCCAGGAAGGTATACAAACTGGCCCCGACCGCAACGGCGCCCAACTGATGGGCGTGGGGCAGGTGGCCGATGACCGTACTGTCGACCAGCGCCACCAGCGGTACGGAAATGTTCGACAGAATCATCGGCGCGGCCAGCGCCCAGACCCGGCGATGGGTCGGGCGGTCACGCCAGTCGGCAATCAGGTTGGACATGCAGGCTCCTTGGCGAAGCCGGCATTGTAGCGGTAGGCGCGCGCATAGCGAGTGTGGGAGCGAGCAGGCTCGCTCCTGCAGGGGTTTTTGGGTGTCAGTGGATAATCCAGCTCAGCAACCACAGCCCCAGCAGCAACCAGATAATCCCCATGATGACCGACGCATTCATGAACGCCCGAATCGCCGACCACAACAGCATCAGCCCCAGGATCAACGCAATGATGTTGATAATCGAAGTGTCCATCCCCAGTGTCCGGGACAACCCATCGACAAAGTTGCTGCCAGCGTGGCTCAACAGGTTGAACAGGCCACTGAGGGCGTCAACGATAAAGCGGATGACCGAACCGAGCGCCTGGCCGAGCCATTCGAAAAAACCTTCTACCTGCATGTCGTTAACGTCCTGATGAAAGTGATTGAGCCTTGGGCCATTGATCGCGGTGGCGAGTTCCCCACAAGCATAGAGGGTTGCATTGCACCTGTGGGAAAAGTGCCCTTGCCATCCCCGGCCATCCCCCCGAAGCTATACGCCTTCAGGAGAGCCCGATGAACCTTGTTGAACTGACCGAACGCCTGCACGCCATCCGCGATCGCAATGACTGGCGGCAATTTCACAGCCCGAAAAACCTCGCCATGGCCGCCAGCGTGGAAATGTCCGAGCTGGTGGAGATTTTCCAGTGGCTGACCGAAGACCAGTCGCGTCAATTGCCGGCCGACAAGCTCGCCCACGCCGGGCAGGAAGTCGGCGACATCGTGCTCTATTTATTGCTGCTGTGCAGCGAGTTGGGGCTGGACATGAATGAAGTCGTGCGCAGCAAACTCGCGGACAGTGAAAAGAGGTTCAGCTGATGAGTGATCGTCATTTCGATCAACTGGCGACTCGCTTCGCCGAAAAAATCTACGGCGGAGCCAAAGGCGCGATCCGCCTGGCGGTGCTGCAGGCCGACCTGGCCGAAACACTTCCGGACCGACCGCTGCGTGTGCTCGACATCGGCGCTGGCCTGGGCCACATGTCGTTGTGGCTGGCCCAGCGCGGTCATGACGTCACGCTGGCCGAGCCCGCCGAGCCGATGCTCGAAGGCGCCCGCCAACGGTTCGCCGAGGCCGGGCAGAGCGCGACGTTCATTCAGGCGCCGTGGCAGGAACTGCTCGGTCAGCTTACTGAACCCTACGACCTGGTGCTGTGCCATGCCGTGCTGGAATGGCTCGCCGAACCTCACGCGATCTTGCCGGTATTGCATCAATTGACGAAGCAAGACGGCTGGTTGTCCCTGGCCTTCTACAACCGCGATGCGTTGATTTACCGCAACTTGCTCAAGGGCCACTTTCGCAAGATGCGCAAGAACGACATGGCTGGCGAAAAGCAGAGCCTGACCCCGCAACAGCCGCTCGACCCGCGTGAATTGGCGGCGGCACTTGAAGGCCTGTGGCAGGTCGAAACTCAGAGCGGGGTGCGGGTTTTTCACGACTATATGCCGGTGGAATTCCAGGCCCGCGCCGAGCTGGTGGACCTGCTCGAAATGGAACTGGCCCACCGTCGTCATCCGGGCTTTGCCGGGCTTGGGCGCTATTTGCACTGGATCTGTCGGCCGGTCTGATCGGAGGTCGAAATGAAAAGTCGTTCAGGGTTACTGGTGATCTGTCTCGGGCTGGCGGCCTGCCAGGGCAGCAACCCGTATGTGGCGTCGTCGAACCCGATTCCGCCGGCGCCTCCAGGCGCTGACAAGGTTTTTGATCGTAGCGCCTACCCGGCGGCGCCGCGTGACTACGGGCTTTATCGCAGCTGGGCGTGGCTCGACGGCCATCTGCCACCGGGCACGACCTGGGCAGACTCGGCGCAGGTGGCCGAAGTGGTCAGCAATGCCCTCGATCAGCGCGGCTTGCGCCCGCTGCACGATAACCGTCCGGCCGACGTGCTAGTCAGCGCCAACCTGCACCAGGAAACCCGTTTGCTCCAAGCGCAGGACGACTACGGTTACTACGGTGGCGGTTACGGTGGTTACAACCACTATGGCAACGGTTACGGCATGTACGGCAGCGTGCCAATCGTGCGCACGTATCAGGAACAAGTGCTGGTGGTGCAGGTGAATCTGTACGACGCCGGCACCGGTCAGCTCGTGTGGAGCGGTAGCGCCGAAACCGGCCAAAGCGGCAGCCAGAGCGAGCAAGCCGACGCCCTGCGAAAGGCTGTAGAAAAGGCAATGTCGGCGTATCCTCCCAGTTAGCTTCTTTAGTCAATAAGCCTTTCGCAGGCCTCAACGGGAGAAAGATCATGTCCTGCCGTCTCGCTGTACTGGCTGTGACTGCGCTGCTCAGTGCGTGCGCTGCCAACCCGGTCAATTATGACTTTGACGCCAGCCGCGATTTTGCCGCTTACCGCAGCTGGAGCTGGAAAGAGCCCGCCGTGCAATACCGCCCCGATGACCCGCGAATCAAGAGTGACCTGACTGAACAGCGCATCCGTGAGTCGATCAGTGATCAGCTCGATCAGCGAGGCTTGCGTCCGGCTGCCGCAGGCACCCGGAGCGATTTGAACGTGCAAACCTACCTGATCGTCGAAGAGCGCCAGCAACAAGTCACCACCAACTATGGCGGCGGTTATGGCAACCCCTGGAGCGGTTACTGGGGCGCGCCGATGTATAACGAAACCCGCAACGTCAGCTACAAAGTGGCGACTATCCAGATCGACCTGCTCGACGGCAAGGACGGCAAGCTGGTGTGGCGAGGCAGTGACGAACAACTGCTCAGCGGATCGCCGAATCCGGAGGATCGCAGCAATGCGATACACGAAAACGTGAAGCGCATCCTGGCCAACTACCCACCCAAATTAGCCCGCTAACACCACAAGTCTCCTTGCAGGCGTGAGCCTGCAAGGGTTTTTTGTGTTGTTGGCTGGCGAGTTGCCAGCATTCTCGCCACCCCTTGTCTACACTGCTTTTTACCAACGGAGAAAGCCCCCGGCTGTGCACCGGCAAAGGAGTGCGCGATGTCTCCCCGCTTGCAGTTTCGTGGACCGGCCCGGCAACGGGGGGCGATTGGTTTGATGGCGGCGCTGACCCTGGCGGCGGCGCTATTGTGCCTGGTGGTTGTGGTCGACACTGGCCGGCTCTACCTGGAAAAACGCAACCTGCAGCGAGTCGCCGACATGGCCGCGCTGGAAGCCGCCACACGGGGCGGTGACTGCCTGGCCGGCACCTCCGCCGTCACCTACGCCACCGCCAGCGCCCAGCGCAATGGTTTCGCCATCCCCAGCGTCGGCCGTGGCCTGGCCGTTGCCTGCGGCGTGGTGAACGTGAACGCCGGCAATATTCGGGTATTCGCCGCTGATGCGAGCAAAAGCGAGGCGATCCAGGTCATCGCCAGCCATCGGGTGCCGCAGAGTCTGGCCGGCGGTCTCGGTGCGATGTTCGGCGGCGCGCCTGCCAACTCAACGATCAACCTGAGTGCCACGGCGGTCGCGGGTGTTGCAGGGCCGCCGGTAGCACAACTGAGTATTCGCAGTACGCTGGCCGACGTTAATTTGTTGAACGGTATGTTGTCCGGCTTGAGCGGTGCGCCTATCAACCTGACCCTCGCGAGTTGGAACGGTTTGGTGGCGGCCAATATCAACCTGCTCAAATACATGGATCAGCTTGCCATCGACCTGCATGTCACCGCGGGGGATTACACGCAACTGCTCGGTGCGGACGCCACGGTCGGCCAATTGCTGCGAGCCGCCGCGACAGTGGCCCAGGCGAATGGCGCAACGGCGGACGTACAAACCGGTTTGAATGCGCTGGCCAGCACCGTCGTCAACCCGCTCAAAGTGCATTTGGGTGACATCCTGCAGTTGCAGACGGGCAGTACCGCGTCCGGTCTGAACGCCAACGTTAATGCCTTTCAACTGGTCCAGGCATTTATCGAACTGGGCAACAGCAAGAGTCCGGTGACGGGCACGCTTCCAGTGAATTTGCTTGGACTGGGCCTGGGTGCCACAGCAAATATCAAAGTGATCGAGCCGCCGCAACTGTCGGTGGTCGGTAGCCCGGCATTGGCAAAACTGGCGCCCTTGGGGGCCAATCGAATCTATGTGCGCACCGCGCAGGTCCGGGTGTTGGTGAGCCTGGATTTGTCGTTGATAACTAACCTGACCAGTTTGGTGTCGGGCATCCTGTCCGTTGTCGTCGCGCCCTTGGGACTCGATCTTCGCGTATTGCCCGATCACAATCTGGACGTCAGTCTTGAAGCAGGTGGCGGCAGCAGTTACGTCACCGACTACACCTGCGCCAGCGAGACCAATAAGAGCCTGACCGCCTTCGCCACCACGACGGTGGCTGAGTTGCGGGTCGGGCGGGTCAATTCGGATTGGGCTTCCTCGACTGCACCTATGAGCGTTACGCCTTACACCTTGCTCGATATTCGGCATGCCGGCGTGCCCTTTTCCGGAGGTGGCGCTGAAGTCAGGATCGACAGCCCCGTCGTACCGGCCAGCGCATCAACCACATTCATCAACCCGCCGAAAGTAGGGCTGGCCCCCTCCAATCCGCCTTACACCTTGATAGCTACCAATGCGATTTCCGGCTTGTCGCAGGCGATCAATCCCTTGCCATTGATTGTCCACACGCCGTCATTCAGTCCCGGCTTCCTGTTACAGGTTGTGTTCGACCTGCTGAACTCGTTACTCACCAGCGTGTTTTCGCTGCTGACGACGACATTGAGTTCAATCCTCAGCCCACTGCTCGACAACCTGCTCAACACCGTCCTGAAAACCCTCGGGATCGAGGTCGGGAAAATTCAGGTCGGCGCCAACCTCAGCTGTCACTCCGGCCGTGCATCGCTGGTGATCTGATCCGGCGGAGCAACCGGCAGCTCGATGCAAAACCGTGCGCCCTCCACCGAGTTGCGCACGCTCAAACGTCCGCCCATGTTCTCGACGATGCCGTAGCTCACCGACAACCCCAACCCCGTGCCGATGCCGACCGGTTTGGTGGTGAAGAACGGTTCGAAAATCTTCTCCATCAGCCGCGGATCAATGCCGCCGCCATTGTCCTCGACCCACAGTCGCACCGACTGCTTGTCCCGTTCGGCGTACACCGAAATCCATGGCTTGAACTCGCGGTCGGCCTCGCGTTTGCTCAACAGTGCGTCCCGGGCGTTGACCATCAGGTTGATCAACACCTGCTCCAGCTGATCGACGTAACCACGCACTTGCACGTCAAAACCGGTCTCGCTGACGCGCAGTTCAACGCCTTTGCCGCGCATGCCTTCGGCCAGCAGCGACAGCGTGCCTTCGATGGCCTGCGCCGGGTTGAACGGATGCTGTTCGATCTCCGAGCGGCGACCAAACACGCGCATGTGATCCACCACCCGCGCGGCGCGCTGGACCTGTGAATCGATGCGGTTGAGCTTGTCGGTGAGGTAGTCGATCTGCACCTCGCCCGTGCTCAGTCGCTTGAGCACATTGACGATGGCCATGCGCATCACGTTCAGCGGCTGATTGATTTCGTGCGCCAGACCGGTGGCCATTTCGCCGAGGGTGGCCATTTTGGCGCTCTGCGTGAGTTGCTGCTGCGAGCGCCGGACTTCGGTGTTATCGCGGCCGACAGCCTGAATCTCCATCAGGTGCCCTTGCTCATCGAACACCCCGCGATCCGACCAGACCCACCATGCGTGCTCCCGGCCGGGCAGTTGCAGGTTGATTTCCGCGGTGCTCACCGGGAATTCCGGGCTCAGTTGACTGAGCCGTTGCACGAACGCGTCGCGTTGTTCGTTCGACATCCATTGGCCCAGATTCACCCCGGGCAGTTGTTCGGGCTGGCATTCCAGATAGGTCGCCAACGGCCGATTGCCAAAGGTCAGTGTCAGGTCCGGGCGATACCGGCAAATCATCGCGGGCGAGTCTTCCACCAGAATCCGGTAGCGCTCTTCGCTCTGCTTCACGTGTTCGGCGGCCAGGGTCGCTTCGGTAACGTCCAGCCACAAGCCGACAGCTTCCACCGGCAGGCCGAGGTCATCGCGCAGCAGCTTGGCCTCATCGAGCAGCCAGTGGTAATCGCCGCGATGGTCGCGCAGTCGGTAGCGGGCGCGCACCGAGCCTTCGCGCAGCAACTGCCGGCTGCGCTCGAAATACTGATCGCGGTCCTGCGGGTGAATGCGTTCGATCAAGGCCCCGGCGCTGCAATCGGCGAGGGTCAGCCCGAGCAGCGGCAGCAGGCTGTCGCTGAAAAACGTCGGTTGCAGCGCACCTTCGACGTAGCGCTGCACGTAAATCACCGCGGGTGAGCTGGCGATCAGATTGTCCAGTCGCGCATGGGCGGTGGCGGCGTTCTGTTGCTGATTCTTGATGTCGCTGATGTCGAGCATGAACCCGACCAAGCGCCGCTGTTTGCCAGCGCCCAGGGCTTGGCCTTGCAGGCGATACCATATCGGCGTTTGTGTTGATTCGGGTCGGTGCAGGCGTACGCACAGCAACAACGGGGTGCCGGCGTCCTGCAAATCCTGCAAGCGACTGCGCAGTTCTTCGCGGTCGGCGGGGTGTACCCGGTCGAGCCATTCGCTCAGCGGTAATTGCGTGCTCGTCAGGTCCAACACACTGGCGAGCGACGGCGCCAGTTGCACCTCGGCGCGGTCGCTGAACACTTCCCACCAACCGGTGCCGAGCAATCCTTGCAGTGATTCCAGCCGTTCCAGTTGCAAGTGATGACGATGCTCGCGCAGGCGTTCCAGCAGCGGGCTGGCCAGGGCGGCGCAGAGCTGCAACCAGTCACTGTCGTTGAGGTCCGGGGCGCGTTGCTGCGCTGTATAGACACCGCAGAGTAACCAGGCAACCACACCGTGAGCATCGTAATAGGGCACCGCCAAACCGTCGGCATGCCCGAAGACGTCTTGCAGGCGCGGGTGCGCGGCGGGTGTCAGGTGTTGTGCGGCCGAGCCGTTCAAACTGTCGAGCCCGGTGCCGAGGCGCTGAGCGTTTTGCCACAGCTTCGGCGCATCGAAGGCGGCGTATTGTTGATGAATTTGCCAGCCCTGTGCCTGCTCATCGAGCAGTGCCACCGCGATGCACGGGATGTGAAAACGTTGCGCCAGCACCTGAAGCTGATCCAGCAACACATCGGGCAGGCGCGCCAGGCTGCACAGGCGCAGCTGTTCGCTGATCTTTGCCGTGAGTAACTGGTTCTGTTCGCGGTTGCGCGATTGCCGGCGCTCAAGCAAGACGTCGCCGATGTCGAGCAACTGCAACAACCAGTTTTTTTCCACCGGTTGGACCCAGCCGCGCAGGTGCAGTGGTTGTCCGCTGACGGTGTAGAAGTCCAGGTCCAGGGTTTGCCCTTGCCAGTCTGCTGGCGCACCTTCGACCACGAGACTGCTGTGAGGCATGAGGTAATCCACCAGCAGCGGGGACTGCGCGGCTGGAATCTGTTGGGCCAACATATGCCGCAGCGGTCCCGTCTGATGAATCACTCGGCCTTCGGCATCCAGATACAGCTGCAACCCGACACTCTGCACGCACAATGCGTCGGGCATGGCCACAGGCTGTGGCGGTGGGCGATTCAGCAGGCGGCCGAACAGTTTGTCGCCGGAACTCAAAATTGCAGACTCGAACTGGCGCTGAGGGTCGCCGGCAGACTGGGTACCGAGCCGATCCCCGGCAGTACCAGAAACGGCATCACACGATTGAGCTTGCTGGCGGGGTAACTGATTTGCACCTTCAGCACCCCGCCGACAAAGGTGATGGTGGTGTCGGTGGCGGCATTGAAGTTCAGTGCGGCAGGAATCCAGGTCAGTTGCCGGGCCAGTTCGGCCGCAGCGGTGGATTGCACCAAGGCCGCGTAACCGGGCGCGTTCGGGTCCACCGCTACGCTGCGGCGCACGGCTTCGGCGGTCGATTGGTTGAACGATTGCATCAGTAACAGCGGCAAGCTGTAACTCACAATCCCATAGAACACGGCGAAAAAAAGCACGAACACCAAGGCGAATTCAATCGCAACGGCGCCTTTTTGCTTGCGGGGGAGGCTTGATTTCATGAGTGCGTCTACCCTGACTGTCACGACGTGATATCAGCATAGAATCATTCAGCCATAACGGATGTCTTTTACCGAATGCAAAGCTTTGTTTTGTTGATCTGGTTGACGTTCTGCGCGGCACAGGATGCCCGGGAAAAGCACATCGCCAACGGTCTGACCCTCGGCGCAGGCGCGTTGGCGCTGACCTGGCTGCTGTTGACCGACACGACTTGGCTGGGCGCCGAGGCCGCGCAGGGCGGTTGGGCGTTGTTGCTGGCGCTGGCGTTCACCTTGCCCGGTTATGCGTTGCGTCGCATGGGCGCGGGCGATGTAAAACTGATGGGCGCCCTGGGTCTCGCGACGGACGGTATGCACCTGCTGGGCAGCTTTATCGGCGCCGCATTGGCCAGCCTTTTATGGCTGCTGGTGGCGCCAAGAGTCTGGCTTCATTTGGGTCAAGGGCTTAGGACTCGTCTTCGATACCTGGAGCCGGGAGTGTCAAGGAAACAGCCATTTGCACCCTTTGTGTTGGTGGGTTTGTTGTTCACGATCGCCTGGATTCACTGGTCGCCCGCTCTATGTACAGAGTCAGAAAGTGCGTCTACTTTCAAATCACTGGTGGTACAGCCTGGGGGCTGTCAGTACAGGAGCGGTCAGCATTGGCCTGAGCAGGGAGTGGCGCGTGAATAAGTTTACGTCTGCGGTAAAAATCCTGGTGGTTGATGATCAGCCTTTGATCGTGGAGGAACTGTGCGAATTCCTCGAGAGCAAGGGCTATGGCTGTATTGCGTGTGAGTCCGGCCAGCAGGCGATTGAGCGCTTTGAGGCGGATCTGGATGTTGGCTTGGTGTTGTGCGATTTGCAGATGCCTGGGCTGGACGGAATTGAGTTGGTTCAGGCGTTGCAGCGGTTGTCCGGCAAGCACCGGGCGTTTGAAGCCATCATGTTGACGGGGCGCGCGGAAAAGCAGGATGTGATCAAGGCGCTGCGGGCCGGGTTTGCTGATTACTATCAGAAGCCGGTCGATTTGGGTGAGTTGCTGGAAGGGGTTCAGCGTCAGGAAGTGGCGTTGCAGGAGTGGCAAAAAAATCTGGCGCTGGGGCATTTGAATCAGAAGTTGCAGTACCTTTCCGAGTCGATCGATGATTTGTATCAGGATCTGGATAAGGTTCGACGTGGGCCTCAGGCGGATGTTGGCGATGCTGAGGTCAGTGATGTGGATCGGGTGGAGATGCCGGCGATTTTCAATCAGTTGTCGCCACGCCAGTTGGATGTTGCGCGGTTGGTGGGTAAGGGACAGACCAATTATCAGATTGCGTGTGAGCTTGGGATTACCGAGAACACGGTGAAGTTGTATGTGTCGCAGGTGTTGCGTTTGACGCATATGCATAACCGGACGCAGTTGGCGTTGGCGTTGTCGCCCAGCAGTTCCGGGATGCGCCAGCGGGTGACGGCGCACTGATTTTCCTCAGCTGCATGCGTTTTAATCTGTAGGGGTGAGCCTGCTCGCGATGGCGTCCTCATATCCAACCAATTTCTCCCAGATGTACCCGGATTAAACTGTGGGAGCTGGCTTGCCTGCGATGGCGTCCTGACAGCCGACCAATCTCTATCAGATGTACTCAGATCAAACTGTGAGAGCGAGCCTGCTCGCGATGGCGTCCTGACAGACGACCATTCTATTCCTCGGTGTACATATCCATTCCTGCGGTAACGGCCACTAATGGTTCCGCCCTTACGGCGTGTCACTTTGGCAAACGCCCCAAAGTAACCAAAGGTCTCGCCCCGAGCGTCCGGCCCCTCGCTTAGGCTCGGCGTTCCTTCGTTCCGGTATCCATCCGGGGACACTGCCCTCCGGTCTGCTTCGCGACGACCTACATGCAGCGTGTTCGACTGCGTCGAACGGCGCTGCGCGCCACTCCCCGGATGCACACCTCCACTCAGCCTTCCGAAGGGGCGGATGAATCAAGATCAAGAGCTGCAGGCGAGCTAACGCTCGGCCTGATGAATGGTGAGAAGCAAGGGCTGTACGCCGATCAATTGTAGGAGCCTGGCTTGCCAGCGATGGCGGCCTGACAGCCGACCATTCTCTGGCAGATGTACACCGATCCACCGTAGGAGCCGAGCTCGCTCGCGATAGCGGACTCACATTCAACGTTGATGGCGACTGACACTCCGTCATCGCGAGCAAGCTCGGCTCCTACAGGGATTGACGCATCAGTGGGATCAGCGATGTGGCGTGGGTTTGGGCAGTTCGAGGTTATCCATCATCCTGTTCGCCGCCAGTTCGGCGAGCATGACGATCTGCTGGATGGCCATTGCCGTGTTGCGATGTGGGCCTTCCAGGTAAGCGGCAAAATCGCCGGCCATTACGCTGGCCTGAGCCAGGGATTCACAGGTGTGAGCCAGCAGGTCTTCGTCTTTGAGGTCCGGTGCAAGCATGAACATTGTGCTGGGTTTGCGGGTGGGCGGTGATTTCAGGGCCGCAGGATTGAGGTAGTGATTCAGTGCGCGTTCGGCGGCGTCGTGGAATTTTTTGGAATCGACGGATTCGTAGGGGGAAACGTCGTCGGTTTCCGGGGGATTTGGGATTTCTTTGATCATGGTGAATCTCCAAGGATTATGCACCAAGTAAGCTAATTCAGGCCGCGACGCCCAGTCGCTGAATTTGCAGCGACCCCCAAAGCCTACCCATTTACCGTCTGACCCAACAACCGACACAACCTGTCGGAATCCGCCTCAAAAACCGTCCCGGCTGTAGGACCCGCGTAAATTTTCAGACGGATCTCACTCGAACTGTGGGTGCGACGATTCGACCTGCTCGCGAAGGCGGCAAACCAGTCACAAAAAATCCAAACCTAACCCCCCGACCCACTGCTCACCGTCCCCCCCTGATCCTGATCAAAAAACTGCGGGATCTCGTGCTCATAACTCTTCAACCAGCGCTGCATGCTCAACTCCCGCTCAGTCGCCGTCGAGGTCTGCGGTTTCTGCGAAGCCGCCTTGTTGCTGCTTTGCAGTTGAAGCCAGCCTTCGGTTTCCGCTTGTTGTGGCGAGGATGGGCCGTCGAGCGCAAGGGCGGCGAGGGGCAGGGCCAGCAGGCCGAGGCAGCAGAGGACGATTGGTTTCATCGCAAGGGACTCCCTATTGAAGGCTCGGTGTCGTGACGACGGCGACCTGGTTCGCAGGAATCGGGCCAGTCCTGCCCGGGGTTTTGAGTTTTTGGGCGCGTTCCTGGGCTTCGATGACTTGGGCGGGGCTCAGGCCCAAGCGGCTGACGAGTTCGGCGGCGCGGCTCCAGTCGTCCTGGTAGATCAGCAGCGTCACCATGTTCAAGGCGGCCAGTGGGTCGCCTTGTTTGAGTTCCATGGCGGTGAGGAATTCGAAGCGTGCATCGTCGACGCGCAATTGGTTGAGGTACACCACGCCGAGGTCGTTGCGGATTTTGTCGTCGGTGGGCGCCAGCCGCGCGGCGCGCAGCAGGTGGGCCTGGGCCTGGCCATTATCGCCCTTGGCGGCGGCGAGTTGGCCCAGGCCGTGTTCGGCTTCGGCGGCCATGCAGGTGCCGAGCAGGCTGCGGTATAACGGCTCGGCTTCGCTGCGGCCCAGCAGGCGGTAGACCTTGGCCCGGCGCAGGCGCACGTCGGCTACGTTGTCCGGCAGGCTTTGCAGGTTGGCGAGGCTGGCGTGCAGTTTGCCGTCGTTGGCCATGTCGTCGGCCAGGTTCAATTTCAGCTGTTCTTCGGAACCCAATTTGCTGCAACTGGCGCTGCTGGTCAGGGCGTTCCACGGCGCCTGGCCGTCGGTGGCGCAACCGCCCAATAACAGCAAACTCAAACCGGCAATCATTGCTTTCATCAGGAGCCCTCTACGAACCAATGGCCCGGGCCAGGGCGGTGAAGCCCGGACCGGCCAACACGATCAATAACGCCGGGAAGAGAAACAGCATCATCACGACGGACATTTTGGCGGACATCTTGGAGATGTATTCCTGCAGGCGCGTCAGGCGCCGGTCATCGAATAACTGCTTGAGCGACAGCAGGGATTTCATGGCTCCGCCGCCCTGATGGATCAACTGTTCAAGGATCACGCAGGTGTCGGTGAACTCATCGACCGCCAGCAAGCGGCTGGTTTTTTGCAACTCTTCGCCCAGTTCCAGGCCGGAGTCGACACGGGCCAGTACCAGACCCAGTTCATGGGTCAGCGCGGGCATGAGCTGTTTCCCTTCAGTGCTCAGGACACGCAAAGACTGCTCAACCGCCATGCCCGATTCGAACAGGATGCGCAGCAGCGGGATGAAGGTGGAAATTTCCAGTGCCAACTGTTTTTGTCGACGCTTCGAAGCGGCGGCGAGTAAACGTTTAGGCAGCAAATAGCCGATGGCCGTGGCAAACAGCGGGGTGACCCAGTGGTTTTCCACGTTGGGGTGAAACAGCCCCTGAAGCAACAGACTCAAAACCAGTACCAGCACCGGCACGCCCACCTGAAAGGCGGCGAACAGCGAGCGCCGGCGGGCGCTGCGCCACCCCAGGCGGTTGAGCAGTGCCTGGGTTTCGTTGTCCAGATTGACCGAGCGCTGACCGATCCGGCTATTGCCCAACGCCTGCAACCAGAGACCCAACTGGCTGTGGCCGGGCGGTTTGCCGTCCAGCCGCTGGGCTACCTGACGTGCTCGGCGACGCTGCTCCAGCAGGCTGCTGAGCAGCAACAGCGAGGCCCCTGAAAACAACAGCGCGCTGATCAACAGAGGTATTTTCATACGCTGCGCAACATGCGCCAGAGCGCCAGGCTGCCCACTACCTGAAGGCCGAACGCTGTCGCCAGCATGAGTTGTCCCGATCTGTCGTGCCACATCGCGAGGAAGTAGGTGGGGTTGGCGACCAGGAAATAGCCGGCCATCGATATCGGCAAAATGCCCAGCACCCACGCGGTTACCCGGGTTTCACCGGTCATGGCGCTGAGCTGGCGGGCGGCCTGCTCGCGTTCACGGATCATTTTGATCAGATTCTCCAGCAGTTCACTGGCATTGCCGCCGTAGCGATGATTGACCTTCAAACCCAGGGCGAGCAGGCGCAGTTCATCTCTCTCATACAACTCGGCGAAGTCCGATGCGGCGTCGGGCAGGCTGACGCCCAACTGCACGTTGCGCTGGACCCGGCCCATGGCATTTTTCAGAGGATCCTCGGCGGCCTCGATGGCACCGAGCAGGGCGTCGGCCAGGGTTCGACCGGATTTCAGGCTGCGCACGGTGTGATCAAGCAACGGTGGCAGTTGCTCGATCATGCGCTTGAGTCGACGCTGATAATGCCAACTGACATACAGCCGCAGGAGCAACGGCGGCGCCAGTACAAACACCAGTGCACCGATCCAGCCCCCAACGACAAATCCCAGCAAAATACCGAGGGCCCATAGCAACAGCCAGCGCCCTAATCGTTCGGAAGGACGACCGAGACCAGCGCGCAGAAACGCCCGCTCCGGTCCGGCCCAGGACGTTTTATCGACGACGATTTGCGGTTGCCCTTGGGTCAGGCGCCCCAGCACGCGTTCGGTCCCGGTCTGGCGCAACCCGCGGAGCAACAAGCGGATCGATAGCCCGGACAGGATGAGGCAAACGAGAATCAGCAGCGCCGGTTTGAGCATGCCGTGGCCTCAGTACGGTGAGGAAACAAGCGCCGACTCGCGGCGCAGTTTGTCGCCGGCGGGGTTGACCGCCTCGCGCATAAAACCGAAACCGGTGCGGCGGTCGAGCCTGAACAAGGTGTTGGTGACGTAGACGTCATCGCGCACGCCGACTACCTCTACCACTTCACTGACACAGCGGCGGCCGTCGGGCATACGGGTGAGCTGGATCACCACGTCCAGCGCGGCGCAAATCATCTGGCGCAACGTCTTTTCGGCGATGGTGCGGCCGGTCAGGCCGACCAGTGTTTCCAGGCGCAGCAGCGCATCCTGGGCATTGTTGGCGTGCACGGTGCTCATCGAACCGTCGTGGCCGGTGTTCATGGCGGTGAGGACGTCGAGCACTTCGACGCCGCGAATTTCACCGAGGATGATCCGGTCTGGGCGCATCCGCAGGGCGTTGCGGATCAGGTCGCTGGACTTCACTTCGCCATGGCCCTCGGCATTCGGCGGCCGGGTTTCGAGGCGCACGACGTGCGGGTGGCCCAGTTGCAGTTCGGCGACGTCTTCGATGGTGACGAGGCGTTCGTGCGGGTTGATCAACTGGCTGAGGATGTTCAGCAGCGTGGTTTTGCCGGTGCCGGTGCCGCCGCTGATCAGGATGTTGCAGCGCTTGCCCACGGCTTCCTGAATAAAGTCGAAGATCGCCTGATCAATGGTTTGCATCGCCATCAGGTCGTTGCTTTTGAGCATGTCCTTGCGGAATTTCCGAATCGACAGGCATGGGCCGTCCAAGGCAATCGGCGGAATGATCGCGTTGACCCGGCTGCCATCGGGCAGGCGCGCATCGACCATCGGCGAGGACTCATCGAGCCGTCGGCCGAGGGGGGCGAGGATGCGTTGCATGACGCGTTCGACGTGGTGTGAGTCGATGAAGCGCAAGTCACTTTGATGCAACACACCGTCGCGTTCGATGAACACCCGGTGTGGTCCGTTGACCAGGATCTCGGTCACGGACGGGTCACGCAGCAGCACTTCCAGCGGGCCGAAACCGGTGAGTTCGTCGACCAGTTCTTCGGCGAGGCGCTCCATTTCATAGCGGGAAATCGCCAAGTGCAGCCGGGCAATGTATTCGGCAACCTTGTCGATGACGAACTGCGACAGCGCCGGCCGCGACCCTTCCAGCAAGTTTTTTCCGGACTCTTCGATGGCGTCGATGATGTAGCGGTGCAACACCAGTTTCAGGCCTTCGTTGTCGGTGTTGCCGGCCTGCGTGCGCGCCGGGGCGCCGAAAAGTTTTTCCGTGCTCATTGCGCACCCCTCAGCCGGTTGAACCAGCCGGTCTTGGGTTTTGCCAGGCCTTCGGAGCGTTTGGCCAGGCGTTCGCCGAGGGTGCGCAGGCTTTGGGTCAGGCCTTCACGCGGGGCGAGATCGAACAGGCTCACGCCCTGGTTTTTCGCATTCAGGCGCACTTCCGGGCTGAAGGCCAGCATCGCGAAGACTTCCATGCCAAAGCTTTTTCCCAGAGTGTCGGCGTCGGGTGCGACATTGCGCAGGTAGCGGTCGATCAGCAGTCGCGCGTGATCGAGCTTCATGCCTTTTTCGCGCCACAGGTTGAGCACCGCGAGGTTGCGCCGACAGTCGAGCACGTTCTGATCGGTGTACCACAGCAGCTTGTCGCAATGACTGACAAAGGTGCGCAGTGCTTCGCTGTCCGGCTGGCCGGTGAGGTTCACCACGATGTGCTGGAAATGTTGGCGCAGGGCGCTGAGCAGCATGTACAACTCGGCGGCGCTGGTGCGCTCCAGTGGTTCATCGTGGTTGGCGTAGGCGAGTATCCGCAGTCCCGTCTCATTGCTGGTGAATGCGCTGTCGATCAGCGTGGCGTCGAGGCGCCGCAAATGCCGCACGGCGTCACCGAAATGAAACGAACTCTCCAGCCCGAGCAACGCCAGGCTGTCACCGCGTGGCAAACCCAGGTCCAGCAGCAAGGTTTGCTGACCGCTTTTCTGCACCACTTGCGCCATGTGGTTGGCGATCAGCGCACCGTCGGCGTTGGTCTGCGCACCGTAGAGCACGGTCAGGCCACCGAGCTGGGTGCTCGGCGCCACCGTTGGCAGGCGTTTACCGAGACGACGCACCAGCCCTGAAACTTCGCTGGAGCGCGAGCCATAGGCGACAAAGTCCCGCGCTCCGGCACGCATCGCATTCAGCACAAGCTGATTGTCCATGCCATCGCCCAGGGCCACGATCGCCAGCATCGGCTTGGCTTCCAGTGCGCCTTCGATCAGCGCGCTTTGCGCCACCACATGTTCGCGGTCCAGCCCGACGAACACCAGGCTGGCGAAGGTGACGTCCACCAGTGCCAACAGTTCGTCGAGGCTGCCGCCGCCGGCGCTGACCACCTGGCCCAACGGCGCGAGGGCGCCTTGCAGCCACTCAAGGTCGGTGTCGTTACGCGTGATCGCGAGGAAGGTCTGGCTCAGGTTCTGGCTCATTGCGATAACCCGCTGCGTTTATCGAAGTTGCCGTCTTCGAGGAAGAACATGCGATAGAAACCGGGGTCGTAGTTGCGCAGCTGTTCACCGGGCAACGACGGCAGCGGCGCATTGACGGCCAGCGGTTGAACCAGGTGCGGGGTGACGATCATCAGCAGCTCACGCTCTTCGCGCCTGATCGATGAACTACGAAAAAAGGCGCCGAGGACCGGGATATCCCCCAGTCCCGGAAACTTGTCGACCTGTGATGTGTTTTGCGTGCTGATCAAACCGCTGATGACAAAACTCTCGCCATCGGCCAGGGAGATGCTGGTGTCGGTGCGGCGAATGGTGAACGCAGGAACCGTGGTGCCACCAATGGTGACGGCGTTGGCGAAATCCAGCTCGCTGACTT
Source organism: Pseudomonas sp. FBCC-B1667 (assembly GCF_059133255.1). Taxonomy (NCBI): domain Bacteria; kingdom Pseudomonadati; phylum Pseudomonadota; class Gammaproteobacteria; order Pseudomonadales; family Pseudomonadaceae; genus Pseudomonas; species Pseudomonas sp. FBCC-B1667. Next base: position 6,197,761 of record NZ_CP101437.1, on the reverse strand, counting down.
CCGGCGCCACTTTCAGGGCGATGCGATCGTTGCTGACCACGGTCGGCGTGAGCGTCAGGCGAATCCCGAATTCCTTGTACTCGATGGAGTAGCTGTTGCTGTTGGCACTCGGCACCGGGATCGGGATTTCGCCGCCGGCGAGAAAACTCGCGCTCTGCCCGCTGATCGCCACCAGGCTCGGCCGCGCCAGGGTATAGGCAAACCCGCTGCCTTCCAGGGCGTTGATGATCGCCAGGAAGTTACCGCCACCAGCGACGATGTTGAACATGTCATTGGCCAGCGGAATGCTTGGCACGGCGATCCGCGGGTCGAGGTTGCGCAATGGCAGCACTCGCGGGGTCACGGCGGTGTTCGGCACGGTGCCGGGGGAGCCAAAAAGGAAATTCGAGCTTTTGCCGTAGATCGAGGTGCTGGCCTCTTTCAGTTTGGTCCGGCTGACCTCGACGAAGCGAATGTCGGTCTGCACTTGCGACGGTAGCAACGGGTCCTGGGAGGGCAGGGAGGCTGCGCCGGTCATGGCCGCCGTGGCCCGGCCCTTGACGAACACCATGCTTTGACGCGGGGCGCTGGCGCAGGCAGTCCAGACCATCAGACTGGTGGCGCCGGGCGCCATGCCAGTGAGCAAAAAGGCCTGGTTGCCGTTGACCCGCACATCAGCAATTTTCGGGTCACCCACGGCCAGCCGCGTAATCGCCACGGGTGATTGCACTTCCTGCTGCAAGCCTTCGCCGACTTCCAGTGTCGCCGGCAATTGGCCGAGGGCGGCGCAGTTACCGCTAGCCGCAAAGGTCGCCGTGAGTGGCACGCTACTCAGCAGCGAGCCCCACAGCAGGCCTTGAAACATGAACATGGTACTTCTGCGCATGTAGATGCGTCCTTGCTCAATTCAGGGAGTTTGTTGAGTGAGTTGATTGCCGCGAATGACTTCCACACCTTTTTTCTGCGGCGCGGGACTGGCACCGAGGGTGAGGGGTTTGGGGGTGCCGACGAGGGCCAGTTGACTGAATTGCACGAGGTCGCGATTGGCGCTGGCGAGAGGGGTCGACGAAGTGCTTTCACCAGCCCAGTAATGCGCCAGGCGTTTTTCTTCGGCGCTGCGCACGGCCAGACGCAACGTGCCGGCCTGGGCGGCGAGTGTCAGGCGACTCAGCAAAGGTTCGGGGACGGCGAGCAACACCGAGCGGGCGCTGGCACGCAGTTGGTCCTGCTTGAGTTGTTCTTCAGGGCTGCGCGCCGGGTTGGCGGGGCGCCCGTCGTTGGTCAGCCCCAGCTGTTCGCCGACCCCGAGAACGCGTAACGCCGGGACTACCACTTGGGCTGACTGTTGAGTGTTGTTGGCGTCGACGCGCAGGAACAGCATCACGTCGACATAATCGCCTGGGCTCAGTTGGCCGCCGGCGTTGGTCACTTCATCCACGGCCACGGCAAACGCGCGTTCATTCGGACGGATCATCCGTGCCAGCGAGCTGCCGGCCTCGAAGCTTTGATCGTTAAGCCAGGTGCCGGCGGTGAGGGCGTGCCACGGCGTGCGGCCAATCGCCTGCTCAAGCGTGGTCAAACTGCCGGCCGGGGCGGTACGCAGTTTTTCTAGGGTGACGTCGGCCGCGGTGATTTGAACGAAGGGGGCTACGTCGTGCAGCAGGACCACCACCGGTTGGCGCGTGGGGTCGTCCACTGGCATAGGGGCTGGAGTGGATGGCGCTGTGTTGACGACAGGTTGCGCGGCAGGCTCGGGAGCGGGTTGGCGACTCAGCGCAAGTCCCCAGTAACCGGCAATGATGGCACCCACCAGAAACAATCCGGCCAATCCCAGGGTGACACGGCTGTTCATGAGGGCTCTCCCTTTCCTGCTGCCGATGATCCGTACCGTCTCGAACGAAATAGATTCCCAAAAAAGCATTCAAATACATGGAACTATTTCGCTATTTGAAGGTAGCGCAGCTAGAGCAAAACGCCATTACTGGCTGGCAAAAAAACGAGGAAATGGGGCGTTTGAAAGGCCAAGTCCCATTTTTTGCCGAAAACGGGTGGGGTACTACTTAAGTATTAATACGTTCTTACAGTTGTTGGGTTGGGGAATGCCGACAATGCTGATGCTGGCACAGGGGAATCATGTTGCGGTCGTGCAACACCAGCAGTCTTCAGGAGAAGTCGTCATGTCCTTAAAAAGCGTTGTTCAGCACCTCAAGAGCGAGATCGTTTTCTACTACAACCTGGCCAAAGACACCGAAGGCGCTTCGGGCATCGAGTACGCGATCATCGCGGGTCTTGCGGCAGTGGCTGTGAGCGTTTTCATGGGCACCGTTACGGATATTTATGCTTCGCTTACCACCAGTATCAAAGCTGTACTGCCTTGATGATTGCTGTTTGCCAACTAGCCTGAGTGGTTCTAACGTTATCGCCAGGTCCATTGCAGGAAGCCCTCATGAATGCGCCCGCACACCCACGCCAACAGCTGCTCCTGGTCGATGACGAGGAGGACGCGTTGATGGAACTGGCGGAGTTGCTGGAAGGGGAGGGTTTTTGCTGTTTTACCGCAACCTCGGTCAAGCTCGCCTTGCAGCACCTGACCCGGCATCCGGACATTGCCTTGGTAATCACGGATCTGCGCATGCCTGAGGAAAGCGGCATGTCATTGATCAGGCGCTTGCGCGAACACACCTCGCGTCAGCATTTGCCGGTGATCGTCACGTCGGGGCATGCGGACATGGAAGACGTCAGCGACATGCTGCGCTTGCAGGTGCTCGACCTGTTTCGCAAGCCGATTTATCACGTTCGGTTGTTGGAGACGCTGGATAACCTGTTTCCGCAGCCTCTGGTTCAGTCTTAGTCTGGACGACCACCATCGCGAGCAGACTCGTTCCCACAGGTGATTTGCGCATCAACACAAATGCCCTGGGGGAACGAGCCTGCTCGCGATCGCCATTTCACATTTGCCAAAGATTTTTACCCGGCATCAAGCCACCGGCCGCCAATGCCCGACCATGTGCTCAAGATCCCCAGCCCCTACCAACCGAAAATCCCCACTGGACCCCGCCGCACTCGCCAGCAATGTCACCTCACTGGGCAGCCGCACCGGCTTGCGAAACTGCACGGCCATCTCGATGTTCGCTGTCGGCAGGTGATCAGCCAGCGCCGCCAACGTGCGCGCCTTGTTCCATAAGCCGTGGGCAATGGCGGTCGGGAAACCAAACAGTTTCGCGCTGACGGCACTCAAGTGAATCGGGTTGTAATCGCCGGACACCTTGGCGTACTGACGACCAATGTCGGCCGGCGCTTTCCAGCGGGTCACTTCGATCATCTCCAACGTCGGGGCCAATACCTGTTCGACCGGTTCGCCGTCCAGTTTGACGCCCCGGCAGAGCATCTGGCTTTGTGCTTCCCAGAGCGTTCCCAATGGGTCATCCAGCGTGGTCAGCAGATCGAACGTCGCACCCTTGGCATGGGGTTGCAGATTCTGCACCTGCACGCTGACGCGTACCCGATTCACGCCGCCCATGGGTCGCAACACGCGAATGCGGTTACTCAGGTGAATCAGCCCCAGCAGGGGAAACGGAAACGCGTCGGCCGTGAGCAATTGCATCTGCAAGGCGAATGCGAGGATGTGCGGGTAGGTCGGTGGCAGCAAACCGTTGTCGGCAAATCCGCAGACGTTGCGATACGCCGCCAGGCGTTTGGGATCGACATTGACCCAGCAGTGCAACCCGGTGTCGGGCAAGGTGGTGCCAGTGATTTTGCGTCGCGTCGCCGCACGCATGTATAACGCCGGCAGGCTCGGTTCGCGGTTGAGTGTGTGCCAGTCGGTGATCATCACTAGGCCCCCAGAACACTTTGTCCACAGACTCGCAACGCCTGGCCGGTGAACGCGCCGCTGCCCGGTTGCGCCAGCCACGCCACGGCTTCGGCCACGTCCTGCGGCAGGCCGCCCTGACCGAGCGAACTCATGCGCCGGCCCGCTTCGCGCAAGCCAAACGGAATGTGCGCGGTCATCTGCGTTTCAATAAACCCTGGCGCGACCGCGTTGATGCTGATGCCGCGCTGGTCCAGCAACGGCGCCCACGCTTGTGCCAGGCCAATCAGCCCGGCCTTGCTCGCCGCATAATTGGTCTGCCCGCGATTGCCGGCGATGCCGCTGATCGAGGCCAGCAAAATCACCCGGCCGTTTTCGCGCAGGGTGCCGCTGTCGAGCAGGGCCTTGGTCAGCACTTGCGGCGCATTGAGATTGACCGCGAGCACCGCGTCCCAGAATTCCGGGGTCATGTTGGCCAGGGTTTTGTCGCGAGTGATCCCCGCGTTGTGCACCACGATGTCGACGCCGTCGGGCAGGTGTGCGATCAACTGTGCAGCGGCGTCTTCGGCGCAAATGTCGAGGGTGATGCTGCGCCCGCCGAGGCGCGCGGCGAGGGCGTCGAGATCGGTTTTGGCCGGTGGCACGTCGAGCAGAATCACCTCGGCGCCGTCACGGGCCAGCGTTTCGGCAATCGAGGCGCCAATGCCACGCGCCGCACCGGTCACCAACGCCTTGCGTCCGGCCAGCGGTCGCGTCCAGTCCTGAACGGGCGTGGCGCACGCTTTCAAGCGAATCACTTGCCCGGACACAAACGCACTTTTCGGCGAGAGGAAAAACCTCAGCGGTCCTTCCAGTTGATCGTCCGCACCGTCGCCCACATAGATCAACTGCAAGGTGCCGCCGCTGCGCAGTTCCTTGGCCAGCGAACGGCTGAACCCTTCCAGTGCGCGCTGGGCACTGGCGGCGAACGGGTCGCTCAAGGTCTCCGGCGCACGGCCCAGAATCACCAGGTGCGCGCTGTGATCGAGGTTTTTCATCAGCGGCTGAAAGAATTCGCGCAGCTGTTTGAGTTGATCGGTCTGCACCAAGTGAGTGGCGTCGAACACCACGGCTTTGAGTTTCGGGCCGTGGCCGGGAATCCACGCGGTGGCGAGGGACGGCTCGGTGCCATAGCTGTAGATCGTGTCGGTCAGGCGGTTGGCGAAGGCGCTGACGTTGTCCGCCAACGGGCCGCCGCCAATCAACAGCGCCCCTTCGACAGGCCGCAACCGGCCGGCCTGCCAGCGCTCCAGGCGGACCGGCGACGGCAAACCCAAGGCCCCGACCAGGCGATGGCCGATGGACGAATTGGCGAAGTCGATATAACGGTCTGACATGGAACGTGCTCCGGCGGCTGAGGTTCAAAGTGTGGACCACGAATGGCAATCAGTCGTTCGATCCACGAGATAAGGCCTACGCTTGAACATTGCAGAGTAGTTGGAGCTTGGGTTTAGCAGAACTTGCGGGGGAATGCAGAACCTGTGCGGGGTCCCCTCGCCACAGGGCTCGCTCCTACAGAGGGCCGGGTTTCAATTTAAATAATTTACAAGGAGCTTTTCATGACTCAGCTGCGCCGCGTCGCGATTATCGGCGGTAACCGGATTCCTTTCGCCCGCTCCAACGGGGCGTATGCCACCGCCAGTAACCAGGCGATGCTCACCGCCGCGCTCGAAGGCTTGATCGAACGCTACAACCTGCACGGCCTGCGCCTGGGCGAAGTGGTCGCGGGGGCGGTGCTCAAACTGTCGCGGGACATGAACCTGACCCGCGAATGCGTGCTCGGCTCCCGGCTGTCGCCGCAAACGCCTGCCTATGACATTCAACAAGCGTGCGGCACCGGACTGGAGGCGGCGTTGCTGGTGGCGAACAAGATTGCCTTGGGGCAGATCGATTGCGGCATTGCCGGCGGCGTCGATACCACTTCGGATGCGCCGATCAGCGTCAGCGAAGGCCTGCGCAAGATTTTGCTGCAAGCCAACCGCGCCAAAACCACCGGCGACAAGCTGAAAACTTTCCTGCAATTGCGCCCCCGGCACCTGATTCCGGAATTTCCGCGCAACGGCGAACCCCGCACCGGTTTGTCCATGGGCGAGCATTGCGAGCTGATGGCGCAGACCTGGAACATCCCCCGCGAAGAGCAGGATCTACTGGCGCTGGAAAGCCATCACCATCTGGCCGCGTCCTACGCCGAAGGCTGGCACAACGACCTGATGACGCCGTTCCTCGGACTGACCCGCGACAACAACCTGCGCCCGGACCTGTCCCTGGAGCAGCTCGCCAAGCTGAAACCCGCCTTCGAGAAAAGCGCCAAGGGCACGATGACGGCCGGCAACTCGACGCCCCTTACCGACGGTGCGTCGCTGGTGTTGCTGGGCAGTGAGGAATGGGCGAAGGAACGCGGTCTGCCGATCCTCGCGTACCTGCGTGACGGCGAAGCGGCGGCGGTGGACTTCGTCAACGGTGCCGAAGGTCTGTTGATGGCGCCGGTGTACGCGGTGCCAAGATTGCTGGCGCGCAATGGCCTGACCTTGCAGGATTTCGATTACTACGAAATCCACGAAGCCTTCGCCGCGCAAGTGCTCTGCACGTTGAAGGCCTGGGAAGATCCGGAGTATTGCAAAACCCGTCTGGGGCTTGATGCGCCGTTGGGCTCAATTGATCGCAGCCGCCTCAACGTCAAAGGCAGTTCACTGGCGGCCGGCCATCCGTTTGCGGCGACGGGCGGGCGCATCGTCGCCAACCTCGCGAAGTTGCTGGACGCGGCGGGCAAGGGGCGGGGGTTGATCTCGATCTGTGCGGCGGGCGGCCAAGGTGTCACCGCCATAATCGAACGCTGACACTGTCCCCACAGGGAATGTATTTGTAGGAATTGATGACTTGGCCTACTGTCGCCCCATCAGCCGTCATGCGACATAAGGCCCCTCTATGACGTCCAACGGACAACTGTCCCTCGAACGAACAATTCCGACGCTGTCGACGTTACCCCGTCCGCTATTCGCCCGGGTAGAAAGTCTCAACGCCGGTTCCTGGACACCCCCGCATCGCCACGACTGGGTGCAGTTTTCCTACGCCATCAGTGGCGTTCTCGGTGTGCACACCGCCGAAGGCAGTTTCTATGCGCCGCCGCAGTGGGGCATCTGGATTCCGGCGGACCTTGAACATCAAGTCGTGACCTCGATGCGCGCTGAAATGCGCAGCCTGTATGTGCGTCGCGAAGATTGCGAGTGGGCGGACGGGCGCTGCCGGGTGCTGGAAGTCACGCCGTTGGCGCGGGAGCTGATCAAGCGCTTTTGCTTGCTGCCCGTGGAATATCCACAGGGCGACAGCCAGGAAGCGCGGTTGGTGGGGGTGTTGCTGGATCAGTTAGCGAACTTGCCGGAGGTGGGTTTTTCCCTGCCGCTGCCACGGCATGAGCGGTTGCTGGGGTTGTGCAATGAGTTGATTGAAAGCCCTGAGCAGAACGTGACGTTGCAAGCGTGGGCGGAGCGCTTGGGTACGTCGGAGAAGACGTTGATGCGCCTGTTTCAGCGTGAGACGGGTTTGAGCTTTCGCGGCTGGCGACAACGGATGCGGCTGTTGTCTTCGTTGAGTTTGCTGGAGGAGGGCGACAGCGTGACCAATGCCGCGCTGGCGTGTGGGTATGACTCGACATCGGCGTTTATTGCGGCGTTCAAAAGCCTGTTCGGGATTACCCCCGGCGAACTCTTCAAGCAATAACACCGCAGGTCGAGTGTGGGAGCGAGCAAGCCCGCTCCCACATTTTATGTGCGGTGTTTATGAGATCAGGTTTTGAAGCGTCGAACCAACCCGTCCAGTTCATTCGAAAGCCCGGCGAGGCTCTGCGAATCCAGACGCGCCGAGTTCGCCAGATCCGCGACCAATTGCGCATCGCCATGGATCTGGCTGATGTGCCGGTTGATGTCTTCAGCCACGTGATGCTGTTCTTCGGCCGCCGTCGCGATCTGCGTGTTCATGTCGCGGATGACGTCCACCGATTCACGAATCAGCCCGAAGCTGTTGCGCGCTTCGCCGATGCGGGTCACCGACTGCTGGGACACTTCCAGGCTCGCGTGCATTTGTTGAGTCACCTGGCTGGTGCGCTTGGCGAGGTTGCCGAGCAGGCCGTCGATTTCTGCCGTGGAATCCGCTGTGCGCTTGGCTAGCGCGCGTACTTCGTCAGCCACCACCGCAAACCCGCGACCTTGCTCGCCGGCACGTGCCGCTTCAATGGCCGCGTTCAGCGCCAGCAGGTTGGTCTGTTCGGCGATCGAACGAATGGTTCCCAGAATCGACTGAATGTCGTTGCTGTCGCGCTCCAATTGCTGCATCGACTGCGCCGATTGTTCGATTTCCTGGCTCAAGCGATCAACGCTGCTCACCGCCGCATCAATCTGCTGCTGGCCTTCGCGAGCCTGACGCTGGCCACTGTCGGCAGAGTCCGCCGCCTGGCTGCAAGAGCGCGCGACTTCGTTGGCGGTAGCAACCATTTCGTGGAACGCCGTGGACACCATGTCCACCGCTTCACGCTGGCGCCCGGCGGCTTCGGCCATGTCGTTGGAGACCTGGGTCGAGCTTTTGGACGTGGCGAGAATCTTGGTCGCGGCGCCGCCAATGCTTTGGATCAGGTTGCGAATCGCCGTCAAAAACTGGTTGAACCAACTGGCCAGTTGCGCGGTTTCGTCGCTGCCACGGATTTCCAGGTTCTTGGTCAGGTCGCCTTCGCCTTGCGCGATGCCTTCCAGACCGCTGGCCACGCTGCGGATCGGGCGCACGATGACGCTGGCGAAACTGGCGCCGAGGATGGCGAAGAACACGGCCAGTACGGCGGCGATGATCGCGATCAGCCAGGTCAATTGAGTGGCCGAGCTCATCACGTCGTTTTGCTTGATCAGGCCGATAAAGGTCCAGCCCAGTTGCTCCGACGGCCAGACGTTGGCCATGTAGCGTTCGCCGTTGAGCTCGACTTCCACCAGGCCTTTGCCTGCCTTGGCCAGCTGCGCGTAACCCTCGCCGAGGCTGCTCAGTGGCTTGAAATTGTGTTCCGGTCGCTTCGGGTCGACCAGGACCATGCCGGTGTTTTCCAGCAACATCAGGTAGCCGGTTTCGCCGAGCTTGATCTGTTTGACGATCTCGGTGAGCTGCTTGAGCGTCACGTCGATACTGACCACGCCGCCGTTAGTGCCCAATTTGTTGTCGATGGTGCGCACGGTGCTGACGTAAGTCGCGTCGTCCTGTGCCCAATAGTAGGCCTCGGTGCGAAACGGCTTGCCCGGTTTGGCCTGGGCCGCTTTGTACCAGGGGCGCTGGCGCGGGTCGTAGTTGTTCAGCTTCGCGTCGTCCGGCCACGACACATAACCACCGGCCGCGGTGCCGAGAATGGCGTAGGCGTAGGACGGGTGACTGTTGCCCAGGTCCTGCAGGAGGCCGAAGACTTTTTTGTCCATCTCGCCTTGCGGAATGCTCTCGGCGTTGGCGCTCATGTAGGTCTTGAGGCTGTCGTCGGAGTTCTTGATCAGCGGTTGTTTGGCCAGGTAATCGACGTTCTGGCTGATGCCATCGAAAAACAGCTGCATGGCATTGCTGACCTGACGAATCTCGCGGCCGCTGCCGTCGACGAAACTTTCCTTGGCATCACTGCGCAAGTTCATCACAACCAGGGTGGCGACCAGTACCACGGGCAAGCAGGCGATGATTGCAAACGCCCAGGTCAACTTTTGTTTGATGTTCATCCGCGCTCCAGATTTTCTTGTAGGCCCACGCAGTGCAGATGACTCGCGGAATATTGGCAGCCGAAAACGTTGTTTTGGTTGTCGCGTCCGTGAGTGCGCCGTCGTTTTTATGTAGGAACGATTGTCGGACAAATACCTTTTGTCACTGAGGACTTCGGCAGCTGACGGGGGAAATTGAGGACTCTTTGGAAAAATCCTACAAAGGGTATGAATATGGATGTCAGCGTCTGTCGTAAATGCCCTCCAAACCCTTCGTCTACAGGTGTCACTGGCTCAGCTATGATCTGCGGCGGTCATTGACGACCGGCGGCGGATGAGCGATTAATCCGGCACATTGTGTGCATCACGACGTTCATAGGTCGGCAACCCCTCCCCCGAACGAGTGGATTGCCGTATAACGAATGACTTTCGCGTGTTTGGTAATAAAGGACCCACAATAAAAGCTGATGAAGACTCCAAAACGCATTGAACCCCTGATCGAGGACGGTCTGGTCGACGAGGTGCTGCGCCCACTCATGAGTGGTAAAGAAGCAGCTGTTTATGTGGTGCGCTGCGGCAACGAGTTACGTTGCGCGAAGGTTTACAAGGAGGCGAATAAACGTAGTTTCCGTCAAGCGGCCGAGTATCAGGAAGGCCGCAAGGTGCGCAACAGCCGTCAGGCTCGGGCGATGGCCAAGGGCTCCAAGTTCGGCAAGAAAGAAACCGAAGACGCCTGGCAGAACGCTGAAGTGGCGGCCCTGTTCCGTCTGGCCGGTGCCGGTGTGCGGGTGCCCAAGCCGTATGACTTCCTCGAAGGCGTATTGCTGATGGAGCTGGTGGCCGATGAATACGGCGATGCCGCCCCGCGTCTGAACGACGTGGTGCTGGAACCGGACCAGGCCCGTGAATATCACGCGTTCCTGATCTCGCAGATTGTGCTGATGTTGTGTACCGGTCTGGTGCACGGTGACCTGTCGGAGTTCAACGTGCTGTTGACCCCGGACGGCCCGGTCATCATCGACTTGCCTCAGGCGGTGGATGCGGCGGGTAATAACCACGCGTTCAACATGCTGGAGCGGGACGTGGGCAACATGGCGTCCTACTTCGGGCGGTTTGCGCCGGAGTTGAAAAAGACCAAATACGCCAAGGAAATGTGGGCATTGTACGAAGCCGGTACCTTGCACCCGGCCAGTGTCTTGACCGGCGAGTTCGACGAGCCGGAAGAGTTGGCCGACGTCGGCGGGGTCATTCGTGAAATCGAGGCCGCACGACTGGACGAAGAGCGTAAGCAAGCGATCCGCGCTGCCGACGATGCGCCACCGAGCAAGGCCGAAGAACCGCCTCCACCGTGGATGCAGTGATGGGCTAAACAGAAACCCGGCTTCGGCCGGGTTTTTTGTAGTGCCCCGAATTTTCCAAACACTCATAACTACTGTGGGAGCGAGCTTGCTCGCGATAGCGGACTGTCAGGCGACAATGATGTTGAATGGGACGGCCTCATCGCGAGCAAGCTCGCTCCCACATTGGGCTTTCGGTGTAGCTGAGTTTTGGGTTTCCCGGACTTCCCACACTCAAGGATTGAATGTGAACGCCTCCACCCGCAACGCCCGACTGATCATCGCCGCCCGTCTGGTTTCGGACTTTGGCGCCTTCCTCAATATGGTCGCCCTGGCCACTTACGTTTACCTGCTCAGCAACAGCGCCATGAGTGTCGGCATTTTCCTCGCCAGCCGTGTCGGCGGAGGGATTTTCGCCAGTCTGATCGGCACCGCGTTCTATCGTCGTTGGGGGAGGGCGCATGCCATTGATCGCCTTCGACCTGCTGCGTGCAGGTTTGCTCGGCTTGTTGCTGGTGCTGCCGGTTGATCAACAGGCGCTGCTACTCCCCGTCATCGCATTCGGTCTGGGCTTCGGCAACTCGATGTTTGCCATCGGCCTGAACAGTCAACTGCCGCACTTGATCGATGGCGAACACTTGCTCAAGACCAATGCCTGGATCACCTCCGCATCGTCGGCCGCGATGGTCGGCGGCAGTCTGGTGGCGGGGCTATTGGTGGCGGCGTTTGGGTTTGAAACGGTGTTTGCGCTGAATGTGGTGACGTATCTGTTGGCGGCGTTGTTCATCCTGCCGCTGCGCTTTTCCGTCCCGGTGGCCAGAGATGAATCGGCCCACAAGGGCGGCGAATGGCCGGCCCTGCGCCAAGGGTTGCGCAGCGCACCGGTCGTGGCCGCGATGCTCGCGGTCACCATGGCCGACACCCTTGGCAGTGCCGCGCACAACGTGGGGTTGCCCATCGTTTCCAAACTACTGACCCCCGAATCCGCCAGCACCACGCTGGGCCTGGCGCTGGCGGTTTGGGCCGGCGGCAAACTGATCGGCGCGCGAATCGCCAGTCGCCTGAAAGGCTCGGACAACGTCAATCTGGAGCGGCGATTTTTCTTCAGCGTGTTGCTGATGTCCTGCGGCTTCATCCTGATGTTTCAGCAGCAGACGCTTTACGGTTTGCTGCTGTTCTCGTTGCCGGCGGGGTTGGGGGACGGTTTCTCGGAAGTCGGCCTGATGTCGCGCCTGCAACGTGAACCGGACAGTCTGCGTTTGCCGATTTTCAGCCTCCTGACCCTGCTGCAAATGACCGGCTTCGGCGTCGGCATGTTGATCGCCGCGCCGTTTTATTCGTGGTGGACGCCGGGTGCGGTGGTGTTGCTGTTCCACGGCATTCCCCTCACCACGTTGCTGGTGGTGAAGGGCCTGGCGATCAGGAGCGAACAGGTTCGGCGCAGCAGCCCGACGCCAGGTTCTTGAGGATCGGGCAGTCAGGGCGATGGTCGCCCTGGCAATGCTCGACCAGGTCTTGCAGGGTATCGCGCAACTGGCCGAGTTCGCGGATCTTCTGGTTCAGTTCGTCGATGTGCTGACGGGCCAGGGCCTTCACGTCGGCGCTGGCGCGATGGCGGTCCTGCCAGAGGGTCAGCAGCTTGCCGACCTCTTCCAGGGAAAACCCCAAGTCCCGGGAACGCTTGATAAAGGCCAGCGTGTGCAGGTCATCGGCGCCATAAACCCGATAGCCGCTGTCGGTGCGATGAGCGGCCTTGAGCAGGCCGATGGACTCGTAGTAACGGATCATCTTTGCGCTCAGGCCGCTTTGACGGGCTGCTTGACCGATGTTCATCAATTGTCCTCCAGGTCCTTGGGCTTCCAGGTTTTCAACAGTAACGCATTGCTCACCACGCTGACGCTCGACAACGCCATGGCCGCCCCGGCCAGCACCGGGTTGAGGAAACCGAACGCCGCCAGCGGAATGCCGATCAGGTTATAGACGAACGCCCAGAACAGATTCTGCCGGATCTTCGCGTAGGTCTTGCGGCTGATCTCCAGCGCCGCCGGCACCAGCCGTGGATCGCCACGCATCAGCGTGATCCCGGCCGCGTGCATGGCCACGTCGGTGCCGCCACCCATGGCGATGCCGATGTCCGCCGCCGCCAGCGCCGGAGCGTCGTTGATGCCATCGCCGACCATCGCCACCACGCCGGTTTTTTTCAGTTCGGCAACGGTGGCGGCTTTGTCGGCGGGCAGCACTTCGGCATGCACGTCGGTGATGCCCAGCGCCTCGGCGACGACTTTGGCACTGCCACGGTTGTCACCGGTCAGCAGGTGGCTGCTGATGTGTCGTGCGCTGAGCTGTTGCACGGCTTGCAGGGCGCCGGGTTTGAGGGTGTCACCGAAGGCAAAGAGGCCGAGCACTGTCGGTTCAGGGCTTTGCTCGATCAGCCAGGACAGGGTTCGGCCTTCGGTTTCCCAGGCAGTTGCCGAGTCTGCCAATGAACCGGCGTTTAAAGCACTCTCTTCCAATAGACGACGATTGCCCAATGCCAGTCGACGACCCTCAAGCGTGCCGGCGATGCCTCGACCTGTCAGCGATTGGCTGTCGCTGACATCCGCCACGCTTAAACCGCGTTCGGCGCAGGCGTCCAACACGGCTTTGGCCAACGGGTGTTCGCTGCCCCGTTGCAGCGCGCCGGCCATTTGCAGCAGGGCGGCTTCGTCACTGTCGATGGCCGTCAAATGCGCAATGCGCGGTGCGCCCGAGGTCAGTGTGCCGGTCTTGTCGAACACCACCGCGCTGACTTCGTGCGCGCGTTCCAGCGCTTCGGCGTCTTTGATCAGAATCCCGTGACGTGCGGCCACGCCGGTCCCGGCCATGATTGCAGTCGGTGTGGCCAGCCCCAGGGCGCACGGGCAGGCGATCACCAACACCGCAACGGCATTGATTAATGCAGTTTCAATCGGCGCGCCGTACAGCCACCAGCCGATGAACGTCGCTAACGCGATCAGCAGAACAGTGGGCACGAACACCTGACTGACTTTATCCACCAGTTTCTGGATCGGTGCCTTGGCGGCCTGGGCGTCTTCGACCAGACGAATGATGCGCGCCAACACGGTTTCCGCGCCCAAGGCCTGGGTGCGCACCAACAATCGGCCTTCACCATTGATCGCGCCGCCGGTCACCTTGTCCCCCGGTTGCTTGGGCACCGGCAGGCTTTCACCGCTGATCAGCGCTTCGTCCGCGTGGCTCTGACCTTCGACCACTTCGCCGTCCACCGGGAAGCGTTCACCGGGTTTGACCATGACCAGGTCATTAAGGCGAAGGGCACTGATGGCGACGTCTCGCTCGCGCCCCTCGATCACCTGAATCGCCCGCTCCGGACGCAAGGCTTCGAGGGCGCGAATGGCGCTGGCGGTCTGGCGCTTGGCGCGGCTTTCCAGGTATTTGCCGAGCAGGACCAAGGCAATCACCACGGCCGAGGCTTCGAAATACAAGTGGGGCATACGCCCGGCGGCGGTGGCCCATTCGTAAAGACTCAGGCCGTAACCCGCGCTGGTGCCGAGGGCGACCAGCAAATCCATATTCCCGGCACCGGCGCGCACGGCTTTCCAGGCTGCCACATAAAAACGTGCACCGAAGATGAATTGCACCGGCGTTGCCAGGGCGAATTGTGCCCACGCGGGAAGCATCCAGTGCACGCCGAACGGTTGCAGCAACATCGGCAGCACCAGCGGCAAGGCGAGGAGGAGGGCCATGATCAACGCCCAACGCTCACGGTGCAGGCGCTGTTGTTGAGTGTCGGTGGGTGGGTGTTCGGCTTCCCAGACGCTGGCGGCGTAACCGGCCTTGGCCACTGCGGCGATCAAGGTCTGCGGATCGATCTGGCCGAGCAGTTCGAGGTGGGCGCGTTCGTTGGCCAGGTTGACGCTGACGCTCTGGACCCCCGGCACCTTGGCCAGCGCACGTTCGACCCGGCCGACGCACGAGGCGCAGGTCATGCCGTCGATGCTCAGTTCCAGACTGTGGCGGGGCACGCTGTAACCGGCCTGTTCAACAGCCTCCATCAATGCGGGCAAGCTGTCGCTCGGTGCCTGGACGCGGGCCTGTTCGGTGGCCAGGTTGACGCTGACGGCAGTGGCGCCGATGACTTTGCTCAAGGCGCGTTCGACACGCCCGGCGCAACTGGCGCAGGTCATGCCGGCAATCGGCAGATCGAACGTGGTGGATTCGGACATCGGTCGCGCTCCCTGTAGTAGATGCCTACAGGATCAACCTTGCCATGCGGGCAAGGTCAAGCACCCATCTAAAACTGTAGGAGCGAGCCTGCTCGCGATAGCGGTGGATCAGTCAATATCTCTTTTGCTGACACGCCGCTAACGCGAGCAGGCTCACTCCTACAGGGATCTGCGTCAGTATTCGAGAGAAGCGCGTTTGAGGTACATCCCTTCCTGCGTCATCGCAATCCGGAACTTCAATACGTCCCCGGCCTTGAGCGAGATGATCTGCGAACCCGGCGCGAGCATGCCCGGGTTGCAACCCGGCACCTGGCCCGGCAGCAGTTTGAGGCGCAGGGACACAGTGCCCGGCGGCAGATTGAACGAGGTGCTTTGCTCCTGGAACAGTCGTGCGGACAGTTGATCCTGGATGTACACACCGATTTCGCAGGAGGTCGCGACTTCCAGGCGCTCGCGGGAGATGATCAGTACGCCATAGTCCTCCCCGGCGGCTTGAACCGAAGGTGTCGCGGCAAAGAGGCTGAGCAAGCCAAACAGGCTGAGAGCTGACCAGCGCATGGCTGAATCTCCTGAAATCGAGTCATTGATGCACGCAGCTTGGCCGAGCGCGCCGCCGAATGCCAGCCCGGCAGATTGTTGAAGAACTTGACCTTGCCATGGTGGCAAACTCGAGACTGCTCGCAACCTCAATAAAGGAGCCACACCATGCAAGTATTCAACGTTCAGGGCATGTCTTGCGGTCACTGTGTCAAAGCCATTACCCAGGCGGTGCAGGCCAAGGATCCGGCGGCCAGCGTGCGGGTTGATCTGGCGGCCAGGGAAGTCGGGGTCGAGAGCTCGCTGACGGTTGAGCAAGTGATCGCTGCGATCACGGAAGAAGGCTACGAAGCCAAAGTCGCCTGACCCACTGCAATCCCCCTGTAGGGGGATCTGCATTCATTCAGCGGGTTTTTAATAGTTAGCGAGCTATCGGAATGTTCAAGGCGTTCATGCGCGGCTAGACTGTGGGGCCTGCCGACCCATGCTCAACTGGATGCCTGATGAATTTCCGTACCATTTTGATTCTTGGCGCCCTGACCGCTTTCGGTCCGCTGGCGATCGACTTCTATCTGCCCGCCTTCCCGGCCATGGCGCTGGCCTTTGGCACCGATGAAAAACACGTTCAACTGACCCTGGCGGCGTACTTTCTCGGTTTGTCGATTGGTCAACTGGCGTATGGTCCGGTGGCGGATCGTTTTGGGCGACGTATCCCGTTGCTGACCGGGGTCGGTCTGTTCACCCTCGCTTCACTGGCCTGCGCCTATGCGCCGAACCTCGAATGGCTGATCGGTGCGCGTTTTGTCCAGGCGTTGGGCGGTTGTGCGGGGATGGTGATTTCGCGTGCGGTGGTCAGCGATAAATGCGACGCCGTGGGGTCGGCGAAAGTTTATTCGCAACTGATGCTGGTCATGGGCCTGGCGCCGATCCTCGCGCCGATGCTCGGCGGCTTGCTGGTCAACACCACGGGTTGGCAGTCGATCTTCCTGGCGTTGTCCGGTTTCAGTGCCCTGGCCGGCTTGGCCGTGGCACTCGGGTTGCCGGAAAGCCTTCCCGCGCATATGCCACGTCAGCCGTTGTCGGGTGCCTTGCGGCAGTACGGTCGCCTGGTGTCCGACCGGGTCTATCTCGGTCACGCGCTGACGGGTGGCATCGCCATCGCCGGGATGTTTTCCTACATCGCCGGATCCCCGTTCGTGTTCATCAAACTCTACGGTGTACCGGCCGAGCATTTCGGCTGGCTGTTCGGCACCAACGCGGCGGGGTTCATTCTGGTGGCGCAAGTCAACGCGCGACTTCTCGCGAAGCGTGGGCCGGCGTTCCTGCTGGCGCGTGCTGTGTGGGTTTACCTGGCAGCCGGCCTGGCGCTGCTCGCCGTCAGTGCGCTGCACCCTGAGCACTTATGGCCGTTGCTGATCCCGCTGTTTATTTGCATTTCCAGCCTCGGCTGCATCCTCCCCAATGCGTCTGCGTGCGCCATGAACGGGCAGGGCGCCCGCGCTGGCAGTGCGTCGGCATTGCTCGGGTGCCTGCAGTTCACCGTCGCGGCCGGCGCGGCTGCGCTGGTCGGCGTTTTACACGATGGCAGCGCCGTGCCGATGGCGTTGGTCATCAGCTTGTGCGGACTGTTAGTGGTAAGCGCTGCAATGCTCACCCGGCGCTTGCAAAATGCCCGGGCGCTGGCGCAAGCCCAGGTCTGATGACGGGTTCAGCCAGCAGCGCGCTGCTGGCGACCAGGAATCTGGTGGGGGGCGTACAGGCGGGCTTCGAGGGTTCGGGTAAAGGCCAGTGCTTCGGCTTCACTGCGGAACGTCACTGCATGTTGGTCCAGACGGACCTGCCACTGAGATTTAGCCACTTCTTTTATCAGGATCTTCATTGCTGATCTCTCCTCTCGAAAAAGATGCTACGTAAAGATTGTGCCGCAGAGATTTCGATTGTAGACCCGAACGCGATCGCTATTGTGACAGTGGTCAACCTTCGGACTGACGGTGTCGTCCATTGCTGGACGACACCGTTTCAGCATGTTTCAGAAGCCTTCCAGCACAACCTTGCCCTTGGCTTTGCCGCTTTCCAACAAGGCATGTGCACGGCGCAGGTTAGCCGCGTTGATGGTGCCGAAGTGCTCGCCGACCGTAGTTTTTAACGTGCCGGCGTCGATCAGCCCGGCAACGCGGTTGAGCAGCGTGTGCTGCTCGATCATGTCGGCGGTTTCGAACAGCGAGCGGGTGTACATGAACTCCCAGTGCAGCGACAGGCTCTTGCGTTTGAGCTTGGTCACGTCCAGCGACTTGGGATCGTCGATCAGCGCCAGTTTGCCTTGCGGCGCCAGCGCTTCGACCAATTGGTCCAGATGCTGTTCGGTCTGGGTCAGGCTGGCGACATGGGTCACAAAGTCCACACCGGCACGCTTGAGTTCGTCGCTCAGCGGCTGGCTGTGATCGATCACCAGGTTCGCCCCCAATTCACGCACCCAGTCCTGGGTCTGCGGACGGGAGGCGGTGCCGATGACGTTAAGCCCGGTGAGCTGGCTGGCCAGTTGCGTAAGGATCGAACCCACGCCGCCGGCCGCGCCGACGATCAGCAGACTCTGGCCTTCATCGGTGTTGCCTTCGCGCACTTGCAGGCGTTCAAAGAGCAATTCCCAAGCGGTGATGGCAGTCAGCGGCAGTGCGGCGGCTTCGGCGAAACCGAGGGTTTTCGGCATGTGACCCACGATCCGCTCATCCACCACATGGCGTTCGCTATTGCCGCCGGCACGGGCGATGGAGCCCGCGTAAAAAACGTTGTCGCCGACCTTGAACAAGGTCACGTCGCTGCCGACGGCCGTGACCACACCGGCCACGTCCCAACCCAGCACCTTGGCTGCGCCTGCTTCAGGCTGGACGTTTTGACGCACCTTGGTGTCCACCGGGTTGACCGAGATGGCTTTGACCTCCACCAGCAGGTCGCGAGGGCCGGCGACCGGTTCTGGCAGTTCGATGTCTTGCAGGGAGTGTTCGTCGCTGATTGGCAACGAGGTGTAGTAAGCAATGGCTTTCATCCAGGGTACTCCGAACGTTGATAAAGGAAGATCAGGCCACGTTACGCAGGCGCTTGAGGTCGAAGTGTTCGAGGAAGTCGCCGGCCTTGGCCCGGAAGTTCTGGATGTGGGCGCTGGCGTCATGCGCTTGCAGGGCTTGGTCGCTGCTCCATTGCTCGATCATGTAAAAGGCCAGGGGATTGGCGAGGTCCTGGTGCAGATCGTATTGGCCGCAACCGGCTTCGGCGCGGGTCGGTTCCAGCAGCGCACGCAGGTGCTGTTCGAGAGCGTCTTGCTGGCCGGCTTTGGCGATAAGGGTGGCGATGGCGGTAAATGGCTGGGACATGGACGACTCCGGGAGCGTGATGAATTCGATGGCACAGATGATTGGCTATTTCGCCGCAAGATAAAACCCGCTAAAAGAGCAGTCTCTTTCAATATTTTTTTGATAATCGAGGCTGAAAATGCTGCGTTTCGATGACTTGCAGCTGTTCGTCCGCGCTGCGGATCTGGGGAGCCTGTCGGCGGCGGCGCGGGTGATGGACATGTCGGCGGCGGTGGCCAGCGCGGCGTTGAAGCGCATCGAGCAACAACTCGGCGCACGCTTGCTCGCGCGGTCAACCCGCAGCCTGCGCCTGACCGCCGAAGGCGAGGGCTTTCTGGAATATGCCCGGGCGGCCCTGAGCAATCTGGATGAAGGGCGCCGATTGCTCGCCAGTGGCCAAGACCAGGTCAGCGGGATTCTGCAGTTGTCCGCCCCGTCGGACTTCGGCCGCAACCTGTTACTGCCGTGGCTGGACGAGTTTCAGCGCGAGCACCCGAAACTGACCGTGCGGTTGTTGCTGGGGGATCGCATCGCCGATCTGTTCCGGCAACCGGTCGACATCGCCCTGCGCTATGGCGAGCCGGAAGACTCAAGCCTGGTGGCGCTGCCCATCGCCCCGCAGAACCGCCGCGTCCTGTGCGCCGCGCCGGGTTATCTGGCCAGACACGGCGAACCCCGGCAGCTGGAGCAATTGGCCCAGCACAACTGTTTGTTGTTCATGCTCGACAGTCGGGTCCACGATCACTGGAGTTTCCATGACGGCAAACGCGAGGTTGGCCTGACCGTCAGCGGGGACCGTTTCAGTGACGATGCTGATGTGGTGCGCCTGTGGGCGGTGGCCGGCGCCGGGATCGCTTACAAGTCCTGGCTCGATGTCGCCGCCGATGTGCTCGCCGGACGGTTGAAAGTGCTGATGCCAGAACTGCTCTGTGAGCGCGCACCTCTGAATTTACTGTGCGCCCATCGCGCACAATTGAGTAAGCCTGTGAACCTGTTACGGGAAATGCTTGCCAGCCGATGCGCTCTTTTAAGCAGGCAATTCCCGACGATATCGGGCAACGATCAATAGTCGCAGGCAAATAGCGAAATTTCTCTCAGGAACTATCAGCACCCACGGTTTCCCAAGGGCAGGAACCGACGGTTAACCCGCTTATACTAGCGCCCGCCTCATGTACGCACCGTCGATCTCGCGATGGCGAGTCCGCGTTCCAGCCGGCTGGCACTCCGCTCACGCACCTGACCTTTGCCCTGGCAGCGAAGCATTGGCATGGGTGAACGGGGAGCTTTGCCCGGCTTATGGCGGTTTCCGCGTCTTGGCCGACGCCACATTACTGGTCAAGATGTCTCTGAGCAGCAGACGAAACGATTCAACAGGGAGTGAATACATGGAACATGCACCTTGCATCAGCCAGATCGCCACGTTGCTGGCTGACCCAAAGCGCAGCGCAATGATGTGGGCGTTGATGGACGGCACGGCGCGGCAAACCGAAGAGCTGGCGTTGTTGGCCGGCCTGTCACCCTCTTCGGCCAGCGCACATTTGGGGCGACTGTCCGCAGGCGGTCTGTTGAGAGTTGAAATTCGTGGGCGAAAACGTTTTTTCCGCCTGGCAGCCCCCGAAGTCGGCGCGGCCATAGAGGCATTGGCCAGCGCGACCCTGGCCAGTACGCCACGGGAAGTCCCGGATGTTTTCAAGCGCCCCAACCCCATCGCCAAACCTCAGACGGCGCTTTCGTCACTGCTGCGCGCCAGGCTGTGCGACGACCACTTGGGCGGCACCCTGGCCGCCGACCTTTACCAGCGATTGCTGGATGCAGGCTGGATTGAACAGATCGATCAGCGAGTCATGGTTACCCACAAAGGCTCCACTCAACTGGCGAAACGCGGTGTGTTCATCCAGGCGCTGGCTCATCGCAACAACAGGGTTGCCTGTGCGTGTCCCGACTGGAGCGAAAGACGCCCGCACATGGGCGGTTCGTTGGGTGCGGCGTTGTTGCAGCTGTTCATGCAATCGGGCTGGTTGAGCCTGCCCAACGAATCCCGTGCCATGCAAGTCACTGACGCAGGACAGCGGGAAATCAATCGTTTCGCCAAGGAAACCGAGCTGGAAATGGCGCTTTAGAGCGTGATATCGACGTCTGCTCCCGACGGGGTCAGGCGTCGTTCAGAGCTGTGGACAGGTCGCATCCAGCAATAGCCGCCAGACGCTATCGCGCACACTCGATCCAGGGACTTTCGGATGGGGGATGTGGCATGGAAACACGAGGCTTTAGCGCGGCAGAACGATTGGAACGTCTGCCCATCAGCGGTTATCACCGGATCATTTTCATCATCATTGCCCTGGCGTTTTTCTTCGACTCCATGGATCTGGCGATGATGACCTTTCTGCTCGGCTCGATCAAAACCGAGTTCGGCCTGAGTTCGGCGCAGGCCGGGTTGCTGGCCAGTTCGAGTTTCTTCGGCATGGTGCTGGGCGCTTCACTGTCGGGCATGTTGGCCGACCGCTTTGGTCGCAAGCCGGTGTTCCAGTGGAGCATCGTGCTGTGGGGCATCGCCAGTTACCTGTGTTCCACGGCACAGAACGTTGAAACGCTGACCTTGTTCCGAATCCTTCTGGGCATTGGCATGGGCATGGAGTTTCCCATTGCGCAGTCGATGCTGTCCGAGCTGATCCCGGCCAGAGGGCGTGGACGCTACATCGCATTGATGGACGGTTTCTGGCCGCTGGGTTTCGTCGCGGCCGGGGTGCTGTCCTATTTCCTGTTGCCGGTGATTGGCTGGCGGGACATCTTTCTCGTTCTGGCGGTGCCGGCGGTGTTTGTGCTGGCGATCCGCTTTTTCATTCCCGAGTCGCCACGCTGGCTGGAACAGGCCGGGCATCACGCCGCGGCCGACACGGTGCTGCGACGGATCGAAGAGCGTGTGCGTGTGTCGTTGGGGCATTCGGATTTGCCTGAACCGGTTCGCCTGCCGCACGTGGCAACTACGCCGGGTAATTTCTTTTCGGCGTTGCGGCAGATCTGGTCGCCGCAGTATCGCCAGCGCACGATGATGATCTGGAGTGTGTGGTTCTTTGCCTTGCTGGGCTTTTATGGGCTCACGTCCTGGCTCAGTGCCTTGCTCCAGCAGTCCGGTTTTGCCGTGACACAGTCGGTGTATTACACGGTGCTGATTTCCCTCGGCGGGATTCCCGGTTTCCTCATGGCCGCCTGGCTGGTGGAACGTTGGGGGCGTAAACCGGTGTGCGTCGTGACCTTGCTCGGCGGCGGTGTGATGGCGTTTCTCTACGGTCAAAGCGCGGTGTTTGGCGGCAATGTCAGCCTGTTGATTGCCTCAGGGTTGTTGATGCAGTTCTTCCTGTTCGGCATGTGGGCGGTGCTCTACACCTACACGCCGGAGTTGTACCCCACGTCGGCACGCGCCACGGGCTCGGGGTTTGCCTCGGCGATTGGCCGGGTGGGATCGTTGCTCGGTCCGTTGGTGACGGGGTTGGTGTTTCCGGTGACCGGGCAGGGCGGGGTCTTCGCGTTGGGGGCGATGTGTTTTGCGATTGCGGCGGGGGTGGTGTGGGTGTTCGGGATGGAGACGCGGGGGAAGACGCTGGAGGAGTTGACGGAAGCAGTGGTCGTCAATTAATCACAATCCCTGTGGGAGTGAGCTTGCTCGCGATGGCGGCCTTACATTCAACAATGATGTTGGGTGTGATGGCGTCATCGCGAGCACGCTCGCTCCCACATGTGATCTTCAGCAGCCTTACGGTTTTACCAACCGCGCATCCAGGCTGTTTTGCGCCAGGCGCTTGGCCTGATCCTGGGTCATGCCCAGATCGGTGTACAGCGCATGGAAGTTCTCGGTCACGTAGCCGCCGAAGTACGCCGGGTCATCCGAGTTCACGGTCACTTTCACGCCGCGCTCAAGCATGTCGAGGATGTTGTGGTGGGACATGTGATCGAACACGCAGAGCTTGGTGTTCGACAACGGGCACACGGTCAGCGGGATCTGCTCATCGATGATCCGCTGCATTAAACGCTCGTCTTCGATGGCGCGCACGCCATGGTCGATGCGCTGGATTTTCAGCAGGTCGAGGGCTTCCCATATGTACTCGGGCGGGCCTTCTTCACCGGCGTGGGCCACGGTCAGGAAGCCTTCGTGACGGGCACGGTCAAACACGCGCTGGAACTTGCTTGGCGGGTGTCCCATCTCGGAACTGTCCAGGCCCACGGCGACAAATGCGTCGCGGAACGGCAGCGCCTGGTCGAGGGTTTTCTGCGCTTCTTCTTCGCTCAAGTGGCGCAGGAAGCTAAGGATCAAACCGCTGGTGATGCCCAGTTGCTGCTCGCCATCCTTGAGGGCGGCGGCAATGCCGTTCAGCACCACTTCGAACGGTACGCCACGGTCGGTGTGGGTTTGCGGGTCGAAGAACGGTTCGGTGTGAATCACGTTCTGCGCCTTGCAGCGCAACAGGTACGCCCAGGTCAGGTCGTAGAAATCCTGCGAGGTGCGCAACACGTCGGCACCCTGGTAATACAGGTCGAGAAATTCTTGCAGGTTGTTGAAGGCGTACGCTTTGCGCAGGGTGTCGACGTCGCTCCACGGCAGGGCGATCTTGTTACGTTCGGCCAGGGCGAACAGCAGCTCGGGCTCCAGCGAACCTTCGAGGTGCAAATGCAGTTCTGCCTTGGGCAGGGCGTTCAGCCAGTCGTACATGGTCTTTTCTCATCAGGTGCAATGGCGAGCATTCTACAGATGCCCGTAGAAACATTTAGCAAAACCTGACCAGCCGGTTGATTACACCGCTTCCGGTTCCCGTCGATAGGCGTAGGTATCGGCGAAGCGCGAGAGCAGAAATTCGGCGCAGGTGGTGGCCGGGTATTTCGCAGGGTGAACGTCATCCTGACAACCGGGCAGGCATTCGATGCGTGTGTCGGGGTGCGGCTCGGCAAAGAACGGCATCGAATAACGGTCCACGCCCAACGGACTGATCACCCGATGCGGCGTCGACAGGTAACGGTCGTTGCTCCAGCGCGCCATCATGTCGCCGAGGTTGACCACGAACGTGCCCTCGATCGGTGGCGCGTCGATCCATTCGCCTTTCACGTTGCGTACTTGCAAGCCCCCGGCGGCGTCCTGATACAGCAGGGTAATGCAGCCGTAATCGGTGTGGGCGCCGGCGCCCTGTTGTTCGGCGGAGCTGGCGGTGTGGCGCGGCGGGTAATGGATCATCCGCAGCACGCTGACCGGCTCTTTGAAACGGCTGTCGAAAAAGTCCCGCTCGATACCGAGTGCCAACGTCATCGCGCGCAACAGGGTTTGGGCGAGGGCCTGCATGTCGACGTAGTGTTGCTCCATCAGCGCTGCCCAACCGGGTATCGACGGGTGGCGGTTGGGGCCGCGCAGCGGTTTCTCTGCCAACACGTCAGGGTGATCGGCCGGCAGGTGCAGGCCCATGTCGAAGGTTTCTTTGAGATCGCTGGGCTTGCTCGGGTCGAGCTGTTCGGTGGCGATGGCGCCGTAGCCGCGATGGTGGCGGGTTTGAGTGATGTCGATCTTGAGCTTTTCGGCAGTGGGTTGGGCGAAGAAGCGTTGGGCATGGTCGAGTACGGCGGCGATGCGTTGCGCGGAAATCGGGTGGCCCTTGATGTAGAAGAAACCCCATTCGCGGCAGGCGTGGTCGATTTGGCTGGCGACGGATTGCCAGGCGGTTTGGTCATCGCTGTAGAGCGGGGCGATGTCGATGATCGGAAGTTGGCTCATGCGCAATTCTCAAGAACGCTGAAAGTCGAATGTGTGTCGGGAGCGGAACATTACTTCGGAATCTCGGCCTTCATGCCTTCAACGTAGTAGTTCATCGACGCCAGTTCCGTATTGCTGGCCGTCGCACCTGCCGCAATTTTCTCTGCGCCGGCCTGATCCTTGATCGGCCCGGTGAACGGGTGGAACGCACCGCTTTTGATCTCGGCAATAATCTGCTCGGCTTCGGCTTTCACCGGTGCCGGCACCAGATCACTGATCGGCAACTCAACCGTGCCTTCCTTCAAACCGCCCCAGTAATCCTGAGATTTCCAGGCGTGGTCGAGCACGCTTTGGGTCGCTTGGACGTAATGCGGGCCCCAGTCGTTGACGATGGACGTCAGCACCGCTTTCGGCCCGAAATGCGCCATGTCCGAAGCGTAGCCGACGGCATACACGCCGCGACGTTCAGCGGCCTGGATCGGCGCCGGGCTGTCGGTGTGCTGGAACACCACGTCCACGCCCTGGTCGATCAGCGCATTGGCGGCGTCGGCTTCCTTGCCCGGATCGAACCACGAGTTGACCCACACCACTTTGATCTCGGTGCCGGGGTTGTACTTGTTCAGGGCCAGTTGAATGGCGTTGATGTCGCGAATCACTTCCGGGATCGGGAAGGAGGCGACATAGCCGATCTTCTTGGTCTTGGTCATCTTCGCCGCGAGGAAACCGCCGACGTAGCGACCTTCATAGGTGCGCGCCAGATAGGTGCCGAGGTTCTTGTCTTGTTTGTAGCCGGTGGCGTGTTCGAAGGTCACCTTGGGAAATTGCCTGGCGACTTTCAGGGTCGGGTTCATGTAGCCGAAGGAGGTGGTGAAGATCAGGTCGTAGTTGTCCTTGGCCATGTTGCGAATCACCCGCTCGGCGTCGGCGCCTTCCGCGACGTTCTCTACGTAGTTGGTGGTGATCTGTGAACCGAATTTCTCGGCCAGCACCTTGCGCCCCTGTTCATGCTGATACGTCCAGCCGTGGTCACCAATCGGACCGATGTAGACGAAGCCGACTTTCAGCGGGTCGGTGGCACTGGCGGCCAGGCTGGCGCTCAGACCGATGATGGCAGCGACGGCGCAAAGCAGCTTCTTCAGCGGACGTTTTTGCATGAATTCCAACTCCATTTTGTTTTGAGGTTGGCAGGGTCAATGCAAATTACTGACCAACAGGACAACAAACAACCCGCAACCGAGTCGCGGCCTTCGCGGGCAAGCCCGCTTCCACAGGGGACCGCGATCTAATGTGGGAGCGGGCTTGCTCGCGAAGGGGCCCGCAAGGCCAATAAAAGTGCACGGCCGATCACGGCTGCCATCCACTGGTGCGCTAAGGTGTAACGAAACGTTAGCGCCGCACCGCAGTCAGTAGCTCATCACTCTGCTTTTGTCCCACTGCGCAAAAAAGGCCCGCAATGCTCACACACTTCAAGCAAGAAACCTTTCTGCTGCTGGCCGTGCTTGCCGCCGTCGTCGCCTACCCGCTGGAGCACTGGATGCTTCACAGCGGTCAGCCGGTCGCGCTGAGCGCCGGGCTGGTGTTGATTGCGTTCATCGTCGCCGCCTCCATGCGCGTCGCCCATCACGCCGAATTGCTGGCGGAAAAAGTCGGCGATCCCTACGGCACGATGATCCTGACGCTGGCGGCGGTGCTGGTGGAAGTGGTGATCCTGGCGATCATGATGAGCAACGAGGCTTCGTCCACTCTGGTGCGCGACACGATCTACTCTGCGGTGATGCTCGACATCAACGGCATCCTCGGCCTCGCCGCATTAATGGGCGGGCTCAAGCACGGCGAGCAGTCCTACAACGATGATTCGGCGCGTAGCTACAGCGTGATGATCCTCACGGCCATGGGCGTGTCGATGGTGGTGCCGGAGTTCATTCCCGAGGCCAACTGGAAGCTGTACTCAGGCTTCACCATTGGTGCGATGGTCGTGCTCTATGCGTTGTTCCTGCGGATGCAGGTCGGGCCGCACAGTTACTTTTTCAGCTACAGCTACCCGGAAAAACGCCGCCGCAAAGTCCCGGAGGAGGACGTCCAACCGGTCAATGTTGCGCTGAGTATCGGCACGTTGGTGTTTGGTGTGGTGGTGATTGGTGCGCTAGCCGAGGTGATGTCCAAGACCCTCGATCTGGGGCTGGAAGGGACGGGCGCTCCGCCGGTGATTACGGCGATTCTGGTGGCGGCTATTTCGGCGGCGCCGGAGATTCTGACGGCATTGCGCGCGGCATTGGCCAATCGCATGCAGTCGGTGGTCAATATCGCGATGGGCGCGTCGCTGTCGACGGTGATCCTGACGGTGCCGGTGATGGAGGCGATGGCGCTGTATACCGGTCAGCCATTCCAGATGGCGATGACGCCGGTGCAGACGGTGATGATTTTCCTGACGTTGATCGTCAGCGCGATCAACCTCAACGATGGCGAAACCAACGCCATCGAAGGGATGACCCACTTTGTGCTGTTCGCGACATTCATCATGTTGTCGCTGCTCGGTCTCTAAAAACACCACAAAACAAATCTAGACACTGAACCCCTGTGGGAGCGAGCTTGCTCGCGATAGCGGACTGACATTCAACATCAATGTTGACTGACATGACGCCATCGCGAGCAAGCTCGCTCCCACAGTTTTTGATTTGTGTTGGATCAGGTGCCGGCGATCAACTGGCGAGCGGCCTGGCTGTGATCAGCAATCAATCCCTTGAGGTCCAGCCCCTCAACCTGCCCGTCAATCACTCGCCACTTGCCGCCAACCATGACCCGATCCGCCCGATCCGCGCCGCACAGCAGCAGCGCTGACACCGGATCATGGCTACCGGAGAAACGCAGTTCATCCAGTTTGAACAACGCCAGATCCGCCTGCTTGCCAACCGCCAGCTCACCGATATCGGTACGTCCCAGCAAGCTTGCCGAACCCTTGGTCGCCCAGCCCAGCACCAGTTCCGGCGTGATCTTCTCGGCGCCATAACGCAGGCGCTGAATGTAAAGTGCCTGACGGGTTTCTAGCATCATGTTCGACGCATCGTTGGACGCCGAACCGTCCACGCCCAGCCCGAGCAACGCGCCCGCCGCCGTGAGATCGAGCGTCGGGCAGATGCCGGAAGCGAGGCGCATGTTCGAACTCGGGCAATGACAGATGCCGGTGCCGGCGGCGCCGAGGCGGGCGATTTCGTCCGGGTTGAAGTGGATGCCGTGGGCCAGCCAGGTACGTGGACCTAGCCAGCCGACGCTGTCCAGATAATCCACCGTGCGCAGGCTGAAACGTTGCAGGCAGAAGTCTTCTTCGTCGAGGGTTTCGGCCAGATGCGTGTGCAGGCGCACGTCGAGCTTGTTCGCCAGTTCAGCGCTGGCGGACATGATTTCCGGGGTCACCGAGAACGGCGAGCAGGGCGCCAGTGCGATCTGGATTTGCGCACCGTCACCGCGTTCGTGGTACTCGGCGATCAAGCGCTGGCTGTCGGCGAGAATGACTTCGCCTTCCTGCACGGTCTGCTGCGGTGGCAGGCCGCCGTCCTTTTCGCCGAGGCTCATGGAGCCGCGCGTGAGCATGGCGCGCATGCCCAGTTCGCGAACGCTTTCGACTTGCACATCGATTGCGTTTTCGAGGCCTTCGGGAAACAGGTAATGGTGATCGGCGGCGGTGGTGCAGCCGGACAGCAGCAGCTCGGCCAGCGCAACTTTAGTGGCGAGGGCGAGTTTTTCCGGCGTGAGTCGGGCCCAGACCGGGTACAGGGTTTTCAGCCAAGGGAACAATGGCTGATTGACCACTGGCGCCCAGGCGCGGGTCAGGGTTTGATAGAAATGGTGATGGGTGTTGATCAGCCCCGGCAGGATCACATGCTCACGGGCATCGAACACGTGTCCACAGGGCACAACCGGTTGCTGGCCGGCGGCGAGCAATTCGACGATGACACCGTCTTGCACAACCAGGCCACCACGGGCATCGAGGCCATTGGCAGTGAAGATCGCGAGGGGATTTTTTAACCAGGTACGGGATGCGGGCATGTTGGCCGGCTCCTCTGAAAGTGGGGTTCAGGGTTGCCAGCTCAGTGATTACCCTGTCTGCTGATCCAGGATCGCCGCGGGGGCGAGGTGCGGAGTTTCGGACAAAACGTAGCGCCGGGCAAGCCCGACCCGACCAGACAACACAAATCCCTGTGTGGAATGATCCTTTGCAGGAGTGAGCCTGCTCGCAATGAGGCCGTGTCAGTCACATCGATGCTGAATGACACACCGCCATCGCGAGCAGGCTCACTCCTACATAGGGATTGTGGGGGTTACCAGGGAATGGTTTCACCTCGGTAGTTCACGAAGTGATGCCCGCCCTTGCCCGTGTACGCATTCACCTGATCAACCAGGCCACGGGTGCTGGTCTCGACATCAAGGTCCGCACCTTCACCGCCCATGTCGGTTTTCACCCAGCCCGGATGCAGCGACAGCACGGTGAGTTTCTGCTCGCCCAATTGCGTCACAAAGCTGTTGGTCATCGAGTTCAGTGCAGCCTTGCTCGCCTTGTACAGCGCGAGTTCCGGCGCGTCCGGCATGGTCACGCTGCCGAGCACCGAACTCATGAACGCCAGCACGCCGCTGTCCGGGCGAATCTGCCCGACGAAACGCTGGGCCAGGTTGATCGGGGCCACGGCGTTGGTGAAAAACAGCTGGCCAACCTCGGCCAGCGTCGCACCGCCCGGCGTTTGAACGTCCGGGCCCTTGACCCCGGCATTCACGAACAGCAGGTCAAACACTTCGCCCTTGAGCTGTTGGCTGAGGGCGATCACGGCCGACTGATCGTCCATGTCGAGTTTCTCGATACGCACGTTGCCCACAGCCCGCAAGGCATCGGCGTTTTGCGGGTTACGCACGGTGGCGGTGACGTGCCAGCCGTCGGCCAGCAGGGTTTTCACCAGGCCGAGGCCCAGACCACGGGAGGCTCCGATGATGAGCGCGGTTTTTGCCTTGGACATAAGTGGCTTCCTTGAAAAAAGAGGTTCACGGATTCAGTGGACAGCGTTGTCCGAGCCGTTGTTGCAACTCGTGACGCAACGCGCCGAGTTCATCCATCCGGGTTTCGATCAGTTTGAGTTTGTCTTGCAGCAGCTGCGTGATGGCGCTGTCCGGATCGGGTGATTGCCAGATTGCCGCAACGCTGTTGCCGATTTCACCAAGGGTGAAGCCCAGTCGCTGTGCGGTCTTGATGTACTGCACCAGTTGCACCATGTCCGCCGGGTAGTCGCGATAACCATTGGCGCTGCGTTGCGCGGCGATCAATCCGCGTTGCTCGTAAAACCGTAGCGTATCGCGGCTGACGGCGCTGGCCTGGGCTAATTCACCGATGCGCATATTGACGTCTCAAGAAGGCTTGACCCTGGAGCATACTCCAGGCTTTAGCCTTGTTGCTCCTCGAATATATGGAGCAGGGCCGATGTGGACTTCAACGCAATATCGCCGGGTGGTGCGGGGCAGTGCCTGGTATGACTTGATCGTGACGGCGGCGTTTGTCACGCCGTGGAGTTTTGCGATTTTGCATGGCGGGTTGACGGGGTTGAGCCAGGCGTTGGATTTGCCTGGAGCGCTACCGGCGTTCGAGCCGATGCACATGCTGATGGCGAACCTGTTGGGGTCGATTGTGTGCGTTTGGGCGGTGCTGCGGATTCGCGATCCGCAGCAGGTGTTTGGGCGGTATGACGCGGTTGGCAGGTTTCT
Organism: Pseudomonas sp. FBCC-B1667; assembly: GCF_059133255.1. Lineage (NCBI taxonomy): Bacteria > Pseudomonadati > Pseudomonadota > Gammaproteobacteria > Pseudomonadales > Pseudomonadaceae > Pseudomonas > Pseudomonas sp. FBCC-B1667. The sequence continues at coordinate 6,167,307 of NZ_CP101437.1, read as the reverse complement.
GTTTGCGGCTTGGCAGCTGTATGCCTTGCTGCAGGGGGCCAGTTCGCTGTTGGTGATTTTCCTGGCCTTTGAATTGGCGTGGGGCGTTGTTCAGGTGTTGCCTGTTAGGGCCTCTTCGCGAGCAAGCCCGCGCCCACAGTAGATTTATGCCGGTCACAGGAAATGGGGTTGACTCGGTCAAATGTGGGAGCGGGCTTGCTCGCGAAGGGGCCGGCCTGGTCCCCTTTAATGCCCGCTCTGCCACGGCTGCCCCAACGACACTGGCGCATACAACCGAGTCCGCACGGCATCCCGCGACAGCAGCACCAACACCACAATCGTCGCGACATACGGCAACATCGCCAGCAGGCTCGACGGAATCGCCAGCCCCAACCCCTGCGCCACCAGATGCAGGATGCTGGCGAGCCCGAACAGGTACGCCCCCAGCAGCAAGCGCCATACCCGCCAACTGGCAAACACCACCAGCGCCAGCGCAATCCAGCCACGCCCGGCGCTCATGTTCTCCGCCCACATCGGCGTGTACGCCAGGGACAGATACGCGCCGGCCAATCCGGCCATCGCACCGCCAAACAACACCGCCAGCGTGCGCACCCCCAACACCGGCAACCCCATCGCACTGGCGGCGTCCGGGTTTTCCCCGGCCGCTTGAATGATCAAGCCGACGCGGCTTTTCAGAATCACCCACGCCACCAGCGCAAACAGCACGAATGACAGATACACGAGCAGATCCTGCGCAAACAGCATCCGCCCGATCAGCGGAATCTCGCTCAAATACGGAATCGCCACCGGCTCAAATCCGGCCAGCGGTTTGCCGACCCACGCCGCCCCGACAAACGTCGACAGGCCCACGCCGAAGATCGTGAGCGCCAACCCGGTGGCCACTTGATTGGCGTTGAACACCAGCGCCACCAAGGCAAACAGCGACGACAACAGCATTCCGGCGAGCATCGCCAGCAACACGCCAAGCCACAGGTTGCCGCTGTTCAGCGCGACGATAAAACCGATCACCGCACCAAACAGCATCATCCCTTCCTGACCCAGGTTGAGCACGCCGCTCTTCTCGCAGATCAATTCACCCAACGCCACCAACAGCAACGGCGTGCCGCAACGGACCATCGCGTAGAAAATATTGCTCAGCAGATCGATATCCATCACAGCGCTCCTGCAGGTACGGTGGCTGGCGCGCGGCGAGCCCAGCGCATGTTCAAGCGTGGTCGGTAGAGAATCAGCACGTCGCTGGCCAGCAGGAAAAACAGCATCATCCCCTGGAACAATTGAGTAATGGCTTGCGGCAGGTTCATGCTCATCTGCGCGCTCTCGCCACCGATGTACAGCAACGCCATCAACAGGCTGGAGAACAGAATGCCGATGGGGTTGAGCCGCCCGAGAAACGCCACCGTGATAGCGGCATAGCCATACCCCGGCGAGACCTGTGGCACCAATTGGCCGATAGGTCCGGTCACTTCACACACACCGGCCAGGCCCGCCAAACCACCGCTGATCAACAGCGCCAGCCAGATCAGACGCTTCTCGCGAAACCCGACGAAACCCGCCGCGCGCTTGTCCAGCCCCAACACTTTGATCTGGAAACCGACAAAGCTTTTCTGCAACAACACCCACACCGCGACCAACGCCAGCAAGGCGAAATACACCCCGGCGTGAACTCGGCCATCCTCCATCAACAACGGCAATCGGCTGAAGTCACTGAACATCGCCGACTCCGGAAAATTGAACCCGGCCGGATCCTTCAGCGGCCCGTGGACACAAAACAGCAGCAGGTTCAGGGCGATGTAATTGAGCATGATGCTGGTGAGGATTTCGTTGGCGTTGAAGCGCGTGCGCAGCCACGCGGTCAACCCGGCCCACGCCGCACCGGCCAGGGTGCCGACCAGCAGAATCAACACCAGTGCCCAGCGACTTTGCAGGTCGATGATGTTCACGGCCAAGGCGCTGCCGGCCAGAGCACCGAGCAACAATTGACCTTCGGCGCCGATGTTCCAGATTCGCGCTTGATAGGCCACGGCCAGCCCCAATGCACAGAGCAAAATCGGCAACGCTTTGACCAACAGTTCCGAGACGCCATACCAGTCGCTGACCGGCGCGATCAACAAGGTGTGCAACGTGAGTAAGGGATCGTGGCCCAGCGCAATAAACAGCAATGAGCCACAACTCAACGTCAGCGCTGCCGCGAGTAATGGCGAGCACCAGAGCATCAGGCGCGAATGCTGGCCACGGGGTTCGAGAGAAAACAGCATGGAAAACTCCGTTAAACCGTTGCGGGTGCAGGTGAGTGAGGGGCGTCGAACTGGCCGGCCATCCAGCCGCCGACGTCGATCAGTCGCGTGTCGACGGTCGCCTTGAGCGGTGACAGACGTCCGCCGCACAAGGCGCCGAGGCGATCACTGATCTGGAACAATTCGTCGAGGTCTTCGGAGATCACCAGGATCGCCGCGCCGGCATCGCGCAAGGCAATCAACGCGCGGTGAATGGTCGCGGCGGCGCCGACGTCCACGCCCCAGGTCGGGTGGGCGGCGATCAGCAGTTTGGGTTGCTGGAGAATTTCCCGGCCGAGGATGAATTTCTGCAAGTTGCCACCCGAGAGGCTGCGGGCGGGTGTCTGGGCATTGGGCGTCTTGACCCCGAAGCGATGGATGATCTCTTCGGCCAACGCTTCGACCTTGTGGCGCTGGATCAGGCCGTTGCTGACCAGGCCTTGTTGAAACGCCGTGAGCAGCGCGTTGTCGGTGAGGCTCAATTCCGGCACGGCGCCGTGACCCAGTCGTTCGGCGGGCACGAAGGCCAGGCCGAGTTCGCGTCGTGCATCGGGTCGCAGGTGGGCGACCGCTTGCCCGGCGAAACGGATCGTTGCGCCCTCGTTGCCGGCTAGTTGTTCTTCGCCGCTGAGTAACGCCAGCAGTTCATCCTGACCATTACCCGCGACACCGGCGATGCCGACGATTTCACCCCTTTGCACTTCAAGATCAACATCCTTCAGCGAGCAGCCGAACGGATCGGGATTGAGCCAGGACAACCGATTGACGCTAAGAAACGCCGCGCTGCCCACCACTTTCGGATAGTCCGTAATCGCCTCGGCCGCGTCACCGACCATCAGCCGCGCCAACTGCCGGTCCGAGCATTCGGCCGGCCGGCAATGCCCCGCGACTCGACCGCCGCGCAACACGGTGGCGCTATGGCACAGCGCCCGGACTTCACCAAGTTTGTGGCTGATAAACAGAATGCTGCAGCCCTCGGCAGCGAGTCGGCGCAAGGTGACGAACAGTTCTTCGGCTTCTTGCGGGGTCAGTACCGAGGTCGGTTCGTCGAGAATCAACAGGCGGATGTCTTGCATCAGGCACCGAATGATTTCCACCCGTTGCCGCTCGCCAATCGACAGGCTGTGGACAAGTCGCTCCGGCTCCAGCGCCATGCCATACCGTCGGGACACTTCTCGAATCTTCGGTTCAAGCTGTGTCGGTGTGCCGGCTGCCGCGCCCATCGCCAGGGCAATGTTCTGCGCCACACTCAATGTTTCGAACAGCGAGAAATGCTGGAACACCATGCCAATCCCGAGACCGCGGGCCTGGGAAGGATTGCGTATGTTCACGCGTTGCCCTTGCCAGATCAGCTCCCCGGAATCGGCTTGCGTGACGCCATAGATGATCTTCATCAAGGTGCTTTTGCCGGCACCGTTTTCCCCAAGCAAGGCATGGATTTCCCCGGACGCAATGGTCAGGTCGATGGCGTCGTTGGCCAGGCATCCGGGGTAGCGTTTGCTGATGTGGCGCAATTGCAGACGGGGTGTTTGATCGGGGATCGGCACGGGGTTGGGCATGACTGACTCGGGTCGATGGGCGTGATACCTGTGGATAAAGCAATTTCCTGGCCATTGGGTCAGGAAAGCTGAAAATCCGCGCAAGAACACGCCTCAAGGACAATGCGTTGCGATATATCAATGCCGAACCAGGCACCACATGAGGGCGAAGCCGTTGATCAGGCTCCAGTTTTGATCGCAGGCGGTTGGTTAAAAAATGAACAGCCGCCCGCAAGCCATGCCGGATATGGTGCCGCGACGACCATGAACGGGTTATCCACAGATTGCTCCACAGTATTTGTGCGCAAGCTCAACGGGTGGGCATAAGCACTGCACGGCTGTCTACTAAAGGTGATAACCGGCGCTAACCGTTTGTTTTTACGTGAATTTAACGTGGGTGATGGAAGATTGGACGAAAAATGAACAAAGCGCGCAAACCCGCATGACAGAAGGGTTACAGGCACATGTGCTCAGGTTATCCACAGCCGGGTGCACAGTAGATGTGGGCAAAATCCAGACGTCGGTGGAATAAGGGTGAACGGTGTTGGTGCGCTCAGTGCTGCAACACAATGCGCCCGCGACTCAAGTCCGCCAGTTGCGTTTGCAGTGTGTCGATCTGCTCTTTTCCGATGGCCAATTGAAGTTCCACACCATTGGCGGTGAAGGTTTCCTCCACCAGCAAACCGCCCAGCTCAGCGACTCGAAGCTTCACCAGCGCCAATTCACCGAAGGCGCAGGCACAACGGACGGGCACTCGACTGATCAGTTCAACCTTGGATGCCGCTTGCAGGCACTTGTTGGCGCCGCCGCCATAAGCCCGGGCGAGGCCGCCGGTGCCCAATTGAATGCCGCCGTACCAACGAATCACCAGCACCGCGACCTGGTCGCAGTCCTGCGCCTCGATCGCCGCCAGAATCGGCCGGCCAGCGGTGCCACCGGGTTCGCCATCGTCATTGCTGCGATATTGATCACCGAGTTTCCACGCCCAGCAATTGTGCGAGGCATTGAGGTCACTGTGCCGTTCGAGGAACGCTTGGGCGTCAGCCGGGCTCGAGATCGGCGCGGCGAAGGTGATGAAGCGGCTTTTGCGAATCTCTTCGCGGTATTCACAAAAGTCGCTGAGTGTAAAAGGCATAGGGGTCTTAAATAACAGGAGTCAGGCCGCAGCCCTTGAGGATGATGCGAATCAGGTTGTTGCCGGCTTCTTCCATGTCTTGCTTGGTCAGCTTGGTGCGTCCGCTGACTCGGCAGATCTGGGTCGCGAAGTCGGCGTAATGCTGCGTGCTGCCCCACAACAGGAAAATCAGGTTAACCGGATCGACCGGGTCCATTTTGCCGGCGTCGATCCACGCCTGGAACACTGCGGCCCGGCCCTGGAACCAGGCGCGATAGTCCTGGTTGAAATACTCGGTCAGGCATTCGCCGCCGCTGATCACTTCCATGGCGAAGATTCGCGAGGCTTGTGGCTGGCGTCGGGAAAACTCCATCTTGGCGCGGATATATCGCGTGAGCGCTTCGGCCGGATCGTCTTCAGCAGTCAAGGTGTTGAAGGTGCTGTCCCACAACTCGATGATGTTGCTCAGCACCGCCACGTACAACCCGAGTTTGTTGGTGAAGTAATAATGCAGGTTTGCCTTGGGCAACCCGGCATTCTGGGCGATGGTGTTCATGCTGGTGCCTTTGAACCCGTGACGGGCGAACTCGTCTTCGGCGGCTTTGATGATGGTCTCTTCGTTCTTCTGACGAATGCGGCTGGCAGGTTTACCGCCGTGAGCTGGGACTTCAAAGGTCATAGGCACTTCCAGACAGGTAGGTGGGCGCAACCTGTGCGTTGATAGCGCACCCAAGGGCTTCAGACAAGTCCCGGGGCACAGGTTTCTTTTGATGTTCAGCGCGTCGCGGCGAGGCTTTCCAGGAAACTTTCCAGTACCAGGTGTGGACGGCGGCCCTTGCGCGTGACCGACGCCAGGCTCAGGTCATAAAAACGCGCGGTTGGTTTGAGCGCACGCAGGCGACCTTGTTGCACCCAGAGGCTGGCGTAATGATCCGGCAGGTAGCCGATGTAGCGGCCGGTCAGGATCAGGAACGCCATGCCCTCACGGTCCGAAGCACTGGCGGTGCAGTTAAGTGCCTGGTAGTGGGCCTGGATGTCCGCTGGCAATCGGAAGGTCGGCGCGATAGCGTCCTGGCTGTTGAGACGTTCATCGTCGAGTTGTTTGTCGTCGACGTAAAACAGGGGGTGCCCAACCGCGCAATACAGCAGTGAGCGTTCGCTATACAGCGGCTGGTATTCCAGCCCCGATAACGCGCTGGCCTGGGGCACAACGCCGACGTGCAAGCGGCCATCGAGCACACCTTGCTCCACTTCATTGGGCGCGATCATGCGGATCTGAATCTGCACATCCGGGCCGCGCTCCTTCAATTGCGCCAAGGCATGGGTGATGCGCATGTGGGGGAGGGTGACCAGGTTGTCGGTCAGGCCAATGGTCAATTCGCCACGCAAGTGTTGGTGCAGGCCGTTGACCTCGGTGCGGAAACTTTCCAGCGCACTTAATAGCTGCAAGGCCGATTGGTAGACCTCGCGACCTTCTTCGGTCAGGGAGAATCCGGCGCGTCCGCGTTGGCATAATCGCAAGCCCAAGCGTTGTTCCAGATCGCTCATTTGCTGACTGATCGCCGAGCGACCGATCCCCAGCACACTTTCCGCTGCCGAGAAGCCGCCGCATTCGACCACGCTGCGAAAGATCCGCAACAAGCGGATATCAAAGTCGCTGACTTGAGCCAGTGGATCGGGACGACGCGTGCTCATAGTTTAGTAGCAACCTGACTGAACGTTAGAAAAGTTGGATTTCACAGACTCTATCCCCGTGGCAATTTAGCTGCAAGAACGCTTTTGATCTCTACGCCGCTTATTGCCTGCGAGGTTTTGCCCATGAACTTGCCTGAAAACGCCCCGTCTTCCCTGGCCAGCCAGCTCAAGCTTGATGCTCACTGGATGCCCTATACCGCGAACCGTAACTTCCAGCGCGACCCGCGTCTGATCGTGGCGGCGGAAGGCAGCTGGCTGATCGACGACAAGGGCCGCAAAGTCTATGACTCGCTGTCCGGTCTGTGGACCTGCGGCGCCGGGCATACCCGCAAGGAAATCCAGGAAGCGGTCGCCAAGCAACTGGGCACGCTCGATTACTCGCCAGGTTTCCAGTACGGCCATCCGCTGTCGTTTCAACTGGCTGAGAAAATCACTGATCTGACCCCGGGCAACCTGAATCACGTGTTCTTCACCGACTCCGGTTCCGAGTGTGCTGACACCGCCGTGAAGATGGTCCGCGCTTACTGGCGTCTGAAGGGTCAGGCGACCAAGACCAAAATGATCGGCCGTGCCCGTGGTTATCACGGTGTGAACATTGCGGGCACCAGCCTCGGCGGTGTGAACGGCAACCGCAAGTTGTTCGGTCAGGCGATGATGGACGTCGATCACCTGCCGCACACCTTGCTGGCGAGCAATGCCTACTCCCGTGGCATGCCGGAGTTGGGCGGTATTGCGTTGGCCGATGAGCTGCTGAAGTTGATCGAACTGCACGACGCGTCGAACATTGCCGCGGTATTCGTTGAGCCAATGGCCGGTTCCGCTGGCGTACTGGTTCCGCCACAGGGGTACCTCAAGCGTCTGCGCGAGATCTGCGATCAGCACAACATCCTGCTGGTGTTCGACGAAGTGATCACCGGTTTCGGCCGTACCGGCTCGATGTTCGGTGCCGACAGCTTCGGCGTAACCCCGGACCTGATGTGCATCGCCAAGCAAGTCACCAACGGCGCGATCCCGATGGGCGCGGTGATTGCCAGCTCCGAGATCTACAAGACCTTCATGAACCAGGCGACGCCTGAGTACGCGGTGGAATTCCCGCACGGCTACACTTACTCCGCCCACCCGGTGGCGTGTGCCGCGGGCCTGGCAGCACTCGACTTGCTGCAAAAGGAAAACCTGGTGCAGAGCGTGGCCGAGGTGGCACCACATTTTGAGAATGCGCTGCACGGCCTGAAGGGTTCGAAGAACATCATCGACATTCGTAACTATGGTCTGGCCGGTGCGATTCAGATCGCGCCGCGTGATGGCGACGCTATCGTGCGTCCATTCGAAGCGGGTATGGCGCTGTGGAAAGCCGGGTTCTACGTGCGCTTTGGCGGCGACACCCTGCAGTTTGGCCCAACCTTCAACAGCAAGCCGCAAGACCTGGATCGTCTGTTCGATGCGGTCGGCGAAGTGCTGAACAAGATCGACTGATTTTCTCTTCTATATAGAGGCGTCCTTCAGCGGGGCGCCTGTGGACAACTTTTCAGGAGTGTTGCATGAGCCTTATCCCGCATTTGATCAATGGCGAACTGGTGACCGAAGACGGTCGCACGGCTGACGTGTTCAACCCGTCTACCGGCCAGGCGATCCACAAGCTGCCATTGGCCAGCCGCGAAACCATTCAGAAAGCCATCGACTCGGCCAAGGCCGCATTCCCTGCTTGGCGCAATACGCCACCGGCCAAACGCGCCCAGGTAATGTTTCGCTTCAAGCAATTGCTGGAGCAGAACGAAGCACGCATTGCTCAGTTGATCAGCGAAGAGCACGGCAAGACTCTGGAAGATGCGGCTGGCGAATTGAAGCGTGGCATCGAAAACGTCGAGTTCGCGTGTGCGGCGCCGGAAATCCTCAAGGGCGAATACAGCCGTAACGTCGGCCCGAATATTGATGCCTGGTCGGACTTCCAGCCGTTGGGCGTTGTGGCGGGTATTACTCCGTTCAACTTCCCGGCGATGGTGCCGCTGTGGATGTATCCGCTGGCAATCGTCTGCGGCAACTGCTTTATCCTCAAGCCGTCCGAGCGCGATCCGAGCTCCACGCTGTTGATCGCTCAACTGTTGCTGGAAGCCGGTCTGCCTAAAGGCGTGCTGAACGTCGTGCACGGTGACAAGGCTGCAGTGGACGCGCTGATCGAAGCGCCGGAAGTCAAAGCGCTGAGTTTTGTCGGTTCGACGCCGATTGCCGAATACATCTACGCTGAAGGCACCAAGCGCGGCAAACGTGTTCAGGCTTTGGGCGGCGCGAAGAACCATGCGGTGTTGATGCCGGATGCGGACCTGGATAACGCGGTCAGCGCATTGATGGGGGCGGCCTACGGTTCTTGCGGCGAGCGTTGCATGGCGATCTCGGTGGCGGTGTGCGTCGGTGACCAGGTGGCGGATGCGCTGGTGGAAAAACTGGTGCCGCAGATCAAGGCGCTGAAAATCGGTGCGGGTACTACCTGTGGCCTGGACATGGGGCCGCTGGTCACCGGTCAGGCACGCGACAAAGTCAGCGGTTATGTCGAAGACGGCGTTTCTTCCGGCGCGACCCTGGTGGTCGACGGTCGTGGTCTGAGCGTGGCCGGTCATGAGGAAGGTTTCTTCCTGGGTGGCTGCCTGTTCGATAACGTCACGCCAGAGATGCGCATCTATAAAGAAGAAATCTTCGGGCCAGTGCTGTGCGTCGTTCGGGTGAACAGCCTGGAAGAGGCGATGCAACTGATCAACGATCACGAGTATGGCAACGGCACCTGTATCTTCACCCGTGATGGTGAAGCAGCGCGGTTGTTCTGTGATGAGATCGAAGTGGGCATGGTCGGCGTTAACGTGCCGTTGCCTGTGCCAGTGGCTTACCACAGCTTCGGTGGCTGGAAGCGTTCGCTGTTCGGCGACCTGCATGCGTATGGCCCGGACGGTGTGCGTTTCTACACTCGTCGCAAAGCCATTACTCAACGCTGGCCGCAACGTGCGAGCCATGAAGCGTCGCAATTCGCATTCCCTAGCTTGTAAGTAGAAGGGAAGAAGGCCGGCCCCTTGGGGCCGGCCTTTGTGTTTGCGGGCTTTTTTGACACATATGACAGATTTGTGAAATCAAAGCTTGACGGCAGATTCTGGATGTCTATAATTCGCCCCACTTCCGGCGCAGTCGAAACGGAAAACTCCTT